>JANQRB010000135.1 GCA_028284775.1 Candidatus Kapaibacterium sp. | reverse complement strand
TGCGCCGGATCGATCAACTCTTCTAGGTTCGGTGGCAACAGAAGGACCTGATCCACCTGATACTCCTTGAAGACTGCTTTTCCTCGTGATGTTGCCATGCCCGAAGATATCGATTCGCCGATTCATGAACATGGATTTGATCTCCAATATAAAAAAGAGGCCGCCTCGCTTTTGAGACAGCCTCTTTTTTTTGCTACGGCAAAGTACCGGCAAACAATGTTCCGCGGTCTGCTGCGCTGCAATTGACTGACAGACGACTCCTGCCACAATGTAAGCAGAGATGGAACGTAATCATCTGCGAATGTGAGCATCAGTTACTCTGAACTTTCCGGAGAGTGAATCTTATGGCGCAATTGACGACAATCATTGGATTGCTGTTGACAATACTGGGAGTTGGCGGTTATGTCGTTTCGGGTATGGCCAGCGCTACTGCCCTTATTCCCGCCGCGATAGGACTCCTGTTCCTTCTTGCGGGTCTTATGGCCCGAAATGACAATCGTCGCAAGTTGGCGATGCATCTCGCGGCATTCCTTGCGCTGGTCAGCATCATTGCCACGGCCAGAGGGTTTTTGGGTATGCTGCAGTTGATAGGCGGAGCGGCATTAGAGCGCCCGATGGCTAACGTGTCGATGGGAATAACGTTCGTTCTCTGTCTGCTGTTTATGATTGCCGCGATCCGCTCCTTCGTGCAGGCGCGTCGCCAGCGGGCGGAGTAGCTCTCGTTGGACGACGTACGCCGAGAAGCTGCGGTGTGGCGCCTGGCGGCGGAGCTTCAGGGTCGTCCCGGCTTGCTTGCCAGCGAATGGAAGGAATGAAAGATGGTGCCGCCTTCGCGAATGCTGAAGGTGAATTCTTCGTTCTGAACGGGACCGCTGCCTGACACCGCCGTAAAGCTCACGGAGTGTGTGCCTGCCGGCAGCGCCACCCGCGCGTAAGAAATGGAATGTGGCAGAATTTGCCAATTGCGTGTATCGGCCTGTTCGCTGATAGCGGAGACGAGGCCGACAATTGCACCGACAGTCTCATTTTCTTCTCTGATGCCATACTCCGCAGCCTTTTTGATTGCAACACGCAGCAGCGCCGTACCGAACTCGCGGAGCATCCGGTCCTCCAGGGCCTTAAAAGCGATGGCGTTGATGTCCTGTGCCAGCTCCAGCGGAACTATCGCGTCATTCACTCTGAGCTCGGCATGCTCGTACAATCGCTGACGTTCGCGGTAGCGGGGAAAAGCAACTCGGAAAACGCTGAGTTTTTCAAGCGCATTTTTGTCATCCGAGTTGCGCTTAACATGAAATGGGAAGGAAACGCCTTGATAGTCACTCTCAAATGTCACCAATCCGCCGGCGCCGTCAATCTTGGTGAAGTTAACAGCAAATTCACTCTTGACCGGACCAAAGCCGTTGTTCCAGAAAAAGATCAATTTGCCGCCGGCCTTGCGCTCGGGAACATATTTTAGTCCGAATTGCTGCTCATACTTGCGTACTTCCTCATGAAAGCCCGTCCGATATGCACTGCGAATCAGGTCATATTGCAATTGGCGCGGCGGGCCGAGGCCATAATTTTCCTGGTAATCCGATTCATAAACTTCAACGGCATTGCGGTAAGCGATAAATGCATTGTTGTCATCGCCGGAGGCATCGTAAATGAGACCCATCAGCGTGAGCGCGAAGGCATCGCGGCTGTAGCGGTTGTCGTATTCGTAGAGGTCGTTGAGCTCGTTAAGTTTAATGTTAATACGTCTGCACTCAACGATAGCGTTCTCAAAGCTGCCTAGTTGCAGGTAGTTAAGCGCCATGTAATAGTGCACCATTACAGCTTCGAAGTCTTCCGCTCGGTAGGGCAGTACCTTGGGATTCACAAGATAGGAGAGAACATCCTGCCCCAGGCTGGTCCGATAGGTCTCGGTTAAGGTATGCGCTTCTTCGAAAAAGAGGTTGCTGCGCTGGTAGTCGCCGCCGAGCGCCGCTACGCTTCCCTGATTAAACAAATAAAGCAGGCGGTTTTTTTTCGATCGGGCGTCATCGCTCTCTTCCAGGAACTGCCGTGCTGTTTGCAGGTCGCCTTGTTCCAGATAGCGCTGCAGTTTGAGATTGTCCTGATAATAGGTACTACAAGCCGTAAGGCAGAGGGCGCCAAGTACAATCAGGCAGGCAATGCGCTGGGGGAGAACCGCGTTTAAGACAAAAACTCTACATCGCTGCAAATTACTACTCCGCTTTACAGTGCGCGAGTCAATCGACGTCCATTCCTTTATCCGGCTATCGCCGGTAGTTTAAGGAACAAATGTTCCGATCGCTTAAAGGAGAAACAGCTTGTGGCGCTCGATTACTTTCTTATCGACTTCTTGATCTCTTTGTCGCCGATCCAAACGATTTCGTTGGTTTCGATATTCGTCAGCTCAAGGTTGACTTTGTAGAAGACGATTTTTTCTTTGTTGTTGGCGTCAACGATTGAATTGATGGAGCCCTGCAGCATAAAGTCGGCGCCAATTTCCAGACCCCATTTTTTCATGGTGGACTTAGACGAAAATTCCTGCTGATCGGCGCGTTCAGCACGAATCTCATTGCGTTTTTCGCCGGCCTGCACCAGCTTAACGGTTTGCGCGTTGATCATCGCCCGCTCAACATCCTTCGTGAAGGTTTCCGCCTCGATATGTTCGTGCGTCTTGTTGCGGATAATTCCCACGATAACTACCGGCTTGCGGTTGGTCTCACGGACAAAGTTATTCAACCAGGGTTCGCCAAGAATTTGCGTCACCATTGCCGAAGATACCTGGCGCGAGTCCGTATCGTTCCAGCGGCCGCTTTTATCGGTTACCGTACTGGGCTCGACGCGCGTGACTTCCGAAGGAGTTGTTTTACACGAAGAAAGTACTAGGCCTGTGATGGCAATAAGAAGACAAGCGAGGGCTGAGCGAAGCATGTTTTCACCCGTATGATTATGTGTTCAAGAAGAATTCGTCTAAGGCCGGTCATCAAAAATACGCAATTTCGCAGATTTTACCAGTTTTGATACAAAAACGCCGGTGTAGAATCAATTACAGCATCGAAGCAGTCGACATACACGATTGCCGCGTGAAAATGTTGGAATGGTCCTGGTGGGCGATGCTCGACGCTTGCCGTCTAAATGCAGGAAGGCCTTACTCGCTCCTCCGATTTTGCGCATCAGAATGCCGGGGAATTTGTAATTTTGCCGCTGTAATTTCATCTGTTGGACTTTGTAGCAAGGATTGAAACAGCGTTGAGCGACAATAAGATTATTTTCTCGATGGTTGGCGTCGGCAAAGTGTACAAGCCGAACAAGCAGGTGTTGCGCGATATTTACCTCTCCTTTTTCTATGGCGCTAAAATTGGAGTGCTGGGCTTGAACGGAGCCGGCAAAAGTACCTTGCTGCGTATCATTGCCGGCGAGGAACAGGATTACCTGGGCAAGATTACAGCCAACAAGGATATCAGCTTCGGCTACCTTCCACAGGAGCCGCTGCTTGACGATGCCAAGACGGTTAAAGAGATCGTGGAAGAAGGTGTTCAGGAGACGGCCGACCTGCTGAAGGAATTCGAGTCCATCAACGAGCAGTTCGGTGATCCGGAGGCCGACTTCGATGCGCTGATCGACCGTCAGGCTAAGCTGCAGGAGCAAATCGATCATCTTAATGCCTGGGATCTGGACAGCAAGCTGACGATGGCGATGGACGCCTTGCGTTGTCCGCCCGGCGATACGAAGATCGAACATCTATCGGGCGGCGAACGGCGGCGTGTGGCTCTCTGCCGGCTGCTGCTGAAGTCACCCGACGTGCTCTTGCTCGATGAGCCGACGAATCATCTGGATGCGGAATCGGTGGCCTGGCTGGAGCATCATCTGGGGCAGTATCCCGGCACTGTCATCGCCGTGACGCACGATCGGTATTTTCTGGACAATGTCGCGGGCTGGATCCTGGAGCTCGACCGCGGCCACGGCATCCCCTTCGAAGGCAATTACACCTCCTGGCTGGAGCAAAAGCAACAGCGTCTGGCTACCGAGGAAAAGCAGGAATCGCAGCGGCAGAAAGCCCTTTCGCGCGAATTGGAGTGGGTGCGTCAGAGTCCAAAGGGACGGCATGCCAAGAGCAAGGCACGCATTGCCGCTTACGAGAAAATGCTTGAAGAGCAGCGTGATCGATCTCCGGAGGATATTGAAATCACCATCCCGGCCGGGCCGCGTCTGGGCGATATCGTGATAGAAGCCGAGGGACTCAGCAAAGCCTTCGGCGATCGTTTGCTGATGGAAAATCTTAGTTTCTCATTGCCGCCCGGCGCCATTATTGGTGTTGTCGGACCGAACGGCGCCGGTAAAACAACCTTGTTCCGAATGATTATTGGGGATGAAAAACCGGACGGCGGCGGACTTCGTCTCGGCGAGACCGTCAAGTTAGGCTATGTCGATCAAAGCAGACCCCTTGATGCGGGCAAAAGTATCTGGGAAGAGGTAACAGGCGGTGTCGATACGATCGAGCTGGGCGGCCGCAGCATTAACTCGCGCGCTTATGTGGGGCGCTTTAATTTCAGCGGCTCGGATCAACAGAAGAGGGTCGGTGAGCTTTCGGGCGGTGAACGAAATCGCGTCCACCTGGCGAAAATGCTGCGTGAAGGCAGCAATGTGCTCCTGCTTGACGAACCTACCAATGACCTTGACGTCAACACTCTACGCGCTCTGGAAGAAGGCTTGCTTAACTTTGCCGGCTGCGCCGTGGTCGTCTCGCACGATCGTTGGTTCCTCGACCGTATCGCATCGCATATTCTGGCCTTCGAAGGTGACAGCAGCGTGGTCTGGTTCGACGGCAACTATACGCAATATGAAGAGGATTATAAGCGCCGTAAAGGGGTGAAGACCATTCTGCCGGAACGGATCAAATACAAGAAGTTAACACGCGCCTAAACGGCAGTCCGCGCGTGCGACAGCAATAATTCAATCTCAGTTCGTTAGTGGCCGATCAGATTATGGTGCGTCCAATTGAACTTGCGGGGATCGCGTCAGCGGAGCAGGCTCGATTGGCAGCCCCCATTTGATTGTCACGGACAGCAAGTACAACAGACCGGAGCCGGATTGTGGAGAACAACGCATATCAACAGGCAGCCAAACAACCGGCGTCTTCCCTGCGATGGCTCCTGCTGGGCCTGATGTGGCTGATTTTGCTTGGCGCGGGTCTTTATTTCTCTTATGAATCCGAGGAGCTGGAGACTATGCAGCATGCCACAGGCTTTGTCGACATTGTCAATGATGCGCGGACCCGAATTCGCGAAACGGATGTCGTCAGTATTCACGATCGCCTGGCTGCCGGCGAGCGCTTCTTCCTGGTCGATGTACGGGAAGAAAGCGAATGGCAGCGTGATCACATTCCCGGTGCGGTGCATATCGGTCGCGGTGTGATTGAGCGCGATATTGAAGACAAGATTCCGGACAAGGCTGCCGAGATCGTACTTTACTGTGGCGGAGGCTATCGGTCGGCACTGGCGGCTGACAATCTGCAGAAAATGGGTTATCACAATGTAATCTCGATGGATGGCGGGATGCGCGCCTGGCGCGAACATCATTTCGAAGTGGAATGAGACGGGCGCCGCGCCCCCGGACGACGAATCCGTCGATGGCCGCCTTTGCTCATTCAGACTATCCCCGCGACTGCTTGCCGGCCCTTAACCTAAAGCTCGCTATCTATGCTGCGCAACAGCTTCTGCCATTTACCCGGAGTCGGCCTGCTGACGGAACAGCGTCTCTGGCAGGCGGGCATTCACAATTGGGATGATTTTCAGAACGCCGATGCACTGCCTTTCGGAGATCAGCGACGGCAGGCTCTTCTGGATTGTCTCGCGATTTCCCGGGAGCAGCTCGACAAGGGCCGTATGCAGTTCTTTTGCGAAACCCTGCCAACCAGTCAACATTGGCGGCTCTTTGCCGACTGC
>JANQRB010000125.1 GCA_028284775.1 Candidatus Kapaibacterium sp. | reverse complement strand
GATTGCGGAGATGGCGATGAAGGTGGATGCGGCGCGGCTCCTGATTTACCGGGCGGCGGCGCTGCGGGACAAGGGGGAGCGTTTCGTGCTGGAAGCCTCGCAGGCCAAGCTTTTTGCGTCGCGGACAGCGGTCGAAGTTGCCAATGAAGCAGTCCAGATCCATGGCGGCTATGGTTATGTGCGCGAGTATAATGTAGAGCGTTTTTTCCGTGACGCCAAGATCACCGAGATCTATGAAGGTACCTCGGAGATTCAGCACATAGTCATTGCGCGTGAAGTTTTAAAAGATTGATCTCCGGCTCATTGCGAGGGTGGGGATGTTCCGCTCTTCTACACAATCGTCAGGATTACAATGAGACCTTACTGCCTCTTGTAGCCTACTCACCTTTCATGCGAGGCCGGCGGCAATTCCCATCAGCCGGTCTGCGGACAATCCGAAACCCCCTCGACGAAACGAGCCAGTCTGCGTCGCGGGGGTTTTGCTTAGGCGGAAGCTCAATCGGCCGAGGTGGACGTGGAAGATTGGGTGGAGTCCTTCTTGTCGCTTTTGGAACTTGCATCCGTCGTTTTCGCGTCGTTGCCCGCATCGCTCCCCGCGGCCTTTTTCGGCGTGCCGCCTTCGTCCGAACGGACGTAATCTGTCTGGTAAAAACCGTCACCGGTGAAGATGACACCTGCGCCGCTGCTGATTTTACGTTCTACCGCGCCCTTTCCGGTCTCTTCCTGATTGCAGATCTCCTCCGGGCAAAAGTTGAGCTTGTCGGCCTTGATCGACTGAAAGTACTCGAATGTCCTGCCGCAGGTTTTGCAAACGTAATCGTAAGTCGGCATTGCCGCTCCTCCTGGGAATTGCTACTGGTTCAAAGAAGCTCAATAGGCTGAAAATCACCGGCAAACGACGAAAACGGCGCCAAAATAGTGCGCTGACCCTGCCTTTTCAATCGTCGAGCAGACCTTCCTCTCTCATGCTCAGAAAGGCTTCGCCGCCGATTATGATGTGATCCTGCAGCGGAATTCCGACAATGCGTCCCGCGCTCTTTAATTGATTGCTGATCTGAATATCGGCTCTTGAAGCACGCAGGTTACCGGAAGGATGGTTGTGGACGACAACAATCGAGGCGGCGCTTTCGGTGATCGCCAGGCGATATACCTCGCGCGGGTGGACGATACTGACATTCAGTGATCCTTCACTGACCTGTGCTTCGCGGAAGACAATATTGGCGGAATTAAGGAGCAATACATAAAAACGTTCGTTACGCAGGCCGCGCATCAGCGGAATGTATTTGCAGGCGATATCGTGCGGACTGCGGATGATGAGGTCATCCCGGAAGGGTTCCGACTCCACGCGTCGGCCCATTTCAAAGGCCGCGGCCAATGTGATTGCCTTGACGCCCCCCATGCCGTGTACTGCCGTCAGCTCGCTGCAATCGCGTTTACTCAACTCCGCGAGCGAACCATAGGTCTGCAGCAGCGCGCGGGCCAGATCAAGAGCCGTGGAGCCGCGGGTGCCGTGCCTGATCAGGATCGCGAGCAGCTCGGCGTCGGAGAGGGACGCTGCCCCTTTGGCGGCGAGCCGTTCGCGCGGCCTGTCCTTCGACTGCCATTCCTTGATGGCAAGATGCTTGTGGGACATGTTGGCTCCCGGGCTCACAATCGGCGTCGTGCGAATTGCCGGTTCAAGTGAAAGTTTCAAGCTAGCAGCCGATGAACCCGACGGCAAGGCCAAAAAATCAAACGGTCACTAAATGCCTCTTGCCGGTAGACGGCAAATCAGTAATTTAGCGTCCGCATTAACCGGAGCAGGACGCCATTGAGGCCCGCAGGAGCAGAATGATCGAAATTTTCATTTTCCACCTTCACATTGTTGCCGCCCTTTACGCCTTTGTGCTGCGCTGGCAGGATGGCAATGCCAAAGAAGGCCTTTTGGCGCTGACGATCATGGCGCTGATCTTTTCGGTCGGCTGGGCAATTACCAGTACCATTGCGCAAGTTGTCGCACCGGCCGCCGGCTTCAGTTCCTGGTTTACCAGGGACACTCTGTCCTTGGTCTTGCTGGTCATTCCGGAAATTGTGATATTTAAGATGTTTTTCCTTACAGGACACAAAGTCTGAAGGGCGCAGCTGCGCCAACCACTGCCATCAACAATCTACTATTTGCGTTTTAACAGCAAAGGAGCATCCTATGTGGTTCTTATTCCCTTGCCGCCATACGCTTGTGGCGGCACTACTGCTTTTGATGGCATGCGGGATTGGCTACGGCGAAGAGCTAAAAACTTTCGAGGGCGTCGTAAGCTACAAGACTAATTCGAGTGAAGGCGAAAGCCGTTCCTTTTCCATGCACGTCAGCGGCAGCAAGACCAGGTTCGAATTTACCGGTGAAAATGGCAGCGGTATGGTGATGATAATGGACTATGAGACCCGAAGCCACTACATAATCAAGCCTGCCGATAAAGTCGCGCTGAAGTTTCCTCTCAATGACAAAGATATTGAACTTCACCGATTCAGTATGGGCGAAAAAGCGCAGATACCGCAGGACGCGAAATTAAAAGAGCTTGCCGTGCCTGTCAAAACCGGCAAAACGAAGCAAATTCTGGGCTACACCTGTGAGCAATGGACATTTGTCGATGAGCAAAACAACAAGGCCGAACTGTGGAACGCCAGGGGGCTCGGTACCTTTTTTCCGAGCTTTATGCTGAGCGGCGTCCCACAAAGGAAGATGCTCGATAACAAAATGTTTCGCTTACAGCAGCGCTTTGGAACTCCCGAGTTTTTTCCTTTTCTGATCGTATCGACCACCGCCGACGCAAAAGAAGGGATGAACATCGAGGTAACGGCGGTTGAAGCGAAGCAGTTGGATGCCTCGCTATTCTATCCACCCGTCAATTTTACCTTACAGGATTTCAGCAATATGCCGCCATCCGATGCCCACAACTAATCTAGATGCGCGATCAGCCGTCGAGGGAGGAAGCGCTGCTGTTGTTGCTTTTCGTCTTCTCGGCGGCGGTTGTGCGACCGGGATTGCCTTGTTGCTTGTCGGGTCTGGAGTCTGCCTTGGTCGATGACGCCGGTACAACGGAGGCCGTTGGCGGTGTTTTCAGGCCCGCCGGCGCCGGATGGGGTGTTGCGACCTTCTGTCTGGCCTGCCTGTTCGGGGGCGTGACGCCGGCGCCCGACACTCTTACCGTTTTGCCCGCCACGCCTGATTTGGTCTTTTTCTCGGCCGTGGCGGCGGCGGGCGGCGATTGCTGAAGAATCTGCATCCGCAGCTTATTGCGCAGATCATGATTGAGATAGCGCTGCTGGATCGTCTGCCATTGGCGCCAAACCCGCAATTGTTCTTGCCGGATATATTGGTTGAGTGTCGGAAGCTCTTGTTCCCAGTTTTCGTGCACCCGGCTTCGCAGAAAATCGTGAAGGACCGCGGTATCGTTCAGCCAGCCGAGGATATCCTGGCAGCGTTTCAATTCCTTGATCCAGGCCGCGAAGACGGGCGGATACAGCTTGGTGAAAAACTCGGACTGGTAACGGACGCGTTTGATTTGCTTGCGCAGATCGTGCAGAACTTCCTGTTCATCGTAGAGCATGCCGTGCAAACTCCGGTAGCCGATGTGCTTGCGCACCTGAATTCCCGCTTCGCTGCTGACGGTGCCGAGCAGCCATCCGGGATGGAGGAACAGCTGACTCAACAAGGGGAGCAGAATATCGGGCGCCATACCGGCCATGGGGTAATGGCTGTTTTCCGTGTAGCGCGGGCTTTTCAGCCAATCCTGATAGGACTGCTTGAAACTCTTGTAAAGCGAGGCGGTAAACAGCTTGCGCATCTTGGCGAAGACGACATCGCGTTCCTTGTCCAGGGTGGCGATAGCGGCATCAAGGGCGCTGCGTTCTGCCTCGTCGAGCAGAGGCTTCAGCTCTTCGAGAATTTCACCCTTGAGCACATCAAGATCGCGCACGGCACCCAAAATGTGCATGATTTTGCGGATGCGACTGTTACGTCCGTCGGCCGGAACTTCAACGCCAAAATGAAAGACGCGAATTGCCGTGCGCAATCGACGCAGTCCCACTCGCATCTGGTGCAGGTTTTCGGGGTCGCTGTCGCGCAAGACATCCGTTTGAAACTTCATCGCGTAATGAAAATGCTTTTTGACTGCCAGGGCGGCATGGTGACCAAAACTCTCGGCGGAAGGCGCTGGATGCTTACTCATCAATTTCTGTTTCCTGTTTTTAGGCGTTCATCCGGTATACGCTAACGAATTGGCTGTGCCACCATTGTTCGAAGCACGCTTCAAAAATACAAACCTAAAATTTGCGCAGAAAATAGCGCATTTGCAATTACTTGGATACAGGACTAAATAAGTCGTATATTTGTTTCGTCATGAAAGCGGCCCGTCGAACAACGGGCTTTGCTGTGAAATTAAATCCGACAAAAATACTCCTATTTACTCGTGTTACGCATATCCAAAAAAGTTGAATACGGCCTTCTGTCCCTCCAATACATGGCGCATAAATCCAAGGCGGTCGTTTCCGCCAAAGAGATCGCCGAGCAGTACGACATCTCCTTTGAGTTTTTGGCCAAAACCATGCAGAGCCTGGCGCGGACGGGATTTATCCATTCGTATCAGGGGGTGCGCGGCGGCTATGTGCTGGCCTGCGATCCCGATGCCGTTTCGGTCGGCGACATTATCAAAGCAATTGAAGGGCGGCCGGTGATCGTGGAGTGCGTCGATGGCGGCGACCAGTGTAATTGTCAGGTATTTTCGAAGTGCACGATTAAGAATCCTATGCACAAGATTCAGGAGAAAATCGATGACTTACTCGGATCGATGACGCTGACCGAATTAGTGGAAGATCAGGCGGTTCTGGTGTATCCTCTCTGATTTTTGCCGACAGCTTTTAGCTTCATTCATTTAACAGGATAGTGGCCATGGTAGAGACAATTGATACCGGCATAACGGGCGCAGAAGAAAAGGACAACATCCAGATTACCCAGCGCGCCATCGACGAAGTAAAGAAAATCAAAGCTGAGAACAGTATCGGCGAAGACTATGGGCTGCGGGTGGGCGTTAAAGGCGGCGGCTGCTCCGGCCTTATGTACAACCTCGGTTTCGACGCCGAGGCACGCGAAGATGATCGCGTGCTCGATGTACAGGGCGTCCGGATGTTTATCGATCCCAAGAGTCTGTTTTATCTGATGGGCGTAGAGCTCGATTTTACCGATGGATTGAATGGACGCGGCTTTACATTCAACAATCCCAATGCGGCGCGAACCTGCGGCTGCGGCAGCTCTTTCGGCGTGTAAGAATGACCACGGTCGGCCACCGGTCGGCGACTCTCATTTGTTGTACCTTAATAGAAAGTCCATACTATGAGTCAGGATTTAGCGCTGCTGGAAGAAGTTACGAACAGCGATTACAAGTACGGTTGGGTGACGGACATCGAGCAGGAAATTATTCCGCAGGGTTTGAACGAAGATGTCGTCCGCCTGATATCCGCCAAAAAAAACGAACCGGAATTTATGCTCGAATGGCGTCTCAAGGCCTTTCGCGATTGGCAAAAAATGAAAGAACCGCGCTGGGCTAATGTTCACTACCCGCCGGTCGATTTTCAGGCGATTTCATACTACGCCGCGCCGAAAAGCAGTGAAGCGCCCAAGAGCCTTGACGAAGTTGACCCGGAGCTGCTGCGGACATTCGAAAAGCTCGGCATCTCACTTGCGGAGCAGAAGCGGCTGACGGGCGTTGCCGTCGATGCCGTAATAGACAGCGTGTCGGTGGCGACTACCTTTAAGTCGAAGCTGGCGGAACTCGGCGTCATATTTTGTCCGATGAGTGAGGCAATACAGGAGTATCCCGATCTGGTGCGCCGCTATCTGGGGACCGTCGTACCGACGAACGACAATTTTTACGCTGCATTGAATTCGGCTGTATTCAGCGATGGCTCATTTGTGTATGTGCCGGCCGGTGTTCGCTGCCCGATGGAGCTCTCTACCTATTTTCGCATCAATGCCGCTAATACGGGACAGTTCGAGCGTACCCTCATTATTGCCGAAGAAGGCAGCTACGTTTCCTATCTGGAAGGCTGCACCGCGCCGATGCGTGATGAAAACCAGCTTCATGCCGCGGTAGTCGAACTGGTGGCTCTCGACCGCGCCGAGATAAAGTATTCGACCGTTCAGAACTGGTATCCGGGCGACAAGGATGGCAAGGGCGGCATTTACAATTTCGTGACCAAACGCGGCATCTGTCAGGGTTATAAATCAAAAATTTCCTGGACGCAGGTTGAAACCGGCTCGGCGATCACCTGGAAATATCCAAGCGTTGTGTTAAAAGGTGATGAGTCTATTGGCGAGTTTTATTCGGTGGCCGTTACGAATAATCTGCAACAGGCCGACACGGGCACCAAGATGATTCACATCGGCAAAAATACCCGCAGCCGGATCGTGTCGAAAGGTATCTCGGCCGGCAAAAGTCAGAATTCCTATCGCGGATTGGTTAAGATAAACAAAAGCGCCGCCGCCGCGCGAAATTATTCGCAGTGTGATTCGCTGCTCCTGGGTGATACCTGCGGCGCGCATACCTTTCCCTATCTGGAAGTGAGTCATAGCGGGGCGACGGTAGAGCATGAAGCGACCACGTCAAAAATCGGCGAGGACATCCTCTTCTATTGCAATCAGCGCGGCATCGATACGGAAGAAGCCGTTGCGCTGATCGTTAACGGATTTTCGCGTGAAGTGCTCAACCAGCTGCCAATGGAGTTCGCGGTGGAAGCCCAGAAGCTGCTGGCCATCAGTCTTGAGGGCAGCGTCGGTTAATACGTGCTCGTCGCAAACGAGACCAATTTTCAGAATCTTAAACGACTATTATTCGAAAGCAGGTTAATGTTAAGCATTAAAGATCTAAGGGCCGCGATTGACGGCAAGGATATTCTCAAGGGGCTGTCGCTGGAAGTGAAGCCGGGCGAAGTACACGCCATTATGGGGCCGAACGGTTCCGGCAAGAGTACGCTGGCTTCAGTATTGGCCGGCCGGGAAGAATTCGAAGTAATGGGCGGCAGCGTCGAGTATCAGGGAACGGACTTGTTGGACCTTGCGCCCGAAGAGCGCGCACGCGAGGGCATCTTTCTGGCTTTTCAGTATCCGGTGGAAATACCGGGCGTCAGCACCGCTAACTTCCTTAAGGCCTCGCTGAACGAGATTAAAAAACACCGCGGCGAGGAACCGATCGATGCAATCGAGTTTCTGCAGATGATGAAATCGAAGCTGCGCCTGGTGGAAATGGACGGCGCATTGACCAAGCGTTCACTCAACGAGGGTTTCTCGGGTGGTGAAAAGAAGCGCAATGAAATTTTTCAGATGGCGATGCTTGAGCCGAGCCTGGCGATCCTCGACGAAACGGATTCCGGCCTTGATATCGACGCTCTGCGCATCGTGGCCAACGGTGTCAATCAACTGCGGAGCGATGCGAACGCTTTTGTTGTCATCACGCATTATCAACGTCTGCTGGAATACATCGTTCCCGACTTTGTACACGTACTGTCGGACGGCCGTATCGTAAAGTCGGGCGGCAAGGAGCTGGCGTTGGAACTGGAAGAGAAAGGATATGATTGGATCAAACAGGAAGCCGCCGCGTCGCCGGCCGTCGATGCTGTATAGGATTGTTTAACAGAATCAGCAGAAAGTGTAGCATTTCATGAACGCGACAAATCCAGTAGTGAATTTCAAAGACAAATTGCTGAGCGATTTTCAGCTCTTCGAACAGTCCCTGAACGGCAGCAGCACGCTTCCGATCCACGCTATTCGCCGTAAAGCGATTCAGCATTTCGATCAACTCGGCTTCCCGACACCCCGCCATGAAGAATGGAAATACACCAATATGGCTGCGGTGCTGCGCCAGCCTTTTCGGACGCAGATGGGCCCTCCTGCAATCGACCTGTCAGCCGATGACTTTCGTCCTTTCCTGATCGACGATCTGGATGCCCATGTCCTGGTGTTTGTGAACGGCTGGTTCCGGTCTGAGCTGTCGACGTCTGCCGACGAGGAGGCCGAACTGTGTATCGGCAGCTTCGCTGAAGCGCAAAAAGGATTCGCACCGGCCTTTGATCAACACTTTGCTCAACATGCCGCCTATACGGACGATGCCTTTACGGCGCTAAGTACGGCCTTTGCGCGTGATGGCCTCTTTCTCAACGTCTCTGCCGGCAGGCGGGTCAGCCGCCCGATTCACCTACTGATGATTAATGATGCGCGTGAAGCCGATTATTTCGTGCAGCCGCGTCATCTCCTGCTGCTCGATGCTAATGCTCGGGCGACAGTTATCGAATCGACGCACACGCTCGGAGCGGGACGCAGTTTCAGCAACATTGTCAGCGAAGTCGTGCTCGGCGAGGGCGCGCAGCTGGACTACTACAAGGTGCAGAACGACAGTCCGCTTGCCTCGTCCATCGCTACAATACAGGCGCATCAGCACGCGAACAGCCTGCTGCGTTCCTTTACGCTGTCTCTTGGCGGCGCAATGCTGCGCAATAATGTTAACGCGACACTGGCCGGCAAAGCCGCTCATACCGACCTCTTCGGCCTGACGATGCTCAAAGGCCGCGAGTTTGTGGACAACCACACGCTGGTGGACCACGCCGTGCCGCATTGCACCAGCAACGAACTTTACAAGGGCATTTACGACGAGCGTTCTCAGGGCGTATTTAACGGTAAGATACTCGTTCGCCCGGACGCGCAACGAACGAATGCCTTTCAATCCAATCACAATATACTTTTAAGCGATGGCGCGACGATTAACACCAAGCCGCAGCTCGAAATTTTTGCCGACGATGTTAAGTGCAGTCATGGCGCCACGTCCGGCCAATTGGACGAAAACGCTTTGTTTTATCTACGCTCGCGCGGCTTGAGTTTAGAAGCGGCCCGGGCGATCCTGGTCCATGCTTTTGCTGTCGAAATACTGAATACGATTGAAGTCGAAGAATTGCGAACTAAACTGGACGCTCAGATTACCGAGCGTCTTTCTTTTACATTTTAGGGGTCTCAGGTACACGTATGAGTCAGATCGAAACATTAGGCGCGGAACAGACGCATTCGCAGCGTGAATCGCGGTTGGATGTTGAAAAGATTCGCAAGGAGTTTCCCATCCTCCGGCAACGTCCGCATGGCAAGCCCTTGGTATACCTGGATAATGCGGCAACCACCCAAAAGCCGCAGTCGGTGATTGATGCCGTAGCGTCGTACTACAGCGAAGCGAACAGTAATATTCATCGCGGCGTCCATTATCTGAGCGAAAAGGCGACCAATATTTATGAGTCGGCCCGCAAACGTGCGCAGCGATTCGTTAATGCCCCCGACAGCCGCGAAATCATCTTTGTCCGCGGTACCACGGAGGCTATTAATCTGGTGTGCTCGTCGTATGGCGGCACGCATATCGGCGAAGGCGACGAAGTTATCATTTCGCACATGGAGCACCACTCCAACATCGTGCCCTGGCAAATGCTTTGTCAGCGAACCGGCGCAATCCTGCGCGTCATTCCGATCAACGAAGAGGGTGAGCTACGAATGGACGAGTTCGCCAAATTGCTCGG
The DNA here is from genome assembly GCA_028284775.1 of Candidatus Kapaibacterium sp. Classification (GTDB taxonomy): domain Bacteria; phylum Bacteroidota; class Ignavibacteria; order Kapaibacteriales; family UBA7675; genus JANQRB01. The sequence goes on along the minus strand of JANQRB010000125.1, from coordinate 33,982 downwards.
CCCACGCACAAAATTCGTATCGGTCGTCCATGTCTCGAATTCACTCGGCACGATCAACCCGGTAAAACAGATTGTCGAGATGGCGCACGCGCAGGGCGTGCCGGTACTGGTCGACGGTGCGCAATCGACACCGCATATGAAAATTGACGTGCAGGACCTGGGCTGCGACTTTTATACATGCTCGGGGCACAAGGTGTTTGGTCCGACCGGAATCGGCTTCCTGTACGGCAAGAGTGAACATCTCGATGTCATGCCGCCCTACCACGGCGGCGGCGACATGATTAAGTATGTGTCGTTTGATAAGACAGTTTATAACGAGCTGCCGTATAAATTCGAGGCCGGCACGCCCAACATCTCTGGCGTGGCGGGGCTCGCCGCCGCCTTCGACTTTATCGACGATATCGGACATGCGGCGATCGAAGCGCATGAGCTTGAGCTGCTGCGGTACGGCGCTGAAAAAATCGGCGCCATCGACGGCCTGCGACTGATCGGCACAGCACAACATAAAGCCAGCGTCATTTCCTTTGTGATGGACGATATTCATTCGCATGATATTGGTACTTTTGTCGATCATGAAGGTGTCGCCATCCGCGTGGGGCACCACTGTACACAGCCGGTGATGCAGCACTTCGGCGTTCCGGCGACTTCACGCGCTTCCTTCGCTTTTTACAACACCAGGAGTGAAATCGACACGTTAATTAACGCACTTCACAAAGTAATCGATATTTTTCGAGGCTGATGACAGACCTGCAGGAATTATACCAACAAGTGATCCTGGATCACAACAAAAGCCCTCGCAACTTCGGTGCGTTGGAAAACGCCGCGTCGGCCGAGGGCTTTAATCCGCTGTGCGGCGATAGTATCAAGCTGTACCTTGTCGTCAACGACGGCATGGTCGAGGACCTGCGCTTCGAAGGTTCCGGTTGCGCCATATCCAAGGCCTCCGCATCAATCATGACCACGCTTGTTAAAGGCAAGAGTGTGAGTGAAGCGCAAAAGATGTTCGATGTATTTCACAATTTGGTCACCGAAGGCGCTGATGCTGGGAATGACTCGGTCGAGCTGGGCAAAATGGCCGTATTCGAAGGCGTGCGCGAATTTCCTGCGCGCGTTAAATGCGCCAGCCTGGCCTGGCATACATTGCACAATGCTTTGCTGGGCAAGGAATCTGTAGCGTCAACCGAATAATCCCGAATCCACTTCGGTGCCATTCATACCAGGATGGCAGGAATGCAAGAAACGCAGAGCGAACCTACGCTGAACGACAAAATCGTGTCGGTGCTCAAAACCGTCTACGATCCCGAGATTCCCGTCGACATCTACGAGCTGGGCCTGATTTATGACATTCGGGTAAACGAGGAAGGACATGCCCATATCCTGATGACCTTGACGGCGCCCAACTGTCCGGCGGCAGGCACCTTGCCGGTCGAGGTGGAAGAGCGCGTCAAATCGCTGCCTGACATCAAGGATGCCGAGGTGGAGATAACCTTCGAGCCACCCTGGGATAAGGACCGGATGTCCGAGGCGGCAATGTTGGAACTCGGATTCTTCTGAGCCGGCGGGGGATATAATAAATCCCGCGGTTTATCGACTATGCAGGCTTTCTGCGTTGTGCAGCGCAGGATCTGTGTCCATTAATCGAAAAAATATTGCATTGTATGGCGATAACCTTCCACAAGTTAAAAGTGGCCGATGTCAGGCGCGAAACTGATGATGCCGTTTCGGTCGCCTTCGAGATTCCGGCTGCATTACAAGAGGCATTCCGCTTTAAACCGGGGCAATACCTGACCGTGCGACCGCATTTGCAGCAGGACGATGCCCGCCGTTCGTATTCCCTCTGCTCCTGCGCCACCAATGGCGAGGCCCCTACTATTACCGTCAAGCGCGTGGATGGCGGTCTGGTGTCGAATTACATCAACAACCATCTCAAGGCGGGCGACGAGATGGATGTTATGCCGCCTCTGGGTAATTTCGTAGCTGAATTGCAGGCCTACCATGCGCGCCATTATGTTCTTATCGGCGCCGGCAGCGGTATTACACCGCTGATGTCGATCATTAAGAGCGTGTTGAAAGACGAACCCAGCAGCCGTGTTACTCTGCTGTATGGCAACCGGCGACGGGACACAATCATCTTCTATGATGAATTGCAGGACTTGCAGGCTGAATTCGGCGAGCGATTGCGAATTGTTCATGTCCTCTCGCGCCCTGACGCCGCCTGGCAGGGACTGAGCGGACGTCTCGATAAACAGCGCAGCGGCGAACTATTGCGCGAACTGATGAGCGAACGCGAGATGCTGAACTGTCACTATTACCTTTGCGGTCCGTCGGCGATGATGGAAGCGACGCAGGAGGCCCTGGCCGCAGCCGGCATAGATCAGGACAGGATATATCGCGAATACTTCACGACGCCGCTGGCCGGAAGCGGACAGGTTGATGTCAGCGCCGAGGAAGACGAGACAGCGGTCGCGAGCGAGTCCGCCCTCGACTTCAAGGAAGCGGAAGTGACGGTGTTGCTTTACGGTATCGAGAACAGGCTTAGCGTGAAACCGGAAGAAACGATACTCGATGTCGCTGTTCGTGAGGATGTCGACCCGCCTTTTGCCTGTCAGATCGGCGCCTGCTGTACCTGCCGCGCGAAGTTAATTTCCGGCACAGTTGAAATGGACGAACGCGAGGCGCTGACGGATGAAGAGGTGGCTGAGGGCTACATCTTAACCTGCCAGTCGCATCCCCGCAGCGCCAAAATTGTGGTCGACTACGATCAATAACAAAATATAGTCAGACGATTCTTTTACAGAACTTACAAAACTAAAGTCTGGAGTCTACGATGGCATACGAATGGAAATTCAACCCGCGTCCCTATTCGGATGAAGAAGCAAAAGAATTGTTGCAGAATGTCGTTTCGCCCGAAACTTCAGACTGGCATTACAACAAACATCACAAAGGCTATGTGGCGGCGCTTAACACAATCGAGACGCAGTTGGAAACGGCCGACCGTTCCGCCGCCAACGGCAACTACTCGCATGTCGGTGAGCTGAAGCGGCGCAGTACCTGGAACCATGCCGGCGCTTTGCTGCACGACGTGTACTGGTCCAACCTCGGTGGCGACGGACCGACCGACGCTGGTCCGGAAATCCTTGCCGCCATCAACAATGAATGGGGCAGCATCGACAACTGGAAAGCCGACTTCAAGGCGGCGGCATTCGCGGCGAAGCTCTCCGGCTGGGGAGTGTTGTGTTATGACCAGCTCTACAGCGGCCGCCTGCTGAATGTCTTGGTGGACGAGCATCATTACGGCGCCATCTGGGGCGGCATTCCTCTGATTGCCTGTGATGTTTTCGAGCATGCCTACTATCACAAAGACGGCCCGGGCCGCGCCAGCTACATCGACAATTTTCTCGCCGGTCTGCACTGGGGACGGATTAACGATCGTTACCGGCAATTCGCCCGCTAACTGATCTTTTTGTAAGTTGACAGGGGGAAGATTTTGAATCGCGGATTCGGAATTCTTCCCCCTTTGTGTATTGCATCACTCGATGGAGAGTATGTGACTACAATCGGCCTGTTTCCGCTCAATGTCGTCCTGTTCCCGGGCTCTATCCTTCCGCTGCACATTTTCGAGCCGCGCTACCGCAAACTGGTTGCCGAGGTGACTGAAGAAGACAGCATGTTCGGGATTAATCTGGTCAGATCAGCCCGCACCTACCCCGTCGGATGCAGCGCCGAAGTCGTCAATATTTTTCGTCGTTATCCCGATGGCCGCCTGGATATCGCCATCAAGGGCGTCCGTCGTTATCGGCTGAAGTCGATGAACGGCGATGAGAAACCCTACCTGCTGGGCTCGGTTGATTTTTTTGATGACGAAGCGGATCTCGTTAATGAGGATTTACGGCAGAAGTGCGTCGAACTCTATAACCAACTCATCGATATCATCTATGCCGGCAGTGGTGATGTGCTCGACACCGAGAGCGCTCAGGACAGTCCGGCTTCCTTTCTCATCGCCGAAAAGGCCGGTCTCGACAATGTCAAAAAGCAGGAATTGCTCGAAATGCTCACGGAAAACGAGCGCCTGCAGTATCTGCACGACTTTATAACCGACTATCTGCCGGAAGTTCGCAACAAGAAAAAAATAGCTGACATTATCCGCAACGATGGTTATCTGCCTCGGTCCACGGGGCGCGCCGATTGAACTTCGATTTCTCGGCAGGACACTACCTTACCCAGCGGCGCGCGCTTCGGCCCACTCCTCGCGAAACCACTCATAGGCATGACTGAGGCCTTCCCGCAGAGCGTAACGGTGCTTCCAGCCAAGAGCGTGCAGTTTACTGACATCCAGCACTTTGCGCGGCGTGCCGTCCGGCCGCGAACTATCCCACACGACCTCGCCCTTATAACCTACGACATCGGCGACCAGAGCCGCAATGTCGCGGATACTGAGATCCTCACCGCTGCCGATATTGACAAATTGTCTGCCATCGTAGTTCTGCATCAGGAACACCATAGCATCCGCCGCGTCGTCGACATGCAGCAGCTCGCGTCGCGGACTGCCGCTGCCCCACAACTGAACAGGCGCTGAACCTTGCACATGCGCCTCGTGAAATTTGCGGATCAAAGCCGGGAGAACATGAGAAGTCTCCAGGTCAAAGTTATCATAAGGTCCATACAGATTAGTCGGCATGCATGAGATCGCATTGAAATCATACTGGTCGCGTAGTGCCTCGCAGAGCTTGATACCGGCAATCTTGGCGATAGCATACGGTTCATTTGTGGCTTCGAGGGGACCGGAAAGCAGATAGTCTTCTTTCAGTGGCTGAGGCGCCATTTTGGGATAGATACACGAGGATCCGAGAAAGAGCAGTTTCCGGACGCCGGATTTCCAGGCCGCATGAATGACATTGTTCTGAATTGCGAGGTTCTCGTAAAGAAAATCGGCCCGCAGGGCATTGTTGGCGCCGATGCCCCCTACTTTGGCAGCCGCCAGGAAGACGTACTCAGGTCGTTCGGCATCGAAAAAAGCTTCGACGTCGGCCTGACGGCAAAGGTCGAGTTCGTTCCGGCCGCGTGTCAGGAGCTGAGTGAAGCCGGCCTGCTTCAGGCTGCGCATCAGCGCCGAACCGACCAGACCACCATGCCCCGCTACATAAATTCGCTCATGCTGTTCCATCATTTTCGGTCTTGATTATTCATAGTCATTGTCAAAATAAGGAAAGACAACATCCTGATCGCGGGACGGCAATTTCTCGCGTTTGCGCCGAATTTCGGCATCGATTTTCTGCGAAAACTCTTCGGCGGCATTATAGCCGTAGACTCTGAGCAGATAATTGAGCGCAATGACTTCAGCAATGACGGTAATGTTCTTTCCGGGAAAAATCGGCAATTTAACGAAAGAAATGTCAACGTCCAGAACGGAGGTCAGATTGACGTCCAGCCCCGTACGCGTGTAGTCGGCGGCCGGATTCCATTCTTCCAGCTCGACGACAATTTCGAGTCGTTTCTGAAAGCGGATGGCGCGCATACCGAACATTTGCCGGATGTCGATAATACCGAGGCCGCGAATTTCCATAAAATGTTTGGCCGGTCCGGTGGCGGCGCCGATCAGGATGTCTTCCCGCTTGCGTGTCAGCAGCACAGCATCATCGGCCACCAGCCGATGACCACGCTCCACCAAGTCGAGTACAATCTCGCTTTTACCGATGCCGCTGCGTCCCAGAAACAAGAGGCCTACGCCATAGACATCCACAAAAGATCCGTGCACCATGGCTCGCTGAGCGAATTGCGCATCGAGGAGCTCCGTCAGCAGGCGTTGTGTATCCGTTGTGGCCAGTTCCGTGCGCAGAACAGGCACATTATTATTCGTGGCAATGTCCAGCAGTTCCGAATCGAGCGAATTATTGTTGGTGAGAATTATGCATGGAACATCGAAAGACGTGATGCCCGCAAAAGCTTCACGTTGTTTCGCGGGAGGCAGCGACTTCAGATAATACACTTCGGTATTGCCAAAGACCTGCACCTTATGATAGGTGAAAAAGTCAGTGTAGCCGGCCAATGCCAGCTGCGGCCGGTACAAGCCACTTTCACGGATTAGATTCGCCATCCCGATATCGCCGTTGGCTTTGCTCAGCGCAAACTGTCCGCGCCAGGAATCGACCAGCGTCGACACCGGAATGTGCTGGCGGGTGACGGCTTCAAGGTTATCGGTTATGGGCATGCGCTGTTCGCCTTAGTCGCCGCTTTTAGTTTTCAGCTTGCGGATTTGGCGAACGATTTTTTCGCTTGCATCGTGGATCAACTTCTCGAATTCCTCGCCTTCTTCTTTGACGACAAGCGTATGATCCGTGATATGGACCACGAACTCGACCTTGTTGGGCGGCTCGGCTGCTTTTTCATTGGCCAAAACTATCTCGGTGCGGATGATGCCGTCATAAAATCGTTCAAACTTACGTGCTGCTTTCGTCGCTTCTTCACGAAGCTCGGGCGATGCTTTGAAATGCCGCGCTGTCACCATAACTTCCATACTACCACCTTTTTCTTCCTAAGCCTGGGCAAAAGAAATAATTGCCCGGCAAAAATACGAAGGACTGGCCTCAAAGTACAAACAACAGATTATTTAGCTTTGCCTTTCGCCTGCGGTTTGAACTCGAAGCTGAGGCCGATGGCGATCGATATGCCGCCGGGGTTGATCAAAAAATCGTCTTGAAACAGTTCGGATGGATCTTCGAACTGTTCGGCGATTTCATCGAACATCGGCAGAAATGCGCCGATATAGGTGTAACGGACTTCGATGAACAGGCTGTGCAGAGCCGAACCCGTCGAGTATTCGTCAAAGCCGAGCTGCGTGCCGACATAGAGGCGTGCCGCCGGAGCCACATAGCCCTGATCGATGTGGGTGCCGCCGACGCGCAGATCATCGTCCACGGTGCTGCCGACCCCTTCGTTCCAGAATATCCAGCCGAAAGACGCGCCGAGGCCCGCGCCGGCATAGGTCTTGAACTGGGCCTTCACGGGCATGATTTCGGCGGTGAGAAAGACGGGGATGGTTCGCATCTGGATATCCTCGCTGAGCGTGCGCGTGCCGACCCGTACAGGGATGATGCTGTCGCCGCTGCTCCGCTCCTCGAAGACGATCTGATTAAAGGTGTCGGTAAAACGCAGGATGGACGTTTCGATCGATAATCCCAGCCGCAGCCACTCATCGGCAAATATCTTCGAACTGGCTCCGAGGGCAAAGGGCGACTCAAAAGTGCGTCCCAGACCGCCCAGCTCCTGTTGATAAACGTCGAAAAAATCATCGGCGCTGGCACCGAAAGCCGGTGCAAAAAAGACACTCATAAGGATCGAACGCTGCCTGGCACTGCTGTCTTGCGGCAAGACTTCGGCTTCCTGCAAAGCGGTCATACCGATCGCCGACCCGCGATTGGTCGCGCCGGAGGCCGTCGGAACAGACCAGAATATTGCAAATCCGACGATTATAGTGAAAGAAAGGAGGTAGCGGAATAGTTTGAGCATGTTGCTAGTTTTTTCCAACTTGAATCATCCAGAAAACAATTTACGCAGCCCGGACTGAGAATATCAATGGAATTAGTGCGTGAAATATGCAGCTTTACTATCCGTATATACAATTCAGTAAAATTTCAGTTTGCCCGAAGGGGCACAATTGCACTGTAACAATCGCTATGATGAAAAATGTCCGGGACGCGCAGATAAAGACAAGCGCCGGCACCACGTCTTTCCGGGCAACTGCCTGCTATTCCAGTTTGACACGCGCCAATTGTAATGGAGAGCCTTTGTAAGGATTTGCTACCTCGTCACTTGTAAACCGGAATTTGTTGCACAATAGCAGACAGGCAGTTCTATGGATTCTTCCGTCAAAGGCAATATTCTGTGGGTCGATGATGAAATTGATTTGCTGCGACCGCACATCATTTTACTGGAACAACGCGGCTATGACGTCAGCACGGCTACCAACGGCGAGGATGCGCTCGAGTTGTTTCGCGGAACGAGCTACAATCTCGTCTTTCTCGACGAAACGATGGTCGGAATGAGCGGGCTCGAAACTCTGTCGCGCATGAAGGATGTCGACTACTCGGTGCCGGTGGTCATGGTAACCAAGAATGAAGCTGAGACCGTAATGGAAGAGGCGATCGGGCGCAAAATTGACGACTATCTGACCAAACCCGTCAATCCGGCTCAGATCCTGGCCGCATGTAAAAAGTTCCTCGAATCCGAAAAAATTGCCGGTGAGAAGTTCACGCAGGATTATCTGCAGGGCTTTAATGAAGTGGCGCGGCGCATGTTCGAGCCGCTCTCCTGGAGCGAGTGGGTGGAGATCTATGAGAAGCTGGTCAACTGGAGTTTGGAGCTCGATCGTCACCCGGGGATCGGTTTGGAGGAAACCCTGGTCAATCAGTGGCGCGAGTGTAATGCCGAGTTCTCCAAGTTCGTAGAAGACAACTATCAGTCCTGGTTGAACCAAGGCGATGAGGCCGATGGCCCGGTACTATCACCGCAGATAGTGGATAACTATGTTCTTGATTCGCTGCAGGAGGTAGAGTCGACCTTCTTTTTTGTGATCGATTGCATGCGCCTCGATCAATGGCGGATAATGGAGGAGCAACTGCGGCCGCTCTTTAACATTAAGCTCGATTACTACAGCTCGATCTTGCCTACCTCGACGCCCTATGCCCGTAATGCGATATTCAGCGGGCTGTTCCCCCTGGAAATCCAAAAACATTATCCGAAGATGTGGGTCGACGGCAGCGGCGACGATCACAGCCAAAACAAATTCGAGAAGGAATTGCTGGAAAAACTCCTGGAGCGTCGGCGCATCCAGCTCCGCAATGAGTTGAAGTACGTTAAAATCATCGACACGGATTTCGGCAAGAAAATCGAGCAGGATATTCTCAACTTTACGCGCAATCAACTTTCCGCGATCGTAGTGAACGTCGTGGATATGATCGCCCATTCCCGTTCGGATTATCCCATTCTGCGCGAAATCGCTCCGGACGAGGCGGCCTACCGTTCACTGACCAGCTCGTGGTTCCGGCACTCCAGTCTCTACGGTATGTTGAAGACGCTTTCCAGCCAGAAAAATATTCGTATTATTGTGACGACCGATCATGGGGCCGTTCGCTGCATGCGTGGCGCCAAAACCTTTGGTGACCGCGATACGTCTACCTGCCTGCGCTTCAAATTCGGTCGCAATGTCAAGTCCGATGCGCGTTACGCAATGATTATTCGACAGCCAGAGGACTATATGCTGCCGCGCTCGAGCGTAACGACCAATTATATCGTCGCGAAAGAAGACTACTATTTCGTTTATCCGACAGACTACAATCATTATCTCAGTCAATATCGCGATAGTTTTCAGCACGGTGGAATATCATTAGAGGAGATGATTCTACCTGTCGCTATTTTGGATCCCAAGTGACAAAGCACGAGATAGAGTGCCGCGTTATGGTTCCATGCAAGCAAATGAGGTGTTTCATTGTTGGATACTATAATTATGGAAGCGGAAGTGTTTGAGTCTAATAGCGAAGATCAGACGACCGAGCTCGGTCGCAATTTCGCTGAACGACTGCACAGAGGAGATACCGTGGCCATTTACGGCGATCTTGGCGCCGGGAAGACAGAATTCGTTAAGGGTGTTTGCGAGCATTTCAATGTGGTGGAAATTGTATCCAGCCCGACATTCAGCATAATAAATCAGTATGAAGGCGCCACTATCCATGATAGTGAAGTAAAAATATATCACGTGGATCTGTACCGCATCAATTCAAAGAAAGAGCTGGGCGATATCGGGTTCAATGAATGCACGCATTCCAATGACGCCATCAAGCTTATCGAATGGGCTGAAAAGGCCAACGGGGCACTGCCCGGCGATCGTTATTCCGTAACGATAAAACTCAATGACGACGACGAAAACAAGCGTCTGATTGAAATCCGGCACGGCGGCGGAATGCCCGACGACGAAGGGGCCGAGCACTGAATTCGGCCGCCGGCCACGGCTTCGGCCGGATTATGATTCTTTATCATTTACAAGTTTGTTCTAACCATTCATTCCAAATCAGGGATCGGGAGTATGAATGTAGCTGAGCGCATGCGGCGTCTCGGTACGGAGACTGCTTTTGAAGTCCTCGTTAAAGCCAAAGCCTTGGAAGCTCAAGGTCGCGATATTGTCCATCTGGAAATTGGTGAGCCGGATTTCGATACGCCGGCCAACATTATCAAGGCGGCACAGCAAGCCCTGGGCGACGGCTTTACTCATTACGGTCCCTCGGCGGGTCTGCCGCAGGCCCGTGAAGCCATTGCCTCGTATTTCAACCGCACGCGCGGTCGCGAATCCTATACGGCGGATAATGTGGTAATCACGCCGGGCGCAAAGCCGATTATCTTCTACGGCCTTATGGCAGTCATCAATGAAGGCGATGAAGTCATCTATCCCAATCCAGGCTTTCCCATTTACGAGTCGATGATCAATTTCCTGGGCGCCAAAGCGGTACCGCTGCCACTCCGCGAAGACAAAGAGTTTCGTTTTGATCTTAGCGATATCGAGGAGCGCATTACGCCGCGGACGCGCATGATTATGCTCAACACCCCTCAAAACCCGACGGGTGGTATTCTGACCAGGGATGATCTTGCCGGAATTGCCGAGCTGGCGCGCAAACATGATTTAATCGTGTTCTCCGACGAAATCTATTCGCAAATCACCTATGATGATTTTCAGCACGAGAGCATCACCCAGTTCGACGGTATGACGGAGCGGACGATCGTGCTCGATGGCTTCTCTAAAACATTTGCGATGACCGGCTGGCGCATGGGCTATGGTCTTATGCCCGCCGCCCTTGCAGCGCATGTGGCGAAACTACAGACGAACTGTACGTCATGTACCGCTTCTTTCGCGCAAGTCGCCGGCATCGAAGCATTGAGCGACGCCACCTTACCTTCCGTCGCTACATTTGTCAGCGAATTCAAGCAGCGGCGCGATGTGATTGTCGACGGACTTAATGCCATTCCGGGCTTCCGCTGTCATTCGCCCAAGGGCGCCTTCTATGTCTTTCCCAATATTACTGAAACCGGCATGAGTTCGCAGCAGCTCGCCGATCTGCTCCTGAACGAGGCCGGTGTTGCCTGTCTGAGCGGTACTGCTTTTGGCGCCTATGGCGAAGGCTTCGTGCGTTTCTCCTACGCCAATTCAGTAGCAAATATAGAAGAAGCGCTGCAACGTATCGACAGTTGTATTCGCCGCCGATAATCCTCCCGTATGTTAGGGCCGGGTTGATTTCCGATTGAAAATTCCTGTAATCAAGCAGTAGCGAGTACCAATATCGACACGTGCATTCTCGTCAGACTGCTCTTGTCCAATCGGTAAATTATGGGTAATCGTCGGGCAGTCGTTGCAGGAGTGCTCAGCTAAGTATAATTTTGTGGACGAATGCGCTTAATTCAGCAGCATACGTAATACTTTCACAAGTCAAGAGTAGCAAATGGGCAAACAAGAAAGAGTTGATGTGCGCAGTGGTCGTAGCGGCACAGCGGTCAAAGAAGCAGTAGCGCAGCACCCCTGGGCCTGGATCTTTCTGGCAGCCAATCCGCTGTTTATCATCAACCAGATTCATACCATCGATTTTTACATCAAGGCCGTGTATATCGGTGTCGTCTTGTTCGTCGCTTTCCTTGCTACCAAGAACCACAAGCGAGACAGCAAGCAGACCTTTGGTTTTAACCTGCCTGAGCTGTTCTGGATGGGCTACATGGCCTGGGGCACGCTGGCCCTCACCTGGTCCCTGCAGCCGATTCTGGGCTTCGAACGCCTGATATATCTGGTCTACGGCATCGCCGCCTACATTATAGGCAAGCAAACACGATTCTGGGAATCTACCTTATTCTGGAATGTTTTTGCGGGCGTCGCGATGCTTGTCGGTCTGATAGGCGTCTGTATGTATCTGTTTTATGGCAACGGCTGGTATGGCTTCGACTGGATAATGTCGGCCGGCCGACCTTCCTCGACGCTGTCGTACCGGGCTTACGCCGGCACCTATATGGTGATGACGCTGCCCTTTCTGTTGTGGTTTATGTTTTCTCATCATGTCCGATCGGTCGGGCATTTCAGCTTCGCAAGCGCCGCTTTTCTGAGCCTCTTTCTGTTTATGCTGTATTCGCGGGCGCGATCGGGCTGGATCGGAATGTTGTTTGCCTTCCTGGGAATGGAACTGCTCTATGTCTTCCGCGAACTGCGCATCGGTGATGAGGCCGTACGTAAATTTAAGCGTAGTTCTTTTACCATTTTGACACTTCTGGCTCTGGTAATCGGGCTTATTGTCGGAATATACTTCCAGGGGCGTGAAGACGAACTCTATCGCGGCCTGGAATCGGGATTCCTTGTCGGCCTCTTGTACGGCGGCGGCGCGTTCGTTGCCTTGTGGATGGTAGGGTCCGCCTTCTGGTTAAGCGCGGCACATCTTCGGGAGCTGCTCTACAGCCGTAAAATTATTCCTCTCGGAATTATGGCCTTGCTGATAGTCGGTTTGGCGGGACTGCCGGCAAGCGATAATCTGATCGAGGGCGACAAAAATCCGCAGAAATTAAAAGGCACCGGAAAGGAAGAGCTGGGCGGGGCCATTATGAAAACGGTCGAAATTATCGTCGAAGGTAAAAGCGACCGTTTACAGTTCTGGAATATCTCCGAAAGGATGCTCTTCGGCGAATCTGTGCGCAAACGTCCCGAAGGCCCGTTGGATGTGCCGTTTTGGGCAACCGGCATCGGCATCGGACAATGGCCGGTATATGTTCCCATCTATTCATCGATTTTGCACAGCCTCGGCGCTGAAATTCACAATGATTGGGTGCAGGCATTAGTCGAAACAGGCCCGATCGGCTTTCTCTGCTGGATCGGCTTTTTACTGGCGCTGATGTATTATGCCTCGCGCTACAGGCGTAATCCGATAATGATTGCCTGTATCGGCGGCCTCCTCGCCTGGGTTTTCTCAACCCAAACCGACTTTCTGACCGCGCGTATCTACGGCTTGCTGTGGGTCGGCGGTATCGCTGCCATTATCGTCGGAATTGCGAAGCCGGCCAAAGTCTGGACCTTTCCGACTCTCAATCGCGAGCTGCTCGCGCGCCTTGCGACGGTCGGCTTTCTGGCGATGTTATTTGTTGTCTATGTCGCACAAGGGCTCGATTCCAGCGTCGGCTGGATGCTGGCGGTAACGCTGGCGGCAGCGGGCGGCTTTATCTTCGTCAAGACCGGCGAACTGAGTACTGCCCGCAAGCTTGCGGCGGTTTACTTCCTGTATCTGGCGGTTGGTTATCTGGTAACGGCACTTTGCGACCGCCAGATCTATACGGCCCTGGTTAACGGCAAACCGCCGGTCGATCAGTTGGTGAAGAAGATCTTTGCCACCGATGAGTTTCCATCGTATCGCTATGGAATCGGCAAGTACCTGATCTTTTCGCCTATAACGGATTTGTCGCGGGCTGTCTCGCGCCAGATGCAGGCACAACAGAAGCAAGCCAATAACCAGCAGACATTTGATCAGAAGGTAATCGACAACGTGCAGATGCGGATTGCCGAAGAGGTAATGTGGATGCACCCCTATAACCACAATGCCCTCGCGATAATGGTCGATATCAACAGCCGTTCCCGTGATTTCGACCGGACATTGGAATTGAACGATCGCTATCTGGACATCCGTCCGAAAGATGCGCAGATGCTTCTGTTCCGCGCGCAGACTCTGCTATCGATGGGAGACAGCGTTGGCGCCGGCCGTCAGATCCACCGCGCTCATCAGGCCTCGCCGCAGATGGAGTTGGTGCAACAGTTCTGGCGTCACCGGATCGACGACCGCACCCGGCGCGCTGTCGAGTCCGAACTGGGCGCCTTCAGTAAGGAAGATTCCCCTGATGCGGATGAGGATGAGACGCTTTCCGCGCCTGCGACGCGGCCGCGTCAAAGTCGGCCGGATGCTCCTAGCTCAGCGCCGGCGGGCGACAGTGGGATACCTTCGTCCGACTCAGCGGCGCGACAGACCGCACCGCAACGTCCCCCGGTCGAAACGGAGGGCAGTCCGGGTCCTTCATCTGGAAACTGATGGCTGATTGATTTTAAGGGAAATTCAATGTGCCACTGCACTGACATTCAGCGCAGTGGCATATTTTTTTGAAGGCCATTCCGTCGGAAGGTATCGGAAGCGGGGATTTACCATGCATAGTACTACACCTCGGGCATTGCATCAACAAGCGGGGCTGCGTCAAACCCTTCTCAGTCAGGCGCTCGCCTGACGCCGCTGCCTGAATCCTTTCTCTGCCGCCACAGCCACCGGCGAAGAAACGGTGAAGTCACGTCGTCGGCAAACCTTGATTGTACTCATTTGGAAATGGCCGCTGCCGCATCTGTTTACAGCGATCCACAAAAGATTTCGGCATTCCGCCAAACTGCGTAAATTGTGCTTTTTTTGTCCGGAACTCACCGGCTCCACTCGCAATTCGGAATAGTTGTTGTCGCCTATGAGTCGCAGACAATTTATCAGAAACGGCGCGCTTACGGCCGGCGCGCTTGCGCTTGCAGGATGTTCATCCGACAAGCCTGAAGCGGTAGAAGCTCGGGACGAAGCCACGGCTGCACCCAAGGTCGAGTGGCGTTTGGCGACCTCCTGGCCGGCGAATATCAAGCTTCTGCAAAACGCGGCCGCTCGCCTGGCCGAACACATGGCGGCAATGACGAACGGACGGTTCACTATCGCAATCGATCCGGCATCCAAGACCAAGGCGCCCCTTGGTGTATTCGACTTCGTGCGGGAAGGTCAGTATCAGATGGGCCACTCCGCTTCATACTACTGGAAAGGCAAAGACGCCGCCACTCAGCCGTTTACCACCATGCCTTTCGGCCTCAACGCACAGGAGCAGGCGGCATGGTTTTGGTATGGCGGCGGGGTAGAGCTCATGAATGAGGTCTATGCCAAACACGGTTTGTTGTCCTATCCCGGCGGCAATACGGGCGTGCAGATGGGCGGCTGGTTTCGGCGGGAAATTCGCAGCCTCGCCGACCTGCGCGGCCTCAAGATGCGTATCCCGGGACTGGCCGGTGAGATACTGGCCCGCGTTGGCGTCAATCCAGTCAATGTTCCTCCTGGCGAATTGTACACAGCACTGGAGCGCAATGTCATTGACGCGCTGGAGTGGATCAATCCGTATCTCGATGAGTCCATGGGCTTTCAGCAGATCGCCAAATACTACTACACGGTTTGGCACGAACCAACCGGCGAGTCGCAATTTCTGCTTAACAAATCAGCCTTCGAGGCCCTGCCGGTCAACTATCAATCGATGCTGCTGGTAGCGATGAAGGAGTGTTCCTTCGATATGCTCTGCGAATCGGTCTACCACAACGCTCTGACCTGGAGTGAATTTCAGGCGCAGCATCCCGATGTTCATGTCGGGGCATTGCCGGATGACGTCATGGCTGAGCTGCGACGGCAGACAGAATTGGTCAACGCTGAAATCGCGAGCGAGAATGCGGAATTTGCCGCGGTGCTGGACAGTCAGGAGCAGTTCCTTGCTGCGGCGAAAGAATGGACCGCTATTTCCGAACAAAATTACCTCGACCTACGGGAAGCATGATGAAACTTCGATCTAAGGATCTGCGACAAACACCGCCATCGCTGTCGTCCGTCGGGCGCCGTCGTTTTCTCGCAACTGGCTTCCTGGCGGGCGCCGCCGGTCTCGCTCCGGCGGCATTGAAGGCGCAAGGCGCGGTCGAGCCTGAGTTTCACTGGCGTATGGCAACCTCCTGGCCGCCCAATTTCCCCATCTTCGAACATGGGGCGCTCCGATTTGCCGCAAACGTCCGGACTATGAGCGGCGGGCGTATGCAGATCGAGGTGGATCCCGCCTCGAAGCACAAAGCGCCCTTCGGGGTCTTCGATCTGGTGCGCGAGGGGCACTATCAGATGGGACATTCCTGCTCGTATTACTGGAAAGGCAAGGATCCGGCAATGACTACGCTTGCCGCGACGCCTTTCGGTATGAATGCTCAGGAACAAAATGCGTGGTTCTGGTATGGCGGCGGAACTGCTCTGATGAATAAAGTCTATGAGCGACACGGCCTGCTATCTTTTAATGCCGGCAATACCGCTGTTCAGATGGGCGGCTGGTTTCGAAAGGAGATCAAGAGCCTCGATGATCTGCGCGGTCTCAAGATGCGCATCCCCGGCCTGGCCGGCGACGTGCTGGCGCGCGTCGGCGCCACTCCTGTCAACATCCCGGCCGGCGAGCTGTATACCTCGCTCGAAAAGAATGTCATCGATGCCCTCGAATGGGTGGGACCGCACCTCGATCTTAGTATGGGTTTTCAAAAAGTGGCGGATTACTACTACACAGGCTGGCATGAGCCGGGTACCGAGCTGCAGTATCTGTTCAACAAGGAATCGTACGAAGCACTGCCTTCCGACATCAAGGCTATCCTTCAGGTTGCAATGAAAGAATCATCCTTCGATATGCTCTGCGAATCGGTTTACAAGAACACCATGACATGGGCGGAAATGGCTCGCGATTATCCTAGAGTCAAAGTTCGTCAGTTTCCTGCCGAAGTCATTCGGGAATTGCGGCGTCAGACATCCATAGTGCTCGATGAGCTCGCGGGAGAATCACCGCTGCTGGCGGAGGTACTGGATAGCCAAAGGGAGTTTCTGGCGCGGGCACGACAGTGGACGGCTATTTCCGACAGGGAATATCTGCGCGTCCGGACCTGAGGCCGATTAAAAAGGCGTCCATACGAAGCCGGTTATCAATCCGAAGCCCAATTGAGTAGTGACGACAGCGCCGAAATCGGCCGAAATATCGGTGTTGGCCAGGCGCACGCCGAGCAGAAGGCTTGTATTCGTAGGCCGGGCGACATCGCTGTTCCATAATTCGCCGATAAAGTGGACATCATGGCGCTGTGAAAATTTCGTATCGAGGCCAAGGCCCACGCCAACTGCGCCATTGGCATAACTTACATTGAAGGGATCGATCTTGTCGCCCGCCTCAATCGTGTAGAAATCGTCTTTTCCCAGCTTGGCGAAAATGATCGCCGTCACACTGCTACGCTTCTGGGTAAAGGTCGCGACGCCATAGGCATGACTGAAGATGTTGTCATCATTAACCGAGGCCCAGTTGGCGCCCACGGCCAGAGAAATGTTGCCGGGACCAAAATCGGCTTCGGAAGAATATACGGTCACTTTGACATTGAGCAGGTTGGCCTGATCTTCGGCCGGAATCGTCGGCACAATCGATTTGCCCCCGGTAATCGAAACGATATCGGCGATACCCGCGCCCAGATAGAGGAACAGAATTTCCAGGGAGCCGACAAAATGATTGTCGCGGATCGGCCGGGCGGTGGGCATGACAAAAATGCGATGATCATGGCGATAATAGTCCGTCGCCGGCAGGATTTCGATGATTTGATATTCGTAGACAGTGACAATTTCGAGTTCGGTATCCAGTTGAATCCCCTCGCCAAGTTCGGGATCGCTGACGAAGCCGATAATCACGCCGGTCAGTATGTCGCCATTCGTCAGTCGCAGCACGTATTGTGTGTCTTCGATCGCATCGAATTCCGCCAGAATACCGTCCTCGGCACGGGCATGCCCGGCGGAAAACAAAAGCAAAAAACTCATCAACGCGAACAGATCCAGACTGGTCCTGAGGCTGCTGCGGCCTAGCATTTGATTGATCATCGGGAGCTTATACACGTCGTCAAACAACAGTGAAATACTCTTAAGAAAGATTAGTCGCAATGGTTCTCGAAAGGCGGTCACCCATTCTCGTCAATGATGTTGTTTGTGCAAATATACGGGCTTTCCCGCCGGAATTCAGGTAAAAAAGGAGACCTCTGCCGGGCGGAATCAGCCATCGACCCGACGTGAAGCAAGGGCCAGCTGGCCGCAAGCTGCCTGAATATCCTTACCGCTCGACGAGCGAATCATTACGGTGACATCAAGACTGCGCAGCTGAGCGATAAAGCGATGAAAATCATCAGACCCGGTCGGCTGCAATTGACGGGATAATCCGTCGCGGCCGGTAAATTCTATACTGTGAAAGGGTATTACATTGACTTTGGAAGGTACGCGTCGCGCCATACGGGCCAGACGAACGGCGTCCTGATAGCTATCATTGAGATCCTTAAAAAGAATGTATTCATAGGTCACGGCCCGGCGCGTTTTGCGGTAGTAATAATCTATTGCTTCGCCAAGCTGGCGCAGATTCCACTTTTTGTTAATTGGCATGAGCTGGGTGCGGAGCTCGTCCCGCAGGGCGTGGAGTGAGATAGCCAGTTTGATGGGCCGCCTTTCATCCGCCATGCGCTTGATGCCATTCACAAGACCGGCGGTGGAGAGTGTAATGCGCCGCGGACTGAGTACCTGCGCCTCCGGATGCGTTATGATTTCTACCGCCTTCATCACATTATCATAGTTGAGCATCGGCTCGCCCATGCCCATGAACACCATGTTGGTGATTCGATTGGCGGTCTCGCGTTGCACCGTCAACACCTGCGCTATAATCTCGGCGACACTCAGATTGCGTTTTAACTTCAGAGCTGCCGTAGCGCAGAATTTGCAGTCGAGCGGACAGCCTACCTGCGTCGATACGCAAATGGTCCGCCGCTTGTGTTCGCCTTTTTCATTCAGCGTTTCGCTGGGGATGAGAACGGATTCGATTTCTCTGCCGTCGGGCAGACGAAAAAGATACTTCACAGTCCCATCGTTCGAGGTCTGTTTGTTCGCGGTCGATAGGGGCGTAAAATCCAGATACTCGCGCAGGCGATGGCGGAAGTCCTGGGAAAGATTACTCATTGCATCAAAAGATGCTACCTTCCGGCTGTACAGCCATTGAAAAATCTGTCGTGCACGGTATGATTTTTCACCCCAGTCGGCGCATAACACTTCCAGCTCGTTGAGGCTGAGGTCATAAACCTGGCGCAGCGCGGCTTTGTCCGGCGTAGTCGTGAGAGCCATGTAATAGAAAAAGCTCCGCTCAGCCAGATACCGAGCGGAGCTTTGATTTATGAATCGATCTGTCTACTGTTCTTTAGAAGGTTCGGCTGCCGTGTTCTCTTTCACTTCCGAGTCGTCGGCTTTTTTTACCGGCGCAAGCTTCTGAAAGACCAGCTTGTTTGATTTCTTGTCAAATTTCACGCGTACCCGATCTCCATTAGACAGCGTATTGTTCAGGAGCTCTTCGGCGAGCGGGTCTTCAACATATTTTTGCAGAGCGCGGCGCAAGGGACGCGCGCCATAACGCTCGTCATAGCCTTTTTCGACAAGGAAATCCTTGGCCGGCTTGGCGAATTCGATGCCGATACCCAGGTTCTTGACGCGCTTGAAAAGACGTCTGCTCTGGATGTCGATAATCTTGTGAATATGCTCTTTCTGCAGACTGCGGAAGTAGATGATATCGTCGACGCGATTCAGAAATTCCGGGTTGAACATGCGTTTCAGGGACTCTTCGATCGTGCTCTTCATGTGATCGTATTTGTCCTGTACGCCGTCATCCGTAAAGCCGATTTTGCCGCCGGCCTTAATATCTTTTGTTCCGACATTCGAGGTCATGATAATGATTGTATTACGGAAATCGACCCGACGACCGAGGCTGTCGGTAATGAATCCGTCATCAAAAACCTGAAGCAGAATGTTGAAGACATCGGGATGAGCTTTTTCGATCTCGTCGAGAAGTACGATGCTATAGGGCTTGCGGCGCACTTTTTCGGTAAGCTGACCGCCCTCTTCGTAGCCGACATAGCCCGGAGGAGCGCCAACCAGTCGTGAGACGGAGAACTTCTCCATAAACTCACTCATATCGACACGAATCAGCGCCTCTTCCGAATAGAACATAAAGCGCGACATCGCCTTGGCAAGCTCGGTTTTTCCAACCCCCGTCGGCCCGAGAAACATAAATGTTCCGATCGGACGATTGGGATCCTTCAGGCCGGCCCGCGAACGACGGATCGCTTTGGCAAGCTGTGCGATTGCTTCGTCCTGCCCGACAATTTCGTCCTTGATCTCTTCGGCCATCTTCAGCAGCTTGGAAGATTCGCTTTCCTGAATCTTGTTGACCGGAATGCCGGTGACCATCGCCACGACGTCGGAAACATCTTCCTCATTCACGGTGAAAATCATCTTGCTGGCGCTTTCCTCCCATTCCTGCTTCGCCTCTTCGAGCTCGGCTTGCAGCTTCTTCTCCAGATCGCGCAGTCGCGCCGCTTCTTCAAAGTTCTGCGACTTGACAACCGAATTCTTCTGTTCCTTGACCATTTCGATCTGTTCTTCCAGGTCGAGGATTTCCTTCGGTACGACGATATTGGAGAGGTGCACGCGCGCACCGGCTTCATCCATCACGTCGATCGCCTTGTCCGGCAGGAAACGGTCCGTGATGTAGCGATCCGCGAGACTTACACAGGCCGCCAGGGCTTCTTCCGTGTAACGGACGCTGTGATGCTCTTCGTACTTGTCCTTGATATTCTTGAGAATTTCGCGGGTCTCGTCAGGGGAGGGCGGATCGACAATTATTTTCTGGAAACGACGGTCCAGAGCGCCGTCCTTCTCAATAAACTGTCGGTATTCGTCGAGTGTCGTTGCGCCGATGCATTGGATATCGCCGCGCGCAAGGGCGGGTTTAAAGATATTGGAGGCATCGAGCGAACCCGAGGCGCCGCCTGCGCCGACAATCGTGTGCAACTCATCGATGAAAAGGATAACGTCCTTGGCTTTTTCCAGCTCGTTCATTACCGCTTTCATCCGCTCTTCAAACTGTCCGCGATACTTGGTTCCCGCAACAAGCGCCGCCAGATCCAGCGTAACAATGCGTTTGTCATGCAACACGCGCGACACTTTTTTCTGCACTATCTGCAGCGCCAAACCCTCGGCAATCGCCGTTTTGCCTACACCCGGCTCACCGATCAGCACCGGATTATTTTTCTTGCGACGTGAAAGAACCTGGGCGACCCGCTCGATTTCCTTTTCGCGACCGATAACCGGATCGAGTCCGCCATCGAGCGCCATTTTTGTCAGATCGCGACCGAAGTTGTCCAGCACCGGTGTTTTTACCCGGTCGGGCGCTGATTTCTTTGATGACTGACGTTTTTCCGGTCGCGACGAGGGAGCGCTCGGTTTGCCGCTGATGATATTGTCCAACTCTGCCCGAACGGCATCGTAGGTAACTGAAAACTGCGCCAGAATTTGAGCTGCAATGTTGTCGTCGTCACGCAAGAGCGACAACAGCAGATGTTCCGTGCCGATAACGTCTGATTTATAAAGTTTTGCTTCCAGATACGTAATCTTCAATACCTTTTCCGCTTGTTTGGTAAGCGGAATATTGCCGATTGTTAGCGTGCCGCCGCTGGATCGTACCGTATCTTCAATAGCCTTTTTGATTTTGAAGAGATCGACGCCAAGATTCCGAAGAATTTTAACCGCGATACCTTCTCCTTCGCGAATAATGCCCAGCAACAGGTGCTCCGTGCCGATATAATCATGTCCCAACCGAAGAGCTTCCTCCCGGCTCAGGCGAATCACATCCTGCACTCTGTTTGAAAAATTCCCTTCCATACGAATCGCCTCATCTGAAATTGGTACACACAGCGATTAAAGTTAAACCCAAATGGTAGTACGAAGGTTCATACGCCGCGATTCCGATTGTTTGTGTAAAATAGTACTTTCTCATAACATTAGTAAACAAAAAGTCCGCCCTATTGTTACAGAAGCGGCGCTTTCTGTTCTGTACCAAATCGGCCTCAAATTATGCTGCTTAACGCCCCGGCGCGAACCACGATTTGTTGCGGCCGGGAATTCGTTTGGCAGGCGGAGTGCGACCGGACGGCTGCGGATACCCATGTCAATGATCGGAATGACGATTGAGCTCTGCAATTGATTGTCGGTTCTGTCTTCATCATCGCTTAAGCGCGGTATAGACAAATTGACTATTTTTGTCTCTTGTTAACGCCGCTCGTCTCAGTCATACAACCCGCGGATTACAGAAGAGATAGATAGAGCGGACATTTTTTTCAGGGATATACAGGGAACACACAATGTTTGAGAGCCAGCAACATAGCGTTAGAGAAATGCACGAGCGTATCGCCAATTTACGGAGGTATCTTTGACGTCGATCGCAAGGAAGAAGAGATAGCAGAGCTGGAAGCCCAGTCGCAGGCCCCCGAGTTCTGGAATGATAACCTCTCGGCGCAAAAAACGATGCAGGAAATCGCCACCCGGAAGGATTGGGTACAGGCGTATCATAAAGCCCGCACTGCCTGTGAAGATGTCGACACCCTGATACAACTGGCTGAGGAAGCTGCGGACGGCGATATGGCCGGCGAAGTTGAAGATGAAATGCTCAGGGCACAGCAGCTCGTCGATGAACTTGAATTTCGCAATGTGCTTTCCGGCAAAGACGACGAACGCGCTGCTATCCTGGCCATCAACGCGGGTGCCGGCGGCACCGAAGCCCAGGATTGGGCCGAAATGCTTATGCGGATGTACCTGCGCTGGGCCGAGCGCCATGAATATAAGGTAACGCTGCTCGACGAAGTACCGGGCGAAGTCGCCGGTCTCAAGTCGGTTTCTCTCGGCATTGAAGGGCCCTTCGCCTATGGCCATCTCAAGGCAGAGAACGGCGTTCATCGTCTTGTACGCATCTCGCCCTTTGATTCTAATGCTCGGCGCCATACCTCCTTTGCTTCGGTGTTTGTCTACCCTGAAGTTGAAGATGATGTCGAGATCGAAGTCAATCCGGCGGATATCGAGATGGACACGTTTCGCTCCGGCGGCAAGGGCGGGCAGAATGTCAATAAGGTGGAGACGGCTGTTCGTCTGCGACATATTCCTTCCGGCATCGTCGTTGCTTGTCAGCAGGAACGCTCGCAGTTTCAAAATCGCGAGCGCGCCATGAAAATGCTGAAAGCTCAACTCTACAAACAGCGCCGTGATGAAGAAGAGGCCGCTCGCGCCGCGATCGAAGACAGCAAGAAAAAGATCGAGTGGGGCAGCCAGATTCGGTCCTATGTCTTTCAGCCGTATACGATGGTCAATGACCACCGGACCGAACTGAAAAAGACTGATATTCAGGCGGTGATGGACGGCGACCTGGATGAATTTATCCGTGCTTTTCTGCTGCGCTACGGTGAGCGTTGAGACGATAGCAAATCAAGTACGCTACCCGTCCGTACCGGAAGTTCGCTGCCTGGCATCCACGCGAGGGCTAAATAAATCGGGATGAACCGCGGCCGGCCCGGTTCCGAAACAAATAACCCCGCTGCGAAAGAGTCGCAGCGGGGTTTGTCTTACCGATGCTAACGGTGCGCGGCTTAATAGCCCATGCCATGGCCGTGCATATCGGGAGCGCCCGGGGCGGCCGGTGCTTTTTCCGGCTCGGGCTTTTCGACGATCGTCGCTTCGGTCGTAATCAGCATTGTCGCGGCTGAAGCGGCATTTTCCAATGCCACGCGCGCTACTTTGGTCGGATCCACGACGCCGGCTTCCAGCAGGTCTTCAAATGTCTCGTTCGCAGCATTGAAGCCGTAGTTGCCTTTGCCTTCTTTGATTTTGTTGACAATAACCGAACCTTCGAGGCCGGCATTCGCCGTAATCTGGCGGATGGGCTCTTCGATGGCGCGGCGTACAATCGTCACACCAATCGACTGGTCGTGATTTTCCGGTTTCAGATCATCCAGGTTAGCGGCTACGCGCAGGTATGCAACACCGCCGCCCGGCACGATGCCTTCTTCTACGGCAGCGCGCGTAGCGTGCAATGCGTCTTCTACACGTGCTTTCTTTTCTTTCATTTCCACTTCGGTCGCCGCTCCGATTTGCAGCACTGCAACGCCGCCGCTCAGCTTGGCCAGGCGCTCCTGGAGCTTCTCGCGATCGTAGTCGCTGGACGTCGAGTCGATCTGCGACTTGATCTCGCCGATGCGACGTTTGATGTCTTCTTCTTTGCCGGCGCCTTCAACGATCGTCGTATTGTCTTTGTCGATCGTGATTTTCTTGGCGGTGCCGAGATAGGCCAGGGTGGCATTTTCCAGCTTATAGCCTTTTTCTTCGCTGATGACGGTGCCGCCGGTCAGGATTGCAATGTCTTCAAGCATTGCTTTGCGACGGTCGCCGAATCCGGGCGCCTTCACAGCGGCCGTTTTGAGCGTGCCGCGCAGTTTGTTGACTACCAGCGTCGCCAGGGCTTCGCCTTCAAGATCTTCGGCGATAATCATCAGGGGACGACCGGACTGAGCGACTTTTTCGAGTACCGGAAGAAGATCCTTCATCGCGGAGATCTTTTTGTCGTAGATCAGGATGTAAGGACTTTCCAGAATCGCTTCCATCGAATCGGAATCCGTCACAAAGTAGGGCGACAGATAACCGCGGTCGAATTGCATCCCCTCTACAACTTCCATACCGGTTTCGGTGCCTTTGGCTTCTTCCACCGTGATAACGCCGTCTTTACCGACCTTCTCCATCGCATCGGCGATCAGATTGCCGATCGTGGCATCGTTGTTGGCGGAGATCGAACCGACCTGCGCAATCTGCTCTTTGCCGGCAACTTCGCGGCTCAGCTCTTTGAGGCCCGTCGTGATTTGGCGAACAGCCTTGTCGACACCACGCTTCAGATCCATGGGATTAGCGCCGGCCGTGACATTTTTCAGACCGTCGCGCACGACAGCCTGCGCCAGTACCGTGGCCGTCGTGGTGCCGTCGCCGGCGACATCGCTGGTTTTGGAAGCTACTTCTTTGACCATCTGCGCGCCGAGATTCTCGATCGGGTTTTCCAGCTCGATTTCTTTGGCAACGGTGACACCGTCTTTGGTGACTGTGGGCGTGCCGAATTTCTTGTCGATGACAACGTTGCGACCTTTGGGGCCCAAGGTCACTTTTACCGCATCCGCCAGTTGGTCTACTCCACGTTTCAGCGCCGTGCGCGCATCAAGATCAAAGGTTATTTGTTTGCCTGCCATTGTTGCAATTTCCTTGTGTTAACATACGTGATATGATATTGATCGATTGTCTGAACTGCTAGCCAGTTCTACTCACAGCAAGGTTGCCCGTGATGATCCTCAGGCGTTCACGACAGCGAGAATGTCGCTTTCACGCATAATGAGGTGTTCGTCGCCTTCGACGGTAATCTCGGTGCCCGAATATTTACCATACAAAACGGTGTCGCCCACTTTTACCTGTGGCTCGATCAGTTTGCCATCTTCGGTTTTACCGGGGCCGACCGCGATGATTTCACCTTGCTGCGGCTTTTCTTTGGCAGTGTCCGGCAAAATGATCCCGCCGGTTGTCACCTCGTCCGGTTCCGATGGCTTGACGATAACGCGGTCGTGCAAAGGAGTTAAGCTCATACCTCGATTCTCCTGATTTGAAGAGCTGAAACATGAAAAACAGTATGAAAGTCATTTTGATTGTTAGCACTCGATGGTCACGAGTGCTAACGATGGCAGTTGACGGCGCAGGATGTGCTTTAGTGTGGATCATAGGGTAAAAAATGAGGGATGCTGTAGCCCGAATATCAGATTGGTGTTATAGCCAGGCACCGGTACCGATAATCGTTATGCCTGGGTACCCGAACGCGCGGCTGGGCTCATCGGCAGCAGTTCCACTATCGCGCGGACGTGATCGCCGGCAAGACGCAATAATTTTGCCGGAAAACCGAATTGGCGTATTTTTGGCGGCGCACTCAGATTCTGCGTGGCGTCTCCCCGGCAACGCTCCGGGCATAGTGGCAAAGGGAACTAAGGCGGCGATGGCGCCTCGCCTATCGCTCAACTCAACAGCAATCGTTACCCCAAGCGAAATTTTCCGTTGAAGGGGAGAAGTCGACGTGTCAGGTTTGCGCATACTCTTTTTAACACCCCGATTTCCTTACCCGCTGATTGGCGGCGACCGCATCAAGAGTTATAATCTTTTGCGGCACCTTGCCAGACACCACGAAGTCCATCTGGTAAGTTTCAATCATGGCGGTACGCCCAATGCAGAACAACTGCGCAAACTCGAAGAGCTTGGCGTACGTGTTCATGCCGTGCCTCTCAATCCCTTGCGCGCCGGCCTGCGAACTCTTACGTCCTTGTACTCCGACAGGCCGCTGGAAGTCGCCTTCTATACACAGCCGCAATTCCACAATGTGGTGCGCAAGCTGACAACGAGCTTGCGATTCGACCTTGGCATTTCGTTTTTCATGCGAACGGCGGAGTATTTGAAAGATATCCCGATCCGCAAGGTGCTGGTGGCGGAAGACTGCCGGGCGCTGTATCAGTCCCGTTCGAAAGACAGCAGCCCGAGCTTCATGCAGCAGGCGGTGCGCTGGTGGGAGGTGATGAAGTTAAAGCGCTACGAACCGAATATCGTTAAGCATTTCGATGTAACGACCTTTGTTACCAAAACGGACATTGACGCCCTGGCGCGCTGGAATGGTGGCGTTCAGTACCGACTGCTGACCAATGGCGTCGATCTCGACGAATATGTCTTTCGCGTCGATCAAAGTGAACGGCAGGGCATTCTCTTCTTCGGCAAGCTGAATGTCTGGGCCAATCAGTTAATGGTACGTCGGATTGCCGAACGAATCGTACCGCTTGTCAGGCAGACGATGCCGGATGTAGTTTGTTCGGTCGTCGGTGCCCAGCCGGGCAAACTCATACAGCGCTATGGGGGATCAAAATTCCAATTCCATGCCGATGTGCCGGACATCAAGAAATTTGTCTATCGGGCCGCCGTTTTTCTTCATCCCCACATCGGAGCGTCGGGCATACAGAATAAGGTGTTGCAGGCCATGAGCCTCGGCTGCCCGGTCGTTACCACGCCAACCGGCGTCCAGGGAATTGAAGCCATTCATGGCAAACATGCCATGATCGGCACGACGGATCAGGAGCTCGCCGAACATTGCCGCCTGCTGCTCAACACTCCCGAGCTGCGCGCCGATCTGGCCCGCAATGCCCGCGCCTTGATCGAGCGCAACCACTCCTGGGAACTCATCTTCGCAAAAATGGACGAGATAATCGACCTCGTCATCGATCAGGATGCCACCAAAGAACACTCGACATCCTGAGCACACCGGCGATGAGCCGGCCCCGCGCCCCGCTTTTTTCTTCGATCGCGACGGCATCGTCAATCGGCGCTTGCCCGGCGACTATGTCCGCAGCCCGCAGGAGTTTGAATTTCTGGACGGATTCTGGCCCCTACTCTCATGGGCCAGGCAGCGCGACTACCTCACCATCGTCATCACAAATCAGCAGGGCATCGGCAAAGGGCTCATGAGCGAGAATGATTTGCACCATGTGCATCATTACATGCAGGAATTCATCGCTCAACGCAGCGGCAAGCCTTTCGACGATATTTATTATTGTCCCGATCTAGCCGGCACCATTCCGAATTGTCGCAAACCATCGCCCGCTATGCTGTTGGAAGCCGGTCAGAAATGGAACATCGACATGGCAAACTCATGGATGATCGGGGATAGCCTTAGCGATGCCCAGGCCGGGCGTGCCGCCGGTGCGCAAACGATTCTGATCGGTGAATTCGGCGACAATCGCAACGTGGAGGCCGACGTTGTTTTCCCTTCCCTACAGTCGGCCGCGTTATGGCTGGCGAACCTGCGTGACTGAGTCCGACAATTCCTTTGCCGCAATTTTCGTGCCGGCCGGCTGACATGATCCGCACTTTGTTTCTTTCGTCATCTTTAACATTACCATTTTACGCAAATGCTTCCATGCCGGCCCGGCGCCATGCCTGAAATTTGAATTTTTTTGCTAAAGTACTCGCGCTTGATGTCGATTGTTTCCAGTGTGCTATAGTAACGCCAATTATAGCCTACATATTCGATTGACAACTGAGCACAGCGCTGTATGGCATGGTGCAAATGCGCCCTAACGTGGAAGAACAGGATATTTCGAGCTTCATGGCCGCATGAATCGACGACATCTCCGGAATCATGATAAACATAGCAGCGCAGGCGATCGAGCAGACTACCGCTTTCACGGGTCTGACACTTTGACTTTGAATCTTAACTATAAATCATCGGAACTTTAATCCACAGGACGTGGAAAAAACTTAATCATTCACGGAGGACCAGATGGCTAACTCGTTACCAACGGCAACCCGATGGCGGCGCCATGCTTCACATCTGGCGATGTTGTTCCTGATATTCACAGTATCGGGGGTTGAAACCTTTGCGCAGGAATGGACCTTTTCGTTGAATCAGCGGCGCGCGAATGATCATATTTTCGTGGAGATTTGGGCGAAAGCGGAACCCGGCGATACGAACCGGCTCGGCGAAGCCTCTTTGACGCTTGATTACAACACAACCTTCCTGCGCCCGACGTCAACAACATCGGGTGTTGGTGTGCATCGAACGGATTCCATCAACTTCGACATCGACCAGGCGAATCCGGTTGTGAACATAAACTCACAATTTCATAGCGGCAATGGCTATCAGTCCCTTGGCGCTCAAGCCTATGAATCGGGTTCTGACAAGAAGTATGGTCTCGAAGTGCGTATGTCGACACTGGGTAGTGGTGGACTGGCGCTTGATTCGACCGGCCGTGGTAGCTTTCTCGGGCGCCTTTGGTTCGAGATTATCGGTTCGCCAACCGATTCCTCAACAACCGACATTACATGGAATACCGACCCCACGGTAGGAGATCTGCGTCTTTTCGATCGCTTCGGCAATGACGTCGAAGCACAGACCACATTCGCGAGCGTGACGACCGCCAATATTGTCGGCATTACCGTGCTGAATCCGAATGGTCCTTCGGAAGTCGTCGATCGCGACAAGCTTTATACCTCTGTAAATCTCAACAATAATGGTGGCTATCCGATCTATTTCGAACGTAGCGGATTGGCCCTGGGAGCTTTGCCCGGCACCACGGCAACTGCCTACCTTCTTGAGTACTCGCTCAACGGCGGCTCCTCCTGGATCGAATTCGGCCGAGTGGCCGAATCGACGCTGGCATCCGTTGCCGTAGGTAGTATTGCCGCTCACGTGGGCGGCGATATCTCTACCAACGCCACGACGGCCTTCATTACCACGCACACAGGAGCCAACCTTACCACTCTCAAGACAATTACCGCGGCGAACTTCTTTGCCCCCCTGCGGGTTGTCTGGAATACCGACGCGCAATTCTCCGCGCGTTCGGAAGATGTCCGCATCCGTATTACGCAGTTAACGAAAACTTCAACGGCCAGCATTGCCTCGCGGACGAAGCTCAACCCCTTCGATATCAGCGACGCAAGCTTTGTTTTAGGTCGTTTGTTTTTTATGCAGCTCGATGGCGCTACGCAATATGGCAAGTCAACGGGCAACTTCAGCAATGCAACCCAGTTAACAGCCGAAACCTGGATTAACCTGAATTCCTACCAGGCTACCGGTTCTGAGCCCGGAGTTCTGGCCTCAAGCGCCGGCGCATTTAACAATACCTCCACCCAGGAAGGCGCCTGGATGTTGTATCTGGCCGATGGCCGCTATCCGGCTTTCCGCGCGCGTGAAATCGAGGGTCGAGGCACCGGCGGTTATGTCGGATCGATCGTTTCATCGGCGGCGCTTGCGACAGCCAGCGACGCCACCCCTCTGGGAGCTGACCACGCCGGCAACTGGGCGCACCTGGCGGCGACCGTCGCCAACGACACGCTTACTCTCTATGTCAATGGCGAGATCGTCGGCCAATCGACCAATGACTCGGCCACCGACATTCGGATGGGTGTGGAACAACAAGCCACGAATCATCCGATCTGGGTTGGTGTCAATCCGAATACCAGTATCGAATCGACCGACTATCTCCATGCCGGATTGAAAGGCGTCAAGATATGGCGGACGGCGTTGACGCAGGATCAGATCCGCCAGCGCGTCGCCGGTATTGCCAATCCGACCAATACCAGTGCTACCTTCTCCGTGCATCGCGCGCTTGAGCTCTTATGGACGCTGGAAGGTACGCGAACAGACGACGCTTCTGAGACGCTGTTTCAAAACTCGGCCGATAACCTGCAGTTTTTCGACGACGGCAGCATCGACAATTCAGCCGTCCAGTTTCGTCCCGACCAGCCGCACCTCAGATTGACGGCACCGGTCGGATGCGAGGGCGTCTCGAAAGCCACGGGTGCGACCTTCTCCGTCCGCTGGATCGGCTACGGCATCGGGACTCTTCAGACAACAGCGACAACTACGGCCGACGTTGATCTGCTCTTCAGCCTCGACGGCGGCACAAGCTTTACCTATCTGCGCGGCACAACCAATACCGGCAACGGCGCCAACCTCGGCGGACCCAATGGCCGCGCTGTCGACGTCGAAGCCGGTGAGATTGAATGGGAGCCCTTCCGCAATACCGGTCAATCGCCGGACAACGAAGCCTCGCAATCGCTCAATCCTCTGCCCGGCAGCGCGACGTCCGACCTGGCGATCCTGAGAATTCGGGGCCGCAACGGCGGTGATCAGAACATCAGCGACGATTCGCAAGAATTCCAGGTAGCCGATTTCTTCTCCTTCGAACGTTCGCTCAGCTCGATCGTAACGGTCGATGAACCGACTGATGCCAGATCATTCAGCTTTTCCGGCCAGACCGGTCTGATCGAAGCCTGGATTCGTCCCTATCGTTTCCCGACCGACGACGAGGAGTTCTTCCCGATCGTCGCCAAAATCGATAGCGGCTCGGCTGATTATTATTACGCACTGCGTCTCCGTTCCGACGGAAGGCTCGAGTTTCGTATCACGGACGAAAACGGCGTTGAGCGCACAGCGATCAGCGATGTTGACGCACCCCTGATCGAGCCGAATACGGCCTCGCTGGACAGCGCCTGGACGCATGTCGGCGCCTATGTCGATCTCGGCAACGGTACCTCTCAGTCGGACATCCGGTTTTACATCGACGGCGTGCCGCAGAGCTCTGATACGACGATTACAAACCAACTCGGCGACTCGCTGTCCGTTGAAGAGCTGAATGACCATTCCTTCTTTATCGGCTATGAGCCGAGCATTTCAACGACAAGCAGTACCGTAGATGCGAAGGGCTTCCTCGGCTCGATCCGCGACGTCCGATTCTGGAATGGCGATCCCAACAATAATGCGCCGTCTAGCTCCACGGAGCCGAACGATCTTACGGTGCAGATCCAGGGCGCTCAGTCCATTCTTGGCGCGGATATCGCTACTGCGTCCAGCGCCAATCTTGTTGCTTCCTTCTCAATGAACGGCGGTTCATTTGTCGCCAACGGTTTTAATAACGCGATCCCCTCGAATAACTCGAGTATCGTTGCCAGAATCTACGGCGGCACGGCCTGTTACGAAGCGACCGATCCTTATATCAAGCTGGTCGAGCCGGTCTACCGCGCAGAAGTGCAGAATATCGAAACTAGCCTGCGCGTTCGCTGGGTCGGCTTTAACTACAGCGGCGTCACGAGCGGCAATACGACAGCCACAGCCCCTGCGCTTGAATATTCGATTCGCGGCGGCGGCGGCCTGGTGATCCAGCCCTACCAATTTGTCGCCAGTCCTTTCTGGTCGACGACACAGACGGCGTCAATGACGCTGCCGGGTACGGCCCAATATCAGTACAACGGCGGCGCAACGGGTGTGCAGATCGCAGCCATCCTCGACGTCTCGAATGCTGATCCTGATCCTGATGACGATGAAGTCTACAACGCGACACGCGGCTCGCTCTCGGCTACGCTGACTAATGCGAGGTTGCGATTGACGGCCACGACCGGAACCATAACAACAACCGGAACGGTAGTTGGAACGGTGAGAAGCGAAGGTCCGCTCTTTACGATCGTACCGCAGAGTAACTTCACGATTCGCGCACTGCTGGAAGGCTATCATAAATCAGTGACTGGCGGTAATATCACGAATATCGGCACCGGTTTCAGTAGCGGCGGCGTGCGGATCTCACTCTATGAAGATAATGCGGGCAGCCCGGGTGCGCTCGCGGCGACGGCAGAATCGCAGTTTCAGTATGACGCGCTTGGTCTCGA
The DNA here is from genome assembly GCA_028284775.1 of Candidatus Kapaibacterium sp. Lineage (GTDB taxonomy): Bacteria > Bacteroidota > Ignavibacteria > Kapaibacteriales > UBA7675 > JANQRB01. Next base: position 2,015 of record JANQRB010000125.1, on the reverse strand, counting down.
TCCGACAACACGCGGAACGACGGGAACGCAGTCGAGTACCTTCGCGAACATTCCCTTTGTCTTTTCGGCGCTGTCCGATGGAGACTATTGGGTGGTGGTCGAGCATCTCAATCACCTGCCGGTGATGTCGCGCTTCCCGGCTACCTTTGTCTTTGCCGGTGATGACCGTACGACCTTTGCGATCGAATCCGGCTGGGACTTCCAGTCCTGGAACGGAACCAATGCCAATGTGCTTGCGACGGCAACCGCCGATCCCTATGCTGGTGCGATTGCCGGCCGCTTCACGGCATTTGGGCCCTCGATAAATGTCACAACGAGCAATTTGCCCGGCTACTCCGAAACCGGTTTGATATTTAACGAAGGCGAATCTGGCTTCGCACCTTCGACCAACTCGATGCCGGCACTTGTCGGCGGCGATGTCGAACGCGACGGTCAGATCAACGCCGGCGACCGCGTGCAGGTCAGTCAGGATCTGTTGAACACGGTGCAGCGATCGGATGTCAACGGCGATGGAACGGTCAATGCTATCGACCGTGACATTGTCTACCGCAACTTCGGAAAACAGTCCTCGATTCAGGCGGTGTCCTTTCCTGAAGGTACCAAGAAGAAAGGCAATGGCGATATCGTGGCTGGCGTCGTGAAAGATCGCGATCCCTTCACCTACATCTCGCCGCTCGATCCTGAAATGTCGGCCTTCCATCTCAATGCGGTCCAGGAAGCACATGCCTACTGGCAGGCTAATCCCGAAGTTCATGAGAAGGTCATGAAACGTCGTTCGGACAATATCCAGGGCGCAAGCCTCAAATATGTCGTGACCGGTGATGTTCGCAATGTCGATGATATCGTCATCGTGGATATGTACATCCAGAACCGTGGTGGTAACTTCGGCCTCGGTAACTGTACCTTCGCGATTACCTTCCCCTCGTCGATCCTCGAATTTGTGGGGATGGAAAATCACACCAGCTCGCCCTGGCATACTGATGATGCTCTCGGCTATCTTGGTATGGTCTCCGGTCCTCCGGCCGGCTCGCACCGTCCCGCGGGTAATGCGCGCTCGATCGATGTGGTGTACGATTCGTATGCCCGCAAACCGGGCGCAGATGTCCCGACAGCGAAAACGCTCATCGGAACCCTTCGTTTCCGCTTCAAGAATCCTTCGGACCTCAGTCGTCCCGTGTTCTTCAGTTGGAACAAGGCCACCGTCGTACTGGATCTCAACGGCCGATCGGTTACCGGTCAGGGTGAGTTCCGCGCGATCAAAACGCTGCTGCCCTATAGCTCGACGATCTTTACGCCCAACGGCGGCGAGCAGTGGCGCGCCGGCCGCGGTCAAACGGTGCGCTGGTCCAACAAAGGCGCCGAGACCGTCTTTATCGAGTTTTCGCTGGACGGCGGCGCAACCTGGACACGTCTAAATGACAATCCGATCAATGCCGGCACGGGCAGCTATCAGTGGAGTGTTCCGTCGGACGCGAATACACAGAACGCACTGGTACGCATCATCGATGAGCAGTCCGGCGAAGAGCTGGATCGCAGTGATGAAGTATTCGCGATTGCTCCGGCCAACGGCGCCATTGCGCGTCCCGCGCCCACCGACCCGATTTATACCGGCGGCAAAGCCGATCGGATTGACTGGAGCTCGGAAGGTATCGACCGGGTGAGCTTCGAGTTCTCGTCCGACGGCGGTATTACCTGGGAACCGCTCAGTGCCGAAGGCTCGGGCGGCGGCGGCTCTACCGGCTGGATTGTGCCCGGCGGCGTCAATACGAAGCAAGCCGTTGTACGGATGATCGACAAAGAAAATGATGAAGAAGTAACACGCTCAGGACTGTTCAAAGTGCTGGCCGGTGACCTCGAGTTCCGCGAACCGCGCGAAGGCGACCAATATGATGTCGGCAGCGAAGAGCGTATCCGCTGGACACTCGAAAAAGACGTCGAACTGTTCGACATCGACCTGAGCACCAATGGCGGCACGACATGGCTGCCGATGCTGCAGGACGTCAAGGCGAGTGACT
>JANQRB010000114.1 GCA_028284775.1 Candidatus Kapaibacterium sp. | reverse complement strand
CCATCACATGATCCCAGCTGCCCTGATCGAGACGGGTGGTGCCGTTGTCCTGGGCGCCGCCGAAGACCACGCCCGGATCCGAGGCGGAGCCGCCCATCCGGTAGTATTGCGTTATCGCCAGGCCGTTGCTCAGCTCTTCCCACCAGCCGCTGCCCGAAGCATTGCGCGCAATGCCGCCGTCATTTCCGCTGAAGATCGTGCCGCCGTCAGAGGAGAAGAGCAGCACATGGTGATCGGCGTGAATATAGGGGCCGCCCCAACCGCCCCAATGGCCGGCGCTATACCAGGAATTGCCGCCGTCCTGCGAACGGTAGAGATTCATACTGCCGACGATAAGATCATTCGGGTCGATCGGCGAAACGGCCAGCGCAAGGGCATAGTAGCCGAGATTGTCCAGCACATCCTGCGAATTGGGCATGGCGGTCCAGGAGGCGCCGCCGTCCGTGCTGCGATACAGGCCGCCGAAGGAGCCACCGAAATTAGCGAACAGAGCGTAAATGTAATCCGGGTTGGCAGCCGTGACGGCGATCGTGCCCTTGGCCATCTGTCCGGGCAGCCCAGCCGAAACATTCTGCCAGCTGCGCCCGGCATCACCGGACCTGTAGACCAGGTTGGATCTGGCCATCGCATACATAATGTCCGGGGCGCCGGGTACAACGAGAAGCTTATTAACCCCGCCACTGACAGCGCTCTGGTTGCTCCAGGTTGCACCCCCGTCGGTAGACCGCTGCAAGCCGACGGCTGTTCCGGCCAGGACATAATTCGGATCGTCGTGACTGACTACAACAGCAGTAACCATTGCACTGGGATTGTTGGCATAGCTAAGGCCCGTCGGCTGCCAGCTTGTTCCGGCGTCAGTGGACTTGAGTATTCCGGCGCTGTTCATCGATCCCAGAATCGGGTCGCCGGTGCCGATGTACATGATATCGGGATTGGATGGCGTAAAGGCGATATCCGAAATCGCCAATGACGGCAGATCATCGGTCGTTGAGGACCAGGAATTGCCGGCGTCACTGGACCGCCAGACGCCGCCGGAGGCAGCGCCCAGCCAGATGATGCTTTCATCGCGGGGATCGAAGGCGATTGCGTTGACACGTCCCAGGCCGGCGGAGTTGGAACCCAGATTACTCAATCGGGAGGGTCCCAGCGCCTCCCAGACATTGTTTCTTAGGCTGACGTCGCTGTGATGTTTACGCGCTTCCAGCTTGAGAAACTCCTGCCAGCGCAGCGGTGCGTCGGGAAGCTTTCCTGAAGGAAAAGCTCGCTGCGCCACAAACCACTCCCAGCGTTTAAATTGTTTCCAGCCACTGCCTTTTGTGGGCGTTTTGTCGGCCCAGTATGTATTGAAATCCTTTTGAGCGGAAGCAATGTCCGTGGCGGCCGCTTCCTGGGCAGCTTTTGAAGCATACCAGGGTTGAGCGACGGAAATCGCGCTTGCCGCAAACAGCAGGCTGAGCGCAAAAAGAAATCTGATAAATGAGTGCCTCTTCATAATCCACCGATTAATGTAAATAGAACAGCGGGAATGCCTGTTGCCGGCCGTTGCAGCTCCGAGCGCGGCGGGCACACTGTGGGTACTCATCTTTCAGAAACTTCGCCGAAAAAAAAACCGCCGAGAGCAATCAGTATGCAGAGTGACGAGTGTGACACGGAGCATTTTCGCTTCCAACAATCCCGATCGTTGTCGCGACCCGGACAGGCGATTTACCGATCACACCATAAATGCGAGTTTGGCTAAAACCGTCAATTTATACCGACCGTGCATGTGTAAGTCCAAAACAAACGCACCAAGCACAGTTGGCGCCGATGCTCCCGGCGGATGCTCCATAGGCCCCTCCGACGCTGGTTGCAGAATGAGATTACTCGATGTAAAAGGCTGCCTTCTTGCCTAGCCTCCGGATCGTAGTCCGGAGTCATCGAAGCGCTCGTCGGTAGTCAGGAGCAAAGCCACATCAAAGCTGACCTGCCCGGAGCGGTACCTGACACCAATTCCTCCGTGAAGGCACGCACGCTACACAATCGCCGGCAATCGCCGCCGATGCTAAGAGGGAGCGACCTTCCAAAATTCATCTTCAGGTCGACTGCAGCGTGAGTGTATCGTGTAGCGCCCTGTACAGAATGCAGGCACCATTCCACTGGCCGGCGAAAATCCGTGGTATAGTACTTTGCCTGATTCCGTCAGCTCACAGCGGGGAAGCGAACTGAGGAACGATTGCGAATGGTCGGCAAGCCATGATGGAGCTGTCTCTCTGAAGCTTCACACCAGCCAAATGCCGAAGTCCGCGCTTAGAAAACCTTAATTGTCTCCGTGTTACGTCACTTTGCGCGTATAATTAGCTGTTTCTGAAGAGTCTAAAAATTCGTGCGCCGCTGCCATCCTCCAGGACATCAGCCATTTTCCATCAGAGCCAGAGTTCCTGCTTGGCGCCGACTATGGCGAAAAAACCAGCTGTTTAGGCGAAATAATGAAAATTGGTGCCATATTGCGGGACGAGCAGAACAGCATTTGAATAGCAGCATCCCTGGCAATATCGTAAGAATCTGAAATGTCTACCCGTAAACGCGATCATCTTTTCTCTCTGATCAGAGCACTCACAAAATCCGAAAAGCGCTATTTCAAGCTCTTCGCGGCCCGGCAGTCGCCTGCGCAAGGGGACAAGGACTTCGTACAACTTTTCAACGCACTCGATGCCGCAGCGAACTATGATGAAAGAGAATTTCGCCGCTGCCATGAAGGGCAGAACTTTGTACGGAATTTCTCAGAGGCCAAATATTACCTGTATAAAAATCTTCTGCGATCGCTGCACCTTTATCATCTGGACGGCAACTCGGAAATGCGATTTCGCGAAATGCTGCATCAGGTGGAAATTCTCAGCAAAAAGGGGCTTTATGATCAGAGCTGGCTTTTACTCGGCAAGGCCCGGCGTTTGGCACAGCGGCAGGAAAACCTCGTTGGACTCTATGATGTGCTTCAAGCTGAAATGCGCCTCTTGCCTTGGATTGTCGCTCCGGCCGAGATTGCCTCCCGGACGGCAGATCTTAGCGAACAACGAGCGGCCTTGCGACACAAAATCAGCAATATCGAAGCTTACAAGGAAATGTACTTCAGCGTGTATTACTACCTGGACTCGATTGTGACGATTCGCAAAGCTGAAGAGCGCGCAGCATTGGAGTCGCTGGTCGATTCAGACTTGTTTCGGGATGAAGGTCGGGCCCTGACTGATTCGGCCAATATGTACTTCCATCATCTTCGGCTACTTTACCACAGCGCCATCGGGGAGACGGAGCGTGCCAGACACCACAGCCGTCAGGCGCTTGAACTCTTGCCGGCCGATTTACTTGGCAGGGATGAGATTCCAGATACGGCATTGGTATCACTCCAGTGGTTTTTCCTTACCAGTATCGAATTAAAGAAATACGATGAATTCTATGAACGATTTGCCTGGCTGCGACAACTCTACGCCAGGGCACGGCGGAAGCGCAGGGAGAACGGCTCGGTATTGCGCCTTTTCGCCTTTTATCAGTACCTGTTGATATGCGACGCCCGCCGTGGACAATTCGAAGCAAGTGTCGCCTGCATGGATGAAATCGAACAGGGACTCGCCGATAATCGCGGCAAACTACTTCCGGGTCTGGAACAATCCTTCTGCTGTCTGCTGGCCGTGCTGCATTTCAGCTTGACGCGTATGGATGACGCATTGCGCTGGATTAACCAGGCATTGAGCGCCGAGCTACAGGCAGAGTCACGCGCCGATGTATATACCTTCGCCCGGATGCTGGAGTTGATCATTCACTACGAGCTCGGAAATCATAGTCTGCTGCGCTCCCTGCTTTCTTCGACGGCGCGGGATTTACGCAAAACGGGTACGCTGCACAAAACCGAAAAATCCGTGCTCGGTTTTCTGCGGGCGAGCCTGCGCGGCAAGCGATTACAGGCTCCTGCATCCGTCATTCAATCCACACTCGCCGACCTGGCGCGCTTCGCCGATGATCCGCTGGAACATGGCGGCGCGGAAATATTCGATTACAGTGCCTGGATTCGCAGTTGCGCCAGCGCAGTTACGTATCAGCAAGCCCTGCAAGATCGATCTTTAACAGATACTTCCGGATTGTGACGCGGCCGTTTTTGCCCTGCAGTTGCCCTTTGAATAAGATTGCCGGATTGTCGCAATGCGGCGAACATTGGTCGGCAGCATCCCTGGCTTCACGGGTGGGCCGCCGGAAAAGTCGCGCATATCTGATACCATCAAACTGACATAGAATGCGAACTACCGACCGTTGCAGCCGTCCAACTGCCCGTAAGCCATTCTGCTGAGCACATACCAAAGGTTGCTGCCATTTTTCTGCAAATTCATTCGTAATGTTGTACCTGATTTTACGGACCGTAATTAAGATAGAATCGATAATAGGAAGTGTTGACGCCGTCGTCGGAGGTGAGACGGTGGCGAGCGGCTGTGGGTGACTGCAGCGGAAGATTTTGGATGGTGGCGGTGGGGGACGGGCCCGAAGGGGTGGATCAGCTCAAAAAAATAGTTGTTGCAGCAACTGACGGAGTCTCCGAATGATTCCCGAATCGCCTGTCTACTCTTCTCGCTCCACATTTAACTTCGCTGTTCGGCGACAGCTATGGCAGCCAACTTTCCGCGGAACTCCCAAGCCGCCGCCCATCTACCTCGGCATCAACCTGACTTCCGTATCACTCGCGATGCTGAGGTCGATTATCTGCGGTTTATCCGGTATCGGAATCGTGATACTGGAATTGATGCGGGTGCTGCTGTGCGAGGCGACAATCATACCGGTCTGCATATCGATATAGCTAATTCCCGAACCTTCGGAATCGGAATCGATCAGTGGTTCAGCGCCACCCGCCATCATAGCGAAAAACTTTACAAGCACTTCGGCCGCTTCGAGATTGAGCTTCATAAACTCGGTTTGAATTCGCGCTGCGCGATGATCGATGGTATCGGCAATTTGCTCAAAGCGATGCTCCGTTTCAATATTGACTCCGAAAGTCATCAGTTCATTACCAACCGAATCCGTCATCGTGTTGCGCCAAACATCGCCGACTGCAACCTTTCTTTCCGGCAGTGGGACGAAAAAAGTGGCGCAGAGCGACTCGATCTGATCGTTGAATCGTTCTGTCTGCGATCGGGCGGCGGCGTCACCGGCCGGCTTGAGAGTATCGAGCAACTCCGTACGGATCAATTCACCATTGCTCTTTGTTACGATCAGCCGCCGGATATCTGTCAGCTGATCCATGACAACTGTTGTGTCGATAAGCGATGGCTGTTTGTTGTGGTCTTTGACTCCCCACATTTGCGCCTTACCGATCTTGGCGATGAATTTGACGCTGTCGCGGCTCACGGATGCGACCGTCATTTCCAGCAGGTAGCGCAGTTTCATCGGAACTACTTTCTTTTGCTTTTTACTATGATCGTGGAAACCAAACTCGATCCGGGATTCGACTTCATAGCTGTAGTGGTCACTCAGACCTGGCTGTAAGCTCAGCGGCAGCGTAGGGACATTGACACCGGCGCAGGCTGAGCAGCACAGAGCAAGCAGAATCGCAAAAACGAGCTTTAGCGGATACTGTCGGCCATGGATACTGCCGGTGGGGCCTGAAAATTCACTGTCGCTTGGGGGAATAGTGGATGACATCGATTCCGACTCGATTGCTGTTTGAGTAAAACGGACTGTTCCAAATTACAAAATTAGGTTCAACCAGGCCTCCGATCGACGCCTTTTTCCGAAGCGATGACAAGGCTTGTCGCTGCTTTGGATAAAATGCGAAAGAAGTGTAATTTGCGAATCTTGTTTTCGGCGCGTAGCGCAGCCCGGTAGCGCACCACTTTGGGGTAGTGGGGGTCGTCGGTTCAAATCCGGCCGCGCCGACAAAGACGACATAGGTGTATTGCCGACGTCGCGAGACAGCAAAGTCTCAAAAAATAAAAGGGGGAATGTATTGAAGATACATTCCCCCTTTTATTTTTTGGCGTGGCGACGCCGTTGCAATACGTGGCTAGCAACTCAGGTATTTAACTGCACTGCTCTTTTTTCTTGGCACATAGCCTATGCGGAGCGCATGGGCGCTCTGAAATGATTTTTTAAAATAGGTGTAGGTCAGGCTGAGAGCTAAGGTGTAAGAGGCTAGGAGAGAGAGATACAAACACATTAGCGGTTGCCGTCTGAACGAATCGCCTTAATAGTCCACTAGTTACTTATGGGCTACAAAACAATGCGCAACAGCACTCGAATTCAAAGATAAGAGAGTGAAGGCTAATTTTAAAGCGTGCGAAGCGTGAAATTTTTGGAGTGAGCCGGAAGTTACGTGATCGGACCGGACTTTTCGCACTTCCTGTGACTTTGTGTAAATTGCATTGAGACAAAAATTGCTGGTCGGAAGGAATCGATGACCTTTTCTCTCGCCTCGATGGGATATGTTCGCACAGCGGTTGCGGTGCCTGAGTTACGGGTCGCCGACGTCGAATTCAATACGAAACATATCATTGACCTGATGGATCAGGCTGTCGGCCGCAAGGTGCAGATAATCCTGTTTCCGGAGCTTTGCATCACCGCATATACCTGCGGCGATTTGTTCTATCAGACGGCGCTCCTCAGAGCTGCCGAGCGCGCTTTGCTTCGAATCGTTCGTCACAGCGCTGTCTCCGGTATCTCCGTTGTCGTGGGACTGCCGCTGTCGATCGAAGGTAGGCTGTTTAACTGTGCCGCGTTGCTTGCCGAAGGGAAAATTGCCGGTATCGTACCAAAGCGTTTTTTACCCAACCGCAACGAATTTTACGAAGAGCGCTGGTTTTCCTCCGCCGGAGAGCAGCACTCCACGACAGTAACCCTCGGTGGCCTTGAAGCGGCCTTCGGCAGTGATTTGCTCTTTCAGGTACGATCAAATCCGGACTGTACCTTCGGCATTGAAATTTGTGAAGATCTTTGGTCGGTTGCACCTCCGAGCGGACCGATGGCCCTGGCCGGCGCGACTGTTCTGCTGAATCCCTCGCACAGTAATGAACTGCTTGGCAAGGCGGCCTACCGTCGTTCATTGGTTACCGGACAATCGGCGCGCTGCCTTGCCGCTTATGTCTATACCTCATCCGGCCCCGGCGAATCGAGTACCGATACGGTTTGCTCAGGGCATGCCATGGTGAGCGAGAACGGGACGCTGCTGACGGAGATTCGCGAATTCAGCTTTGCGGGAACGATCGCCGTAGCCGATATTGATGTCAGCCGGCTGATCACGGAACGCTTAAACAACAATAGTTTTAGCTCTGCGCGGACCGGAAGCAGCTATCGACGCATCGACATCGAACTGCCGTCACCGTCTTCCGCTGCGGCTAGCTTTCCTGAAAGTATCGAGCGGCCCGTGTTGAAACATCCCTTTGTGCCGGCCAGCCCCGAGAGTCGCGCGGAGGTCTGCCGTGAAATCTTCGTCTTGCAATCGACCGGCCTGGCGCGGCGACTGCGGCAGCTTGGCGACACCCGGGCTGTTATCGGTGTTTCAGGCGGACTGGACTCCACGCTTGCACTGCTTGTGACGGCCGCGGCCTTCGACAAACTGGGGCGTTCGCGCTCCGAGATATTGACCCTGACCTTGCCCGGTTTCGGCACTACCGACCGCACACGCTCAAACGCACAGAAGCTGGCGGAACTTCTGGGCTGCTCCTTCCGCAGCATTAGTATCGACGCTGCCGTTCGCCGGCATTTTCGCGATATCGGTCATGATGAAGCACAGCGTGATGTGACCTACGAAAATGCCCAGGCCCGCGAGCGCACGCAAATCCTGATGGACATCGCCAATAAAGAAAATGCGATCGTGATCGGTACCGGCGACCTTTCCGAACTGGCGCTGGGCTGGTGTACCTACAATGCCGACCAAATGTCAATGTACAATGTCAATGCCGGTCTGCCGAAAACCTTGGTGCGGACTGTTGTGCTGCATTGTGCCGACAACGATTTCAGCGGTGCCAGCGCAGCAGTGCTGCGCGATATCTGCGAAACGCCGGTCTCGCCGGAATTGTTGCCGCCGGAGGAGCAGGCGCAGGGCTTGCTGCCGCAGCTCACGGAAGCGGCGATCGGCCCGTACGAATTGCATGATTTTTTTCTTTATCACTTTCTTCGCTTTCATTTTACCCCGGCCAAGATTTTCGTTCTGGCGCGCCTGGCTTACGGCGCTGCGTATTCCGCCGGCGAGCTGCTACGATGGCTGCGCGTTTTCTACCGGCGTTTTTTTAGCCAGCAATTCAAACGCTCGGCGATGCCCGACGGACCAAAAATCGGCAGTGTAGCGCTTTCGCCCCGCGGCGATTGGCGGATGCCGAGCGATGCCGCTGCCGCACTTTGGCTCCATGAAATCGAGCAGATTGCCGATCTGATTGAAGGGCAAGACGCGGGAGTGAAAACGCAATGAGCGATTTACACACGATACTCCGTCGCGCTGAATGCCTCATGACGGCAATGCGCACTTCGCTCGGCAGCCGCGTGTACCTGGAAGAGCCGCGATCGGTTGAGAACCCCGGGGATGTGGTAGCCAATCCCGACACGCGACAATTGACAGACAGTAAACATTCCGGAGCTAGAGAAAATATGGGGCGCACGACAGATACACCCGCGATGGCCGGCGCTGATAGAGATGCTGCGAGTAGTGTGGCGTCCGACTGGCCCGCCGCTGCATCGCTGCAGGTTCTGAATGAGGGAATCAAAAATTGTCAACGCTGCGGTTTGGCGGCGACCCGAAACAAGTTCGTATTTGGCGTGGGTAATCCCCAGGCCGATATCATGGTAATCGGGGAGGCGCCGGGGGCGGATGAAGATGCGCAAGGTGAACCTTTCGTCGGCCGCGCCGGTCAACTGCTGAATAAGATTCTCGAAGCGATCGACCTACCACGCGAAGAGGTCTACATCGCAAACATTATTAAGTGCCGCCCGCCCAACAATCGCCGGCCTGCGAGCGATGAAGTAGAGAAGTGCGAGCCTTATCTTTTCAAACAGATTGATCTGATTAAGCCGGCCTTTATTCTGGCTCTGGGTCTTACGTCGGTCAATACGCTGTTAAAAGCTCAGCACAGGATGGGCGACATTCGCGGCAAGACGTTTCCCTTTCGAGACACAAACCTGATAGCGACTTATCATCCGGCGGCGCTGCTGCGCAACCCAGCCTGGAAACGTCAGACCTGGGAAGACGTACAGGAATTGCGGCGTCTGTATGATGAATGGAAAGCAGCGCAATGACCGTTGTTCGCCGGGTGACCGACGGTGGCTGAATTAGTTATGAAGGATACCAATTATGAATATCGCTGTATTGGCGGGCGGCATCTCAGCCGAACGCAATGTTTCGATCAATAGCGCACGTGCCGTAGCGGAGGCTTTGGCAGCGGCGGGCCACACTCTCCGGATTGTCGATCCGGCCCTCGGTGCCGCCGAAACTCTGTCCATTGACACGCTGCGGGCCGATATCGGCGTTGCGCCGAGTCTCGAAGAGCTGATCCGCTACAAAAAGAGCAGTTATCTGGAATGTGTTACTTCCGATTTGTTCGACGGGGTGGACCTGGTCGTCAATCTGCTGCACGGTGCATACGGCGAAGACGGCTATATGCAGTCGTTGCTGGATCTGAAAGGACTATCATACACGGGTAGCGCCCGCCTGGCAAGCGCTATGAGTATGAACAAGGCAATCGCCAAACGTCTGCTGGAATCCGCCCATATCCCCTCGCCGGAATGGCTTTCAATCGCCGCTTCCCAGGCTGAAGACAGTGAGCTGCTGAATGAGGTCCGCGACTATGTTGGCAGCCATGTAATCGTTAAACCCCACGACCAGGGATCTTCAGTCGGAGTCTCCTATGTGAACAGTGGCAACATCGATGATTTGCGTCAGGCTATTCAATCTGCGGGTCAATATTCGCGGGTGGTAATTATCGAACGCTACATTCACGGCACGGAAATCAGTGTTTGCGTCCTGAATGACGAGGCGCTACCGATTGTCGAAATTTCGTCTGAAGGCGACTGGCTCCAATACGGCAATAAGTACCAGGCCGGCGCGGCGCGCTACACCTGTCCGGGCGAATTTGACGATCATTCGGTGGAATACATCAATGGTCTGGCCACGATGGCGCATACCATCACCGCCTGCCGATCCTTCTCCAAAGTCGATTTTCGGATCGATGAGGACGGCCAGGTGTTTTGCCTGGAAATCAATGCATTGCCCGCATTGACGCCGGACAGCGTCTTTGCAACTGCCGCTGCAGCCGCGGATATCGACTTCGGGCAGCTTTGCGAGCGCATCGTAGAGCTTGCGCGGCCTTAAGACATTGTCGTTGGGGGCGGGGTCAAAATCAACGAGGGCAGCGTTCGTCATAGCATTTTTTTAGATTCACTGCTGAAGGAATATTGTGGCAAAGGACATTCAACTATTAGGAATCGGCAACGCATTAGTCGATGTTCAGGTGCAGATCGGCCATGATGACCTCGAACGGCTCGGCTTGCGCAAGGGGGGAATGGACCTGGTAGACGCTGAGGCGCAGCGCCGGATTCTGGATCAATTCGCACATTTGCCGAGTTTTCGCTGCAGCGGCGGCTCTGCGGCCAATACCATTATTGCTTTTTCGCAGTTCGGCGGCAGAGCGGGATACGGCTCGCTGCTGGGCGACGACCACCACGGCGAGTTTTATGCTTCCGAGTTCGAGTCGCTCGGTATTCATCTTTTTGCCGAACGACACACGGATGAAGCGACCGGCACTTGTCTGGTACTGATTACGCCGGACGCCGAGCGCACGATGAATACCTCCTTGGCTGCCAACACAAAATTTACGCGGGAACACATAACCGAAGAGGCAATCAAACGCGCCGAGTGGCTTTACATAGAAGGCTACAAATTTTCGGAACAGGATGGCGCCGAAGCCGTAGAGCACGCCATCTATTATGCCCGTAGGCACGATACAAAAATTGCCGTTACCTTTTCCGATCTCTTCATTGTCGAACATTTCAATAAGGAGCTGCGTCAAAGCGTGGAAGCTGCGGATTTGCTCTTTTGTAATGAGACGGAAGGTCGCGCTTTTACCGGCAGCGAAACCAACGACGAGGCATTCCGCGGGCTGAAAGAGCTGGCTCCCAGCGTTGCGTTCACAATGGGCGATCAGGGTTCGCTGGTTCAATTCAAGGGCAAGGATGTCCGGATCCCCGCTTATGATTCCAGCCCGACAGATACGACCGGCGCCGGCGATATGTACGCCGCGGGATTCTTGTACGGCATTCTGCACGATTATTCGGCCGAATCGGCCGGACATCTCGCCTCGCATGCGGCAGCCAAAGTCGTGTCGCAGCTCGGCGCGCGTTTGAAAACCGAGGAAGTTCATGATGTTAAACAGCGGGTCGGCGAACGCGGCTGAAATCGGGCGTCAGCCTCGGGAACAGCGAGATAATATGCGTAGTCATTTCCTGAAATTATTTGCTGGCTGTATGCTTTTGTGCACCGTTCTGGCAGGGCGGGCGGCAGCACAAACAGGGATGGATTTCGAGGATTGGCAGCCTAAACTCGATCCTTATTTTGCCGAGGAGTTAATCGGCGATGTCAAACGTCAGTTGCCGCGCGGTGCCAAGTTTAAGATCTGGGGCTGGGACGTCGGCGATTATTCCGGCGACGGTTACAATGACTGCGCCGTCACCATCCGTATGGCCAACGAGCGGAAACGCCTGGTTCATGTCTACTTTTTTGTGGACATCGATGGATACCTGACCTGTGTTGGTCAAACGGAACGCACTTTTATCGAAGTGCCGCTGGAGGCGGGAATCAGTATCAAAGACAATGCCTGCTACGTTTTACGGAAACACCGTCAATACACCTGGGACATTCAGGGCTATCGTTTTGACAACGGCGCGCTGACGGTTCTTGACGACTTCAGCACCGAGCGCCTGAAGTTCACGACGCACGAGTCGTATCGCAACTATCATACGCTCTTCGGTTACGAGCGTTATGTCAACAACCGCAGCGGCAACGAAGAGCATCTGGTCGAATTTCTCTGCATACCCTCCTATCGTCGCGGACGCTACATCTACAAAGGCTACACCTCGGAGCTTCAGAGCAGCTCGGTCCGCTTTGTGCCTCAGGGCGCCTATTATTGGGAAGGGGAAGATGATGCATCGTTCAGGGTTCGCTCGGCCTACAATGACGAGTTCCTGTACTTTATTGTCACGGTGCGCGACGACATAATCGTGCCCGACAACGGCAACTTCATTACCTGGGACGGCATCCAGATCTGGCTTGACGCCTCCAATCGTCCCAACCGCCATCTGAAGACCGACGACGAGCGCGATTTTCGGACGACCGCCGATTCCGGTATTTTCTGTTTCAACATCAATCCCGGCAATTATGCCGAGCGCAGACCGGAGTATTCGGTATCTGCGACGGATGATGTCAATGAACTGCAGAATTACGCCCTGGCACAAGTTCGCGTTCGATCGAATCTGACCGAAGACGGCTATCAGGTCAAAATCCGCATTCCATTTCAGTTCCTGGGGTTCGAGGGTGCGCCGGTGTCGGAAGAGAGCATTTCAGAGCTCGGCTGTACAATCGTAGTCAATGACATCGACAATGGTTTCCGTCCGGAAGAAGAGACCTGGATCGCCACCTCCAAGTTCGAACAACTCAACCCTTCATCGTACGGATCACTGCTGCTCGTCCCCAACACCCTGGGCTACGGCGAAGCCGATAATATCTATTCGGACGCCCTCTCGGATCGCCTGAATGAACTCGGCTTTTGAGGGCCGTCGCGAACCAATTTTTTGTTTGTTTGCCTCACTTATCTTGCCTAATTTTGTAAGCTGTATTGTAAATGCACTTAAGCATGGTTCTTTTCCAAAACGTGTCGTCCGGCTCATCATTACACATGGCGCAAAACTCCGGCTCGAAAGTCATAAGCGAGCTCGCTCCTTATCTGGGGTTGGGAACCCAACTGGTTGCTATGGTTGCTGTCTTTGGCATTGTCGGTTGGTTCATCGACGAAAAAGCCGACACAGCGCCCCTGCTGCTGATTGTGTTTCTCTTATTGGGCGCCATTGCCGGGATGTATCAGTTTTTACGGCAGATTACAAAACTTCAAAAGAAGAAGTCCGGGTAATCACGTAGGCGGAGGTGCGGAGTTGTTCGATGCCGGTTTTTGGTCGCGGGAAGAGGTGGTAGGCTTGCTCTACGCGCTGGCCCTTTCAACAGGCTACGTCGTAATCGGCTATATCACCGGACTGATTGCTCAAAAGAAGGAAATCGGCAGCTTCCTGACAATCGTGATCGGCGGCATGGTGGTGCGAATCATCCTGGCCCTTGCGATCGTCGCTTATCTTTTGGCCGTCGTAAAGGTTCACAAACTCTGGTTTTGTTTGACCTTTTTCATTTCGTATTTCATCTTCTTGATGATTGAAATTTTCTACGTTAACTACCGGTATGACGCCCTGGTGAAGGCAAATCGCGCTCGAATCGAACATAATCGCGAACACGTTCGAGCCGCAAGCCATTAACCGCGCGCTGCCGGTCCGTAGAGCGGACTCACGTTTTATCCGTGTTTAAAAATTGCGAGTCTATGAGTACCAATAGTCTTCCTGCCAGCAGTACCGAATCCGACCAGTCTGCCGCGAATGTCGTGGCCAATTCCGACGCCTTCCGCGAAGATGCAACGATAGCCGCGACGCCCGGCAAAGAAGTCGGCGGCGGCAGTCTCAATGTGCCGCCCGACAAGGTGTTCGAGAAACTGTTGAATGATCTGGGCGACCACCACGGTCTGATTATCGGGCCCTACCATGTGGCGGATTTGCCCTTTATTCTGATTGACGACGGCATTGACGTCTACTTCAGCGCCTCGCAGCTGGAGGCGGCCGGCAAGTACACGCTCAGCCATCCCGAGCACCCGGGCCATCCGGTGCGAACCGATACCCACGCCGGACCGGCGCTGGACCTTTCGATCACTAACTTCGTGTTTTTCCAGTTTCTGGGCATCGCAATCCTGCTGACAATCTTTAAGATCGTCGGCAATCGCTATAAGAAAGATCCCCTCAAAGCGCCCAGAGGCATACAGAATGCAATGGAAGTGGTTGTCCTGTATCTGCGGGATAACGTCGTGCGCCCCAATATTCCCGGCAAGAAGCTGGCGGAGCGCCTGCTGCCTTATTTCCTAAATACCTTTTTCTTCATTCTGATCTTAAACCTCTTTGGCCTGGTACCGGGCGGTCACGTGGCTACGAGCGGTATTGGGACGACGGCGGCGCTTGCCATCGTGGCGATGTTTGTTATCAATGTTAACTCGCTGCGAGAAGCCGGCGTGAAAAACTTCTTTAAACATTTCCTTGGCGGCGCGCCGATATACATGGCACCGATTATGATTCCGGTGGAAATTATATCGCTCTTCGCCAAACCCTTTGCACTCTGCGTGCGCCTTTTCGCCAATATGACGGCCGGGCATGCAGTGTTGCTTTCATTGATCGGCCTCATCTTTTATTTCCAGACACTCGTTGTTGCGCCGGTATCGATCGGCTTTTCAGTTTTTGTCTATTGCATCGAATTGCTGGTGATATTTTTGCAGGCCTTCATTTTTACCATTCTGACGGCTGTGTTCGTTGGACTGGCTATCGGCGATCATGCGCACGACGATGAAGCGGAAGGCGTACAACACGCCTGACCCTGAAGTGCAAAGGCAGTGATGCCGAAGGCTCGAATGAAAATCGAATGAATATTGAAGCAGGTTTAATCCATTTTATCTACTCTCTCTCGGAGGATTAGTTCATGGAAGCAATCGGATTTGCGTGGCTGGCCGCTGGCATTGGTAGTGGCATCGCGGTGCTTGGTGTTGGAAACGGTATCGGTCCGCTCGTGGCATCAGCGCTCGAAGCCAGCAGTCGTCAGCCGGAGAATGCCGGTGACGTTCGCGCAACCATGATCATCGGCGCCGCCCTTATCGAGGGTGTTGCGCTGTTTGCCCTTATTATCTGCATTCTTCTGGCCATCAAATAAGAAAATTGGGCGCTTCCGCCGCAGCGTGGCGGAAGTGCCTTTTTTTTGCCGGTGGCAGCGATTGAATGCCCGGCGCTGCCAACAGTCGGGCTGAGCGGACTACCGCGTACTTTAAACATCAAAGCGAGCGATACCTATGCTTGATATTAGTCCTGGCTTGATGATCTGGACCTTAATCAATTTCGGGATCTTCGCATTCCTGATTAAACGCTTTGCCTGGAAACCTCTGACGGAATCTCTTGCCAAACGAGAGTTTTCGATTACCGACGCCCTGGAAAAAGCGCAGACGGCGAAAAGCGATGCCGAACGAATTCTGAAGGAAAATGAAGCGAAGATGGCAAAGGCGCAACAGGAGATGATGCAATTGGTGCGTGACGGCCGCGAGCAGGCTCAGGCACAGATCCAGGCGGCGGCCGAGGAGGCTGAAAAAGTCAAACGCAGCAAGCTCGACGAAGCGCGCAGGGAAATCGACCGCGAAAAAGAAGCGGCCATGAAAGCCCTGCGCACTGAAGTATCATCGCTGGTTGTGATGGCCACGGAAAAAATTCTCAAGGAAAAAATGGACACTGACTATCAGCGCAAAGTGGTAGACTCGGTGTTGCAGGACATTTCTCGCAACTAACCGCCTGCGCTCAGGCAGATCGATAGCTATGATCTCAATCTCTCGCGTAGCGCGTCGTTATGGAGCGGCGCTGTTCCTTGAAGCGCGCCAGCAGGATAAATTGGACGACGTGTTTAACGACGTGCAAAGCCTCAATGCTGCCTTTGCCGAAAATGCGTCTTTTCGTCTTTTCCTTGCAAATCCCATCGTAGGCCGTGCGCGTAAACGCGAAGTACTCACGCGCGTGTTAAAGCCTGTACTTTCGACTTTGTCGTTTAACTTTTGTATGCTCCTGAACAGCAAGGATCGCGATGCCGAACTGGAAAGCGCGGCCGCGGCCTTTGAAGAGCAGTACAATGAATTGAAGGGAATCGTGAAAGCGACGATTCGCTCGGCGATGCCGGCTGATGCCGATCAGCAGCGTGCGATCGAAGCCAAGATTCTCGAATACACAGGGCATAAACGTGTGATAGCGAGCTTTCAGACCGACAGCAGTCTGATCGGCGGCTTTACGGTTCAGGTCGGACACATGATGCTCGACGGCAGTATTAAGCGGCAGCTCGATCGATTGCGTTCGCATCTTAACGAAAGCAATGTCAGCGGCAGCGGCTCCAGTTTGCGTTCAAACGGCCGCGCGGCAGGTTAAGACAGCGCCGGATATTCCGTCGTGAGTCAGTACGCCCGTGCACAGCCGCCGAAATTCGATTGGGAAAAGTTGTCAACAGACATTTCGATTGAATTCGCCAGATCATAACAGTAATAAACCATCTCCGTTGAAAAACATTTTGTGAATCATAAACGGAATATACTATGACAGAAGTTCGTCCTGATGAGATTTCGTCAATCCTGCGGGAGCAGCTCTCGGGATTTGAGAAGGAAATCGAAGCCTACGATGTCGGCACGGTCCTTCAGGTGGGCGACGGTGTAGCGCGTGTATACGGACTTGCCAATGCCATGGCCTCCGAGCTCTTGGAATTTCCGAATGGCGTCATGGGGATGGTGCTTAACCTGGAAGAAGACAATGTCGGCGTCATTTTGTTCGGCGACGATACCCTGGTAAAAGAAGGCGATGAAGTGCGTCGTACCGGTCGTGTGGCCTCGGTGCCGGTAGGCGACGGACTGTTGGGGCGCGTCGTCAATGCGCTGGGTGAGCCGATCGATGGCGGTGGTCCGGTCGAGAGCGATCAGATGCTGCCGATCGAACGCATTGCGCCGGGCGTCATGAAACGTCAGCCCGTGCACGAGCCGCTCCAGACGGGCATTAAAGCGATTGACGCCCTGATTCCGATCGGGCGCGGCCAGCGCGAGCTCATTATCGGCGATCGCCAGACGGGCAAGACGATTGTAGCTCTCGATACGATTATCAATCAAAAATATACCCACACGGAAGAAGCTGCCAAGCTCGGCATCAAACCGGTGTACTGCATCTATGTTGCCATCGGCCAGCGCGCAGCCAATGTGGCCAACGTCGTGGATACGCTCAAGACCTATGGCGCCATGGACTATACCATCATCGTCTCCGCGAATGCCTCCGATCCTGCTTCGACGCAGTTCATTGCGCCATACGCCGGTGCATCGATGGGTGAGTTCTTTCGCGACAACGGCCGTCATGCACTGATTATCTATGATGATCTTACCAAGCAGGCTGCCGCCTATCGCCAGGTATCGCTCTTGCTGCGTCGCCCGCCGGGCCGTGAAGCTTATCCCGGCGACGTCTTTTATCTGCATAGCCGTCTGTTGGAGCGTGCCGCCAAAATGAGCGATAGTGAAGGAGCCGGATCGCTGACGGCGCTGCCGGTGATCGAAACGCAGGCGGGCGATGTCTCGGCCTACATCCCGACGAACGTCATCTCAATTACCGACGGTCAGATCTACCTGGAATCCAACCTGTTTAATGCCAACATTCGTCCGGCTCTGAATGTCGGTATTTCGGTCTCGCGAGTGGGCGGCGCCGCGCAGATCAAAGCCATGAAAACGGTATCCGGTACCTTGAAGCTCGACCTGGCATTGTTCCGCTCGCTCGAAGCCTTTGCCAAGTTCGGTTCCGACCTTGACAAGTCGACGCAACAACAATTGCTGCGCGGCTCACGCCTGACGGAGATTATGAAGCAGGGCCAGTACTCGCCGTACAAAGTCGAGCATCAGATTGTCCTGATTTTTGCCGGCACCAACGGTTATCTGGATGAACTGCCGCTCGAATCATTAAAGCGTTATGAAGAAGAAATCCTGGAGCGCATGAATGTGTCGCATCAGGATCTGCTTAACGATATTTTGACGACCCGCAAGATTGGCGACGAAGTCAAGGAAAAACTGCACGGAATATTGAAGGAGTTTACGGCGGCATTCAAGTCGACCGTGAGCAAATAACACTATGATCGTTGTTACCGGCGGCGCGGGATTCATTGGCAGCTACTTTCTGCGGAAGCTCAATGAGCAAGGCATCACCGACATCACGGTGGTGGATGTTCTGCGCAGTGCCGCCAAATGGAAAAATCTCGTCGGCAAACAATTCAGCGAGATTGTGTCCAAGGAAGAATTCCGCCGCCGGATTCTGGCCGAAGAGAGCGGGGCAGAAATCGAGGCCATCTTTCATTTCGGCGCCTGCAGTTCAACAACCGAAACCGATGCCGACTATCTGCTCGATAACAATTACGCGTACAGCCGGGACCTGGCGCTTTTTGCCGTCAAACGCGGTCTGCGGTTTATCTATGCGAGCAGCGGCGCAACCTATGGCGCCGGTGAAAATAGTTATAGCGATGACGTATTCGACGATCTGCGCCCCTTGAATATGTACGGCTATTCGAAGCATCTATTCGATTTGTGGGTGCGCCGACATGGCTTTGACAGTCAGTTTGTCGGCATCAAGTTCTTTAACGTCTTCGGGCCAAACGAATATCACAAAGCCGATATGGCATCGATGGTTTACAAGTCCTACCATCAAGTGATGCAAACCGGCAAAATACGTTTGTTTAAGTCCTACCGCAGCGAATATGCCGACGGTGAACAACAGCGTGATTTCGTGTACGCCGGCGATGCGGCCGAAGTGATTTGGCGAATATGGCAGGAGCCGTCGATTGCCGGTATATTCAATCTCGGTACCGGCAAAGCCCGTACCTGGAATGACCTGGCTGCCTCCGTGTTTCACGCGCTGGACAGGCCGGTCGAAATTGAATATTACGACATGCCGGAGGCCCTGAAGGGGCAGTATCAGTATTACACAAAGGCTGACGTCAGTAAGCTGCAGGCCAGTCCGGCCAACGTACAGTTTCGGGAATTGGAAGATTCGGTACGCGATTATGTCCAGAATTATCTGCATCCGGAGCGGCGCTATCATTGACGCGCTCAACTGCGGGCACAAGCTGTGGCTTTCCCTTTGAACACAATTTGAACATAGCAGGCCTTCCACAAACGCACTTAACATTGTAGCTGGCTTATGGCAACTCTCCGCGAAATACGTGACCGCATCAAAGGCGTCAAGAATATTATTCAGATCACGTCGGCTATGAAGCTGGTGGCGGCGGCGAAAATGAAACGCGCGCAGGATGCGATTACCGCCGCTCGGCCCTATGCTACAAAGCTTGAAAATATGCTTGGCTATCTGGCGGCCAACGTCGAAGAAGCGGTTGACCCCTTGCTGCAGGTGCGCGACCGCGTCCGCAAAATCGGTTTGGTTGTCATCACGGCCGACCGTGGACTCTGCGGCGGATTTAACAGCAATTTGCTGCGCTTTGCCAAGAACCACATTGATACCGAGCTGGCCGAGCAGTATCCGCAGGCCGAAATACAGATTGTTCCGGTCGGCAATCGCGGCATCGAGTACTATCTGCGTCGCCCGGATGAATTTCACGTAGACGAGACCTATCAGAATGTTTTCACCGGCCTTGATTTTTTAACGGCCCAGACAATTTCGCGTACAGTGACGGACGCGTTTCTGCTGGAGCGCTTCGACAAAGTACAATTAGTTTACAACGAAGCGGTTACAGCGGTCCGCCAGCAGCCGGTCGTTAGAAACTTCGTTCCGATTGTGCCGAATGAAGAAGTGTTGGAAGAGTCGAAAAAAGCGAATACGGAATATATCGTCGAGCCTTCGCTTAGCGATTTGTTGGGTTCGTTGCTGCCTAAACACCTGAACATGCAGATTTGGCGCGCCCTGCTGGAATCAAATGCCGCCGAACATGCCGCGCGGATGCTGGCGATGGACAATGCCACGCGCAACGCTACCGACCTGAAGACCGACCTCGAGCTCAATTACAACAAAGCCCGGCAGGCAGCGATTACAACCGAAATTCTCGAGATCGTCAGCGGCGCCGACGCGCTGCAGGGCTAGCCCGGGTCCGGACATCGAAAAGTGTTGCAAACATAAATCCGAAGTCGTAATTTGCAAGACTTCAGTACGAAGCCACAATAGCTCAGTTGGTAGAGCAGCTGATTTGTAATCAGCCGGTCGGCGGTTCGAGTCCGTCTTGTGGCTCTTGGGAAAATAGCTAAACCCTTGTAAAGCACAAGCTTGCAAGGGTTTGGTGCTTTAAAGCATACAGTTTTGCATACATTTCTCGATCAATAACATTCTAAAGTGTGCCGCAAACGTGTTATTGATAGATGCTCCAGAAAGGAGAGACCGCCTGTGCCACTGAAGCAATCAGGCGGAGTTTCACTTCAAAGCAAGGGATAAAAAACCATTCAGATCTCGGTTTCACTAATGCTCGCTTCATGATCCCGCCACATTCACCGCTCAACTCTTTGCTCATGGGCGTGGTCGATTTTTCAGAGGGGTGGCCGTGATAGACCACCTTCAAGCGAAACCTAGGATCGCAGGCCCGTAATATTCAACACCGTGTTAATACGCCTGTATCGTGCACTTCCCCGAGCCTTGCCGATGCTCTTGACTCAATCCGGATCGGAGTTTGCATTTCTTCGGCGCCATTCGTCAAAAACCGCGGAAATGGCGCGCGTGTTTAATTTGCTTTGTACCCAGAAACCTATTTCAAGCAGTCCCAGAGCTGAACGGCCCTTAGCTGCATTGCGAACCAGCGCAACAGCCTCCTGAATGTTCTTAAACAATGATCGACGCTTCTGCGGGTCTATCGAGTGGCTGAGACTCTTGAGTGATTTAAACACAAGCTGTTCAAATTCGCCAAAGCGCTCAACTTGTTTAAGATAGCGTTTGTTATTTCTGTACAAATACTCAACTGTATCCATGTTGGCTAATTCATAATGAATCACCAGCTCCAGCAGATGATCCAGTTCAACGAGGTCGGTTCTGACTCTGCCCTTGCGTTCGAGTTTAATGCGATTTATCCACTGCAGCGCCTGACTGAATTCGCCGGATACAAAGTGCAGCATCGCGCAATTGTGACAGATGGTTAGCAAACGGGCCGGATTGAGAATGTCATGAAATTTGTCGATATCCTGGTTAATCGTCCTTAAGAATTCGCGACCCGACGCCAATTCAGCAACATTCAGGGTGTAGAGCAATTTGAGGTGAACAAGATTTTGAAATTGTTCACACTGCTCTCCACGATCGTGGATTTTGATTTTGCCCAGTCGGTCTAGCGCAAGATTAAAGCCTTCAAACTCTTTGCTGTGCAGGCAAAGGCCGGCATAGTTTCCAAGCGTCACGATATAGTCCCGGGCAGCGAGTTCAACTTGTGCCGGATACTCCTGCCACAAGTCGACTTCACGACGGTAGAAATGTGTTGCCTGTACGTAATCATTCTTGAGCGAATAATAGTGTGAATAGATCTGTGAATACAATTTGTGCGCATGAAAGCTTGGCTCCTGTGGCGGCGATTGCATCAGATCCTGATTCAGCAGTGTCTCGATCTCCGCGATATCTTTTTCCTCCGTGTTGTAATAGGAGGCGCGCACGATCCTGTAGACCTTGTCGAAGATGGCCCGGTATTGATAGAGCGTTGTCAGTTGCGATAGAACCGCGTCAATTTCCTGCTGCAATGTTGTGAAATCTGTCTGTAAGCCATTTGCGGGAGTGCTTTGCAAACCAACCCGTTCCAGATCAAGTATTTCGAGCATCTGTAACAACAACTCATACTTAACTGCTTCGCGCTTGGCTTTCTGGAGGCGCTTGTTGCTCTGTGTATTCAAGGCCTTTTTGCGTAAGATACGCACATCATCCAGCCAGCCCCTGATACGAAAGCCTGGCTTGGATTTGAGCATGTGTCCGCGAAGTGAAGATAAGATCAAATCGTAAAGGCGCGACTTTTCAGTGGCAAAATGACCATCGCTAAAGACCTGATCGAAGTGCTGTTTGCAGGCCGTTTCATCGTAGCTCTCCTGAGCGTCGATGTACTCGAACAATATCAGGTACTTGTTTTTTGCACCGATTACATGGCGGGATGCAAACTGCGTGAATAGTCGCTTTTCCTGTGAACTCAAGGATTTTATCAGTAGAAAGACATCATTTGTAGGCGTCATTTTATCAGATTCCCTGGTGTGCTTGTGAGTAGGAAATTTAGACAACAGTTTCCATTGAATATAAGGACGAATGCGCTGTCTGCCATTGAACGCCGTCTCACATAGATCGAGTGCGATTGAATTACTGCAATATTCTCGAAAGTCAACACAATCCCACTGCATGCCCGGACCATGTATCAGACTTGTGATAATAAGCTGAATTTCGTCCCTGTTTCCACTCCGGCAATATTAACTTCGAACTGGAATTCGAAACAGAACACAAGAATTCGTCCGAATAGACAAGTAATTGTCGAAACGCATATTACAATTATTGCGCCGGGAGCAGTTTTGTCATGACGGACAGCACAACACAGGATCGGCGAATATGCAGACTATGTTATTCAGAGAACACAAATATTACTCACTTGCAGCGCATACCCTGCGATTCGTCGATGAAAGGGCCGAAATCATTGAAAAATATACCGATGAAGTCGACTATAGTCATTCACTGAGGGAAAATCCATTGGGATTATATCTGAATAAGGCAGTCCTGACTCTGGGTGAATTGGAGTTTCAGATTCCTTTTGTCGATTCTACATCGTTTGATCTTAGTTTCCAGCAAATCTCCGTCCAGGAATCCAAAAACAAATACCTCTACATTATTGTTCGCAAAAAGCAGGTGTTTGGAGTGCTTGACTATTGTTTCGATCTTGCCAAAACACACATCAGGCTGGAAATCACCCAACAACGCCTAATCGTTTCCTGGCCCAAGTTTCTTAGAGCTGGTTGAATGCGGGGGTAGTTGTCGCTTCGTCGTTTACGAGGATGTACAAAGGCAGCTCCTTGAAATGAAATGTTTTATAATTATTTATTATTGGAGGGAATAGCATGTCGGTTGATTGTTCAACTATGGGTACTCCGGTGGAGTATGACATTGCATTACATACGATATGTTTTGAAAACGACAAAGACATTGTCGTGCGCGACTGCGCCGGTACGGAAAAATTTAGTTGTGACATTTCTCTGCATGATTTGTGTATGGAGGTCAGGCAGTCGATAACATCCTGGAACATTCGCCTGGGCAAACCCGCGGATATGCCGATTGCCTCGCCCAGTTTCAGCACCGTACTCGGTCTCAATGAGTCTAATGCCCAGATACTCTTCGAGAAACAAAGTCAAAACGCAGACTATGATTTAGTTGGGTCGCATGATTTGCGCTACAATTGCGTGGCCGAGGCCGTGCCGCCGCCCGACAATGGCTACAAGCGTTTCAGCTACAAATTGTCGAAGTGCCGCATTAAGCTTAAAGTCGCAACGTCGGAGCTCACGATCGACTGTGCATGCGAATCCGACCCCTGTGGCAGCGAAGGTCATTCGGGTTTTCGCACGACGATTGCACTCAAACCCTGAGACATTAGACGGGCTATGGAATTCGCTTTGTTTAATACTAAATAGCAGGCTCTTGATGAACAATAATACCTCGTATGCCCTGTCGGATGTATATGGCAAGATTGAACAGATTCTACTCAGCTACCCTGATGTTGCCGACAATGCCAAGCAAATCCATGACCGCTATGCCGGCCTGCTGCGGGCTTTGCCGCGAGAAACGAAATTCGTCATTCTGGCGCAGTTTAATCCCAAGCTTCCCGAAAATCGATCTATACCACGTTTTGCGCGCAAGGTTAAAGATCAGGTGGCCGCTCTTTTGCGAGACGTTGAAATTGAGTCATCGTATCTGGAAGACGTAATCATTGAGCCCCTGTTCGATTACCGGGAATTTCACGAGGGGATGCGAATTAGCGGGAAGTATTCGCCTCGTCATTATTACCCCAGCGAGTGGGTTCAGGACCCCTTTGTGGTGTTAAAAAGCCATGAAAACACTTATGCCTTGCTTGAACCGATACAGTTTAAGCGATCGAACATCAGTAAGCTGGGAGATCAGCTGATCGCCGACTATGTTGCTGCACAACTGGATTTCTTTGTAAAGCCTTTCCCTTTTCAGTTGGAAGGCGGCAATCTATTGGTGGGCGATCGTTTTGCGCTTTTGGGTTCAGATATACTGTACAAAAACTGGCTTTTGTTTCGTGAATCAATGGGTTTCGCCGACATTACGAATCATTTCAAGTGGAGCTTCGGCATTGAAAATATCATCTGGCTCGGCGCCGAATCCGGCTGGGCGCAGGATTACAGCGGTCTTGAGAACGATGTGGAGCTCCTTCAGCTCCTGCCGCACCTTGATATGTTTGTAACACTGGGCGGTAAAACAGCAAGTGGCGATGACCTGGTTTTTGTGGCTGAGTTAACGGACGATAGTTGTTTTGCAGTCGACGACAATACCAGAAATCGTTACAACAACTACTTCGATCAGGTTGCCTATAGCCTTAGAGCCTATCGTAATGATCATGTTCGCTTCAAAGTTGAGCGATTGCCGATCATCCTGTACAATATTGGCGATATGGTGTTTATGCCGTACAACAATTGTCTGGTCGAACAGTATGATGATGTTAAAAACGCCTATATACCTTGCTTTACGCCCCAATCCGGCTCATTCCGTTCTCGCTTTCAGCTTGTGGAAGATGCCGCCGTCAAGATATTCGAAGAGCAACAATTTAATGTGAAAGTCGTTGCGGGCAATTACAATACCAAATCGCGGCTTAACGGCTCCTTGCATTGTATGGCAAAAGCCCTGAAACGCAGCCATTATGGCGAGGTAGGGCGGGCGGCCGGCCTGAAGAAACCGGAGAGCTTCTGGCTGAGCCAGTCGGTCCGCAACTACATTCGAATGCAGGCGGTAGAGTCGGTACCGACGATGGCTGTGATGTTTCGGAATGGTTAATAATGAAATCAGTATGGCATATCCGTTTAGACGATTGTAGTAGAGATGGCCAAGTCAGTAGCTTTTCGACGAAGTGAGTGATCAGCAAGCAATTGAGTTGCCTGGAGGGTTTGTCGTGACAATCGGATCAAACTCGTGACTGTGAGCCGATGTAATTGTTGGATCGTTTCTGTCAAGATATTCAAAAACTGCTGAACAATTAAGCTGCAGAGCTTAGCGCAGAAAACCAAACCCTACTTATTGGGCGCAAATACTCCAAAGCTCTGTTAATTGTTTGATTGGTATTCGCCGACGTAAACCGAATTGACACCTTAGTAGTTGATGATGATATTAAATATCATCAACAAGCTACGGCATGGAGAAAACTTTGCAGGAGCTAATCCGAAATGAATTAAATGTAGGAGACCAACAACGTGAAAAGTATCTGTCTTTACATACTCTTCTTTTTTGCTCTGGCTGAATCCGCTTGCGAACAGCCGGACCTGCAGAACGGCCGAAGCCGGTCCACTGAGGCGGATACATCTAACCGGATCGGGTCAGGTAACGAGACTCTTGTTTCCAAACCGAGTACGAACCTGGACAATCGCAAGGCTTCACAAACGAATTCGCCTCGCAAGCGAGCCCTGATGATTGCCATCGCCGACTACCTCCATGCCGATGATCTCAACTCGAATAATGACATTCCGCTTATCAGGGACGCTCTGCTTAGGCATGGATTTAAGAAGGCGGACCTGAGCGTTCTCGCTGATCAGGAAGCAAGTCGGGCCGTTATTCTGAAGACGCTTTTTCACGAAATACTTCCGACGGTCAAGCGGGGTGATATTTTTGTCATGTCCTATTCCGGCCACGGCACGCAGATTGCAGATGATGACGGTGATGAAATCGATTCACTCGATGAGGCGCTCGTTCCCTATGACGCAGGGGCCGGCGGCGGCGCAGAGCAATTCATCCGCGATGATACGCTCGGCGTTTTTGTTGAAAATCTGCGCAAGCGGATCGGACCGGAAGGCAATGTGTTTTTCATCATTGACGCCTGTTACTCCGGCTCCATCGCGCGCGACTTTGAGCAGTTGCAGGGACGCAACGATCCGTTTCGAAAGCGGATTACAAAAAAGCTCCTCGACCCTGAAGTTGTTCGAAATGATGTCACGATTGAATCCGGGAGTGACCCGGGACGAAAACGAACCAGCAGAGGAAGACAGTTCTCCTCACAAATGGCACCCTTTGTCATTTTCACGGCTGCCGCCCACAACCAGGTAAACCGGGAAGTATATAAAGATGTTGTTAAGCGAGATGAAATCGTCGGCCCTTTATCGCTGGCGGTTCACAAAGCGCTCGCAGATGCCAACTCAAGCACTACGTATCGAATGCTCTTCGAGCGTGTCCGCATGGAGATGATTGCCACCAGCCACATGCAGACGCCGCAGATGGAAGGTGATGTCGATGCCTTGCTCTTCAGCGGCGAAGTTGTTGAGCCTAAGCCGTATCTGGATGTTGTAAAAGTGATTAATGATAGCACAATCCGTATCGAAGGCGGCAGGTTAAATGGGCTTAATCCGGGTAGCCGGGTAATGCTTCATCCGATCTCGGACCTCGTGCCGATTGAGGCAAACGCTCTGGCGAACGGGCGAGTCGTTAGTGCGCAATGGATGACCTCCAAGGTAGTGCTTGATCGGCCGATATCGATTGTTCGATATGCCGATTGTCGGGTCTTTGTGAGCGCCTACTCCTTCGGCGAACTTTACACGCGTGTTGTCTATTCAACTGCTCCGGGTTCAGGCGATGAACGTATTCACGCAATGCTGCGCAAATTGCCTGGCGTTGAATTGGTTGAACGCGACGCCGACATATTGATTCGGGACAGCCTGGGACGGATTGAAATAATAAACGCTATTGACGCTGTTAGTATCTGCTCGATCGGAGCAGGGGAGGAGGGCGTAGTGGACAAGGTGTACCGTAAGGTCGTTAATCTTGTCCGCAACAACTATTTGCGTCGGCTGAACATGCGAAACAATTCGATCGATGTGCAGCTTATACTGACGCCGGTACAAGCGGTCGGCGAATATGAGTTAAATTTTGATGACAGGTTGAAAGAGCGAGCCAGGCTCTCCAAAAACAACAAGGACTGGCGCCTGTCTCACGGACAAAGTTTTAGTCTGAAGGCCGTCAACAGAGGTCTCGTCGATGCATACATCACGGTGCTCAGTCTTCAGCCCGATGGCGAATTGCACCAGTTGTTTCCTGTCGTAAGCAATAGCGGGAGAGAAATCGGCGGCCAGGACAACGTGCTCAAAGCCGGCGCTGATTATACCTTTCAGTATGCGCATGAAGGCGAAGCGAAAATTACCCGCTATGATGTTCAGGATACGCCTGGCAAAGAAGTTTTGATGCTCATTGCAACGCCCGAGCCCGTAAGGCTCGATCCGATTATCCGTGCACGCGGCCCCGCCAGAAACGATAAAGCGTATTTACCGCTCGAGCAACTTTTTGCCGGACTCTATCTGGGCGACAAATCAACGCCTGCCATGCCATGTGAGTCGAGCGGCTCGACGGAGTTCGTTACCATCGAAATACCCTAAGTCTTGAAGCTTACACAATCAGGAGTTAACATGACCCTAATGTCGATCCGCGTTACCGTGCTGTGCACGATCCTCTTGCTCGTTGTCATCATTGTTCAGGGTAGTCTTACAGACAAATACAGGGCGGCAGACCCCAAGGTACGTAGTATAAAATCTTCTTTTTATGATTCAATCAATATTCCCGAAAGTGATGTTCGACCCGTCTTTGAACGCGCTGCAACATGTATCAGAGAGTTAAGTGAAATGGGGCGGTGGTTTCAGCAGTCGGCAAAGATCAGCTTCTGGATCAGCGCCAGTATGACGGCCGTCATAAGCATTCTGGTCGGATTCTTCGTAATGACCGAAAGATCCCGCCGTGAAACTGAAGCGTCGGGAGCTTTTATTGGCAACAAGCGACAGCGTATCATTAATATCATAATGGCGTTAATGTCGATTATCGCAACCATCCTTTCTACCTTTGCCTACCGACTTACGCAGGAAGCTGACTTACATCGCAGCAATGCAGGGCTGTTGCATAATTATCGCAACAATGCGGAAATGCTGCTGTCGCGCGCAAGAAATGCGCACGAGGCAACAAGAATCGTCAATAACCTCGAGCTGAGAATTATTGAGATTGGACCGATATAACGCTAGTAGAAGAATGACGTCATCCTTTGTAGGGTTGTCTCTGATTGCAGAGCCCTGGGTCGGCTCACAACTTTTGATGAGAGATTGAATTCCGCTAAAGTACTCGCACAAGTGTTGGCGAGCTGCCAGTCAACGCTCAACACATGAATTCGTTAACGACAATACACATACAATTCAACAGGAGTTCGATATGCCTGATCTGATTGCTAAAGGTGGATTAAATGCCGGTTTCATTTTGCTGGTCTTTTTCTTTGTATCATGCCATTCGGCTCGGATTGAAGAATTCAGATCTGACAAATACACGATAGCGCAAGATTCGGCAGCCAGACTTAGCTGGTGGAGTGACGGCGTAGAAGACGAGAAAGACTTACAGCTCGTTCTGTTGCCCGACACTGTAGTTGTGCCGCCTGCCGGCATTGAAATTGTGACACCGGCAGAGACAACTCAATATCGTCTGGTGCTATACAACGGCTTTAAGACCCCAGATCAACAAGTCCGTGATTCGAAGATTGTTACACTAAATGTTGTTCCACCACCGGATCCGGTAATCGTATTTTCGATTGATAAATCAATCGCAAAAGCGGGCGAAGCCTTGACTATCTCCTGGAATATCGAGCATGGCGAGGGCTATCGAGTTGCAATTGCCGGGATCGGGGAAGACCTTGCTCTCCGCGGTAAAGAGTCGATAACGGCGATCGTCGACGAAGAGTATGTTCTGACCTTGACGAAGGGGCAGAAGCGCTTCAGCCGCAGCGTGAGTTACCGCGTCGAAGTTCCGGAGCCGGTCAAGGTGATACTCGAAGATGGCAAAGAGATGAATGAGATTATTACGCAGGACGGCCTGCCGGTCGATTTGCTTGCGCAGGAAGGCGTAACTGAAAACAACATTGCCGATGGTGAACGCAAGATTCAGATTAGCCAGATTGAGCCGCGCCGCGAGGACGATGGACGACTGCGTATCAGGATTAAATTTCACGTTTACGATGAGCGGAATAATTTTGTCTCGGGACTGCGAAAATCTGACTTATGCCGGCCGATTGTCGACAGCGATCTGCAGTCGCGCAATAGTATAACTGCATACACAATGGCCGAAGTATCAGAACTACAAAATACTACCAGAGCGATGAATGTTGCCCTGGTGATGGATCACAGCGGTTCCATGCGCGATGCCTGCGGTGTTATGCAGAAAGCTGTTTGCAATTTCTGGGAGAACAAACAGACAGATGACTCACTCTCGTTTGTCCGTTACACACTCGATGTTACGCCCGTTGACGCTCCCGATGGCGACTTCGACGAGTTTAGGGAACGACTGGGAATTTGCGACGGCGGCACAGCTACAATTGATGGTATCGGCGCCGGCTTGCAGGAGTTAATAAAACAGGAAAGTTCGAGACCGCAGCATTTGATTGTTTACACCGATGGCGCCGCCGGGGAAAATAAAATCTTTAATGAGGCGCAGGTCGTTCACCTTGCCCGCGGAAATGGGATTCCCATTCATAGTATCGCATTTGGCAATGGCAGCGATCAGCAGCTCCTGCGACGCCTGGCCCGCGCGACCGGCGGCAGCTTCCATCAAATCGGCGCCAAGAGTCAGTTTGCCGATATCTACAGATACATCTATGATCGACTCAAAAACTATTACGTGTTGGAATATACCCTGCAGACTGCCAGCTATGGCACCCATGAAGTTGAAATTTGCATCGCAAAGTCAACCGAAAGCGGTGAATGCAGAGAGTGCTCCGGCGATTGTAAAAATTGCTTATCGGCAAGAAATTGCTATGTGCCCGAGTTTCCCATGGTGCATTTTGACAATGATCACTTTCTCTTGAAGCGCGATCTTCGTGGTAGAGAACAGAGTGAAAAAGCCCTGCAAGCCGTTACAGATTTTCTGCGCGACAATCCGGAACAACAAGTTCGTATACGCGCTCATACGGATTCCGATTCCTCCAACGCGTATAATGATGACCTGTCCGCCAATAGAGCCGCTACCATTCGGGATACACTCGTTGCTCGCGGTGTAAAGCCGGATCAACTGCAATCTGTTCATTTCGGCGAATCATTGCTGTTATTGCCGGACTATTCCGAAAGCGGCAAGGCGATCGAGTCGGCGCAAGCGTTGAACCGACGGGTGGAGTTTGAAGCTGTCTACACCTGCCCGCAAAAATCGCCGGAGGAATCGATGCGGACGATCCCGGAAGTAGTCGTCCATGAGCCGCCGCGGAAGGGCTGTCGCGCATTTTTTACCGGTCTTGTTGTTAGCGACCGATTCCATTATGTCGGTATCAGCAGGGCTTATCAGCCTGATGCTTTCAGTGAGTACGTGGGGCAGGGGAATTACGAATACAATGTCAGAGCCTTCCCCAAAGCAGTGTTTTCCACTTTCGACGGCATTGCTATCGATAGCGGTACGCGCGTGATCGTCTACAGCCGTCCAAATTTCCAGGGGCGCGTTTTGCTGGATAAAACAGGACCGGCGATCATTAACAACTTCATCTGGAAAAATGACTATCGCTATCGCCACTGCAACAGCATCGACTACGACGAAGAGTTGCAAAAGGTTTTTCCTCAGGAGCTGCGCGTCTGGAGTAGCTCGAACATGCACTACTGGTCCTATGGTTCGGTGAAGGTGATGTGTGAACATTAAGACCTAATTCTGCCCTTGCAAGTTCTCTCAGCGCTGCGTGAAAAGTTTCGCAACATGAAGATCCCCTTTCAAGAATCAACAGAACATACGAGGTTAACGAAATGAAAATAGTACATTCAATTTTACTTTGTATTGGAATTTGTACCAGTTGTGTGAATTCAATCGGCGCTTCAGCGGAACATCCGCCGATCGATACAACTGAGTTGCATGTCGGAGACAAATTACACTACTGCTTAAGCGCTGATACTGAAATCAATGCGCTTAGTGGTCTTCCGCCAATGAATGTCGACTTTAAGGTATACATGACCCAGGAGGTTGTTGATGAGAATGAAAAGGCGATCAAACTGCATTGGACTGTAGACAGCAGCAGCACTGGAGGGATGCCGGAGGGGGATTGGTCCCGTAGGATAAATCCTATTCAGGAGGGAATACCCGGAATGAATAACTACCTGGATCAAATTAGTGAAACCATGACAATTCCACGCATCCTCGAGCATTTGTCTATGGAACAGAAAACAGAAGATGGAGATACAATAAGTTTCGAAAATGCGCAGTTGGAAGAGTCATTGAGAAACCTTTATGAAGATGATGAAAATGTTAACACCGTGTGGATTCCCCGCAGAGTGGATATTAAGACAGGAACAACGTGGACGATTGCTTATCAGGACACATCCCTGAACAACAGATATAACGCGATAATGTCTCAAAGAATCTTGTTTCGAGTGGAAGAGCCAATCGATACGATTGGTCTTTCCTGTCTTCACATTAGCTTAATTTCGGACGACGCTACCGTGTCAGGATCGACGGGTAAACCGGTCCCAATGTCATTTTATGGTGAGGGTGAAATGGCTGGGGACGTATATATGGATATGAAGAGAGGAATTCTCATTGGCACAAATTCACAATTTGATATTGATGTAAAAATATCGGTCGACGCAATGCAAAACACGCAAATGATTTTGCGCAGCTCATCGCTGGTTAATTTCGAATTGTTGAGTATAAAAAAAAAGGCGAACTGAGAGTAAGCGACCAACATCCAAACAGACCGGTACCTCAGTTAAAGCTGGTGAACAGAGAGCGAAAAAAATCCATAGCATGATGATTGCTGAATATCGCAGCAATCACTGTGAGCAGTCACAAATTGCTTCCGGTACACGTGATGTAGTATTACAACACAAACATGATTCTGAGATCACATGTATCGGTTTTAATGATTCAGGAACACTGTTGGCCAGCGGAAGCGCTGATTATACGATCAAGTTGTGGGACGTAGCAACACGAACAGTTGTAAATACTCTCCGAGGCGTTTCGAGTGCTATCAATTCAATTATTTTTGATGACAAACGAGGACGAATTTTTGCCGTATGTGAAGATGCCTCCGTTCACTCATGGCTTTTGAATGACACAGGCCGACCTGAGTCCCTGGCGCTCAAGTCATACAAAGACCTATCCGACAGAGTTAAAGATTTGGAAGATATGGTTTCGAGATACTTTTCCGCCGAAAAGTGTCGAAACACGATCGCTTTGGATCCAGCCGGTGCTAGTCTAATAACAAGCGCAGCGCTGGATACCGCGTCAGCGCTTGCCATTCGTGACCCGCAGACTCTCGAGGTCAGGCGATTTCTCTCTCAACGGACGGCGCGCTCGATTTCCATCTCCAAAGACGGAAGATTGATGGCCTGTGGCCATGTCTTCGGTGACAGCATTACAATATGGTCGCTTCCCGAAGGCCGGAAAATTCACTCGTTTAGCTGTGGATTCAGACAGGTACAGAGAAGTTTTGATCCGCAAGACACAAAGCACGACGAAGCGCCCATACTTCTTGCTTTTCTGCCGAATTCCCGCGATAGATTTATTGCCGCGAGTCAAAGTGATAAAATGGTGAAAATTTTCGGCGCTTCGGGGGACCCGGGAATTCACGATTTGGTCAGTTCCGATCAGGCGGTATCTTCAATATCTGTGAGCCCGGACGGACGACTATTACTCACTGCGGGTTCGCTTAATTTCGAAGTGTGGGACATAGAACGCCGGCAATTAGTCAAAACAATGCCAAAATCAGAATTTACCCTGGGGCTGTCGGCCTTCAGCCCTGCCGGTGATATTGCGGCATTGGTTGACAGGGATCGGGTTTTCCTGGTTTCTCTGATCAATTTTGAAGAAATAGGCGAAATTGGGCAATTTCAGCGGATGACAATCAATGAAATTCTGCCAGGCAATCATGGTCAAATTGCCGTCAAGGCAAGCCGCGAACATCAGGCAGCCTTAAGTGTCTGGGATCTTGGTGCCGCGCGACTGAGACTGACATTCAGCAAAAATTTTCATGAAGGCCACATAAAACAAATCGCCGCTACGGAAAATGGACTCATTCGCGTTATACTTGAAGAACGTAAAAAATTCACAGTATACACGTCGGCTGACGATTTTACTCAGCCTGCTTATCTACCCTACCACAGGCGAGTGTTAACTGAATCGAAGCTCTCTGGCGACGGTTGCCATCTGGCGGTTATTGATCCGGCGGAGCCAGTCGCAATTTTTCAATTGAAAGATGACTTTCGAAAGCCAACTTATTTAAGTAAGCTGGCGGATGCCGAAGATAGTAGAAAACTTTTCTGCTTTTCTGAAACGGCGCCGGTCGCTGCGATCGTTTGCTCAGACAACTCAATCGAAATATGGGATTACGGTCAGGCAAAGTTGATCAAACGCATCGGCCCAATGCAGGAAAAAATCAGTCGCGTAGAATTGTATAATACGAAGCTCTTTGCCTATGGCCCTACCGGTCGCTTCGGACTTGGAAGCGCAGAAATTATCGAATTCGCTAAACCAGCCAAACCTCGTCTCATGCCGTTTTCCTCGAATAGCATCGTGAGTCCCAATGCAGAGTGGACAGTGATGAATGGCATAGAAAAGATTATTCTCGCTAAAATTACAGAAATCAGGGAGCAGAGAATTAATGCCCTTGATGTAGTCACGCTGACTGTATTTGACGATCCCGCCATTCAGTTTCGTTCTCATTGTTTTTCACCGAAGTCGAGAATCCTGGCTGCATCCTGCAGCGACGGCACCCTCGTCCTCTGGAACGTAGTTGGGACATTCAAAGCCGGCATTCAAAACAACAATGTGCTTCATGGCCTTAGCTACCCCCACGTCCGCGCACTCCGCGCCCACGAAACCACAGTCAACGCACTGGCTTTCAGCCCCGACGGCACCACGCTCTATAGCGGCGATGACAACGGCATGATTAACATCTGGGATGTTGCAAAGGGGACGCTGAAGGCTTCCTTAATCTGGATCGATACCGACGATTATATGGTCGTTACGCCTGACAACTATTACACCGTGTCGCGCGACCGGCTTGACGGTATTGCATTTCGGCAGGGCAATCGGGCTTTCCCGGTGTATCAGTTCGATGCGCTTTACAACCGGCCGGATATTGTGATGGAGCGCCTGGGCTTCGCTTCGCAAGAGGATATTACACTGCGGAAGGAAATCGCCGAAAAGCGTAGGGATACGATTCGAGCAAATGCTGACTCACCGCTGTCCCTGCCGCAGCTTGAGATTGTGGATGCCGAAAGACATGTCCAGTCTTTTCAAAGACATGTGCGACTCCGCGTAGAAGCCTGTGACCCCATACAAAGCTTGCGCGCTATTCGTGTATCGGTTAACGGCGTACCGATTCGCGATGCGCTGAAAACGGAGTTTAGACCGGAAACAAATAACGAATGGGACGGGGAAATCGAAGTTGAGTTGGCGGACTCGCTCAATGTAATTCAGATTTCAGCACTTAACAGTCAGGGTCTGGAATCCTTGCGCCAGACTGTGCGAGTGATGTATCTGGGGGAAAAGCAGCCGCGTCACCTGCACGTGCTGGCGATCGGCGTGTCGCGTTATCCCGTGAATTCTTCGTTTCCGCCCTTGCGCTATGCAGCGGCGGATGCCGATAGCATCGTTGAGGTATTCCGG
Source organism: Candidatus Kapaibacterium sp. (assembly GCA_028284775.1). GTDB lineage: Bacteria > Bacteroidota > Ignavibacteria > Kapaibacteriales > UBA7675 > JANQRB01. The sequence continues at coordinate 21,254 of JANQRB010000114.1, read as the reverse complement.
CATCTGGAGGGGCGGATTTACGACAGGGTGCATCTGCATAAGTTAATCGATAAACATGTGACCCGCGACGCAATCATACAAAGACTATCGGCGCTTCGGTACAGCAGGGTCAATGATCAGGTTGTGGTCGCGCTATCCGGCCACGGCGTTTCCATTGGCGCCGAATGGTACTTCGGCACTTACAATGCGGACATGGCGCGTCGCGAGGAAACAGCCATCTCCTTTGACGAACTGGAGGCGCTGCTGGAGGCGATTCCGGCGCGCGAGAAAATTATGATGATCGATGCCTGTTACGCCGGTGAACCGGCTGACAACTCAGACAGTGTAGTGCAAACTGAGAACAGCGACCAAAATTCAGGGCCACCATCGAGTACCGAAGACAGACCGAAGAGCATCCCGGCTCTTCCATTGCGAAGTCCCGAGCGGCGAGTACTCGAAGACATCCAGGAACAATTATTCGCCAATATTCACAACAACTCCGGCACAGTCGTTATTGCAGCGGCCCGGGGTACGGAGCAGGCCTTTGAAAAACTCACGACCGGCAACGGCGTTTTTACCGAAGTCTTTTTAAGAGCTCTGTCTTTTAAGGGAGCTTACCGACGCGGCGATCGTAATCGAGACGGCATTCTTCGTATCTCGGAGCTACGCCGATTTGTTCAGCAGGAAGTTCCCAGGCTCACCGGCGGCGTCCAGAATCCCACCATGCGGCGTGAAGTCCCTTTTGTCGATTTTCGGGTGTATTGAGTTGTCCGCTTTCGTCCTTCGGAACCTGCATTACAGAGCAGCTCTGACTGATCTCCGCTAATGCCACTAAAGAACCATTTTTCCAGGTGATCACCTTATGTCGAACAGGGAGGATATCTTGCGGTCGTATATCACAACTTTGCTACAGGTCACAAGAGTTTGAGTATATATTGAGTATTCTGCGCCATCAGCAATGATTATCGATGACGACAGGTGTTATTCTCACCGTGCATTGCAGACAGCTGTTTCAAGATCACTGCCGGGCGCTCGCAATGAAGTGAATGCCTTGTGTTGAGTGCCGAATTAACATCGAGGGCAATTCCCGGGATTACTACGATGTCGATGTCCTGTCGTGTCTGCAAGCACAATGTTAAGACGAGCTAGTCAAAAAATTACCATGGAGAGATCCTTATGAAGACTCAAATGAAGACTTGCGCGCTGTACCAACAAAAGCCTGTTGAGATCGCGCTTTTGATCATTATGTTTGCAGTTACGTCAATCACAATTGCTCATAGTCAGTGTGATCCGAATCGGTATTTGTTTGAAATCGAGACCGGTAAAAACAATGAGAGCGAAGGTGCGCATTGTGTGAGCTATACCGCCGATTGCGGTTTTACGGTGGGCGGAGATTTAATACCGTCTTCACCCAGCGGCGGAACGATTGTCCGTTTCCGACAGGATGCCAGCCTGTTATGGTCCATGAAGTACGGCAAGGAAAAGTGCGGTTCTTTCAAGGCGATAATGGAAGTAAGGGAGAATGGTACGGATTTTATTATCGCAGTCGGCGATCGGCCGCAAGCAAGCGATTTCTATATGGCAAAGATTAACAGTATTACCGGAGCACTGGTCTGGGATTGTTTGTTCGGACTGCAGTTGCAATCCACGCTGAGCGGCGATTTTGAAGTTACCGATCTTGCCTACGACGGATCCAACTACATTGCGGTCGGCAATATCGGCGCGCCCGATAATCAATTTTTTATGGTGTCGGTACAGCCCAACGGAATACCGCTGTTCAGCAATGTATGGATAAGCAATGCCGGACACCATGCCGCCGAAGCGCGCGGTGTTACTGTGTTTAACAATGAAATCTATGTCACAGGCTGGGTGGAATTGACGAGTACCAGCACCACGCGCAAGGATGTCATGCTGCTGAGATTCAATCCGGCTTTTCCGGGCAATTTGATTGGACAGCAACGCTTCAGATTCTGGCGTGGACATGCAGATTACAATACCTATGGCTACGACCTGTGGGTAGGCGACGACTTCGGCAGCGGTACCGAAATTGTCATTGTAGGAAAGATGGAAACGAACGGTCTGACAAAAGAACATTGGGGCGGATTTGCCTTACGCTTCGACCCCGGCAATCAACAGTGGTTTACGCGGCGTATGCTCGGCACCGGAGGGACTCCTGAGAACCGCAGCATTATACCCCATCGGATCGATCGGACTGTGCAGACCTCACCGGGCTGGATCGTCGCCGGTATCAGCAACTATTTCCAGAACGGCAGTGCTGCTTTCCTCCTGCACTTTGATCGAGGCTGGGCGGTTCAGTCGAACACCTATGGCAGAGCGGGATTCAGCGAACGATCGTTCAGCGCTTTCAACGACGTCGTCACCCGACCATTTCCCGATGGTATCTCCAATACGCTCGATCACGGCTACCTCGCTGTTGGCACCATAAAAGAGCAACTCTTTAACACAGCCACGAATCAATACTACGTGAAGCCGAATATCGACTTAAGCGCCCCGGCCGACTGTCAGGAAACGGCCGGCCCCGGCTTTGAAGAATGGGATGTTGAAGAGCTGGGCGATTTCGGCTTTTCGATTTCGGACGGCTTTATTTATGACTATCGGAACACAAGCGCTACTTACGAGAGTCCGCAGACTTTGTGCGCCGAGACAATCATGTTTCAAAAGCAAGGCGCCGGCGACGACAGAAGAGATATAGTTTCTCACGAAGCGGGCAGCTCGGCTAGCCCCTTTAACATCAGCCAGCCTGTTATCAGCAGAGAGCAGGGCTTCCATCTCAATTGCAGATCGAAGACAGACCTCGAGGTCTCGATCGCAGTGTTCGATCTGCTTGGCAACAAGAAAATTGTACACGCAAGTTTGATTGCTAACAGTGCAACCCCGGTCTTCATTGATACGCGAGCCTGCAATCCCGGTCTGCACCTGGTGAACCTAGCTTACGGGGGGCGTTCCGAATCAATCAAGTTGCTCATCCGCAATTGATCATTGCGTCTCTCGGCTTGTGTTATCAATTATGGATGCTATAAATTGACGCATGTTTTCGCAGGGAAGGATTAGTACAACGCCAAATAAGTTTCTTGTGTATATTCTTTCCCTTGAAGTAAGGGGGTGAGGCGCGGACTGAGCGCCGAACGAGGAGACGTATGATTTTTGGACATTTCGAACTCCCCTAGCCCCTCTTTCGCAAAGAGGGGAATCGGAAGAAACTTATTTGAAAAAATGGAGTTGCAGAAGTTCATAGCCGGTACATTTGATGGGGGAGCCCAGGCTGTTAAATCCGGCGCCGGACTACGCGCGCCGCCGGTCGACGGCGGCGCGCTTTCCGGAAAGCCACTTGGCCGTCTGCCCCTGGTAAAGTTTTGCTCGCAACCACTGTACATGTGAGAAGAGTTTGGACATTTGTGAAATGATCACAGACTGCAGACGCAATTTGCTGCGTTAAGGCAAACAGCATATTCACCTTTTTGAGTGATGTGCCGAATCCGAATATGCCGCCAATGATTGAAGTCTTGTTGTCAAATTGTCGGACCGTCGCAAGCCGAGCTTTTTGCGAATGCGGCGCCGGTGCGTATGTACCGTGTGAACCGACACATGTAACTCGTCGGCAATCTCCTGTGATGACATTTTTCGAATCAGCATCGCGCACAGCTCCATCTCCATTGGAGTCAGGTCGGGAAATTGTTGAATATTATATGCAAAGAGCTTGTAATCATGCACTCTGTTGTTAATTGGCGGCTGAATTCTCTCAATGGAATGAAGCGGCTCCGATTTACGCCAGACAAGTCCGTCCAGTATTTGTTTTTGCTGCTTCCGTTCAATACCGGCAAGTTGCAACTCGATTTCTAACTGCCGGATGATGTGCTCGAATTCTGACGGCGATGTATCGAGCCGGTCGCTTTGATTCTGCCTCCGAGCGTTTAATGCTCTGTCGCATCGGTTCACTCTGTCTTTAGGCTGTGTTGATAGCAGGGTGAAGGACCAAACATCCGCAATCCGAATAATCTCAGTTAAACTGCTGAAACTCAAAAGCTCGCTGCGCAAAGCAACATGCTTCTTGAATTGATTAAATGCCTTGTCGGCTTCGTTTAAGGATTCAAAATAGGCCGCCAGCTGATTGTTAATAATCATCAGGCAGTACTTACTGCTCATGGTTTTCATAAGTCGCCAAAATTCGTCCGCCAGGGGAGCGTGATTCGCGAGCGAGGGAAATTTGGCGCAGGCCCGGGCCAGTAGTGTCTGACTCAAAGCGATATGCCGAACACTATTGTTGGCCCGGCAAAACTCGAGCGATTTGTTCAGATTGCGTACCACCTCGACACAATCGCCGAGTTGCAGATGTATTTCGCTAAGGTGAATATGTAGTTTTGATCTCGATTTGTTGTCCGGCCCATCTTGTTTTCTGTTTAAGCAATTCTCAAAGTATTCGAGCGCTTCGTGAAAGTGACCCATTTTGTACGACAACTTTCCAAGACCGATCTCTGCGAACACGGACGCGCGATGCGGGGATATCTGCTGAAATCCTTGCCTGGACCAAAGGTAATGTGCGCGAGCAGTTTCAAGGTCGCCGATGCTTTCGAATATATGCGCCATTTTACAATGGCTATAGTACATCGCCGGCTGATCATTGTGCAATTGCGCTGCTTCGGCTGCCTTGGAGTAGTGCTCCATTGCCGCGCTGAATGCGCCTAGATTAAAACAAACATCACCCAGACACAACTTGATTGCCAGGTGCAAGCGCAAACGTTCCCCTTTTTCATGAGCGGCCGATTTCGTCTCGCGTTGCTGCCGCTTGGACGCTGTCGGAATTTCAGCAGGCAAACGGATGGCCTGGAGTTCCCGCTGCGCTTCCGCCAGCTTGTCTTCATTGACAAAGATCTCAGCTTTAAGCCATTGATATCTGGCAATTGCGAGCTCATTGTTTGTTTTTCTGATCCAATCGGCGATCGAGTTCAGCATAGCCAGTGCCGCCGAGAACGCACAGCTTCTCATCAAATGTCTTGCAATTAACAGGCGACACTGACAGAGCCATTCATAATCATCGACCGCCTCAAAGCATTGTTCGGCTTCGCGCGCGTACAACAAACTCCGCTGAGGTGTTTTGTTACGTAAATCGTCGGCCAGTCGAAATAGTGTGATTCCTGTTTCTCGCGTCATCTTAGTCTCTAGCTCCATACTTTACTGCAATTGCGGACTCTCAACAGGTGACCGTTTTTGCCGAACACCGGCAAACTGCAATCGGCAGTTCCGCCGGACTCTTGTAACAAACCTGTCATCGCGCATCGCTGAATGGGAGTTTCAGCTTGATTTTCAGAATCCAGGCAGCAGCCCTGAATCCGGAGAGTGTCGCAGCTGGAAGAGTTTGCCAGCGGAAAGACATAATCTCGTTTCGCGGCAAATCCACACGTTTCTAAATATCGGGCGCAACAAGCAAGATTCACGGCTGATGATTGCATCGATGCCGAGTACTTTTGAAGGTCTGACAAGATGGGAAACAAATCAATGCCGCACAATTCCCTTTAGCGGTAATGGGGACATGCGTTCTGGTGAGCTTCCGGCAGCGCCGGATGCTGAATTTATCCGTGTGCAAACTATAGAGCTCGGCTCGGCCCGGGATTCAGGCTGGGATCGATTGAAACAATGGCGGTCAATTTTCAGGCGCCTTTCTTCAACAGCTTTCGCGCCTTCGCTTCTTTCAGTGTCAATTCATACTCGTCAACAAAGGGGACCCAATCGTAGGGCGGATCCTGCATCTTGAGAGATTCGTTGCGCAGATCGGCCGGGGGAACGCGCGACTTGAGCTTGTAGCTGTCGCTTCGCAGCAGCTTGCCGCCTTTTTTGCGAAATGCAAGCGTTACTTCGATGTTGTGGTACTCGGTGACCGTCGCGTAGTTGTATATCGTTACGCGAATGTCGTCACCCTTGTCAAATGTCGATTCGTACTTTGACTCGAATTGCAGATACACCCCCGGGTTCTCGCGTTCCCGCTGTTCCACCTGCTGCGATTCAAGCTTTTTGCGCTGCTCGGCGGCCAGCCGTTCCGCTTCCAGCTCGGCTTGCTTGCGTGCCTCTTCACGGGCGCGCGCTTCGGCCAAAACGCGTTCTTTACTGCCCAGGGGCACGGCAGTCTCGAGTCGGCTTTCTTCTTGTACCGCGCTGTGTTCATCGGTTGGAGGCTGCTGCTCGGAGGCGGGACCGCAGGCCAGGCATAAGCCCATGACAAGAATACCAGCTGTAAGTGCTTTCATAGCGAAGATTTGGTATGCTGAATGAATATCAATTTCCCACTGCGCTGAATAGGCAAATTTAGCAATTGATTGCACAAATGTCCCCGGCATTTTTTTACGCTTTGCGCTCCCGCGTGTCTTCCGGGATCGATTCGGCTGTGTCTTCGCGGCTGAAAAGGGAATGGTGCAGGATAGTGGGCGGCCGGCAATTGACTGTTCGGCATAGCGCAACATCCAGTACCCGAGGCCTCAGGCAGCTCGATTTCATTCCTCGAAGGGTCATTGATACAAAGCCCGAGCTGAGTTGTTACTATCGGTAGAATCAGCGAGCAATGGGCTCTCGTCATTCAGATTCGCACAAAACAAGCGCAGGGGCCGTGGCGACCAACTCCTTACAAACGCAGTCAGATTTGGAACTCTACCGGATGCTCGGTCAGGGCGCCGCCGCCCGCAAGGACGCTTTTTGTGAACTCTACGATCGGCATGCTCCGCGGGTGTATCAATATTGTGCGCAGATTTTGGGTAACCGCGAACTGGCGCAGGATTACGTGCAGGAAGCATTTCTACGCCTGCTTCAATCCGCCGACGGGGAACGCCGGATGACCAATGTACCGGCCTTTGTGCTGCGCATCGCCCGCAACCTGTGCCTCAATGCCAAAAAAGCTCTCCGCTGGCAGCATGACGAGCTGGTGGAGGAGCATTTGCCCCCGGTCGAACAGACAGTGGAGGCACGCGAACTGGAAGGCCTGGTACAGATGGCGCTCGATTTACTCAGCGAAGACTACCGCGAGGCTTTGATCCTTCAGACCTATGGCGGATTGTCTTACAAGGAAATAGCGGAGTTAATGGAGATACCGCTGCATACGGTGCGCAATCGCGTCGTGCGCGCCAAACAGAAACTACGTTCCATTCTCCTGCCTTATTTCGCCGACAAGCTCGAATAGTAGCCGATGAGGAAAGTATGAACTCTCTTAATCATCAGTCCTTCAATGATCTGATCGACCTGTTTCTGGACGGTGAGGCCAGCGACGTCGAACAGCACGCGCTTTTCGCCGCGATGGCCGGCGACAGTGAGTTGCAGGAGCAATTCCAGCAGGCGCTGGCAATCCGGGATGCTCTGGACGCGCGCAAAGGCAGCCTGAATCTTCCGCCGCAGGTCAAGGCTTCATTGTTGGAACGAGCCGGGATGGCAGCCCCGGCTGTCATTCGCAGCAGTGGAGCCGGCTCCGGCAGCGCCCTCGCCAGTGGGCTGATGACCGGCTCCGGCGGCGCGACGATCCTTGCCTCGCTGCTGATGTCAACACTACTGGTTGTCAGTATCATTCTTGCCGTCGACTCGTCGGATCGCCCCTCAGCGCCGAAGCAGGAATCCCATTTCAACAGCCATTCCGCCGATGCCGATCATCCCGACCGATCTACCCCGAGCCGCGAGCCTGTGTCTTCGCCGTCTACCTCGCCGACCCAGACATCCGGGGCGGCTCCTCATGCTGCATCCGCGATGCTTTCCCACAAGCGGATTGGCGCGACGAAAGCGGAGATGACAGAATCGTCAGCAGCCGTCCGAACACCTTCGCGGCGGGAAGCCGACCCGGAGGAGTGGATTCCGAGCGGTCCGGGCTTAGCGGCAAACAGCAAGGTGCAGAGCCTTAATCCAGCAGGGCGCGCAAGGGAGCTCATCAATCCCGCTTCGTCGGGCATGGTGGCGCAGAGCATTGGCGGCGTATCGGAATTCCTGGTTCAGCCGGCGTCATTGCAAGCTTTGAGTGGACTTGGCGGCCGGACTAATCATGGATCGTCTCGGAGCCTGTCGCGGGACCTTGTTGCATTGGCGATTGGCGACGGGGAAGACCTGCCGCTTAGGCTGCGCCGCTTCCGCTTTAGCGCCGGCGGTTTAAGCGGTCTCGCCTGGTCGGGCAAGCAGGAATTCACCCGCGAGGCAATGCCGGGGGTCGACAATCTCACTCTTGCGGCGAGCTACGCAATCGGCGATCACTGGGCTTTGGGGATTGAATACGGACGCGAGCTGATGCCCTTGACTGTGCTGACGAACAATGAACTCTCGCAACAAAACCATATCGAATGGCTGGGGCTGGGGTTGAACTGGCAGGCCGGCGAAGGCGGCCGGCTTTGGGGTTTCGAGCCCTATACCCGCGTCCTGTTCGGCATCGCAAATGCCGGCAGCCTGACGAAGCTTCAGCCGGGGCTGCGCTACAGGGCATCGTCTGCTCTGGGCCTGCACTTTGGTCTGGAAGCTTCTTATCTCTTTGGCGCATGGCAGGAAGTCAGCAAGCTGGGGCTGGTCTATGGAGTGGATCTGCACTTCTGACGATTGTTAAACATTCTGTTTAGCGACTGCCGAGCGCTCAGCCTCGTTTAGCGAAAAGTTGAACATACAATTAAACAATTGACGCTGGATAGACTCATTAACAAAAATACAGGTTGCGCGATGCGTATATGTCTCTTACTTCTTGCACTGCTTTTATCCGCTCCGATCGGGGCGCAAGCCAAAACGGGATTTGCCTACGGCATCAATGCCGGTATCGGAACATCGTCATTTGTCGCGCTAAATCTCACGACCTTTGAGCGCACTGTTCTCAATGACAATCTTGTGATGCAGCATGGGATGCAAATCGGCACTTCAGTTATTAACACCGTTGATGACTACTACATCTTTGGCATGCACGATCCCGGCGCTGACCAGGATTACGTCACGATCGTCGTACTCAGCCTGGATGACGGCCGCATAATCAAGAGCATTCCGACAACAAGAAGCCTGTTCGAATTGCAGTATGATCCGATCCGGAATCGCGTCCTGGGTATTGAGCGACGCCAGGATCGCTATTTTCTGATCGAGGTGGATATTGTCAATGAACTTGTTTCTACCATTGCCCCGCTTGAAGGACTTGAACGAATGGAGCTCTGCGGATCGGCCTATGACTTCCAGAACGAACTCTTTGTTATCGGCGGAACCCAGAGCGGTTTTCATGTTTACAGGGCCGGTGACGGTAGCAGAATCAGCAGCTATTTTATATCGGAGGTCATCAGGAATCTTCTGTATGATCCCGGCAAGTCTGCAGTAGCCGCTGTGACTATAGCGCCTGATAACGCTTCGGCGGCCGAATTCATTCACTTTGAACCGCTAAACGGTACAATCAACAGTCGAGTGGCGCTCAATGGCGAAGGAATGCAACTGTGCGAGCGGGCTATTGACCATGAACGACAGCTGCTGTGGCTATATCATTCGTCCGGACGAACAGCCTATGATATAAAGACGGGCGAAAAGAGGCACACTCTGTCTACTTTAGAGCCATGGATTGCCGGCTTTCAGATTCACAACAGCAGCGCAAGCGTTGCGGGCGGTTTTTTTCGCGGCCGGGTGTATCGGGACAGCGATCGGGATTGCCGCTTCAGCGCGACTGACAATCCATTGTCAAGAGTAGTGCTGGAATTTTTGCCCGGACCGTCCTATGCGCTAAGCGATGAGAATGGCGAATACAAACTACGTCGTCCGCTCGGCTCGCACACCGTCAGTGTTAACCTGCCGCATTACTGGCGGAACAGTTGTGCCAGCTTGCCGCTCAGCGCCGAAATAAACAGCAATGAGACCGAAATCAGCGGGCTGGATTTTGCCATGGAAGCTGCCGCCGATGTTCAGCGGTTGGAAGTCAGTTTGATATCGGGGCCGCTTGTCGTGGGACGTGAAGTCCATTACCAGCTCTCTTATCGCAATTACGGCACACTGCCGTATTCCGGTACGGTGGCATTCTGTCATAATGAACTCTTAACAGGTTTCGAGTCGCATCCCGATCCCAGCCGCTATACGCAAAATGTTGCCGAATGGGATATCCGCTACCTGCCGATTGGCCATGGAGGGGAGATGCGAGTCAAACTCAGGGTGCCTGCCGACGAAACGCTTGCCGGGACTGAAATTTGCGCCAAATTAACAAGCGATACACAAACCGATCCCGAACTGCTGAGCTCGCTGGAATACGATGAAATATGCGAAGACGTCCGCAATGCCCTTGATCCGAACGACATGCAGGTTTACCCGGCGGGGCTTGGTGAAGAAGGGGCCATTTCACTTGTCGACACGGTGCTGACCTATACAATTCGCTTTCAAAACCTCGGAACAGCCGAAGCACAGACGGTTCGAGTACTGGATACTTTGAGTCCGGACTTAAACATTGTAAGCTTGCGTCCCGGCGCGGCCAGTCATAAGTATAGCTTGCGCTTGCTGGATGACAATATCCTGGAATGGACCTTTGCGGATATTAACCTGCCGGCTATGAGTCAGGATGATGCCGGCAGTAACGGCTTTTTGAAGTATGCGATTCATCTGCGCCCGAATCTACCTGTCGGCCGTGAAATCAAAAATCGCGCAGCGATCTACTTCGACTTCAACAGTCCTGTCATTACCAACACGGTTCGGACAACACTGAGTGCGCGAAGTACTTCGGTGGAAGATAGCGGCCTAGAAGACAAGATTGAGATTCAACCCGATGAAGACGGGCGTTCGATCTTACTCAAATCACGTGTATCCCTGCAAGGGCGCCTGACAGTCTATAATGTAGTCGGCCAACAGATGTACACCAGGACCATGTCCGGGGTTCGGACGGCTGTGATGAATTTAGCACACGTGCCGATAGGACGCTATCTCTTGCATATTGAGACACAGGCTGGCACTGTGCACAAGTCGTTTACGCTGGTGCGCTAGAAGCAAAGCAACTCACTTCCACATGGCCTTGTGCTTAATGTGCCGGTCGTGTGGAAGTGAGAATCGTCGGAACAATACAGACAGACAGGTGGCTCGGGTCTCTCCGGCCGTCAGGATGACAATTCACATTTTTTCTTCAATAGTGTCAGTTAATACCGCTCAAACTATGCTGAACAACACAATTGCATTTATGCAGCCACTTTAACTAATGTTCAATGTTACGAGTTTCTTAAGCGAATGGGTGAAATGATGAACTCTCGAACAATGATTCCGCTTGTGTTGCTGGTGATTTTTCTGAGTGGGAATGCTCTGCTGCAAGCTGAAAAGAGTGTCGCTTACGGCATAATAATAAGAGCCTATGATCCTGTCTTTGTTTCCGTCGACTTCGAGACACGCAAAATGAAGTTTCTTAATCAGGAGCTCCCGCATGGGCGAAGCTTCTCAACCGTGGATGCCCTTATCGACTCGAAGGCTGGAACTTACAACTACTCGGCATATTCCTACACTCTGAAAACTAGCGCTGAGTTCGCGTTGAGCTTAAGTGACGGTCGGGTTGTGAAGAGTTTTCCCTCGCCCTCTGCGATTGCAAATCGACACTATGATCCGATTCGCCAGCGAATAATTGGAATTACGCGTTCATGGGACGAGTCGGAAATTCGACAAAAGATTGCTCAGTTAACAGAGCTGAACATGGAAAATGAAACCGCAAGGACTATTGGCCAGTTGCCAGGCGAGGTAGTCGAGAACTCTTACTATACCTTTTATGACTATCATAGGAATCTCTACATTACCTACGGATCGGATGAAGTCTTTCGGGTGCTGGACGGGCAAGACGCCTCGATAGTAAGCCGATACACGCTGGATGAATCACGTCGTATCAGCAAACGCAGTATTTCGTTTAATCCGCTCGCTGCAAACTTTTTTGCTCTTGAGCGCAGTATATCATCCAGTCAGATGATACTATGGTCCTTCGATCCTTTGTCAGGTGCATGGCAAAGTCAGGTGGAACTGCCCTACAATGGCAATGGATTGCTGCGTACTGCCTTCGATGCGCTTAACGGCAATATCTGGATCGACCATGGCGCCAAACGCTTTGCATACGATGTCAACAGCGGAAAGATTGTCAACAAATACAAAAACACGCCGGAAATTAAAGGATTTCGTTTCGTCAACAAGTCCGTTAAAACCGAACTGCGTCGAATTGACGGAAGGGTGTTTGTCGACAGAGATGGTGATTGTTCCTTCTCAGCTGACGAACCCGGCTTGCCGATGCTGGTCATCGAAGACGCAAACAGCAACAGCCTCCAGCTGACGGGCAAAGATGGTCGTTTTAGCTTGTATCGCAAGCCCGGCGAGTACAGGATTACGCTTGCAAGCTCAGACTTATGGCGTGTCGCTTGTGGGAGCGCAACTCAAACAGTCCTGGTCGAAGACGCTAATACGGGCGCGTATAACATCGAATTTCCACTGACAGCGCAGGCGAGCGTCAGGCGCCTGGAGCTTAGTGTCAGTTCGAGTCGCGCCATAGTCGGGCGGCAGATTACTTATCGCTTACAGTATCGGAATACAGGCAGCGTCCCCTTCAGCGGAAAACTTATCTTTTGCCACGATAAAATTCTGTCGGACTTTGACGCCAATCCGATGGCTGAGCGCTACACCGTCAATATTGCCGAGTGGGACATTGAATCATTGGAAATCGGCCACAGCGATGTAATAAGCGTCAGTTTGCAGGTTCCCGCCGATCCTTCGCTTAACAGGCAAACGCTCTGCGCCAAGTTAACGACTGACCAGCAGGGTGGATCCGACATCAGCGCCGGAGCAGCATACAGCGAGAGTTGTGTAGCCATCCGCAACTCCTATGACCCGAACGATATACAAGTCGCCCCCGCCGGTACCGGCAGCGAAGGCTCGGTATCGCTGATCGACACGGTTCTGACCTACACGGTCCGCTTTCAGAATGTCGGCACGGCTGCCGCGCGCAACGTGCGTGTCCTCGACACCCTGAGTGAACAGTTTAATATCGAGACGCTACAACTCGGAGCAGCCAGTCACACTTACTCCGTCAGCCTGCATGCTAAGAACATTGTCGAATGGCAGTTTAATAACATCGAGTTAGCGCCGAAGCGTGAGGATGAAGAGGGCAGCCAGGGCTTTCTGAGCTATAAGCTGCATCTGCGTCAGGGGCTGCCGGTCAACAGCGAGATTCGCAATCGCGCTGCGATTTATTTCGACTATAATGAGCCGATCATCACGAATACGGTGCGTACGACACTTCGGGCGCGCAGCACTTCGGTTGATGATCTGAACTCTCCGGATGCCAATATCGCAATAGCTGTGGATGATGTCAATCGCAATGTCGAAGTCAATTCCGATCAGGAGCTTTGGGGAAAGGCCGAGATCTACAATATCGTCGGTCAGCAGGTCTTTGCGGCTGACCTGGCGGGCATTCGGCAGCTTACGCTTCGCTTGGGGCATATTCCCATCGGGCGCTATCTGCTGAAGTTTGACACAAAGGAAGGCCTTGAGGTGAAATCTTTTACGCTGGTACGCTGACCATTGTGGATGCACTCCCGCAGCCGACTACTTGTTGCGCGTCGGGAGTGTTGAATTGCTGGTGTTGTTGCAATTAACTAAATCTCAATATCGTCGCGCGTGGCCTGAATACCCTCCGTCTTTCCAGGCGCCACTCGATTCCGGTCCGCAGGGAAGTTTCTATGACGGCGATATCGAATTTCAATGCGCATGTAATAATCAAGGTAGCACGATGAGAAATTTAACTCTAGTCGTATTCGTCTTTTTCGGCGCCATTCTGGTCGCACATGCTGAGCCTGGCTATGCGTATGGATTATCCGCCGTACCGGGAGGTACACTCCGCTTCATGCGAGTCGACCTATCAAATCCAGTGCCGGTGGTCGTTAACCCGGACGTTCCGCATGAAGGGGGCGTCTTTACGGAATCGCCCGTGATAGATCACCAGAGCGGCTATTACATCTATCGCACGGAACAAAGCCTTGTGGTGCTCGATCTCAGCGACGGCCACGTTGTCAAACACATAACCGGCATCGTTGATTTATGGGCCATGAAGTTCGATCCGCTGCGCCGTCGTCTTCTAGGAATCTATCAGGATGTCGGTATAAGTTATCTGGCGCAAGTCGACATTAATACCGAGACCGTTATTCCGCTGGGCGGGATTCCCGTTCCGACATATCAGGCTTCCTGCGGTTCGGCTTTCGATTACCACAACAATGTCATTGTCACACGCGATTTCGAGCAGGGGGATTCGGAGTGGCGCTTCTCGGTGTTCGATGTCGAGAGCGGTGAAAAGTTAAACAGTTATTTATTTAACAATCTGTACCACATCGCCTACGATCCGGTGTCCAGAACGATCATCGGTCTGACGCGCTTAGCTGAACCCGACCATGAATTGTTGCACGTCATCCGCTTCGATGCGCTGTCCGGCACCATTGTGAGCATCAATGCCAGCGACGTAGACGGGGCCGCTAACTGCAGCCAATCGCTTGATTGGATGCACAATCGCTATGTGTTGAGCAGAATCAATGGCGATGTTAAGTTTGTTGATATCGGAACAGGATCAACAGTCAGCTCCTTTGCCAACACCATAAGACTATACGGCCTGCGTGTTCATAACAGCCTTGACCAATTGGGTCATGCAAGAGCAAGCGGCCGGGTTGCCATCGATGTCGATAAGGATTGTAGTCTCGACGCCGGGGATACGCCCATCCCGCATGCAATCGTTAAAATCGAACCCGGTCCGATCTTTGCGGTCTGCAACTCGGAGGGCGAGTATTCGGTGGCGCTTAAACCCGATAGCTACGAATTCAACGTGCTCCTGCCCGACCATTGGCGGACGCGCTGCGTCAGCACCCCTCGCAGCGTGGTCCTGGTATCGGACGACGACGTTCTCAACGAGATCGACTTTCCCCTGGAGGCAAGCGCCGACATAACTTGTCTGGATGTGAGCATCGTTTCGAGCGCGGCTGTTGTCGGGCGTGAAATCGTCTATCATATCGTGTACCGTAATACCGGCACCCTGCCTTACACCGGCAAGCTGCAATTCTGCCATGACGACAAGTTGCTCGACTTTAAGAGCGATCCTGCGGCCGATCGTTACGCAGGCAACGTTGCAGAATGGAAGCTGGTTGACGTGCCGGTCGGCGGAGTCTCGTTTATTAAAATAAGGTTAACGCTTCCTCCAGATCCGGAGCTGCGCGGCACATCGATCTGTGCAAAAGTCGCCGCTGACCTCGATCAGAGTCCCGATCTGCAGCAGCTAAAAGGATTTGATGAAATTTGCGATCAGGTTCGCGCCTCCTACGATCCGAATGATATGCGGGTTTCGCCCGCGGGTGTTGGGCCGGAAGGTGAAGTCACGCTTGTCGATACGCTATTGACCTATGTCGTGCGCTTTCAGAATGTCGGTGATGCCGCCGCTCAGGATGTACGAATACTGGATACACTCAGTGAACACCTTAACCTCGCAAGCCTTCGTATCGGCGCCGCAAGTCATGGATTCGAGCTCAGCATCCTCAAAAATAATGTGCTGGAATGGCGATTTGATAATATCATGCTGCCGCCGAAACGCGACGATGAAAAAGGCAGCAACGGCTTCCTGAAGTATAGTATCCATATTGAGTCGGGGTCGCCGGTCGGCACGGTGATCAGCAACCGCGCGGCGATATACTTTGATTTTAACAAGCCGATTTTGACAAACACGGTAAGAACGACCCTCACGGCCCGCAGTACGTCTGTTCCGGAAACGGGTCTGAGCGAACAGATCAGGGTGAGCAGTGACGCGGGAGGCTATTCGGCGCTCATCAAATCAAGCTTCCCCCTCAGCGGCACTCTGCAGATTTACGACGTTGTGGGACAGCTCGTGCGAAAGGAGCGCTTACAGGCGCAGCTTTCGAGCGAAGTGAATCTGGCGCATCTGACTTCCGGCCGCTATTATTTGCGCTTCGTATTGGGTGAAGAGATCGTGGTCAAGAGCCTTACGCTCGTACGCTAATGCACCTTGCTTAAAGCAAGAGGTAAGCTTCTTACTATTGAAGCCCGGAGCTCTTGTTCCGGGCTTCAAATGTTTTATTCCGTTCCAAATATACCGAACAATTCTAACCAAGAGTACCATTCCACTCGCTACACGCGGCAGCACGGCCGGATTCTGCTGTTTGGAGCGAAATCAGTCATCGATACGATTCATCAGCGATAATGGAGGCGACTGGTGAAGGCAAAGTCAACAATAGTAGATAGTAGATCGTGGGTGCAGCTCAAAATGCTACAGTCATACGCTGTAGCGCGTCGGGCGCGCTGAGAGTTTAATACAAGCTTTCAGACTGGGGAAGTGAATTTCTATTCCCGAATGACAAAGGGCGCGCTGCCACCGCCAAACCAGCCGATTTTGTGATAGTTAGTCCGGCCAATGATTTCGCCACGACGATTAATAATGCCATAACGACCGTCGACCATAACGACGGCACGGCCATTCCTGAAAGGTTCGGCTGCATCAAATTGACAGGCGATCACCTGCCTGCCCAGACTATCGATATAGCCCCATTTGCCGTCGATTGCAACTGCGATCAGACCTTCCGAAAACTTCTTATAGCGACTAATCCTGTCAAAACGCGGCTCGGCAATTATACTTCCGTCAGGCAGGGCAAGGCCTAAAAAACGTCCATCGTTAAGGACAATCAACTGTTCATGAAGTCTGTCGATATCAAGGAAACGTGTTGTAATTGTTTCGCGAGCGAAATTGTCAAGAGAGCCCGTAAGGTCCAGCCAGGGCAGCGCTGCGCGTCTGCTGGTGAAAAAGCCGCTATCGAAATAGCCCGAAGCGTCTTGCTTAACTTTTGCATTGATTCTGAGACTGTACCTGTCCCGGCCAACTACTGCCGGAGCCTGGACCAGCTTCAAGACGGAATCTTTCTGAGAAAGGACTCTGAATTCTCCATCTGAATCGATGATGCCGTACAAATTCTTGTAACTACTGAAGGCTCTATCATCGGCATAGGATTCCGGCCTGCGAATCGCGTCGACGCTATCGAAAAGTAGTTGTCTGCCATCCGAAAAGTAAAGGTGAATGACGCCCTTACTGCGGGCACTCAGGAGTCCTACTTCCGGCAGCAACCAGTAGGACTCGCTGAACTGCCGCGATTGAATAGTATCGCTGTCCTGCCGCTGGTATCCCAGGATGTTCTTCCGCGAAATTCTCATAAACTTCGAATGACCACTGAAACGGACGTCATCGTAGCGCTGCGGCAGTATCAGCCGGCCCTGCGCATTGATGGCGCCTACCTGTCCGCGCGCCTTGCCTCGGACGATTGCCAGGCCCTTGCTGAAGTCCTCCACGGAGTAAAATTGCGGATCGCAAATGAGATCGCCCTCGGGCGTGATGAAGCTCCAATGCCCACCACCAATCTCTCCGTCTAACTGAAGGCGCGCACCGATGTTAACCGCGGCGCGACCGTCGACGAACTCCCGCGCAAGGTCAAAGCGGGCGGCGACTCTCAGCGTACCGTCGCTCGAAGCATAGCCCCACTTGCCATTATTGCGCACCGGCCGCAGACCGTCGGCATACATCCCGATTTCATCAAAAACGGCATCTTGCAAGATTGTTCCATTCGTATCCACCAGGCCCCAGGGCCCTGTTTCGTCGGCGGGGATATCATCAACAGGGTTCATTAAACTGCCTGTATAATACGGCTGGATACGTGTAAACTGCTCCGGGTTAACGTAGCCGCTAAACTCATTGGAATAGATGCTCTTTGTGCTGTCGGAATCGTCGATCAGGAGGCGGAATCGCAGCCGGGTTTGCAGTTTCCCCGTATAGCGCGCCGCCGCAAAATGCCAGTAATGCTGAGCAGGCAGTGATACTCTATGGTAGCTATTGCCGCACCAGGAGCGCGGCAGATACTCGATAAACCGCCATTGGCCGTTGCTGTCCAGGGCTTCCTGGACGATATTAAGTCGACTGTCCTGCGCGCTGAACTCCAAAGCTGTTTTGCTCGGGTTGATCAGGAAGAGGCTTGTGCCCCGATAGTGCCGCTGAAAGGATGTCTTGCCGGATGACTTAACGATGAGCAACGGTCCGTCCTGACCGGTGTTCATATTCGGTCTGTTCCGTCGGGCCCTATTGCCTGACGGAGCAAAGCCGCCGGCTGCATTCGTGTCTTCGATTGACGAATGAGCATAACAATATCCGCGCAGCATAAAGGAAATATCGAGAGTCTGCAGCGTATCGAAGTGTCCGAAGTCAATATCGAGCTTGGGCAGCTGAGAGGCATCGATTGAACCTTGCCCGCCCATTGAAATGTTGTTGGCATCATGCTGAGCAAGCGTTACCAGCACGCAAATGAAAGTAAGCGTTAACAGCAGATATCCCGACCGGAAGGGGCTCATAGCAGCCTATAGAAAGTAAAACATCCGAACTGCAATTAATCATCTAATTGCAGATTTGTCAATGAGTCAATATGTGCTTTCGAAGTGTTGCAGCACCTGACTGCGTCTGACACGAGTTTTACATCACACCGGCAATGCTGCGATGGCGGGCCGATCTGTGTTAAGGAGTGAAGTCCTCGAATATGTTTGACAGCAGACAATTAACAGCCTTGCCCCAGCCCTGATCGTCGGTTTCGGCGTCGGAACCGATGCGGACTTTGCTGCTTCCCATCTGTATTGTTTCGCCTTTGATATTATCCCAGAAGAGATAGCTAAGGTCAACGACATATAGTTGGCTGTCATGCCTAAAAATATCCGTACCAGACTGCCGATAAACAGTACGACATCCGCGGGATGCTGCGCAAATGTAATGACACTGCCCGGCCTGGGCACATCCAGCTGAACATCGTTGAAGGAGCGCGAGATCGTATTGAGCTTGTCCAATGCGCCCTCGTCGGCATCGGTAGACCAGTTGACATTAGCATAGCGTTCCGTCAGCCCCAGAACCAGAAGACTGTCAATGGACTTGCTGAAGGCCGCCGCTGAACTGATCTGGGCCATAATAGAAGCCAAATCACCTTCTGAATTCAGATTGACGGTCGTTTTCGCCGTCTTCCTTGGCTTGACGATTAGCAGCGATGTATTCTGCCGAAAAGTCGTGCTCATACTGCCTGACTTCGTGTCGGACAGCGTAGTACACTCCGGCGAGATACCTGCACCTCCGGCCACAAGACACAGCAACGACCCCAGAATGCTTAATCTGCCAGTCGTCATCAGAAGTCCTCGATTTTGCTGACAATTAGTTGCGGCGCCATCATGTCGACTGGCCGACAACTTTGTCAGCAGAGTTAAGACACAGCGCTGAAAAAATTCCTCGATTTTAGCTCTAAGATCGGATATTACCCACGAAGCTTGGTTCGTGAGCGCATCGGAGGTTAACGGGCAGTCCGCTTAGGGCGATTAACGGGGCATAACTGCTCAGCGCAGCGGGTCAACTATTGAGCCTCGCTCTCTGCAGCAATTTCAATAATACTTCTCATCCGGCAGCTTGCCTGAAGCCGGCCGCCCAATCCTTTGAGTCTTCTGCCTCTGGAGGATTATTTACTGTATTCCCTTCGCTTGCAAAAGAGCGGGCTGCCACAATGTGACAGCCCGCAGGCAGCAAGTGATCAGGTCTTCAGTTGTTATTGCGAGACAAGCACGGACAGATCACTGCGATGTTCGCCCTTACGAAGGCTGAGAAAATACGCGCCTTCGGCAAGAGTCCGACTGCTAAGACTGATGGTGTTCGCTCCTGCGGAGAGTGTTTGCGTATAGGCAATCACTGTCCGCCCGGTTGCGTCCTGCAGCCTCAGCTCGTAATCGCCCGGAATCGCAGTGACACAGTTCACAATAATCGTTTCGCCGCGTGGCACGGGATTCCCGCCCAGGCTGAGCCGCAGCGTCGTAGCTGAGGCAGAGCTGTTGACTCCGTCCGGCGAAGAGAAGTTATTGTTGTCGACGCCTGCTTTTTTAATGCGACGCGGCGAGCAGCGATAGGCAACTTCTTCGGAAGCCTCGATGATGTTGGGGAAGTAGTCTCTGGCGCCGATCCAATTTTCCGACACCGGGGTGTGTTCCAGAGTGCGGGGCCGAACCTGATCTTCCCGTAGTTCAACCGATTCGCTGCATGCTGCGCCCGCGCTGCCGCTCGCATCCGTTTTCACCAATAGTATGTCGAGCGGATTCGTCAGCGAGCCGCTGCTGCCGCCGATAATGAAACCCAGATCGTTTGTTTGCTGCAAGCTGCGGCCGTCGAGGTCGCCGTATTTCTGCGTCCAGAGCAGGTTCCCGGTCGGGTTAAAGCGATAGAGCGCGCATTCATAGGGTTCGTCGTTAAATTCGAGACTGCCGACCATTGCATAGCCGTCGGCGCTGCCCGAACCGTCGAGAACTTCCACCATGTCCCACTGCGCCAGATCGTATTCCTGTACGCCCAATGGCGCGCGGAAACGCCAATCCCACTGCCGGTTGCCCTGCGCGTCGGTTTTCATCAATGCCAGTTGTTCATTCTCCGAGCTCGAACCCAAGCGAGCCGAAAAGACAAATCCATTGTCCTGTGTCTGGCGTATGGCCGGTTCGTAACAGTTGGTCGGATAGCTGTAAACCTGCGACCATTGCCAGGCGCCATCGATCCTGGTCTTAAACAAATAGGGATCGGGGATATGCTGCGATATTCCCTTGTGGAACACGCTGCCGCCGAAAATAAAACCATCGGGCTGGCCTGAAGGATCGAAGACCTGTTCGACGCTGTAACCGTCGAGTTGACGCTGGCTGCCGGTGCTGGCCATATGTAGTTGGTAGCGTCGCGCCCATCGCTGCGAACCGTCGTTTTCTACTCGGATTAGATTAGCCCAGGAGTGGACCAATGTACCCGGATCGGTGACCGATTTACCGGTAATGATAAAACCGTCCGGCGTTCCGTTGCCGTCGAAGACCTGTTCGAAGTCGGACGCAAACTCATGCAGCACGCTGCCGTATTTCTTGCTCCACTCCACAATGACGGAAGAGCCGACTTCACGAATCTTGATGAGGTAGTAGTCATAATAGGTAGAGTAGACATCGTTAAGCATACCGAGGATTGCATATCCGTCGTTGGCGCCATGGGCATCAAGTACCTCGCGCACTGCACTAACTCTGAAGGTCGATTGGGTAAGCGAGGGCCGCCGGAAATCCGTTTGTGTCTTGAATGTCGCGAAGGGCAGGGCATTGCCGATCTCCTGGTCGCCCCAGGTGTAGATATTGCCGTCCCTGTCAACAGCCATTGAAAAGAAGTTACCGGCGGCGATGGCAACGATGTTTTCCAGGTCGGTACCGCCCGGGGTTTGTAC
>JANQRB010000106.1 GCA_028284775.1 Candidatus Kapaibacterium sp. | reverse complement strand
GATTGCTGACCTGGTGGTTTTTTGGTGTGTGGGGCGACCACGGGGGCACGGGGGACACGGAGATTGGGGGGCTGTGTACTGTTGGAGGTTGGGATTGCTGACCTGGTGGTTTTTGACCGGTTTATAAGCTGGATGGCGGTAATTCCGCAGTCCGGGTTGTTGTGTCGATTTTGCTATGGAGGGATTGTACGCTTTAGGATTAACGATGAAATTTTGCTCGGCGCCACGAATTGTTAAGTGAGTAGCTAAATTTAGTGCATGTTTATCTCTATTCGCATAGACATGAGGCAACAGTCAGATCGCATGTGAAGTTTTGCGATGACCCAATTGCTTTAATGACTGCCCTTGAATCGGATGCCGCGGTATTAACGAATAATTGTCAAGTTTTTAATGAATTGACGACCTCCGACCTTGAGCATGCAGAGATAGCTGCCGGCTGTTGCAACTGTAAAAGATTGAACGTGTTTACCGATGCCTGCCAATCCACGGTGTAAGGTCAGTACATGTTCGCCGGTGACCCTATACAATGAGAGGTCGATCTTTGCGGGAGCATCCAGCTCAAAGGCTATTTGTCCGGCGCCGCGACTGGGATTGGGATAGATTGTCATCATCTCGCCAAGGGCGTCGGGCACCAGCGGATTATGAACCGAGGTAATGTCCGGCTCAAGCAATCCGAGATGGACAAATCGCTTGCCGAGTATTTGTTCAACTTCTTCTTCGGAGGCGCCGAAAAGTACTTCAAGCATCTCGGCATACACGCGGCGGTATTCATTTTGAAAGCCCGGGTTTCCACGGCCGTCGTTACGTACAACTTCTGTTAAGTCGGGGTTTTCACCGTACAGGCCGGCCCTGACTTTCTCACCGAAGACGAACTGGACCGACGACGTTCCGTGGTCAGTACCCCGGCTGCCGTTTTCGCGCGGACGTCGGCCAAATTCAGTCACGGTCATTCCAATGACTTTTTCCGCAAAGCCCTGCGCCACCGCATCCGCCATAAACATTGAGATGCCGGTGCTGAGTTCTTTGAGCAGAGCAGGGTGCAATCCGCCCCGCATATCGCCGTTCGCAACCTGGTTAACGTGGTTGTCGAATCCGCCCATACGCAGCAGAAAGACCTTTGTCTCGAGTCCGCCCGAGATCATTTTAGCCACCATCCCCATCTGCCGTGCCAGGCCTTTGTCGGGGTAATTGACGGTGTTGGTACCGGAGTCGAAGGCGGTTTTAACAACATCTTTGTAGCGATCGGAGGCCTGCGCCACCTGCAGAATGTAGTTGTACTCGCGTTCGTAGTCGTCAATACCGGGCAGCATTGTGTCGTCAGGCGTCAGGTCGCCGCCCAACTCGAAAAATTCTTCCGGATTCGTGATGGCGATTCCCGTATCACCGGCGTCGCTCTGCAACATCAGGGACAACTGTCCGCCGATTTGCATCGAGATAGGATGGTCGGGTAAATTGCTAGGGAAATCGGGAATCGATGTTGAAAAATAGCGGCCCAGCCAGCCATCCAGCAGACGCACCTGCGGGTCATTGAAGATGTCTTCATCGCGTGGATTAAAGCCGCTAAGCCAGATATCGGTTGCGCGGAAGTGTGAAAGATTGGGATGTTCGTAGCCTACCCCTTGTATCACTGCCAGCCGGCCTTCATCGTGCAGACGCAGGAATCCATCATTGAAGGACTCGACGAGGTTCGGATGAAACCAGGATTCGCTGCCGGCAATTCGGAAGCGGCTTAAGTCTTCCTCGGCATCGTTAACATGAATATTCGGACGCAGATTGTGATAGTTGTCGTCCGTCAGCGGAACAATAGTGTTAAGTCCGTCATTACCGCCGAACAACTGAATAATGATCAGGATATTGTCGTTGTTGAAGAAGTTGCTGCCCAGAATATTACGTCCCGGCGATTTGGCATAGACCGGAACACCGCCAAAATACTGAGCTTGCGAGGCCGCAGCGCCTGCCGCTGATGCCGCTGCCGTATATTTCAGGAACTCTCTGCGTTTCATTGTAATGCCTTATGTACTTGATGAGAAGCTTGCTTAAGTCAGATGAAAATCAGGGGCTTTGGCAATCGTCAGCAATAGGCGCCGGAGACGCAGGGCCGCACTGCCGGGATTGGCGTCGTTAACAATGCCTTCCCATTCATAGTCAGGCGTTCCGTCCAGCAAGGCTTCCACATAGAAATCGTGACGGGCCTGCGGGACAGGACGAGGCAGCAGGAATTCCTCCACGGCGCTTGTTAACACCAGGGGATCAGCGAAATCCTCGAACTTTTTCGCCCAGGCAACGAGGTCCGCATCGGGAATATCATTGATCAGGCCGCGCGCAAACTGCGAGCGCAGCGGATAGGTTTTGGTGCTGATCCAGGCGCGATACCCATCCCAGCCGGAAACGTCGCGTGGATCGAACAGATTCTGCTCAACGGAATTCATAGCGGCGGCGATATTAGCGGGGCTGGCTTCCAATTGCCGCGCCAGGCCTATCATAAACTCGGCCGGCGTCTTGATCTGCACGCCGTAATTGCTCGGGTCGAAAAAGTGAGCGCTCTTGAAAAGGGCCGCGATCACAGGCCGCAGTTCATAGTCATGCGCGAGGAAAAGATCTTGCAACTGATCCAGAAAATCCTCGTCGACGGCCGCCGGATTGCTATAAACGAAATAGCGGTAGAGCTTGTCGCCGATGAACTGCGCCACAGCGTGACGGTCGGAATCGTTCTTCAGATTAAATATCAAAGTGATGAGTTTACGAATCTCATCACGGCGGACGAGAATCTCCGTATTGGAATCGTCGTCGCGCGCTGCGATCTGTCCGCCCAACAATTCTTTCGCGCCGATGTCGTGGTCATCGGGAATAAAGTAGGTGTTGTACATTCCACGCGGAGCGGGGGCATCATTGTATTTCGAGGCCTTCCAGCCGGTTAACACTCTCGCGGCTGTCTGCACTTCCCCTTCCGAGTACCAGCCCAGCCCAACGGTGAAGAGCTCCAGCAATTCACGGGCATAATTTTCATTGGGGTTGCCTCGTACATTCAGCTCGCCGCCAAGATAATAGAGCATCGCGCCGTCAAGCGTAAAGTCTTCGACAAAGTTGCGCAATTGAGCCAGACGGTTGCGGCGCATCATCATATTCTGTCGATACAGAAGCTGCGGCACCATGAAATTGTCATCAAAGGAAAACTCGGTGGTGAAGTGACCGTGCCAGAAAAGCACGAGCTTTTCGCGCGCCGGCTGTGTTTCTTCGCGCATAAGGGCAACCCACCAGTTCTGCAGCAGCGCGTGCTCCTGCTTCCACTGATTTTCAATCTGCCCTTTCGTGATAATATCGGCGTTTTCCGGATTCTCGGTTGTATTGTTGACCCAGTCGCCCGGGGATTCCGGCATCGGCTCGGGATTCTCCTCATCGTAAGCCGGTCCGAGAAGCATTTCAACGGCATCTGCCGGAGCTTTGCCTGTCAACTCATTCAGCAGTTGATGAGTGGGCCCCAAGCTGAGACGACGCAAAAGATGCAGAGCCTGCTGACGACTGAGCACGCCTGTCTGCTCTTCAATACCCGCTTCCACTCTCTGCGGAAGGTCTCCGCGGGGATCCTTATCCGGCCGATAGGACCGAAAGCTACTCCCCTTCGTCACCATGCTAAAAAAGTCACGACGGTTCATGCAGCAACACTCTCTTCGATATTGGGTAAATTCGCTTGTTCACGTGGAATTGCAGAAGATGCCTGTTGGGAGCGAAAGAATCAAGTGGAATTCGCCCGGTGCGGCTACCCGCCCCGGCATCATTTCTCCCCCGGAACAAACCACTTCCATTGCGTTTGTTACAGTCGGATGATCGGAACTCTGCCGGCAAGATTTTGGCGGAGAGGCATGGGAATCTCCACTCCTGCGGACATCTCCATTGACAGATCGCGGATGGCAGGAACAATGTTCGTGTTTTGAGTAACTGCTGGTGCTTCTCAATCGTCAATGCTTCTTTGGCGAGTGCAACTCCGGCAATCGCAAGCCGGCGGCAATTCAACACCTTCGAGATCGGCCGACCCGTCGTGTACCTGCAAAATCGCTCAGATCCGGCAATGCCATTCGCTGCTACAGTCAGCTAGTTTTCAAGCAGCAGATGTTCGCAGGTCGGTGAGACCTGATGTCGCGACAAATTTCTCTGATCCTTCACCGCCTTAATAAAGCATCGCCCCGGTCCTGGTCCTTCTCCCTTACTCTGCTAAATCCTTGGCCGACGAGGGCTCGGTTACCCCGTTGCTATGCTCCTTCGCAGATTCAGGGACTGTCGAGGCTTTCGTCCGATCTGCTTTCGCCGCCTCCCAGTCGGGCCGAATTTCACCGATGCGGCGGACGATAGAAAAAGCAAATCCGCAGACCATCAGGATGACGCCAAGCCAGACAAGGTTGATAAATGGTTTAATCGACACTTCAACCGTAAACACCTCGCGCTCCTGTGTCTCGGGCCGCGTGCTGTCGACAAAGGCAATCAGGGCTTCGGAACGGGACAGATCGCTACGATTCGGGACGATCTGCCGCAGAGAAAGATGGTAGTCGGTTCCCGGGATATTATAAGGTTCATAGCGCCAGCTCTGATTGGCCGTCGCCATACTGGAATAGAGGGAATGTCTGCTCGTGTCGGCGCCGTGTGCAATTTCGATTTCAACGCCCAGACGCAACTCGGAGGCATTGGGATCGGCGCCCATTGCCTGCGACATGTCAAATCGTTGTAAAGTGATCGTATAAGAGGAATCCAGCGGCATGGGCTGCGGGGTAAGTTTTTGCATGCTCAAGGTCGGGCTCTCGCCTTCCACTTCCACAACCTTGGGGGCGATGTAGACATCTTCGTTCAGGCTCCACTGAATGCCGGGTTCCAGAAATGCCGACTGGCGCCGATTGTAGTCACTCCAATAGAGAACCGGTTTGACAATTGACTTATGATTGTCGCTGGCAATTTCGATGTGATACTGATACTTCTCGCGATCCTTAAACTCTTTGTCCACCTGCTCCTTGCCGAGGTAGGTGAATTGCAGGCCAAGCGCCGAAACAGGCATATCGCGTTCCAGACGGACATGCTCCATTACCGAAAAACTCGCGGTGGCTATGATACCGAGAAAGAGCAGCGAAATGCCGAAATGAGAGACATATGCTCCAATCATTTTCGGCTTGCGCCGCAACAGCCTGACGGCCAGCTCGAGGTTGACAAAGAGTGACAGAAACGAGGCAAAGGCCAGTACTATGAAGGATACATCGCGCAAGCCGAAGAAGGTCACAATCAGTGTCGCTACGGCTGCGATTCCCAGGGGCACCATCAAGCGCCGCAGAAACAATCCGCGACCGGTACTCCGCCAATTGACCAGCAAGGACAGCGCATTGACGAGACCGATAATTATGACCAGCGGCAGGTGTACCTTGTTGTAAAAAGCTATGCCCGGATCGATTTTTGGCTGACCGATCACTTCGGCCATGATCGGCCAGGACGTTCCGAACAGAACCGTACTCGCGCTGAACAATATCGCCGTTGCGCCCATTGCCAGCCCAAACTCGCGCGAGGACATCCTAAAGTCAGCCCGTTCGCCACTGATGTCCTTCCAGCGCCAGACAATCGCGCCATAACCCAGGAGGCCGAAGATCGTCATGAATACGATCAGTAAAACAAAGGCGAACATTCCCGGGTCAACGAAGGAGTGGACGGAAGTATCGCCTAAAACGCCGCTGCGCGTCAGAAAAGTGGAATACAGCACCAGGATAAAGGCCGTAATCGCCAGGAAGAAATTTGTTTTTACCAGTCCCCTGGTCTTCTTCTGCGTCAGCATCGTGTGCACGAGGGCAACGCAAACCAGCCAGGGAATCAGCGAGGAATTCTCCACCGGGTCCCAGCCCCAAAAGCCGCCCCAACCTAATGTTTCATAGGCCCAGAAGCCGCCAAGCATAATGCCGAAACCCAGAATCGCCGTGCCCAGCAGCGTCCAGGGAAGAGAAATGCTGACCCATCGATGGAAGTCGCGCCGCACCAGCCCGGCCATAGCAAAGGCGAACGGCACCGAAAGAGCGGCAAAGCCGGTAAACAGCATCGGCGGGTGAATCGTGATCCAGAGATTATGCAGCAACGGGTTCAGGCCTCGGCCATTAGCCGGCGTAAAGCCCGTTGTCATCGTCGCCTCCGCGGCAAAATGCTCCCAGATATAAGCGAAGGGATTTTTCGCCACCATCATCAGCATCAGAAATACGAGGATGAGCGAATAAAAGCTCATCACCTCCGACTCGTAGCCTACCCGGCGCACATAAGGCAACAACAGTACGCCGATCAGCGATACGAGTATCGTCCACAACATAAAGCTTCCTTCCTGCCCGGCGTAAAATGTCGCCATCAGAAGCGGTTTCGACAGCTCGGTATTCGAGTAGTTGTAGACATAAAAGTAACGGAAATCGTGGCCGAAGATATTGATGAACTGCAAAACAGAGGCCAGCAGCAGGCCGCCAAAGATAACGATGAACAGGGTACGCGCTACATTACGCAGCACCTCGTTATCCCGGTACGACAGGAAATAGGCACCGGTTGTGACGACCGCGCAGGCAAAAAGGAAATTGATCAGGATCTGGCCAAACATAGGAGTCTTTCAGTTTCGTGATTCAATTGTCGCTATTTCGAAGATCCCGGATTGTGCCCCGCCGCCAGGGCCGCTGACTCGGCCACCGCAGTCCGCTATTAATATTTCACGATGTCTTTGGCGTGAAACCAGGGGGGCTGCCCCTCATGGGCATGACCGGCGACGGCAATCGACTGCATGTGCCGCAATTCCTCGGCAGGGTCTTCCCCATCATAGGAAACGTAGAAGGTTGTCATCGAGGCGTCGCGCATATAAAAGTTCGCCATTGCGCCGTCGAGCTGGAAGGGATGTTGCTCATCGACGATAACATTGCCCTTGACCATTATTTTCTTGACCTGCTCGGTTTCGGTTTTGCCCTCGGCCAGTTTGACGGCTTCTTCAAAGCTGACCGTACGGATCTGACCGTGTTCGACCGCCAGGTATATTACAAAGGGCGCGGCAAGCAGCACGAGGCCGATAATGATGTTACGCAGCATAGTGATTCAGCCTTTCCAGACGACAGAGCGCTCCTCAGGAGCTGGACCCCGCCTGTTGTACATCACTGATCGATCCCTCGTACTTAGAGGGGCATTTTGTGAGAATATGATTGGAGTGCAGGACGCCGTCGCGTATTTCGCCTTCAACGACAACGCTCTCGGCAAGCTCGAAATTGTTCGGCCGCGCGCCGCTATGCATTACTTTAATCACGGCGTCGGCGGTATCGCGCAGGTGGAATGTAAACAGATTTTCATGGCTGTTGTAATCGGCGCCATGTTCTTTAACCCAGGCGCCTTTGATCTTAACGCGGCTGCCTGTTTCACTGGCGTAGGAAATGTCGGAATACTGAAGTTTACTGCTGTCGAAGTTGAATGCAGCCCAGGCGGCGAAAACGACTGCCACCAGCCCGCCAATCACGTACTTAAGCTTCATAACGCAAGGCCTTCCATTATTCGTTGTGCAGAACTTCCGCTCTCAGCCGATT
>JANQRB010000094.1 GCA_028284775.1 Candidatus Kapaibacterium sp. | reverse complement strand
ACGGCGGCTCAGCTTCGCGACAATCTCGACAGTCTCGCCCACGGCCTCAAGGACGAACACCGGCAGGCTCTCGACGAGGTCAGCGCAATCGAGCTGGGCTTCCCCCACGACTTTCTGGCCGGCGACGCCGTCAATCAGCTCCTCTACGGGGGGATGCGGTCACAAATCGACAATCACCGTCTGTAGTATCATATAGGAGGTTTCTCATGCCGTGGATCACAAGATTTATGCTGATGTTCCTGGGAACATTCTTATTGAGTCAGAACGCTTTTGCAGCAGACGACGACGAGGAGGAAGATGATTCCCTGATTGATGCGCCCTGGAACAATTTTGCTCCGAAGCGACCCTCCCTGTCCTTTGCCTATGGCTTCTCTGATTTCAGCATTGATGCCTCCGGCGCGGATTTTGCGCCGGCCGCCTCCCTTGGAGTGGAGTTGAGTTCGGAATCCGAGTTTGATATTAAGGATCATGATTTTGTTAAACTCTATCGTTACGGCGGTCTGGCGGTTGTATTCACGGGCACATCGCTCGGGTCCGAGGCTGCCGCCAATGAAGTAGATGCCGAATCCTGGCGTTTCGGTTCCGCCAGCCGCAACGGCTTTTCCTATGTATTGGGCGACGATCAGCGGCTGACACTCTATCATAGCAAGACCTTTGCATGGTCGAATGTTAACATCAGGAGCCGACCGGCGGAATTGGATGCATTTACGAATGCCGAACTCGATGTCTTCGGCAGCGACATACACTTCGGGACGCGGACGGAAGCCGGAATCCGGGGCCGGCTGCTGCCGCCTCTGGTGCTGGAGCTGCGTTTTGAACGCAGCATTGTTTTTCGTCGTCACATCTTCTTTAAGTGGCTTGGAAGCGAGCTTGTCGAAGATCTGGGTCAGGGCATTGTGGACGCCTTTGTGCGGGTAGTCCTGAAGCGCAACGCCGATATGGCGCCGATCGTGGCTTTCTTGTTAAAAAACGGTCTGTCCTACGGCATCTATGAGTTGCGCAGTGATAAAATGAACTGGCCCTTCGATACGGAAGCGCCCCTGCTCACCGATACCTTCAAGATCGGCATCGCCCTCGACCTCTGAGTCGACCCGGCGCGCTTGGAATCGCAGAATTGTTGTTAACATGCCGGGAGGCTTGACTGTGGTCGTGGTGGTATTCGGCTTGCCCGGGTCCGGGAAAAGCTACTTTGCGGAGCGTCTGGCGGAAGGATTGAGCGCCGTCTATCTTTCCTCTGACATTCTCCGTCGCGAGCTGCTGGCCGAGCGCAAGTACAGCAAGGACGAGCGTCGCTATGTCTACGAATGTCTTTTCGACCGAATGGAGCGGGCGCTGCGCAATAAGGCCGCAGTCGTGATGGATGCTACCTTCGGCCGGCGGAATCTGCGCGAGCAATGCCGGCAGCGGGCCCGTGCCGCTGGCGCGCCTGCACACTTTATCGAAATCCGCGCTACGGAGGAGCTCGTGAAAGAACGGCTTGCAACAACACGCGAGCACAGCGAAGCCGACCTTAATGTCTATCAAATGTTAAAACAAGATTTCGAGGCGATGTCGGAACCGCATCTTGTCATTGAATCCGACAACAGCGATATAAGCGACCGTTTGATGACGGCTCTTAGCTACGTACAGCATTCCTAAATGGACGATCAACAAATTAAACAGCTGGCCGCTAGTGCTGCATTGCGCCGTTACCCGGGGCCTGTCAAAATATTTTCTACTCATATTTCCTGGGTCCTGGCGGGACCCGTATACGCCTATAAGATTAAGAAGCCGCTCAAGCTCTCCTTTCTGGATTTTTCAAGCCCCTCGTTGCGCCGCTATTATTGCCAGCGCGAACTGGAACTTAACGCGCGTCTGACATCGGCTGTGTATCTCGACGTGTTGCCGATTGTCGAGCAGGACGGTGAAATCATTTTGGGCGGGACGGCGACAAAATTAATCGATTACGCCGTTCAAATGAAACGGCTGGACAACCATCGCCTGATGAGCGCTATGCTGGGGCGGGGAGCTGTTAGTTCAGACCAGTGCAGGCGGCTGGCTGAGATTGTCGGTCGTTTCCATGTCCGGACGGACAGGATTCGTAGCGCTTATTCGGCAGACTCGGTCCGTCGTATCGTTAACAATATCCTGAATGTACGCGATCGTATCGTCATGGAACTTGGCGGCGCTTATGCCGCAATGCTCGACAGGGCAATCGCGGCAGGTGACCGTTACCTTCAGCAGCATGGATCGTATGTGGAGGAGCGTATGGAGCGTGGCTTTGTACGCGACTGCCATGGCGATCTGCACAGCGGCAATATCTTTCTCTATGCCAACCCCGTAATCTTTGACTGCATCGAATTCAGCGACAGGTATCGTCAGATCGATGTATTGAGCGAGCTGGCTTTTTTGTGCATGGATCTTGAGTCCTGGGGACGTGAGGATCTGAGCCGGACCCTACGCGATCACTATCTTCAGATCGTCGGCATGGAATTCGACCGTCCGGCGCGGCGGTTATTCACATTTTTCCAGTGTTACCGTGCTAATGTACGCGCCAAAGTGAATGCCATCAAGGCCGGTCGTACGACGAACGCCGCCGCGAAATTGCAAACGGTGGAGGAAGTGCGCAAATATCTGCACCTGATGGATTCTTATACCGATCGCCTCGTAAAGCATGTGTGATGGGCCGGAAATGCTATCCGCTTTTCGGCTGGTGCGCGGACCTTGCGGCCGGCGGCAATAGGGAATTACACAAACTCAATGCGAGAGGGACAGTCCGGCACCGGCGGCCCGGGATTAGGCCAGCGGGCTGCCCGCAATCGCTTCTTCGTAGCTCGCTCGCCGATGCGACTCCGGACCGCCCCAGTTAATTCTGCTGATCTCTCCCTCGGTCACTTCGAATTCACGCACGAAACTGCCATTTCTCATTTCTTTGACAACATCGCCCTCGCGTTGAAGAAGCGTTTCCCCAAGCAGCGCCATGTCGCCTTCCCGAATCGCCATGTAGCTCAGCGTGTTTTTCCCGCCCATCAGGCGCAGCAGCAGCGGCCAGGCCGAGCCTGGAAAATGATTTGCCGGCAGTGTGCTCAGATCCTTCTCAGTATCGCCGACCTTACAGCTTAGAACCTTGTCGCCATCGAGATACAGGACAAAGGGGTTGCGGCTGAGCTCGCCTTCGTAGTAAAAAACGGCGTTCTGGTAGATTTCCCTGGCGCTGATCCTCAGCTCGAAGTAGCCTGTATTGATACCATCCTGTCTGAAGTCAAAATAAGCGCATTGCTCCTTGTGCATATTCAGCTCCACGATGTTCCTGTTCGTGTCCGAAGAAGCGGAAAGACTACAAGTTACCTGCTCTTGATGTCTCGTAAAAAAAATTTGCGTCGGCGACTGTGCCGCTGCCGGGATTCTGAGCGGCATGACGCGGGACCGCGACGGAACTCCCCGGCGAACACATTGTGTTACAGGGCCGAAATTCGATCTCTCGCCTTGAAGTTCGGACGGTCGGGAGTGGATTTTTTGTAGTTTTACGCCGCAGGCGCGGGCGAGTACATGGGCCGTCTTCCGCGTTGTGTTTCCGCTCATCCAGTATCCGAGAGTTGCCTGTATGCGAAGCTTTGTCGCAACAATGATTGTTTTGTGCGTGGTCTGCAGCCTGCTGCTGCTTAACAAGCACCGGCCGTCGACCCTGCCCCTCCATCCCTCGCCTACCGAAACCATAGCTGCGAATAATTCCGAAAAAAATGAATTCCGGCGGCAGCGCGAAGCCTGGATCGAGAGTCTGCACCGTTGCGCGCCCGGCGTCGACTGGCGTAGCATCAACAGCCGCACGCGTGCGCAGCGCACTGCGCGGACCCTGGCGTTACGGCAAGAGCTGGCACGCCGAGGCGATCGAATTCTGGGCGGCGTCCATCAGGAGTCGATCGCCAATGGTGCGCTGCAAGGGCTCTGGCGCGAGGTAGGCAGCAACAACCAGGCCGGCCGGATATTGCGCAGCGATGTCGACCTTGCAAGCGGCACCTTGTATGCGGCTTCAGCGGGCGGCAATATCTGGATCGGCGATCTGGAAGGGCAGTCCTGGCGCAGCATCAATGACTACCTGCAGTTCAGCGGGATCGTAATGCTGCGGGCGCTGTCGCGGGGCGCCGCCATGCGCATCGTCGTCGTCAAAAACAGCCCCGCTGAAGTTTACTTCACGGACGATGAAGGACAGAGCTGGGAAAAAGCTCAGGGCCTGGATCGCCTTAGCAACTGGGGCTCCTTTGCCCGGGCTATCGCTACTCCGCGGGACGGAGGCCAGGCGATCTATGCGCACGGAGTGGAGTGGGATAATGCCAGCGGCGGACCGCTGTCGGTACTCTATAAATCAGTGGATCTGGGGGCGAACTTCAAGAAAGTGGCGGCGCGCGGCGGCAACAACGGCATCCGTGATTTCTGGCTGCCGCGCTATGACAATGGCGATGCCTACCTGGTGGCGGCCGATACCCTTTTACGGCTCGACGCGAACGATCAGCTTCGGCATGCGGGGATTCTGCGGGCGAATCTAAATTTTAATGCTGTGCGCAATTTGTATCTGAGCGGCAGCCAGGTCGGTGGACGCGCCTACCTGTACACTTTGTACCGGACCAGCGATTCGCTCTACCTCTACGCTTCCACGAATGGCGGTGCCTCCTGGTCCTATCGCGGTTCACCGCCCCAGGGGCCTTTCAACAAAACAAGCTTCTCCTGCTCGAACAAGGATCCCGATCTGGTCTACTGCGGCGGCGTGAATGCCTATCGCAGTTTCGATGGCGGTCGCAACTGGACGATCGTGAATCAGTGGGCACAGTACTATGGCGATCCGACAAACAAACTGCACGCCGACATTCCTGAAATTCTGAGTATTCCCGCCGATGACGGTTCGGAATTGATAATGATCAGCAGCGACGGCGGCATCTATATCTCCCGCGATTCCTTGCAGACTGTCCGCAATCTGTCCCTACAGGGCCTGCGTGTCAGTCAGTATTATGCAAGTTATACCCATCGCGACGATCCCAATGTGGTTTATGCGGGCAGCCAGGATCAGGGCTACCAGCGCGCTCTGGTCGACAGCGGCAGCGTGCTGGATTTTGAACAGATCATCAGTGGCGATTACAGCAGCATCGTCTCCTCGGACCGGGGCCAGAGCGTCTGGATGGTCTACCCTACTTTCGCGCAGTATTATTCCGATGCCGCCGGCAGCAACCGCAGGCAGGCCTGGACATTTCAGGGGCGCAACTATTTCTGGCTGCCGCCGCTGATGGCCTCTCCCGACCGTCCGGATGAGGTATTCCTGGGCGGCGGTGGCAGCGAGGGCGGCGCCCGCCTGTGGCGTCTCGATGCAGCAGGACGACAAATTGTCGCCAGCGAAGGCCTGTTTGATTTTGGCAACGGTAATAATCAGGCGCGGATCGGAGCTTTGGCATATTCACCCCTCAACAGCGACTATCGTTATGTGCTGACAAACATGGGCCGCTTTTTCGTCAGCAGCGACGGCGGGGACACGTGGACGATGACGCCCGAACTTCCGGGCGCGCCGGGCAGTCACTACCTTTCCGGCTCGACGATCCTCGCCTCGCCGAATCAGTTGGGGCGGGTGTACATCGCGGGCAGTGGCTATTCCAATCCTGCCGTCTATGTCTCGGATAATCATGGGCAGGACTTCCGGCCGATGAATGAGGGGCTGCCCGCTACTCTCGTCTTCAAAATGGCCCTGACGCCGGATGAGTCGATGCTTTTCGCCGCGACACAGGTAGGTCCCTATGTATTCCTTGCCGATCGGCAACAATGGTACGACCTGGCCGGAATCACGGGGCCCGATCAGACATACTGGCATGTCGATTACATTCCCAATCTCCGCGCGGCGCGTTTTTCAACTTACGGTCGTGGATTGTGGGATTTCCGAATCGGTCCGCTGTCCTGCGATGCCGGCGTCGCGGCCTTGCATCCGCCCGCAACGGGACCATGTCCGCTTGGCGCCGGCGAAACGGTCAGCGTCAGTATCAGTAATTACGGCGAAATACCCATCGATGAACTGGATCTGAAGGTTGAAGTGGAGGGAACGGACGAGTACGAGTTTGTCGAAGCGGTGACCGAGATTGGCCTGTTGCCGGGACAAACGAAAGACTATGCTCTGCGGCGGACCTTTGATTTTTCACGGGCCGGCGAATACCGGCTGAAGATCGCCGCGCTGGTCGATGGCGACAGCGAGACCGACAATGACGCCGCATCAGCGTTGATCACGATTCTCGACAGGCCTGAACCACTGGTCAGCAACGGACTCGAACCGCCAAGCAACAGCGCTGATCTCGCATTGCCCTTGTCCCTGCAATGGAACTTCAGCACCAACGCCGATTCCTACGATCTTTTCGTCTGGCCCGCCGGCGAGGACCGGCCTGAGTTCCCGATTGCAGGCGATCTTACAGCGACGAGCTACACTCTGACCGACGGCCTGCAATACGGCACAAGCTACTCCTGGCAGGTCACGGCTAAAAACCAATGTCATGCCGTCACCGGCGAAGCGCTGCGTTTCACGCTCCGTGATTCGCTCAGGATTACCGCTGTTGAAGCGAAGGAGCCGGGCGGAGCGGACTTACGGCTCCAGCCC
>JANQRB010000085.1 GCA_028284775.1 Candidatus Kapaibacterium sp. | reverse complement strand
TGGCTGGCAATTGCCACATAGCCCCAGGAAGCGTACATTCCGAGATATTGCCAGGCGGCTTTTGTCGTCAGTGCGGCGCGCCTGCTGCCGCCGCGATTGAAAATCAGAGCCGGCATGCGGGCTTCATGAGACGGCGGCAAAGCCAGAAACGCCTTGATTCGCAATCCCGCGCTGGCGTAGGTAATGGCATGCATTCTGATATGGGCGAAGCGCTGTCGCTCGTCGTCCGTCAGGCCGAAGGATGGAGAAATACGGAATGTATCGGGAGGCGGAAGTGCCGTGCTTTCAAGAAGGGTACCGTCGCTGTGGCGCATGCTCTGTACGTGGCAAAGGAATAAGAACCCCTTTAAAATGAGATACCCCTTGGTGTCACCACTCACCAAGGGGCACTCCCCTACTCACCTTTCACCACCACAACGAAAGGAGATCACACTTTTGTTTCAATCCATTGTCATCGTGACAGATCAAATATAAAACATAATTTAAGGAATGCAAAACATTTTTTAATGATCTTTTTACATCATACGAGGCCGACTTCGGTGGCTATCCCGACGACAGAGTCTGACGTTTACACAACGCTGCTTTGTTTCAACATCTCTGTTCTTTCGGCTAGACGCAGTTGCGTAATGACCGGTTCCAGCTCGCCGCTCACGATTTCCCTCAGGGAGTAATTTTTGGCGTCGCCGGTCAGACGATGATCCGTCACACGGTTCTGGGGAAAATTATAGGTCCTGATTTTATCCGATCGATCGCCGCTGCCGACCATCGAGCGTCTGGCCGATGATATCTCATCGTGTTGTTTGCGCGATTCAAGTTCGAACAAACGAGCGCGCAGCACTTTCATCGCCTTGGTGCGGTTCTTTAATTGTGAGCGCTCGTCCTGGCATTGCACGACGATCCCGGTAGGCAGGTGAACGATACGAACGGCCGTTTCAACTTTGTTGACGTTCTGTCCGCCTTTACCGCCCGCGCGATAAATGTCGATGCGCAGCTCCGTATCATTGATTTCAACGTCGATGTCTTCCGCCTCCGGCAACACCGCGACGGTAGCGGCCGAGGTATGGATGCGGCCGCTGGCTTCGGTCTCGGGAACCCGTTGAACGCGATGAACGCCGCTCTCATATTTCATGGTGCCAAAAACGTCTTCGCCCGCCAGACCGAAGGTTATCTCCTTGAAACCACCGCGCTCGCTTTCATTGATCGAGATGATTTCCAGTCGCCAGGACTGCCGCTCGCCGTAACGTTCATACATCCGGAACAGATCGCCGGCGAACAGGGCCGCCTCATCACCGCCCGTCCCCGCGCGTATCTCCACAATACAGTTTTTACTGTCGTTTGGGTCAGCCGGCAGCAGGAGAAATCGCAGCTCTTCCTCCAGCTTAACTTCCTCGGCTTCAAGGTCTTCATTCTCGTCGCGGGCCAGGTCCTTTAACTCGACATCAATGTCGCTCATCTGCAGAATCTCCCGGTTCTGCCGCAAGTCCTCGCATATCTTCAAATAGCGCCTGCCGGGCTCGACGATCCGCGCCAGCTGCTTTTGTTCACGCGAAATTTGGGTGTAGCGCCGGTAGTCGTTGGCGACGGCGGGATCCATCAATTGCTGACCCAGCTCATCGTAGTGGTCCAATACGGCTGATATTTTTTCCTCCATAGCGACCGGGAGCGATTTTTCGCATTTGTTGAGAATCGGAATTTTGCTAATTAGGTGACGAAAAAGCAGTACTTTAGTGTTTTTGACCACAGTATTATTCATATCCTTGCGAACGACAACTATGTCAGCCCGGGTCGTTGCCCTACTCCCCCGCATTCGGTATTCCTTCGCTTTTCTGGTGGTGCTCCTGATCGCGGTATCCGGCTGTTTACAGGATGAAAACCCCAACCTTCTCAATCCGCCGGTCGTTGAGGGCAGCATAAAAGTACGGTTGCTCAACCTTGCCGCCGACCGTCAGGCCCGCTCTCTGAGTCTTGAAAATCAGGCCGATCTGGCTCCCACGCCTTTTGCATCGCTATCGCCGTTTCTCGAAGTGGCGCAGGACTCCGCTTTTGCCACTATTCTGCGCGGCAGCGATATCAGCTTTCGCAGCGATGACCGGCTGCGTCTGTTTCGCAATACCTTTCAAACTCTGGTCGCTTTGCCGGCCGACCCCTTGGGTTCACTGGCTTATATCGATACGCTCCTCATTTTTAATGTACTCAACGATACTACCAGCCGTCCTGCCAATGTTGCCTTCCTGCGGTTTTTAAATGCCGTACCGGATCGTAATCGCCGCTATTCACTGCGTCTGGGTTGCCCAAACGGGCGGATTGTGGCCAGTTCCCTGGCACAAAAAACACTCAGCGCGCCATTCGAACTGCCGGCGGGCGATTATGTGGTATCAATGACAGGGCAGGATATCGATAGCGGCGAAAGCGACTTTCAGCAGAGCTTCAGCATCACGGTTGCGGTCGATCAGGATTATATGATCGTGCTTTATGAACAAGCCGCGGACGAAGCGGAGGTCCTCTTTATCGATGAGCGCGCTGAAAGTCTGCTGCCGATCGTGCAGACGACGGCAACCGAATCCCGCATGCGCGCTGTTAATCTCGGCACGCGTACAGTCGATGTCCTCAATGTTTCCGGTGAATCCGCCGAAGAGATCGCCATTGGCCTCGGACCGCAGAACATCTCGCCCTTTCGCGCCATTACGGCCTGCCTGCGGGAAACCGCCGACACGATCAGTATACTGGGCGGGGCGGGCGATACGCTTTCCAACCGCAGTATCGCCCTTGATGTCCAGCAGGAATACACCGTGCTTGTTAGCGATTCCGTCGATAAGCCCGGTGCGCACAGCAGCATCGCCCTGCCCTACTCCATGCTGACCGATGGCGCGCCGGCCAATGAAGCCAATGTCCGTGCGGTGCACCTGGCCAGCGGGCTGGAAGCGCTGCAGGTGGATATGGGCGCGCGGACACGGAAGGACGGCCAGTACGAACCGGGCCAGACGATCAGTCGAAAATTGGCGTTTGGCGATGTGTCGGCGCCGGTAGTGGTAGCAGCGGGTGCTATGCCGCTGATGATATTTACGGAACGCGAGCCTCGCCGGCTGGCCGCCCTGGGCTACGGCGAGATTGAAGCCGGCAAACGCTATCTCATCATTGTCGCCAACGATGCCGAAGGCAATCCGCTGGCCTACCTGTTGGATGAGGAAGAAGACTTTGTCGGCGATCCCATGCTGACACCGATGCCGAGCGGCGTCTTCACGCAGTTTTTTAATGTCGTGGCCGACGCCGAGTCGATCACAGTATCCTATGGCGACCTGATCAGCGAGGCGACGCGCTTTCAC
Source organism: Candidatus Kapaibacterium sp. (assembly GCA_028284775.1). GTDB lineage: Bacteria > Bacteroidota > Ignavibacteria > Kapaibacteriales > UBA7675 > JANQRB01. The sequence goes on along the minus strand of JANQRB010000085.1, from coordinate 121 downwards.
GATGAAGTAGGCGCCACTGTTCTGCGGCCGGGCAGCCATCGTTTTCAGGCTGGCACAAATGAAGCAAATGTCGAATTGGTCGAAGGGCAGCGAACATTAATCATCGTAAGCGGCCTAGAAG
>JANQRB010000078.1 GCA_028284775.1 Candidatus Kapaibacterium sp. | reverse complement strand
AGATAGGGCCGCCCACCCTCCCGCACTGTGGCGCTGCTGACGCACCCCGCTTCGTTCCAGCTGCGCAGCGTGTACACGCTCGTCTCCTCCGGCGCGGCGATGGGTGATGCGGGTTGCGTCAGCAGCGCCACAGTGCGGGTGGCTGTGCGGCCCTATCTGCCCGCACAGCTGATCCTGCCGGATGTCGAAGGGACGCCGGGCGAGGAAGTCGCGCTGCCTGTGTCACTGAGCATTCCCGACGATTATCTGCCCGTAATGATCGAGCGGCTGAGCCTCGACCTGCGCTATGATGCCCGTCTGCTGGCCCTGCGCAGTGTGGAAGGCGCCGACATGTTTACACGACGCCCGGAAGGCACTGATGAAATATTGAGCGTAGAACTGCAAAATCTTGTTGTGCAGAATCCGCAGCGCCCGATTCTGACCCTGCATGCAAGGGCATTGATTGCCCAGGTGAGCGAGACAGCAATTCGCCTGGACAAGCTTGAGCTGGCTTTCGCGCCCGGCACTTGCCTGGTACCGGATGAGCAGCAGGCGCCGGGCCGCTTTGCGATCCATAGCTTTTGCCTTGGATACAACATCGGTTTTGTCTCGCGTTTGCAGCTCCAGGTGCAGCCTAATCCGGCTCGCGATCTTGTGTCGGCGCAGGTCCTCCCGGCGCGCGACGGAATGCTGCGCTTACGCCTTGTTAACACCCTTGGCCGTAGCGTCCTGCAGGTCGGCGGCAGTGTCAGCCGGTCTGAGGCGCAGCGATTCGATCTCGTGACCGCTGAGCTGCCGGCGGGTCTCTATTATCTGTTCGCCGAGAACGGCGGGCAGGTGATGCGCGTTGCCGTGCTATTACGCTAGTGTTCTTTTCAACAAAGTCTTTTAGTCTCCCTCATTGCGAAAAAGGGACTAGGGGAGATAAGAAGTCCTTAAATACTTATAACCCCTCCTCGTTCGGCGCTCAGTCCGCGCCTCACCCCCTTAGCATATGGGGAGGAGTAGATGCAAAAAACTTAGTTGAAAAAGCACGAGAGCGTCAATATCATCAATGTCACTGGTCACGCCGCCTGCCTCGGCTATACCGATTAATCATCAAGGGACGGGTGTTATGTCGATATTATCTGAATTTCCCCGGTGGCGATTGACAATAATTCTGACCATTATCCTGATTGGATGTGCCCTCTTGCCTCTCGCGGCGCAGCGTCAGGCGGAAGTCTGGCATTTCGGCTTTCACGCCGGTATCGACTTTCGACAGGAGCCGCCCCTTGCTATCACCGACAGCCGGATCGACGTGCTTGAAGGCTGCGCCGCCTATGCTGATCCGCAAACAGGAGCTTTGCTGTTTTACACCGACGGCTTTCGAGTGTGGCGTCGCGACAATAGTCTTATGACCAGCAGCTCGTCCTGGCTGCCCGCCGATCAGCAAAGCTGGCCGCTCAGTTCATCTACGACACAGAGTGCGCTGGTGCTGCCGCATCCCGGCGCCGCTGACTTGTACTACGTGTTTAACCCCGGTAATGTCTCTAATGTACCACGGCCGGATGAGTGGAATGCCGAGCGGCTGTTTGACGAATTGAGTTATACGCTGATCGATATGAGTAAACAAAACGGACTGGGCGAGATCGTCGAACACAATGCTTTGACGCCCACTGTTCCAATGTCGGAAAAGTTAAGCGGCACGGTCGCCTGCAGCGGTGAGGAATTGCGGTATTGGGTCTTGACGCAGGACGGGATCTTCGGCTCGTTTTACGCCTTTCGGGTTGATAATGCCGGCGTGGCAGCGGCGCCGGTTATCTCGCCTGTCGACCAATTGCAGATGCAATTAAACTGGGCTGTCGGGCAGTTGAAGATTTCGCCGGACGGCGGCAGCATTGCCAGCGTTTTTCAAAGTCCGGATAATTCAAACCTGCTGCTCTGCCGTTTCGATAAGCTCAGCGGCAGGGTTAGCGATCAGATCGCCATCAAAGTGCCGACAAGTAACGGTGTGATTTACGGCCTGAGCTTTTCACCCGACAACAGTCGTCTCTACGTTGCGAGCTCGCGTGGAGACCTGTATCAATTGTCGCTGGCGGACTACCGAAAAAGCGCTATCGAGGCCAGCGCGGTCCGTTTAGCAGTACTTAACACGACCGGTATCGGCCAATTGCAGATCGGACCGGATCGCAGAATATATTTTGCCCGGATTGATGCTACAAGACTGGGCGTCATTAACTTTCCGAATCGCGCGGGCCGGGCTTGCGAGCCTGCCGTGCATCGGCTTGACCTGAATGAAGAGCCGGGCGACAGCCGCCGCGTCAAGCTTGGCCTTCCGAACTTCATGGATCACATCTTTGACGAAAGCGGCGCCAGCTGTTTAAGTCCGCAGGCGGATTTCGAGGTCGATGCCATTTGCGAGGGCGAAGCAGCAACATTCCGCGACCGCAGTCGCAATACTCCTGCCGAATGGCGCTGGCGTTTTGAAGGGGGCGAGCCAGTCGAGTGGGAGGGACGGACGCCGCCGCCGGTCCGCTTTGCAGCAGCGGGAGAATACCAGGTCACGCTGGAAGTGCGCAATTCACAGGGGAGCGACCGCATGACGCAGACGATCAGCGTCTTGCCGCGCCCGGCGCTGGCGGTCCGTGCCCCGCGTATCTGCGAGGGCGAGACCGCGCAGCTTGAAGCAACCGGCGCCCTGCGCTACGAATGGAGTCCGTCCGAAGGCCTGAGCGACCCGCTATCCTCGTCGCCGACGGCCGACCTGAGTGAAACAACTCTCTTCACCGTTCAGGGCTGGAATGCCGCCGGCTGCGTCAGCAGCGCGACCCTGCGGGTGGAGGTGCGTCCCTGGGGCATCGCTGCCCTTAGTCTTCCCGATACGGCCGTCACGCCAGGCGAGGAGATACTGCTGCCGCTGGAGTTAAACGTTCCGGAGGACTATCTGCCGCTGCAAATCGAGCGCCTCTGTTTCGACCTGCGCTACGACGGGCGGTTGGTGACCCTCCGCGGCGTGGAAGATGCCGCGCTCCTGAACCGGCGACTGGATGGCGAAGAGGAAGTGTTAAGCCTGGAACGAAGGGATATCAGCGTGCAGGAGGCGCGCAGCACGGTCCTTGGCCTGCGCGTGCTGGGCCTGATATCCCTGGCGACCTCCAGCGAGCTTGGCATCGAAAATCTGGAGCTTGTCTTTGCGCCGGGGACCTGCCTGACGGTGGAACGGCGCAACGGCCGCTTTGGCATCCACGACTTCTGCCTGGGCTATGGCATCCGTTTCGCAACGCGCCTGCAAATGCAGGTTGCGCCCAATCCGGCACGTGACAGGGTGGACGTGCAGATTCGCCCGGCAGATAATGGTGCTGTCCGCCTCCGCATTGTTAACTCGTTTGGCCGCAGCGTTCAGGAATTCACAAAAAGCGCCGTCGAGGGGCAGACGCAGTTGTTGAATCTTGCGGTGTCAGGCCTGCCCGCCGGTCTGTATTATTTGTTAGCTGAGAATGGCGGCCAGGTGCGGCGTGAAAAATTATTGTTGCGTTAAACGAATTGTCGCGCGTACATTGGCAATCTTATAAACGTCCAGATTCGTTGTACCTTGGAACAGCCGGTACGAGTCCAAACATGATTTTGAATATGGTCTGCCTGCCGAAGTATCTGGTCTTTAAGCTCGGAATTCTGCTTTTGGTCACCTTACCGCTGACGGCCCAGCATCAGGCGGAGTTATGGTATTTCGGAATTCGATGCGGTGTCGACTTTCGCAGCTTGCCGCCCCGCGCACTGCAGGACAGCCGTATGTTCCTTCTCGAAGGCGGCGCAAGCTATTCTCATCCCGAAACGGGCAAACTGTTGTTTTACACTGACGGCTTTCAGGTGTGGCGTCGTGATCATGCATTCATGCAAAGCAGTTCGCCCGTGCTGTCCGAGGACCCTCGGGACTGGCCGACCAGCTATTCTACGAGCCAGGGAGCCCTCGTGGTTCCGCATCCCGGCAATGATGAACTATTCTACGTATTCAATCCCGGGAATCTGACAAACGGACAGTCCCAGCATTCGGCCAATGTCCGAAGGCTCTATGAGGAGCTGAGTTACAGTTTGATCGATATGAGCAAGCGCGGCGGATTGGGTGAGATAGTCGACCACAAGGCCCTGACGCCGGGAATTCACATGACGGAAAAGTTAAGCGGCACAGCATCTTGCGGCGCCGATGAATTCGGCTATTGGGTATTGACGACTGAGCATCGATCCGACGCCTTTTACGCCTTCTATGTGGGGCCGGACGGCGTAGGGGATAGTCCGGTGATTTCCCGCGTCGGAATCGAAAATCTGCATGACCACGTAGGCCCGGGGCAAATGAAGATTTCACCTGACGGACGCAGTATCGCCCTGGGGCACTTAAGGGACCAGGCGGGTCGGGCTGTCAGAGAAGTCCTGGTTTTCGGCTTTGACAATCAAAGCGGCATGGTATACAATCCCAAAAGCATCGAACTGGCTGAGCTCGAAGGTTGGGTGTACGGGCTGAGCTTTTCGCCGGACAGTAAGCGTCTCTATGCTGCGGATTTGCGGGGAAACATGTATCAGTTAAGCCTGAGCGACTACGGCGAAAGCGCCATCCTGGCCAGCGCGATTCAACTGCCGGGACTTGAGGATTATCGTTTCGCCTCCCTCCAATTGGCGCCGGACGGTCGCATTTATGTGGCGCTGCCGGGCACGACTCAATTGGGCGTGATCCGCTATCCCAACCGGCCCGGTCTTGCCTGCGAGCTGGCCCTCAGCGGAATTGGACTGGCTGAAAAGGTCGGCAGCACGCGAAGCGTCCAGTTTGATCTGCCGAATTATATGGATCACATTTTCAGCTCGAAGGCCGATCCATGCGGTCTGCCCTTGGCCGATTTTGTGCACGACAGCATTTGCGAAGGGCAAACGGCGATCTTCCGCGATCGCAGTCGCAACGGACCAGCCGAATGGCACTGGTTTTTCGAGGGCGGCCAGCCGGCCGAATGGATTGGCCCCGAGCCGCCGCCGATTAGTTTCGCGTCGCCAGGCGAGTTCACCGTTAAGCTGGAAGTGCGCAACTCCTCCGGTCGCGACGGCATCGCGCAAAGGATCACCGTCCGTACCGCACCGGCGCTGGACGCTGGAAGCGATGCCCGCATTTGCCGGGGTGACGCCGTTCAGCTGGAGGCCGGCGGCAGCGGTGAATTTTTGTGGGAACCGGCTGCCGGACTGAGCGCCGTCGACGATGCCCGGCCCTTGGCATCGCCGCAACGCACAACGAGATATTATGTGAGACTGCGTGACGAATACGGCTGTGAAAGTCGTGACTCGCTTGTGGTTCACGTCGACACGATTGCGCTGCGCGTGAGCGAAACGCAGACCGTCTGCCCCGGCGGCAGCGTGCAGCTCGAAGCTACCGGCGGCCATCGCTATGAGTGGAGCCCGCCGGACGGCCTGGATGATCATCTGTCGGCACGTCCAATAGCCAGTCCACAGCTCAGCACGGAATACACGGTAACGGCATATAGCGAAAACGGTTGCTCCACGACGGCGACGGTAGCTGTGGTGCTCGTTAATGCCTCGAAGGCCGATGCCGGAACGGATACGACAATTTGCGCGGGCGACAGTCTGCAGTTACGCGGCAGCGGTGGCACCCGCTATCAATGGCGTCCTGTCGAAGGACTCAGCAATGCTGCAAGCCCGGCTCCGGTTGCGCGTCCCCGGCGCAGCACGCGCTATACACTTACTGTATTCAACGGCCCGGACTGTTCAAGTTCCGCCAGCATTTTTGTTTCCGTACTCGATCTGCCGGAGCTGCGTTTAAGCGGCGAACAGCAGATCTGCCCGGGCGACAGCGCGCAGCTTCGCGCCGAGGGCGGCATCCGCTACGAATGGGAACCGCGCGAAGGCTTAAACAACCCGGCGATTCCCAATCCCCTCGCCGCTCCCGCGCGCACGACACTCTATCGGGTTACGGCCTACAACGCGGCGGGCTGTTCTACCAGCGGCACGGTCCGCGTCCTGGTGGGTAATTTTGCGCAGGGCGGGGTGCGCAGCAGTCAGGCGACGATCTGCCGGGGCGAGAGCATCCAACTGGAAGGCTTTGGCGGCGACAGCTACGAGTGGAGTCCGTCTGAAGGTTTGAGCGCCGTAGATATTCCGAATCCCGTCGCTGCGCCTCTTCACTCGCAGCTTTATACGCTGCGCATTCGGCGGGGCGAATGTACGGCCGAATATACTGTTAACGTCAAAATCGAGCCACGGCCGCTGCTGACGGTCGGCGGGGACAGGCGTATCTGCGCCGGCGAATCCATCCTGTTAAACGCGGGCGGCGACATTCGTTATGAATGGAGCCCCGCGCGCGGCCTGAGTGACCCGCAATCAGCCACGCCGACCGCCGCGCCGCAGGAAACGACGCTATATACTGTACAGGGCTGGAATGCCGCCGGCTGCGTCAGCAGTGCGACTCTGCGGGTGGAAGTGCGTCCCTGGGGCGTCGCTGCCCTTAGTCTTCCCGATACGGCCGTCACGCCGGGCGAGGAGATACTGCTGCCGCTGGCGTTAAACGTTCCGGAGGACTATCTGCCGCTGCGAATCGAGCGTATCAGTTTCGACCTGCGCTACGACGCTCGGCTGGTGACCCTTCGCGGCGTGGAAGATGCTGCGCTCCTGAACCGCCGGCTGGATGGCGAGGAAGAAGTGTTAAGCCTGGAACGAAGGGATATCAGCCTGCGGGAGGCGCGCAGTACGGTCCTCGGCCTGCGCGTGCTGGGTTTGATATCCCTGGCGACCTCCAGCGAGCTTAGCATCGAAAATCTGGAGCTTGACTTTGCGCCGGGGACCTGTCTGACAGTGGAGCGGCGCAATGGCCGATTTGGCATCCACGACTTCTGCCTGGGCTATGGCATCCGTTTCGCAACGCGCCTGCAAATGCAGGTAGCGCCTATCCCTGCGCGCGACCAGGTGGAAGTACAAATTCAAGCCGCTCAGACTGGGGCTGTCCGCCTTCGCCTTGTTAACTCATTTGGTCGGACCGTTCAGGAATCCACCACGACCGCCGCCGAAGGGCAAATACGCTCTATAAATCTTGTGACGACGGACCTGCCCGCCGGCCTGTATTATCTGCTGGCTGAGATCGGCGACCAGCTTCAGCGTGCAAAATTACTTATTCGCTAGGTCCGGTCGAGGAATTTGGGCCGAGTTGTGTCTTCACATTGACACAAGCGGTCAAATCACATTTACTCTGCTTTCGTGCTATTGTTAACAACCCCGCGGCAAACAGCGCCGCTGCGGCGACTATTGTCTGTTGCCCAATGCGGCTTGGTGCTTTTGTCCAATTTGCCTCTGGCAACGATACTCGAAAGGAGTATTATGTATTTACGACCGAGTGCCGCCCGGCCATTTTATTGTCTGCTCCTGTTCGCGTTTATTGTTTGTACCATAAATCCTCTCACAGCGAGGCGGGAAGCGGAGGTTTGGTATTTCGGTGATCGCTGCGGTATCGACTTCCGCGGGCAGGCGCCGCAAGCTTTATCGGACAGCCGGATGTTAACCTGGGAAAGCAGCGCCAGCTATTCCGATCCGCAAACGGGCGAGCTCCTGTTTTATACGGATGGATTGCGTGTATGGTCGCGCGACCACTCGCTCATGCCCGAAACGACGCCATGGCTACCCGAGGGCCGCCCAGACTGGCTGTTGAGCATTTCGACCAGTCAGGGAGCGCTCGTTGTTCCTCACCCGTGTGATGATGATTTGTTGTATGTGTTTAACCCGGGCAATGTTACAAACGTGAACATTCCTCCCGACGCTTCCGAAAACGCGCGGCGTCTTTCTCAGGAATTGAGTTACAGCCTGATTGATTTGAGCAAGCGTGGCGGGCTCGGAGAAATTGTCGACCATAAAGCTCTGACGCCGGGTAGTAAAATGACGGAAAAACTTAGCGGCACGGTGGTCTGTGATTCAAAGGGACCCGGATATTGGGTTGTGTCGACAGTGCTCGATTCCGGCACGTTTTATGCTTTTTATGTCGGTAAAGACGGCGTGCAGGAAACGCCGGTCATCTCCCATATTGCATCAGGGCGGTCGGCAATGCACACTCTTTTCGGGCAGATGAAAATATCACCTGATGGCCGCAGCATTGCTATGTTTAAGGATTTGTCGCGCTTTAGCCAGGCGACGGGTACAATTTTGCTTTGCCGTTTCGACAATAACAGCGGCAAAGTCAGCGATCCTGCCCTTGTCGAAGTGTCGAATTTTAACGCTTCCGGCTACGGGCTAAGCTTCTCGCCGGACAGTCAGCGTCTCTACATTGCGAATTTCTGGGGCGACATGTATCAAATGACCCTGACCGACTTTCGCTGGTCGGCCATCCAAGGAAGTGCAATTCGTTTACCGGCGCTATCAGGTCACATTATTGGTGCGCTACAGATTGCACCGGACGGCAAGATTTACGCAGCGCTGCCGGGCAGTATCCGATTAGGTGTCATCAATAATCCCAATCGCGCCGGCCTCGCCTGTAATCTGGCTGTTCACGAGCTGGACGGAGTTGACAAGGCAGGTTCTTCAATTTCTTCCAATATTGGCCTGCCGAACTACATGGACCACTTGTTTCAAAAAGACGGTAGTTGCCTCGGATCACCCGTGGCGGATTTTGTCCATGATACTATCTGCCGGGGGCAGCGAATGACTTTCGGGGATCGCAGTCGCAATGCGCCTTGTGAATGGCGCTGGCAATTCGAGGGCGGCAGGCCGTCGGAATGGATCGGCCCCGAGCCGCCGTCGGTAGCGTACGAAACGGCAGGCGAATACAGTGTCAGACTTAAAGTAAGCAACGGCATCGGCTGCGATAGCAGTACAAAAGTGATAACTGTCCTTACTCCGCCGGCATTGGAGGCCGGCAGCGATGTCAGCATCTGCCCGGGTGAATCCATTCGCCTGCAAGCTGAAGGCCGCGGTGATTTTCACTGGCAACCGGCCGTCGGCCTGAGTGCCGATAATATCGCCGACCCGGTCGCCGCGCCAAAGCGGACGACGGAATATGTCGTGAGCCTGCGCGGTGAAAACGGCTGTGAAAGTCGTGATACGCTCCTTGTTACTGTCCGTCCGGTCGCCTTGCGCGTCAGCAGCTCGCAAACGATCTGCGCCGGCAGCCGTATGCAGCTCGAAGCTCGCGGCGCGCTGCGCTATGAATGGAGGCCGGCGGATGGACTGAGTGACCCTCGCGCGCCGAATCCGCTTGCGCAGCCGCGCAGCAGCACCGAATACCATGTCACCGCGTTTAATGAATTGGATTGCGCGAGCACCGCCAGCCTCTTTGTAACAGTGCTAGAAGCACCTGAGCTGCGTTTAAGCGGCGAACAGCGGATCTGCCCGGGCGACAGTGCGCAGCTTCGCGCGGAAGGCGGCATCCGCTACGAATGGGAACCGCGCGAAGGCTTAAACAATCCGGCGATTCCCAATCCCCGCGCCGCTCCCGCGCGCACGACACTCTATCGGGTTAGGGTTTACAACGCGGCGGGCTGTTCTACCAGCGGCACAGTCCGCGTCCAGGTCGGCAATTTTGCGCAGGGCGGGGTGCGCAGCAGTCGGGCGACGATTTGCCGGGGCGAGAGCGTACAACTGGAAGGCTTTGGCGGCGACATCTATGAGTGGAGTCCGGCGGAGGGATTGAGCGCCGCGGATATTCCGAATCCTGTCGCCGCGCCTCTTCATTCACAGCTTTACACGCTGCGCATTCGGCGCGGCGAGTGTACAGCCGAATATACTGTTAACGTCAAGGTTGAGCCACGGCCGTTGCTGACGGTCGGCGAGGACAGGCGTGTCTGCGCCGGCGAATCCATCCTGTTAAATGCGGGCGGCGGCATTCGTTATGAATGGAGTCCTACTCGCGGTCTGAGCAACCCACATTCAGCAACGACGACCGCCGCGCCGCAGGAAACGACGTTGTATACCGTTCAGGGCTGGAATGTCGCCGGCTGCGTCAGCAGCGCGACCCTGCGGGTGGAGGTGCGTCCCTGGGGCGTCGCAGCCCTTAGTCTTCCCGATACGGCCGTTACGCCGGGCCAGGAGATATTGCTGCCGCTGGAATTAAACGTTCCGGAGGACTATCTGCCGCTGCGAATCGAGCGCCTCCGTTTCGACCTTCGCTACGACGGGCGGTTGGTGACCCTCCGCGGCGTGGAAGATGCTGCGCTGCTGAACCGCCGACTGGAAGGTGAGGAAGAAGTGTTAAGCCTGGAACGGAGGGATATCAGCCTGCGGGAGGCGCGTAGTACGGTTCTCGGCCTGCGCGTGCTGGGCCTGATATCCCTGGCGACCTCCAGCGAGCTACGTATTGAAAATCTGGAGTTTGACTTTGCCCCGGGTAGCTGCCTGACGGTGGAGCGGCGCAACGGCCGCTTTGGCATCCACGACTACTGCCTGGGCTATGGCGTACGTTTCGCGACGCGCTTGCAGCTAGTGGTGCAGCCCAATCCGACTCGCGCGAATCCCCGTCTGCGTATTATTGCGGCACGTGACGGCGAGCTGCAGCTGCGGCTCCTCGACAGCTTTGGACGCAGCGTATTGCGTCAAGCCATCAAGGGCAGTGAGGGCAAAGTTTATGAGCTGGACTTGCAGACAAAAGGTCTGCCTGCGGGTCTTTACCATCTGATCGCCGACGACAAAGGGCAAAGCGTGAGTTCAAGCTTGCTGCTGCTACCCTAGCGCGGTCTCTCATTCGCCCGAAATCAAGAGCAAGCAACATCAGTATTCATGCTGGTGGAAGAGCAGCGAGGGCGTTTCATTATTCCCTAACTCCTGGCGTATCGATGCGATGAAGACTGAAGCAACTCCTAAGCTGACTTGCCTTACAGCCCTTCTGATCCTGTGTACAGTCTCTGGTGCCGCCTTGCCGCTGATGAGCCAGCAGGAAGCCACTGTCTGGCACTTCAGTCAGCGCTGCGGCCTCGATTTCAGCAAGCAGCCGCCCGAGGTGATCCAGAACAGCGTGATTATCGCCAATGAGGGCAGCGCGAGCATTGCCGATCCCGAGACGGGAGAATTGTTGTTCTATACCGACGGGATCGTCGTTTGGGATCGCCGCGGTCAGATTATGCCGAACAGCTCCGGATTCCTGCCCGTCAACCGCCTTGATTGGCCCTCGAGCAACTCGACGACGCAGGCGGCGCTCGTGGTTCCTCATCCGTCGGACCGAGACCGATATTATGTTTTTAATCCGGGCAATCAGACCAACACCATCCGTCCCAGCGATCCCAATGCTCTGCGAATGTACCTGGAGTTGAGTTATCAGCTTGTGGATATGAGTCTGCGCGATGGCCTGGGCGAGATTATCGAAACTAAGGCCCTGACCCCCAATCTGCAGATGACGGAACGTCTGACGGGTACGGGAACCTGCTCGCGGCAGGGTATGGTCTACTGGGTGCTGACGCTGGAAAGGCTGAACGGCACCTTTTATGCCTTTCGTATCGATCCCGACGGCCTGGCGGAGCAGCCGGTAACGTCGCAGGTCGGTGAACATATCGTCGCTTCACGCGCAGGCGTCGGGCAAATGAAGCTTTCGCCTGATGGTACGATGCTGGCCGTCTCGCACTTTGAGAGGAATGAGCACAGCTTGCAGCTATTTCGTTTCAACCCGGCGAACGGTCGCGTAAGCGATCCGCTGATTATCGAGCTGCCGGATGTTAACCTTATGTACGGTTTGAGCTTTTCGCCCGACAATTCCCGTCTCTATGTCGCCGGCCTCAATAGCGCGGTCCATCAATTGACCGTGAGCAACTACGATGAAGCCGCTATCCGGTCCAGCATCGTGGCGCTGCCCCGCTCGGGCCTCGCGCAGACGGGACAGATGCAGATAGGTCCGGACGGCCGGATTTACCTTACGCGCGTTAACTGGCCCACGCTCGACGTGATCAATTTTCCCAACCGCGCCGGGCTGGCCTGCGAGTTGAGCGAGCACAGCGTACGGATCGGCAGCGTCGGCGCCCTGGCCCGGACGATCGCCTTTGGTTTGCCGAATTTTATGGATCACATTTTTGCGGATGATAAGGAAGATTGTGTGATACCTGAGGCGGCCTTCGATGTCGAAGCGATCTGCGCCGGCGAATGTGCCAGTTTCACGGATCGCAGCACTAACGGCCCTGACGAATGGCAGTGGAGTTTCGAAGGCGGCGATCCCGCGTTCTGGGACGGTCCGCAGCCGCCGCCGATCTGCTATGATATGCCCGGCGAGTATGAAGTAACGCTTGATGTCAGCAACCGCAACGGCGGCTCGCGTGCAACGCAAATCATCACGATCCATCCCCCACCCGAGCTGCGTGTCAGCGGACCGGCAGCCATCTGCGCCGGGGCGAGCGTCCAGCTTGAAGCATCCGGCGCCCTGCGGTATGAATGGGAGCCGGAGGAGGGCTTGTCGGACCCGCGGGCGGCGAATCCCATTGCCAGCCCCGCGCGGACGACGAACTACCGCGTCACCGCCTACAATGAATTCGACTGTGTGAGTACGGCGAGCGTTCAGGTGGAGGTACGGCCCTGGCAATCGATCCGGCTTAGTGTGCCGGACTCGACGGTGACGCCCGGCGAGGCAATTCTGCTGCCCCTGGAGCTGGATGTCGCGGCCGAGCTGCTGCCTGTCAATATCGAATTCCTGCGCTTCGACATTCGTGTCGATGCCCGGCTGATTGCGCTGCAGACTGTGGAAGGTGCTGACCTCGTGGAACGGCGTCTGGAAGGGGAGGAAGAAGTGCTGACGCTGGAGCTGAGAGACATCGAACTGCGGGAGTCGCACAGTACCGCCGCATTTCTGCGGCTCATCGGTCTGATTTCGCTTCTGACAACAAGCGATGTTCGAATTGGAAGTCCGGAAGTAGTCTTCCCGCCGTCGTACTGTATGGAGCTGGAAACGGTGAAAGGCAGTGTGGGAATTCACGAATACTGTCTGGGCTATGCCGTTCGGTTTGCGCAGCGTCTTCAGATGCAGGTCCAGCCCAACCCCGCGCAGAATGATCCGGACCTTCGTATCAGGTCGGCCCTGTCCGGCCCCATCCATCTGCGCCTCGTGAACAGTCTGGGACGCAGCGTCATGCATTCCACCCTGAGCGCCGACACCGAAGGTCAAACGCTCCGCCTGCAGCTTAAGACAAAAGGTCTGCCTGCGGGTCTCTATTTTCTGACTGCCGAGAACGGCGGGCAGGTCGAGCGTAAAAAACTGATACTGCGCTAGACCGGTATCAGACGTTCTTACCTTGCAAAATCCTGTTAACGCTACCTTCTACCCGGCTTCGCGGCCGCCTGATACGATGATGATCTTAACGGCAATGATGCGGCGACTTACTTGTTTCGCGCTGGCTCTCGGCTTTGCCATTCTGATGACCCTTCCGCTGTCCGGACAGCGCGAAGCGGCGATCTGGTATTTTGGCTTCCAGAGCGGCATTGACTTCCGACCCGATGCACCTATTGCGCTGCTCGACAGCCGCAGTAACGCCCTCGAAGGCTGTGTAAGCTATTCCGACCCGCAAACGGGTGAACTGTTGTTTTATAGCAATGGCTTTAAGATTTGGCGTCGCGACCACCAGGTGATGTCGGCCAATTCCGCCTGGCTGCCCGGCAATCAACAGGATTGGCCTTCAAGCTTTTCAACCACGCAGGCTGCAATGGTCGTCCCGCATCCCGGCAATGACAAGCTGTTTTATGTTTTTAATCCGGGCAACCGCACCAATCCGATTGTTCCCCTGGCGAACAATGCGCAGCGTTTGTTTAATGAGTTGAGTTACACGCTGGTGGACATGCGCAAAGCCGGCGGGATGGGTGAAATCGTAGGACATCAGGCCCTGACGCCCTCGGTAACGATGACGGAAAAGTTAAGCGGGACGGCCGCCTGCCGCGAGAATGGCCTGAGCTATTGGGTCCTGAGCACGGAATTGAATTCCAATGCCTTCTATGCCTTTCATGTTGATGAAGACGGCGTCGCGGAACGCCCGGTCGTCTCTCGCATCGGTCCGATTCACCGGACGGGCGTTGCCGGGATGGGACAGATGAAAATTTCGCCCGACGGAAGTATGCTTGCTGTCGTCAACAATCTTCCTTCGAGCGGGCAGTTGTTACTCTTTCGCTTCGATCCTACCAACGGCAAGGTGCATTCGCCTGTCGAGCTGAACATCACCGACCTGGGCACGGGAATGTATGGTTTGAGCTTTTCGCCGGATAACAGTCTTTTGTATGTGGCGGACATGCGAAGAACCCTGATGCAGTTCAGCGTCACGGATTTAGATCAGCAAGCCATTATGGATAGTGAAGTTCGAATGTCCATGCCCGGCAGCTTCGGACCGGGGCAATTGCAAATCGCTCCGGATCGCCGCATTTACATCGCCCGACTTGCAGCCCGCAAACTCCTGCGGATTAACTTTCCCAACCGCGCGGGCCCTGCCTGCGAGCTCAGGGAGTTAGATCTCGAGTTAAGCTCGGCAAACGGCCTCGCTCAGAGTATGTTCGGCCTGCCCAACTACATGGATTATATCTTTAGCAACAGTGTAACTGGTTGCAATACAAAGACTTATAGAGGTGTGTGCGTTTTGAATGCAAGTATGAGTGCAAAAAAAAGCCCCTTCGCTTGAAGAGGCTTTTTTTGTCTATGGCAATAATTCTCAGTTTATCTGCACATCTCTTGCCATGCTTTCGACTGCGTCTCGCTCAAACAACAAGGACCGGCCTCGTTTTTTGTACGGGAGAATGCCGGCACTCCTGTATTTGTAGATCGTTGTTCGAGACTTGATCCGCAGGTGCTCCATAACTTCATCAGTCGTCATATAGCCTGCCTCCTCTTTTCCGATATCCTCGTCCATTGGACTCAATACTTGCTGAATACTTTTCTTCATCAGGTCGACCATCTCTTCCCTCGTGATAGGGACCTCACTACTCACCGGGTTCGCAATTGCGCTCTCGATTAACAGTTTGCGCAGCTCCTGGCGAATTAACATTTGCACCACCTTTAGTAAGGCATCGTTCTGCTGCGCGGTCATGCCTGGCAGCAAGGTCTGGATGTTAGTTTGCGTACATATAAGCACCTCCGTCTAGCTAATTTTTTCTACAGATTCGGCCCAGGATTTAAGTTCCTTGTTGTTAAGGAACTGGACCGAAGTCACTTCTGCCTTATCATTGCAATTCGTTACTCTTTGGAAGTCTCTGGCCGACAGATCATCGCCCAAATCGCCATAATCCGACATCAAAGGATGTCCTCTGCCAGTCAGCAGCCAGCTGATGTTGGCGCCGACCAGTGCGAGCATTGTCAGGGTGTCGATCGTAATGTTTTGCTTGCCTCGTGACACATTGGAGAATGCTCGTTGGCTGAGTTTTAGATAAGCAGCGAATTCCCGTCCCTTGACACGCTTGTAGCCCAGAATTTCCAGTACTTCAAGAATTTTCCACAACCTCGCACCGATCTGATCTTTCTGTTTTTGGAATCGTTCCGAATACAAGATTTCTTCTCTGTCCGCACATTCAGGGAATATGTCGGGGTATTTAGCGCCCTCGCTGGCACTCATTTTCACATTCTCCGTTGCGAAGAAGCCTTCTAAGGCTTTGCTGAGCGTATTCGGTTTCAAGTCGATATCTCCGAACACATCATCCTCGGGCGATTCTCGCGTTTTTTCTGAATTTTTCACTCCGAACTCCTAGCGGCAAAAAAAGATAATCCCTTTGACGCACAATAATACAATAAAATTGTCAAAAGTCACTCATGTAAGAGCGTTTTGCTTTTAACAAGCTCGAAAAAGAATCAATAACGGCAGTCTTTTGAATATAAATGCCTCTCAGGCTGCATTAATATTTCTTCAAATTCAGGAGTATATCAGATATGACAGCGGCTGGTATCAGCAAGGAGCTCGGCCAGATCGGACTTTCGAGAGCACAGAGAATACCCTTCTTCCTGTTCAATCTCCGTTCCGGCAAAACAACAGATATGGAGGGGGCGGTCTTACTGGCCAGAATCATCTGGCTTTATCAACCAAATCGGGACGGCAGGCCTGTACAGTTCGATGGTAAGGGACTGCTCAGAACGTCTCACGCGCGCCTGGCCGGTCCAATCAAACTGACTCCCTCTCAGATGAAGCGGGCGATTGCGCGGTTGAAGGCTGGCGGCTATATTAAAACACACCGCCAATCTATCCTGAACCGGCACGGAAAACGAAATCATATTTGGGAAATTTGGCCCGTACCGACGGCGATCAAACGGCTTAGTGAAGAGCCTGAAAACAGTGGTGCAAATCCGGACTCGGAAGGCGATGTTTCGGCTGATTCCAACGTACGGATATGTACCGAAGATGGGTCCGGATATGGCCCTTATTCTGATATATCTTCTTCTGATATTCAAACCAACTATACCCCAAAGGGGGATGATTCTTTTTGTGAGTCTGAGCTTGAAGATCTGAAACGCAAACTACGTCTGTATTGTCCGTACCGGAACGCCAAAGAATTGCAGGACACCACCGAACGTATCCTTAGCGAACATGGCTTTACCGTCCGACGCGATTTTCTCGTGGCGGACCGCGGCGACGGCACTCCGGGTAAGATCGATCTGCTTGCCCAAAGAGCTACGGTACGGCTCGCTATCGAGTGTGACAAGTATGTGACGCGAGAAAAGAGCAAAATCAAGCTTCGGCAGGTCGATGCTGTTCGCCTGGTATTACTTCGCCTGGGCTGGGAAGAGGAACCGCCGATGGGCGGCATAGACTATGTCATCGCTCTCGGCAGCGATCCGTACTCCAAAGAACTGCCGGTACCGAAAAGTTGGGACGACCCTGATCTACGCATCATCTACCGCTTCCTGATGTCGCGCAAAATCAAACCCGGCTTATCGTGGCTGGGTTTCGCCGACAAATCGCGAAAGGCCCAATCTTCGTGTTTTCACCATCCGGATGGAGAGGCTACTATAAGCATCTGGGGTGTTCACCCGCTCGAATTCTGCGCAGCGGTAGAACTATCGTTCCGTAAACACAACTACGCCACCATCGCTTTGGTCGGGCGCTTGCTCGCCTACAATCGCAGCGATTGCATTCGACTCGCACAAGCGTCAGATCCACGCTTCAAAGATGAACGTTCAGCATGGAGAGTTCGAAATGGATTTCACCAGATAGGAGGTGTATCATAACGGATATTAGTACGATAGCCAGCGACGGCGATAAAGACGCCGAGTTTTACATTCTTCATTCGATTGCTCTCGATCCGCGCAAACTGGCTGTCGTTTCCGATAGCCTCAAGGAGAGTTCTTTTTTTTGGTACGAACCGCATGCCGCGATCTATAAGGCGATACTGGCATTGTCAAGCGAGAACCTGCCGATCGACTCCAAGTCTCTCCAAATGAGTTTGGAGGCGATGGGACGCTGGGAACAGATCGGCTATATCATTCCGCAGCTATACGATCAGATGGTAGGACAAAACGCTTATGCCGGCTATAGCCTGGAATCGGCCGTCAAGTCCGTGGAGAAGAAGTTTCGGCGCAGAACGATGATGAATCAGTTTTATCAATGGTATCTAGCCCTGATGCGAGCGACGGTCGATCCGGAGGATGTGGAGACGGACATGTACAAGTTCTTAACCGAATATAACGGCCGATTCTCGCAGGTCTTTTATCCCGCCGATGAGGCGGTCAGGACCGCGACTCCAAAACTGGAGACTATGCTGCAGCGCCTAAACAATGGGGGTGTTTGTGGACTGCAAACAGGTCTAGCCTCTCTCGATGAGCTGTTGGGCGGACTGACCGACGATGACCTGCACATCATAGGCGCGCGGCCGAGTATGGGAAAGACGGCGATGCTGGTGCGCATTCTCATCAACCTGTCGTTGAAGGAAC
Source organism: Candidatus Kapaibacterium sp. (assembly GCA_028284775.1). GTDB lineage: Bacteria > Bacteroidota > Ignavibacteria > Kapaibacteriales > UBA7675 > JANQRB01. The sequence goes on along the minus strand of JANQRB010000078.1, from coordinate 9,766 downwards.
ATCGAATGATAGGCGTATTTTCTATCGAAATGTCGTTGCAGCAAATTTTGCTCCGCACCGCAGCCGGGCATGGCAGGATCAACCTTCATTCGATTCGCACCGGCAAGGCCGACGAAAAGGAAACAGAGCGACTGTGGCAGTCTCTCTCCGAATTGAGCATGGGTAAATTCTGTATTGATGCAACCCCCGGTATCGATATCGACACGCTGAGGCAACGGGCGAGGCGCATGCATTACGAATACGGCATCCAGGCTCTCCTTATCGATTATGTAGGCAAGATTACGTGCAGAAACAGATTGAATCGCCGGGAGGAAGTTGGTCTGATTGTCCGCGAGTTAAAAGATCTGGCAAGGGAATTGCATATTCCTGTGATTGCTCTGTCACAGCTCAACCGCGCAAACGAGACGAGAGCCGATAAAAGACCCGGTCTTGCCGACCTTAGAGAGTCGGGTGATATCGAACAGGAAGCCAGTACGGTCGTGTTTATTCACAGACCTGAACAGTACGGTATTACGCATTTTGACGATGGTCATGAAACCGAGTGTCTGGCTGAACTCATCGTTGCTAAGAATCGCGAAGGTCTTACCGGCAGAACACGAGTCAGATGGATACCCGAGTTTGCCACCTTCGCCAATCCGGTACTGACGGACGGTCGAACTGTCCTGCACGATCCGGACGGATATTCCGAACCGGGAAGACATACCGAGCATGTCAGGTACTCCGGGTCCGACAAGTATACCGAGGAGGCGCCGTTTTGATGACGAGACGGGTGGTTTGGTCACCCATCGCTTGGACAAATACCAGTTGGTTCCTATGGAAACAGTATGCGATTCGGCGATACAAACGGCAAGCTATTCGCGGGCGTCAAGGTAGCTGCACGACTCCACCCGGCAGTGGATTTGGCAGCCTTAAGGGTCACCCGACGATTAACACATTGTATTTGATGGCATCGGCTGCGTATTTGTTGCTTCAGGAGCGACAAATACGCGGCCGATGCCAGGCACTTCAACCCGGTGTCGAATGGTCTTTGCTTTGCCCCATGATGCAATTTGTTTGCGCCGGCGTCAAAGTGCTTCAAGCTAAGCCGCGTCGCGAATGAAGCCGGGAAAGAGGCTTGTTTCAAAGATTACGTGTCGTGCGACAACCTGGCCGTAAACTTTTCTGTAGTCGGCACACGCATTGCCAGGTTTCATGAAATACTCGTCGACAGTCCGGATGACAGAATCGGTATTGAAGGTGTTACAATGAGGCATAAGGATCGGGTATAACTTTTTACTGTTTAATCCTCGTTCGGCATTGCCTGCCAGAGTTATCTGGCTTTGCCAACCGAATCGGTACGGCAGGCCTGTGCGAATCCGGGACAATGTTTTACTTCGCATTTCTCCCGCACGCCTAACCGGAGCTATCAAAATGACTCCGTCGCAAATGAAACGGTCGATTCGCGGCTGAAGGCAGGCAGCTACACTAAAACACGCCGCTCACCTGACTTAACCGGCACGTAAAACTAGGTCACTTCTGCGAAATTTGACCCGTTTCGGCAGCTCAATGAGCTGGTGGATGTGGAGCTGAAGGAGGCAAATAAGGTATGCCTTAAGACACAACCGGAGCCTCCTTCGGGTTGCTCTGAAAGCACGGACCCTCCGTGTCACAATGCCCAACCGGAGCCCCCTTGGGGTGGTTCTGAAAGCATGGACCCTCCGTGTCGCAATGCCCAACATTCTTAAGAATCTTCTCTTAAAGAAGAATTTAAAAACCCTCTTAACCCCAGAGGGGGTAGACGGAAATTTTTCGTCTGAGCTTGAAGACCTGTAACGCTGGTTGCGTAAATGTGGCCTATACAGCAGCACGTCCGATTTGTACGCAGCCGCGCAGCAAGCTCTCAGCGAACGCATCTTTAACATCCAGCATAGCTCCCCCAATGCGGACCGTGGCGACGGCTGCGAGATAACTGCTCAACCGAACATTGCCAGTAGCGGCGACAGAGACGCGGAATGCTTGGTTCTGCGTGAGATTGCCCGCACCCTCGGACTATGATCGGTTGTCGCTGAACAAATGAAACGTACCGACTGCTTTTAGTATGCGCCGCAGGTCGCGATCTACCGCACGGTGTTAAAGCAAGCTGAATATTGCGTGTCGATTCGACATAACATCACTTAAGCGTCGTATCGAAGCCGAGCCTCTGTTCCGGCCCGAGAGACAAATTGTCTTCGCCGGCATCAATGTAGTCTAGAACGGAATTAAGTCGCCTGTGGAGCCGGGAACGAGGCTCATTTCGAATTTTTCGTGCCGCACGAAGCCAAACTTGCCCTATTGGCCTAAAAGACCCGGCGCTTTCCCAATTTATCCCATTGCCGAAATGCTCGCTGGGAGTCGCCCCTGGTCGATGGAGAGCGGTTTTGCCAAGCTTTACAGCAATCGCAGATGCAGGACGAGTTTAGCACAAGTCGCTTGCCAACTTTATGATTGCGTTTCAATTGATCGGCCAGGTGCAAATTCGGTTCGGCAGTCCATTGTTGCTAAGATGAGCTAATAATTTTCAACATATCGTCCGACGTTGTTAATTTCAAGAAGATCGATGGCAGCGGCACATTTCACATCGTCTTTTCATTCGTGCCTGGCCCCTTCGATGAGTCAATCACGGCCCACGAAGTCTACCGTTTGGTGGATGGCGACTACCGGCTCGTCGGCAAAATTGAGGTGGACGACGAAGGCATATTCGTCGATGACAACTCGGCCACCCCCGGCAATATTCTTATCTGTGACGACCCCTTCATCCATCACTACGAGTCGCACGTCCGCTGGTCCGAGCCCTTCCTGCCGAACAAGATCAGGCCGGAGTCGCTGGCTGCTTACCGCATCGGCGACGGCGATCAGATAACGGGCCTCGCCAGTCTCTACGGCAACCTGCTTGTCTTCAAGCAAAACAGCATTCACCGCGTCGCGGTTCAGGCCGACAGCCTGCACATTTCCAGGACCGACGAGGTCAGTCCCGATGTCGGCTGCATCGCGCCGGAGTCGCTGATTACGGTTAACAATAACGTGTTTTTTCTCTCCTGGCAAGGCTTTATGCGTTACGACAATAATGTGTTGCACCGCGTCGATTCGATGTTCAACGAAGAGCTGATGTATCGCCTCCAGCACTCGCCATTAGAGCACGTGGAGTTCGCCTTCTGCGGTTGGAATGAAGAGCATGGCGAGCTGTATTTGAATGTGCCCTTTGCCGGTACCGGCACGTATCACGGATTTACGCGGATCGTGAGGGGCCATCTTTACGTCATTGCGCTGGAAAAGGGATATGTAACGAAATTCACTTATGAGTCCGACGCGGGTCTTGCGCGGGACGCACTCTCCTTCGCCCGGCTATACCACAACAACTCTGAAGGTGAACTGATGTCGGGTGAGATCTTTCCGTCTGAAGACCTGCCCGCGCTTGTATCCCGCGAAGCGCCGGGTGATGATGACTTCGATGAGGTATATGACGCGGGCGGGCTGCCCGTGAACATTCCGATTCACTCCTACTACCGCTCCAAGGCCTTCACGGGCGGTGACGAGGGTTTGATTAAACGGGTAAGGAATGTCGTTGTAAACTTCTTTGCCGGCGGCACACGAACCGTTAGGCTTCATACCATTCCTGACGACAACCAGGATGACCGGATTGATAATGAGTGCGTGACGACAGAGTATGACTTTTCACCCGCTGCTGTGCCGTATCGGAATGTGCTGCGGGTCGTGCCGGATAGTATAGAGAATACCGAAACGTTCGATTGGGATGACTTGGGCGGTAAGCCGATACGTGTGTATGTCGAGCTGGAAGGTGAATTTCGTTCGCAGATAAATGCCGTGGCGATTAACTGGCGGCCGGTACATTCGCATTTGGCGTAGGGTCGGATGTTTTGCGATGTGTTTCTAATATCAGTTACTAGTCAAAAATTTGGCGTCATTTTCAGGTGTTTTAAAAGCCGAGTTGAGGCGGCAGGCCGTTTCATAGTATGTACGGGCGGAATCAGTCTCGTGAAACTGCTCACGAAGGATTGTCGCCAGATCCCTGTACGCATAAGCGAAATCAGGATCTATGGCAATGGCCTTACGGTATAGCATCCTGGCACTGTCATAGTCCTTATAGTGATCTTCCATGAGTTCTGCCAAGCTATGATACCCATTGGCATAATCTGGATCAATTGTAATGGCTTTTAGGAACAGTGTCCTTGCATTGTCAAATTCCCCGAAGTGTTCAAACAGTAGATATCCAAGACCATTGTAATTGACGGCGTTATTGGGATTTACTTCAATTGCCTTAGTGTACAGCGTCCTGGCGCTGTCGTAAGACGCGTAGTGAGTTTGCAGTAGAACCGCAAGGTTTCTGTACCTCCTTGCGTTATTAGGATCAACCTCTATGGCCTTACCGAACAGCGTCCTGGCGCTGTCGTAAGACGCGTAGTGATTTTTCAGTAGAAGCGCAAGGCTATGGTACATTCCGGCCTCATCGGGATTTATTTTAATTGCCTTAGTGTACAGCGTCCTCGCGCTGCCGTAAGACTCGTAGTGAGATTCCAGTAGATACGCAAGGTTATGGTACGCTATGGCGAAATTGGGATTTACTTCAATTGCCTTAGTGTACAGCGTCCTGGCGCTGTCGTACAACGCGTAGTGAGTTTGCAGTAGAGCCGCAAGGTTATTGTACGTTCTGGCGTCATCGGGATTTATTTCAATTGCCTTAGTGTACAGCGTCCTCGCGCTGTCGTACAACGCGTAGTGATTTTCCAGTAGATGCGCAAGGTTATGGTACGTACTGGCGTCATTGGGATCAAGCTCAATAGCTCTTTGATACAGCGTCCTCGCGCTGTCGTAAGACGCGTAGTGATTCTCCAGCAAAAACGCCAGGTTGTAGTACGCATTGGCGTCATCGGGATTTATTTCAATTGCCTTAGTGTACAGCGTCCTGGCGATGTCGTTAGACTCGTAGTGATTTTTCAGTAGAAGCGCAAGGTTATTGTACGTTCTGGCGTCATCGGGATTTATTTCAATTGCCTTAGTGTACAGCGTCCTGGCGCTGTCGTACAACTCGTAGTGAGTTTCCAGTAGATGCGCAAGGTTATGGTACGCTATGGCGTCATCGGGATCAAGTTCAATGGCCTTACGGTACAGCGTCCTGGCGCTGTCGTACAACTCGTAGTGAGTTTGCAGTAGATGCGCAAGGTTATGGTACGCTCTGGCGTAATTGGGACTCACTTCAATTGCCTTAGTGTACAGCGTCCTGGCGCTGTCGTAAGACTCGTAGTGAGTTCCCAGCAGAACCGCTAGGCTTCTGTACCTACTTGCGTCATTAGGATCAACCTCTATGGCCTTACGGTACAGCGTCCTGGCGCTGTCGTACAACTCGTAGTGAGTTTGCAGTAGATGCGCAAGGTTATGGTACGCATCGGCGTAATTGGGATTTACTTCAATTGCCTTAGTGTACAGCGTCCTGGCGCTGTCATACAACTCGTAGTGAGTTTTCAGTAGAAGCGCCAGGTTATAATAAACAACGGCGTCAAAATGTTCAATAGCAAGTACACGGTAATAGTAGTCTCGGGCGGAGTCGAACTCATCAAGTTTTTGATAACAAATAGCAATTACTAAGTAAAGCGACGCATCCATGCTTTGCCGCTCCTGCTCGATTCTCAGAAACCGGCGAAGAGCTATGGAATAGTCTTCTTCTTCATACGCCCGTAGCCCCAATGTCCAGCGAATGATGTAGCCTACGTCTTTAACCAATCGTCCTTCGCGAATCTCCGCCAAACTCGACAGTGCCTGAATGCCGCTTTCATCGTGCGCTCTTTGGTGCGATCTGCCGGCCGTATCGACCAGCGCAAAGGCCACGCAGGCCCGCGTTGTATCGCTATGGCACATAACCCACTGATCGCCCCATATCACGAGGTCGGCTTCTTCGACCTCACCAATTCTCCGACCTTCGTTGAAGGTGGCTGGGCACGACTTATCTTCCAGGTATCGTACGTCCAGTCCCAGGCCTTCACTTTCATTCATGCGTTTGAGTTCATCAAAGAGCGATTTGGCAACGTCGGCCTGCTTGGCGCTGCAATCTTCTTTACGGTCGAATGGCAGGATCAGGACCTTGAACGTCGTGTCACTTTCTGAAAAAAGGGGCTCACGGACAAGCGTAGAGGTAACGGTAGTATCCTCCACTCTTGTTTCGTTGGCGGCGGTATTCGACGTATCAACAAACAGTGTGATGTAAGATGGCGGAATACCGAGAAGTCCGATAATGGCCACTTTGATCCCAATATCTTGTGCGGCGAACCATTGCCACAGCGCTGCGGTCTTTCTCTTGCCAAGGCGCAATGCCGTCATCAAGCTGCGTGCAATGGCCCGGCTTCTTTGCCTGATACCGTCCAAAATGTTCATCCCAATAACACATGCTCATCGGTAAAATCAACAACATGACATAACAAATAGGCGAAATTTTGCCAAAACTACAAGTGAAGGCAAGTAACTCTCTTAACATCGTTGGACTTACGACTTATTAATCACCGCCACACTCACGCCGTTAATAAACATCTGTTAACACCTACCCCCTCGCTCTGATTTAATGGCAGGCCTGGCGAATTAGGTTCCCCCTATGTCGAAACGGCTACCAAAACGCCCTTCCCATCAGAGGAATCTCAGTGTCCAGGGCGTCAGAACGTATGGCGATCCTGGCGGCGCGGCGATGGCTAATGAAGAGATGCGCGCGCATCGTACCGGACAGCATAGAGAAAACCGAGACCTTCGACTGGGATGACTCGGGCGCTAAGCCGAAACGGGTACATATTGAATTTTGGGAAAATTATGGCTTGAAGATTAATGCCGTGGCGATTAACTGGCGGCCGGTGAATCTGAATCTGTCTCAATTGTCATTTTATAAGTTCTACCTTAAATTGTTCAGGGCTGATGAAAATGGTCATCACTTTTTGGTGATTTGTGGGTTGGGTTGAGACGGCAAGCGGTTTCATAATAAATTCGGGCGGAATCGTATTCACGAAACTGTTGACGTAAAAGTACTGCCAAGTTGAAGTAAACCTGGCCGTCATCGGGATCTATGTCAATAGCTTTATAGTACAGCGTCCTGGCACTGTCGTAAGACTCGAAGTGAGTTTGCAGTAAAGCTGCCAGGTTAGAGTACGCTGCGGCTTTATCGGGTTCATTGTTAATGGCCTTGTGATACAGCGTCCTGGCACTGTCGTAAGATTCGAAGTGAATTTGCAATATGTTTGCCAAGTTAATGTACGCGTCAGCGTTATCGGGATCAATGTCAATAGCTTTATGGTACAGCTTCCTGGCACTATCGTAAGACTGATAATATCTTTCCATTAGATTCGCTAAATTAATATACGCACTGGCGTAATCCGGAGATATAATAATGGCCTTACGATACAGCGCCCTCGCGCTATCGTAGGACTGATAGTGATTTTTCATGAGATTCGCCAGGTTGTAGTACGTCTTAGCGTAATAGGGATTGATGTCAATGGCCTTGCGATACAGCATCCTGGCGCTGTCGTGCGACTGATAGTGATCGGTCATGAGTAACGCCAGGTTAGTATATGCACGAGCATTATTGGGATTGATATTAAGTGTGTGGTTGTAAAAGACAAAGGCGGAGTCAATCTCATCGAGTATATCATAACATACGCCAATCCTAAAGACAACTTCTGCATCCTGTAGTCTCCGCTCAGGTTCGATATCCAGGAAACGGTTCAACGCCGTGCTATAATCCCTTTGTTCAACTGCCCACAGCCCTAAGGTCCAGTGAATAATATACTCTATATCCTTAGTCAGGCGTCCTTCACGAATCTCTGACAAACTGGAAAGCGCCAGAACGCTGCTTTCGTCCTGTGCCTCTCCGTGCCAGACACCGGGCATATCGACCAGCGCATAGGCCACACAGACCCATGTGGTATCGTTATTGCACACAACCCACTGATCGCCCCAGATTACAAGGTCGGCGTTGACGGCTGCGCCGATACCACGACCTTCACTGAAGGTCGCCGGGCAGGTTTTATCGGCCAGGTACTGTACTTCCAGTCCCAGGTCTTCACGCTCGCTAATTCGTTTGAGTTCTCTATACAACGATACGGCGACATCCGTCTGTTTGGCGCTACAATCTCTCTTGCGGTCGAAAGGCAGGATCAAGACTCTGAATGCGGGATACTTGTCAGAAAAGAGCGGCTCACGGTTTGACGAAGTGCTTATGAAGTTATCTTTTGCACGTTCCTGGTCGGGGTCCGAAGTTGACGATTTATCACACGATAAATGGAATGCCGGCTGTATTCCGAGAATGGCAAGAATGAGTCCAATACCAATCAGTTTGAACTTGGATTTTACTGCGCCGAACCATTGTCCACTTGAAACAACACACCTCTTTTTACAGTGCAGGGTATTCATCACAACGCGAATATAGGCCTGCTTCTCTCGCCGAATGCAGTCAAACTTCTTCATCACGATTGAACAAATCCTCAAATAGACACAACCAAGTAATTCAGACAAATTGGCGAATCATTGCCAAAACTCCAATTTGAGGGCATAAATCTCAGTTTCGTGGCGAGCACTACCAAGACTTAATTACAAATGCGTCAAGGTTGCCGACAAACAATATCAATTTCTAGCTGCACTCTATGTGAACTTCGGAAACAATATCACAGCTCTTGGATTCAAAGAGATGAGTGGTTGTTGGATTCGACAATTCCATTGTTGCAATTGCAGCCATCAGGAACCAAGCGAGTTTCGCTATTTGCTTTTTGTGATCGCAAATTCAAGGACTCGCTTAGAATTTGAAGGTACAGAGGTATACGAGCGCAAAGCTTAAACAGATTAAATATTTAACACGTATTAACATAACTTCAAAATCCTGAATTTCTCGCTATGCTGATACACCCTAAAGGGCGCGGGACCAAAATGTGAGCCGCCCCCCTTCGATTTTTTTAGCCCCTGGTATAGTCGATTTTGGCCGTTTGTTATGCCGCACTAGCTACGATAGTACGGAAGCGGGATTTTAACCATTTTTGTTGCCTAGGCAACATATTCTACTGTTGAAAATTGTTTAGACCGATCGGTCTAATTACTATTCTGTACCTCAATGTACCTCTATACAATCACTGCTGCGCTCTATTCCACCACTGTTAACAAGATGATAGTTCAATTAACAACAATAAGGATTACGAAATGACACAAGTACAATTGATGGTGCCAACGCCGGAAACTCTCCTAAACAGTCTGCGGTATCGAATCAGCACCTACGGCATAGAGCGAGACAACACGGATGGTATGGGCGAAACGACGTATAGGTCCGACAAGCTCACGGTCATTTACTCAAGCGAACCGTGCGAGCGTTACACGATCACGTTAAACTGTGGCGTACTGGTGCGAAACAAACAATTCTATTTGTACAGCTACCGCGACAAACAACGCTCAAAGCAAGTAACCATGTTACGCAGAGTCAAGCGAAACAACAATATCGAATCAACCAACACGGAGCTTGCAGCGCTCAATAACGCTCTTTTCCACCACTGTTAATAGAGTGAAGATACATTGAACATAAACAAGGACACCGCAATGACTTACGAAGAACGAAAGCGATTTGAGGAAGAGCAGTTCCAGGAGATTTGCAACACACTATGTGAAGTAGTTGAGCATCTGGAAGGTTGGACGCTCGAAATTAGACACAATGAAGTTTGGAATGTTCAAGAAGCGGAAATACATGGCAAAGACGGGCAGAAAGTAAAGGTTGCTGTAC
>JANQRB010000067.1 GCA_028284775.1 Candidatus Kapaibacterium sp. | reverse complement strand
ACGGCTGATGCCGGCATCCCCCCCGATGCCAAAGAGGCTCTGGCCTTCGCCTATCTGGCCTGGCGAACACTGGCGGGCCTGCCCGGCAACCTTCCCGCGGTAACCGGCGCCAGCAAGCAAACACTCCTGGGTGTCATCGCTCTGCCCGCCTGAATGCTGCAGTCGGCAACGGCCTGCCTTCGCTCTGACTGCCGACAGCCGGCAGGGCAATCCCGGCCCTTGCCGACCATTCGCCCCCGACCTCTTCCAAGCGGCCGACACTTCCCGCAAAGAGCGGCGGAGGCCGACGAGTTTGTCACCCTAACTTTAGCCAGTGAAATTTTTTGTATCTCAATCAAGCTGAAAACAAAGCAGCACGGCGCCGGTCAATGGCAAGCTCTCAGCCAAGTTCAGTGCGCAGGCCTTGTTACTGGCGTCTACTTTCTCCGGGTATCAGATGGCGGCTTTATGGTGAGCGAAACACTCCTGCTGCATAAATAAATCGTTGTTAAGCCAAGCGTTCAGGGATTCACTCTCGCAGCTGCGGAGGATTTGCTGTAGCCAGGTCTTCCAGCAGCTGCCGGTATAACTGATGACCATACTTCGCAAAAGCTTCGAAATACCCGGTGTACCATTGGTTAAGACTGACGCCTGCCCGATCGGAGGCTTCGATATCGGCCGGGCCTTCGATGCCGCCTGTCCGCAGCACATGAAACTCCCGCGCGGGCGGATGAGCAGTCAGATAGGCCACAGCCCCGCGCGCCAGATCGAGCGACTGCTGTTTTAGCGGACGGCCACTGACTCCGCCGCCGAATGTGGCGCTGAAATAGTCAAAGAGGGGACGCTCCTGCGGCGTGATCGCCTCCCGTACAGCCGCATAAGCTGTTGAGGTGTTGCCGAAGTTAACGCCGTCATAACCAAGCGTAATCAATGCATCGAGCAACGCCGGTATCCGTTTCGCTTCCGTATCGTTTGAAAACTTGACGATGACCGGCAGGTTCCGGCGGCGGCGGGCTAGAAATGCTTTGCTGAGATACTCCAGTCGCTTATGCATATCCTCGAAGCTCGTGGCGCCCGCTTCGGTGTTGGGACAGCTTTCATTGATCTCGAGAAAATCGACATTCGCTCGCTCATAGGCCTGCATTCCCGCCAGCAGATCTTCCAGAGCCCCAGGTCGGTCGGCGCCGAGACTGGCGCCGATGGGACAACTATTGACGCGCTGCAGCGATGCAAGACGCTTTGCTACGGTGGCATGCCCTTCGTTAGGCAGCCCGAGCCAGTTAGAAGCCGCGCCCGAAGCCGGATAGGGAGCGAATGGCTGACGACAGCCGGCCAGGCTGTTGCCGCTACGCGGATGCGCCGTTGTCGTGCCGGCGATATAGGCGCCGGCGCCTTGCCGTGCCGTCAGCTCGTAGCCGTCGCCGTTTTTAAACATGCCGGCAGCATTACACAACGGTCCCCGAAAGTTGATATCCCACAGTGTGCGGTGCAAGGCTTCCGGTGCATCGTATGTGTCGGGACGAGCGCGCGCAAAGTTCCGCAAGAATGCCTGGCGGCCGGCAGAATAACGTTTAACTATGAAAGATGGCGGTAATTTCAGCAGAAGGGGGCGAACAATTGATTCGAGACGTGCTAGCGTAGCGGACATCACGTTCCTCTGGTCTCCCTTGCAATCCTCGGCAATCGCAGGCATCTGGCCCTGCCTGCTATCATTCGATCCGCCGACGCAGAATCTCGGTCCATTATTGTATTGACTGCGCGTCGAAGCCACCCGACCATGCCGCTTCCTCCGGAGTCTTTCGTCGGGGATAGACGCCGGCCTGGGCCGAGATATTAAGCAAGACGCCCAGAGCGGCCGCGGCAAAGACCGTCGCCGAGCCACCATACGATATGAAGGGCATCGGCAGGCCGGTTGTGGGCAGCATTCCACAGGTAACCGCTGCATGGACAAAGGCATACAATCCGAGCGCAACCGTAATGCCCGCCGCCAGAATACGCCCGAATTCATCCGGCGCGTGCCGGGCAGTCTTGAGACCGCGCCAGACTATGACCGTAAATGCCAGCAAAATGAGGGCGACACCAAGGAAGCCGTATTCCTCGCCCACGATCGAAAAGATGAAATCGCCATAGGACTCCGGCAGAAAAAAATCGCGCTGTCTGCTTTGTCCGGGACCCACGCCCAGCAGCCCTCCGTTGCCGAATGCGAGCAGTGCCTGTTCCAGTTGATAGTTTTCGGTTTCGCCCCAGAAGGCCAGCAGCCGGCGCAGACGGTACTCCGCCGCAAATGCAAACAGACCGGCGGCGCCGACGCCCAGCAACGCCAGACCGCTCAAATGCAGCAGACTTGCATTGCCGACAAAGATCACCAACACGGCGATAGCGAAGATCACCGAAGCCGTCGAAAGATCGGGCTGCAGAGCCACCAGGATGCACACAGCCGCCGTCCAGGCGATCATGGGCAAAAATGAGCTGCGGAAGTGCTTGACATATTCCTGCTTGCGGGCCAGCAGGGCCGCCAGGTGCAGAATCAAGGCGTATTTGGCCAGTTCAGAGGGCTGGAAACCGATCCCGCCGAAATTGATCCAGCGGGTGGCGTTGTTGCGTACTTCACCGCCGACAAATACGTATAGCAGCAAAGCAATGGCGCCGAATAATATGATCTTGGAATACCTGCGCCACAGGCGGTAATCGATTTTGGCGCAGACCAGAATTACAAACAGACCAACGAGCACCCGGACGGCATGCGACCAAAACAGTTTGTCGGATGAGCCCAGTCGCGCATCGGCAATCGCCGCGCTGGCGCTGTAGACAAATGCAACGCTGAACAGCAGCAAACCGGCCGCTGAGAGCAGGAGGACCCAGTCGATATGACCGGACTCACGCTGCATGCTTTCCTTCCCCGCTAACACGATACTCCATCAGGGATACTCCATCAGGGCGTCAGAGCTCGCTGACTTCATTCTTGAACGCCAGACCCCGCATTTCGAAATTAGCGAACATGTCGAAGGATTTGCAGGCCGGTGAAAAAAGGACGACATCGCCGTCTTCCGCCATTTCACTGCTCAGGCGGACGGCCTCGCTCATCGAAGCGGCTTCGATGCAGCGGATCAGCGAGCTGAAATGGTTGAAGATAGCGCGCGACTCCTCGCCGATGGTAATGACGCATTGAACGTGTCGGCGCACCAGATCATCGAGACCACTATAGTCGTTGTTGTCGCCGCGACCGCCGGCAATCCAGACAATAGGCTTGTTGAAACTGCCGAGCGCATACCATGTGGCATTAGTGTTCGTGGCTTTGGAATCGTTGACATACTCCACGCCCCGCCATTCCCTAACAGGCTCCAGGCGGTGCTCGACGCCCGCAAAACTCATCAGTGAGTCCCGGATATCTTCGTTGCTCAACTCGAAGACCCGCGCCGCCAACGAAGCCGCCATGGAATTGTAAACGTTGTGGATACCCGGCATCCGGATGCGTTCGGCATCCATAAGCTCTTCCTCCTGCTGCTGCACATTCGAAAAGAACAGTCGCCCCTGATGCAAAAACATTCCGTCCTCTACCGGCCCGGCCGCAAAATATTGCACGCTGGCCCTGGCCTGACGGCTGCAGGCGGCTGTCGTGGGATCATCCGCATTTAAAATTAAAACATTTTCCGCCGTTTGATTGGAAAAAATACGGCTTTTGGCTTCACAATACCGATCGAATGACCCGTGATAGGCCAAATGGTCCGGAGCGATATTCAGAATGACGGCAACATCGGGGCGAAATCGATCGATGCGATCGAGCTGATAGGAGCTTAGTTCCAGGACAATTATCGTGTCCGGATCGATCGCACCGACGAGCGAGGAGAGCGGCCTGCCGATGTTGCCGGCGGCCACTGCCTGCCTTCCGGCACGCTTCAGCATCGATGTCAGAAGAGAGACCGTGGTGGTTTTGCCATTCGTACCCGTGATGGCGATACAGGGATTGGCAAGATGTCGCCAGGCAAATTCCAATTCGCCGATCACGGGGATACCGCGCCGCGCGGCTTCGCCGAAGATGGATGCCTGGGGCGGCACGCCGGGCGAGCTGATCAGGCAGTCGCAGTCGTCGAGCGCCCGGGCGCTATGGCCGCCGAACTCGGCTGGGATGCCCGCCTCCTCCAATTGCCGCCGCGCCGCCTCAAATTTGTCCTCCGGCCCGCTCTCACTCAGGAATACCCGCCCGGAGACCGACCGTGCCAGTAGAGCGGCAGCGACGCCGCTCCTGCCCGCTCCGACTATCGTATAACTCTTCCCCCTACTCTCCATTCCCTTCCCGATCTTCCCGGCCGCAACGGTCTTCCTGCAGCTGCGCCAGTGAATTAAAAAGCCTGCACAACTCCCAGGTTGAGACCGAAATAGCCCGCCGAGAGCTCATCGAAAGCAATACCGAAATCATTGCGCAGCACAAACAGCAGCTGCGTCGAATTTGACAGCGGCATTGCCACACCGACGCTGGGAGCCAGCGTTAGGCCGTTGAAATTGTCGCTCCCTTCCTCATCCACGAAGATATCATCGAGATCCGACTGCTGTACACCGACATAATAGCCGACGTCGAGGCCGGCAATCGGCGTGATTCCTTCGCGGGCAAAGCGATAGTGGAAGCCATAACGCAGGGAAATCATCAGCACGGAGCCATTCAACTCGCTGAGAAAGTGCTCTTCATCGGCGCAGAGCCGGGACATGCTTAGGGAGCCGCCGGTCATGAGCTGTTTAGATGTTTCAGAGAAGCCATGAAAAGTGAGACCGGTGCCGCTCGTATAAACATCGGCCATATCGCCGGTCGGGATCTGAAGGCCAAGCTGCAGCCCATAGTGCTTCGGCTTGCTGCGTTTGCTGCTGAGCGACGCACAGGAACAGAAGGCCAGGGCAAGCAGCAACAGCAGTGGTAGTTTGAAATGTCTCACGAGCAGATCATTCCTTCAGTGATTTACAATTTTTCAAGAGCGCAAGAGTGCCGGGAACCAGTGGAGGCCGAGCGACGCTATCCGCGGCTCAGCCTCCCAATGTATCTGCGAACATCTGCTGCGCAAGGCTTAAAGCCGGCTGTCAGAGTTCGATCATAAGTCCCGCATTGAGACTAAACATATTGGCATCGACGCCGTCTATTGCCAGGGCAAAATCCTGCTTGAGAACAGCATTGACCTGCAGTTTTTTACTCAGAGGAATCGACACACCGGCTAAGGGTGTTATCAGCCATCCCACCAAATTGTCCACATCGAAGAAAATGTCATCCGAATCGACAATGCCGAAATAATAACCAAAACCGCCGCCGATGATCGGCGAAATGCCTTTACGCTGGAAGCGATAGTATATCTCCGAGCGCAGGGAAATGTGCGTCTGCGAAAATGTCAAATCGCCGGGAAGATCATCCGCGGAACTTAAGCTCGCATACGTAAATGTACCTCCGAATCGAACTTGCCGCGAGGTCTGCATATAACCCTGAAAGGTGAAGCCGAGCGCCGGGCTAACCCGATCGGAGAATTCCCCGGTG
The DNA here is from genome assembly GCA_028284775.1 of Candidatus Kapaibacterium sp. Classification (GTDB taxonomy): domain Bacteria; phylum Bacteroidota; class Ignavibacteria; order Kapaibacteriales; family UBA7675; genus JANQRB01. The sequence continues at coordinate 50,466 of JANQRB010000067.1, read as the reverse complement.
GGTACCTGCGGCCCGAACTGAAGACCATACATTTTATCATTCCCCGCCCGACCCGCGAAGCAGGAACTTAATAAGACAGCCGCCATCAGAAGCAAGAGGTAATTCCTTAGTTTCACGTAAGCAACTCCTGGTAAGTGATTAATGGGTACATACAGCCAGCACAGATTTTGGCTGCGTTTCTTGGATGCGCGTGACGGGTCAGGGCGGCTAAATGTCACGCGCGATTGTATTCACAGTGGCCGGGATCGTTGCAAACCGCAAAAATGTTGAAAGAGTGTTTAAGCGGTTTGAACCCCAGCGACTGACAAACTTCGTTCTGAATCTCTCCAAGCTTTTCAATCGCCTGAAACTCAATTATTCGTCCGCATTCCGTGCAAATCAGGTGGTCGTGATTTGGCATTTTGTCGGCGAGTTCATAATGTGCGCTGTCGCCTTGGAAGCGGTGTTTAACCAATATATTGCACTTCGTCAACAAATCCAGCGTCGAATAGATTGTTGCCCGCGAGATTTTCGCACCGAAGCCGCGCACGTAGATATATAACTCATCGGCGCTGAAATGTTTATCGATATTCACCACGCTATCCAGCACCAGAAATCGCTCCTGGGTGTTGCGGTATCTCTGTTTCTTCAGATAGTGTGAAAAGCGTTCGCGCAAATCAGCGATATTAACCTGGTTCTCTTGCTGCACTACACTCCCTGGATAGCGAGCCGGCGGTCACTACGACCGATACGGCGGTCACTCGTCTGCACGCTGGTTCTTCGGACAGATCGCTTGCCCGCAAAACGCTCGAAAGTGTGCAATATAAAAAATCTTAGGGCGAATATTTGTACTTTTGTTCCGTCTTCACTCAGCTCAGTTCAATTGTCAAAAAACTATCGAAGGGTATGAAGCTATGTCACTATTGGTTGGTTCTCCGGCACCTGAATTCAAAGGTACAGCCGTTGTCGGCGGTAATGCCGAAACGCTTACTCCGGATAACGCCTTCAAAGAAATTTCATTGAGCGATTACCGCGGCAAGTGGCTGGTTCTGTTTTTTTATCCACTTGATTTCACCTTCGTCTGCCCAACGGAGATCGCCTCCTTTGGCAATGCGTATGAAGATTTTCGCGATCTCGACGCTGAAATCGTCGCCTGCTCGACCGATAGCCATTTTTCGCATCTCGCATGGCGCCGGCATGAAGAAGAACTGCACAGTCTGCCCTATCCGATGCTGGCGGATTTTACCCGCGAGACCGCCCGCTCCTACGAAGTGCTGAAAGAATCCACGGGCTATGCGCTGCGCGGCCTTTTTGTTATCGATCCGGAAGGAACGGTGCAGTACAGCGTGATTCACCCCGAGGCCGTCGGCCGCAGCGTCGAAGAAGTTCGGCGCGTACTGCAAGCCCTGCAAACCGGCGAGCTCTGCCCCTGCAACTGGAAAAAAGGCGAATCAACGCTCTAAGCTATTCGATAATCGAACGAGTCGAACCGGGTGCGACTCCACGCACCCGGTACACCTCTGATCCTGATCCGAATCACCCATTGCCTTCTTTTGACGGGAGCAACCGCATCCTTATGCGCATTTGGAGAACCGCCGACTCTGCCGAACTGTACAATATCCACGGCTGGGGCATCAAGTATTTTGCCATTAATGAAAAGGGCAACGTCACAGTCCGTCCTCGTCGCAATTCCGGCCCCAGCATCGATGTAAAAGAGCTGGTGGACGATTTGCTGCTGCGCGACGTTCCGCTGCCGATGCTCCTGCGTTTTTCCGATATCATCGGCGACCGGATCGAGATGATCTGCGGCTGTTTCGATCGTGCGGCGCAAGAGTATGACTATGAGGGCTCCTACTTCTCCGTCTATCCCATCAAGGTCAACCAGCAACGCCACGTGGTTGAAGAAGTCGTTCGCTACGGCAAGAAATTCAATATCGGTCTTGAAGCCGGCTCGCGCCCCGAATTGCAGGTTGTCCTTTCGATAATGGACGACCCCGATGCGATCATCATCTGCAACGGCTACAAGGATGCAGAGTTCATCGAACTGGCCTTGCTGGCGCAGAAAATGGGCAAACGTATTTTTGTTGTCGTCGAGAAGCTTAATGAGTTGCGCCTGATCGCCGAGATTTCGAGCCGGATCAAAGTGCGGCCCAATATCGGCATCCGCATTAAGCTCAGCAACACCGGCACCGGCAAATGGGAAGATTCGGGCGGCGACCAAAGCAAGTTCGGCCTGAATTCCGTCGAGCTGCTGGAAGCCATCGATTTTGCCCGCGCCAATAATTTGCTCGACTGTCTGAAGATGATTCATTTTCACCTGGGCAGTCAGATTACCAATATCCGGCGCATCAAGGACAGCTTGAAGGAGATTGCGCAGTACTATGTTCAACTGCGGCGCCTCGATTGCCAGGTTGATTTTGTCGACATCGGCGGCGGGCTGGGGGTGGACTATGACGGAACGCGCTCGATCGGCGTCAACAGCATTAACTACAGCGTGCAGGAATATGCCAACGACGCTGTGTATAGTATGGCGGAAGCCTGTGAAAAGAACGATCTGCCTCATCCGCAGATCGTTTCGGAATCGGGCCGCGCGCTGACCGCTCATCACTCGATCCTGATCGTCAATGTACTGGACACCGCAAATTCACCAGAGTGGGACGATGAAGTCTTCAAGGTAGAGGACGGCGACCATGAAGTCGTCAAGGATCTTTATAGCATATTCAGCTCGATCTCCTCGCGACGCTTCCTGGAATTCTGGCACGACGCCCAGGAAAGCAAGGAAGAAGCGCTCAAGCTGTTTTCACTAGGTCTGCTCGACCTGCCAAGCCGAGCAAAAGCGGAACGCCTCTTCTGGAGCATTGCCAAAAAAGTCGATCAATACTCGGCGAAGATGAAGAACCGACCTTATGAGCTGGAAGTGCTGCCGAGGATGCTGGCGCACAAGTACTTCTGCAATTTTTCGCTCTTTCAATCGCTGCCCGACGCCTGGGCCATCGATCAGATGTTTCCCATAATGCCGGTGCAGCGCCTGGCCGAGCAGCCCAGTCGCAATGCCACCCTGCAAGACATTACCTGCGACTCCGACGGTAAGATCGAGCACTTCATCTCCACGAACGAAAGCCTGGATTTTCTCCCGGTGCATGCGCTCAAGCAGGATGAACCCTATTACATCGGTGTGTTTCTGGTGGGCGCGTATCAGGAAATTCTCGGCGACCTGCACAATCTGTTTGGCGACACCAGCGCCGTGCATGTTGTTGTCAACGACAAGGGGTCCTTCGATGTCGCCCAGATTATCGAGGGCGAAACCGTTGCCGACGTGCTGGAATACGTTCAGTTCGATCCGAAGAATCTGGTGCGCAGGATGGAGAAATGGGTCAGCGCGTCGGTGAAAGAAGGAAAAATCACGGCGCCGCTGGCAAAAGAGTTCTTGCAGATGTATCGCTCCGGACTCTACGATTACACCTACCTTGACCGTTGATGCATCGCAGCTGCAAGCTGCAAGCTGCAGATCGCATTACCGGACGCGGCGCTTAATTATGAACTGCGACGCACTATGTCCTCAAGAGCTCCATCGAGCGCAGGAAACTGAAAGCGGAAGCCGGCTTCAATTAATTTTGTCGGCTGGGCGCGCTGACCGATGAGCAAGGCATCGGCGGCCTCGCCCAGCAGCAGGCGCAGGGCAAAGGCGGGTACCGGCAGAAATGCCGGACGTCTGAGCGCTCTTGCAAGGGTCGCGCTGAATTCGCGCTGACGAACGATCGCAGGCGCGACGAGGTTGCAAGGGCCGCTCAGCTGCTGATTGTCGAGAGCAAAGACAATGGCGCGCTGCACATCTGCGCGATGCACCCATGGAAACCACTGCCTTCCGGAGCCGACCGGCCCGCCCAGTCCGAGTTTAAATGGGATAAGCATTTTAGCCAGCGGCCCACCGTCGCGTTCCAGCACAAGTCCAATACGAGCCAGGACAACGCGGACAGCAAAGTCTTCCGCTTTGCGAGCGGCCTCCTCCCAGCGCAGACAAAGCTGTGCCAGAAAGTCTTCGCCGGCCGAGCTGTTTTCATCAGCTGTTCGGTCTTCGGTGTTGCCATAATAGCCGACGGCGGAGCCCGAGATCAGGATACGGGGCTTTGTCGCGGCCCGCTCGATCGCCGTCACCAGCAGCTCGGCGCTGCGCACCCGACTCGCGACCAGTCTTTCCTTAAACGACGGCGTCCAGCGGCTGCCGACCACATTCTCGCCGGCAAGATGTATTACGCAATCCTTGCCGTTTACCGCCTGCATCCACGCGCCTTCTTGCAAGGGATCCCACTGGACATACCGGGTACCGCTAGCAGCAGCGTCAGCCGGCGGTGACGGCCTGCGGCTAAGCAGGGTCAGCTCATGGCCCGCGGCTAGTAAGGCCGGCACCAGTGCCCGGCCGATAAAGCCGGTGCCTCCACTCAGAAGTATCTTCATTGCGTCGCCCGTATTTGTTCACGGCAACCGGAAACACGCGCGCCAGGGGCAGCGGCCTCAGCGATAGTCATCGTCATCTTCATCACCGTCCTCTTCCTCCTGGCTGCCCTCGCTCTCGTCATAGCTAAACATACTTCGCAGCAAGTCGCCGAATTGAAGGCCGCCATCGTCGAGCAGATGTTTGCTGAGCATCGAATATTCCGCCAGGCCGTGCAGCACAAACTCCATCAAGAACAAACGCGCATCTTCATCATCGGTCTCGGCAAACTTGGCAACGAGACTCTGAAGACCGCTGACAGCCACCAGGGCCCGTCGATAGTCTTCCTGCGGAGCGTCATTCGGCAGATCGAGCGTATGCTCTTGTTGAAACCAGGCGATGATCTCTCGATAGGGATTGTTGCTCGACTCGCGTTTTAACTTGGCGGGGTCCGGGAAATACATCGGGAAGAGCGCCCGGATGGCCTTGCCGATCAGAATGTGCGCCACCTTGGCCGGTCCTTCCTGCTCGCCTTCGTACACCAGCTCGATCTTGCCGGTAATGGCTGACACGACGCCCCAAAAGTCGGCGATCCGCAATTGTGTTTGTTCTCCGCCATGCAGCAGGCAGCGTCGTTCGGCGGCGCTGATAAGATTCTCGTAGGCCGAAATCGTCAGGCGGGCGGACACGCCGCTTTTTTCATCGACGTACTCGCTATTGCGGGCCGCAAATGCAATGTGCTCGATCAGCTCGCGCGCCACTATGTTGCTGCGAACCCGGCCTTCCTGTTCCGGCTTGATACGCGCTTCCTGCGCCGTGATCTGTTGAGCAATTTCCAATGAACGAGGATAGTGGGTTAATATCTGACTGTCGATCCGGTCTTTCAAGGGCGTGACAATGGAACCGCGGTTGGTGTAATCCTCCGGGTTGGCGGTAAACACAAACTGAATATCCAGCGGGAAGCGCATGTTAAAGCCGCGAATCTGGATGTCGCCTTCCTGTAAGATGTTAAACAGCGCCACCTGGATACGCGCCTGCAAATCGGGTAACTCGTTGATCACAAAAATGGCGCGATGAGCGCGGGGCACGAGCCCGAAGTGAATCACCCGTTCATCGGAATACGGCAGCTTAAGGTTGGCCGCTTTGATGGGGTCGACATCGCCGATCAGATCTGCCACCGTGACGTCGGGCGTCGCCAGTTTCTCGACGTAGCGCTGCGAACGATGAATCCAGACGATGGGCGTATCGTCGCCGCGTTCTTCTATCCGGATGCGTGCAAAACGCGACAAGGGCTGAAAGGGATCGTCGTTGATTTCCGAGCCTTCGACAACCGGTATGAATTCATCCAGCAGGTTAACCATCAGACGCGCGAGCCTGGTTTTGGCCTGGCCCCGCAGGCCCAACAGAATCATATTGTGACGCGAGAGCAGTGCGCGCTCGATGTCGGGAATTACCGTATGTTCGAAGCCGATGACGCCATGGAATATCTTATCGCCACGCTGCAATGCATCGATCAGGTTGTCGCGCAGCTCTTCCTTGATCGGCCGTGATTGATAGCCGGCATCTCGTAATTCACCCAGAGTCGAAATGGCATTGCGCCTGGCAATAAGGGAAACGTTGGTCATAGAATGTGTTAACAAAATGTTAGGAATGATGTCCGGCTGAAAGTCGGCCGCCCGACAATCGCGGACCGGGCTGCCCGCGTCCGGATTTAACGCACACGCCTGCGCCTGTTGCGAATGTAATCTTCAAAGATATACTCGCCGAGACCCTTCAGGCTGGTAAAGAAGGCCCGCCCCTGATTCGTTTGCGTGAAGTCACGCACAAATCGCTGCAGATAGGGATCACGCGCCACCATAAAGGTCGTGATCGGAATCTTTAAGCGACGGCAATTTGCGGCGAGGTTAAGCGTTTTGTTGACGATCTTCCGATCCAGGCCAAAGCTGTTCTTATAATACCGGGCGCCTTCCTTTAAACAGGTCGGTTTACCATCGGTAATCATAAAAATCTGTTTGTTATTGTTTTTGCGCCGGCGCAGGATATCCATCGCCAGTTCGAGGCCGGCCACGGTATTCGTATGAAAGGGCCCCACCTGTAGATAGGGTAAGTCCTTGATCTGTATCTGCCAGGCATCATTGCCGAATACCAGAATATCGAGCGTATCCTTCGGGTAACGAGTCGTAATCAGCTCAGAGAGCGCCATCGCTACTTTCTTCGCCGGCGTGATACGATCTTCGCCATAGAGGATCATGGAATGCGAGATGTCGATCATCAAAACGGTGGAGCTTTGCGCTTTATGTTCTTTTTCACGCACTTCCAGATCGTCTTCGGTCAGGATAAAGTTTTGCAGCCCGTGATTGATCTGGGCATTGCGCAGCGAGTCGGTCATATCGATTTGTTCAAGGGCATCGCCGAACTGAAACTCGCGCAATTCCGAGGTCGGCTCATCGCCGATGCCGGCAAAGGGCGTGTTGTGGTTCCCGTAGCCTGTTTTCCTCAGATTACCGAAGATCTCATTCAAAGATTGCCGCCGGACGCTCTGTTCGCTCTTGGCTGTAATGCTAAATCCACCGTCGCCTTCGCCGGGCGGATGCCGTTGAATGTAGCCTTGCTCTTCCAGCTCCCGGATGAAATCGCCGATGCCGTAATCGTCGTTTGTCAGCTTGTACTCCCGGTCAAGCATATTCAGCCAGTTCAGCGCTTCGGCCACATCACCCGAGGAATGCACAAGAAGCTGCAGGAATAGATCGAGCAGGGTATCGAAGGCCGCCTGGCGGCCGGATGGCGGTATGAACTTCGTAAAGCGATAGCCGGTCATGGAGCGCAGCTCTCTCAGGTCTTTTGCGGTTTCTCTTCCGCGGCCGGGAAGAGAATGTTGTTGAGAATCAAACGGTAGCCGGGCGAGTTCTTATGGAGTTTCAGATCGGTCGGCGGATCGCCGACAGCGTGACGATAATCTTCGGGGTCGTGACCGGCATACCAGGTAAAGGTGCCGCGGCCATGTTTACCGTGAATATACTTCACCTGATCCGAGCCGTCGCGCTCGCCGAGAATGGTCACGGATTTCTTAATGAAGCGTTTGTGAAATGCGGTCGTCTGCCCCAGAAAGCCGCGAACAACATTGACGTGACACTGGGTCAGCATCGTCGGCACCGGATCATACTTGGCGGAAAAATCAAACAAGGTAAAATAGTCGGTATCCTGCGTTGCAAGCAGGTTGGTGGGATTGACGTCGATGGTGGAATACTCGTACTGATAGGGATCCATGATCAGCTTGAAGTTTTCAAAGGCAAAAGTCCGGTCAAAATCCAGCTTGTCGTTGGCGGTCGGATCAGCGGGGTCGCCGTCGAACATTTCCGCGCAGATGTCGATCGAGGCGGCAGCCTGCGCGATGTCGTAGGTGTCGGTAGCGCTGCACATCGCAAACATAAAGCCACCGCCGGCGATATACTGGCGGATACGTTCCACCACCGCTTTTTTAAGCTCGGACACTTTGCGGTAGCCCAGACTTTTCGCGGTCCGTTCCAGCGTCTCCACCTGGGCGATATACCAGGAGGCATTGGCAAAGGAGGCATAGAATTTGCCGTACTGCCCCGTAAAATCCTCGTGGTGCAGGTGCAGCCAGTCGTAATGGCGCAGGGAGTCTTCCAGTACTTCTTTGTCCCAGATTTGTTGATAGGGTATCTCGGCGTATTCCATCGCAAGCGTCACGGCATCATCCCAGGGCTGCGAGCCAGGCGGGGTGTAAACAGCGATACGCGGCTCCTTCTCGAGCCGGATTACCTCGGTATTATTGTCTTCGCTCTGAACTTCGTTGTAGATAACAGAGGCCGCGGCGCCGTCGATTAGCTGAAAGGATACGCCGCGCAGGCGGCATTCGCCGATCATTCGATTGTTAAAATCCAGCAGAAAGGAACCGCCGCGATAGTTGAGCAGCCAATCGACCCGAATGCCTTCGCTGAGCGCCATATATGAAATGCCGTAGGCCTTCAGGTGATCGCTCTGTGAGATGTCCATTGGAATCAGGATCTTCTGGCCCGACTGCGTCAGAGCGGTCGGCAGATTGAACCCGACGGTCATCAGTATCAGAATCATCAGCAGGCGGAGCCCCTTCATTCCTTGCGTTCTATACTTCATAGCAATTCGTTACCCTGTCGTAATGCGCGAGTTAATGCTGCCGGAGCAGCCGTGAAATCTTGCCGAGCTTTCCAGGACGTAGACCTGCCTTGCAGCTTGTATTGCCCGGTTCAACGGCGCTGCCTAACATACAACGCCGGCTGACGGCAAACAATTGATTCTTGCCTGCCAGGCAGCGTCGGCCTGCTGTAACGCCTCGCAGGCCATGGTGTTCTGCCGGTCGCTTCCGCCATACCAATGCCGCGTCGGACGATCTAATTGCAACCGGAAGTACATTTTTACGTCTCTGTCCGACCTTCGGGCGTTCCGAAAATTCTGGCCAGACCTACGGAAGCCGACTGCGCAAGTTTCCGTAATGTTTCAAGACCGAAACCAGCCTATTCCCGCTTATGTTTTCATCAATGCAAGTTTGTGTTTCTGAGATTGTTCGCTGCGGCTTCGTGCGGCTCGCAGCACTGTGCGGCGCTTTCTTTGTACTCTGCGCCGGGCCCGCCGGAAATGCGGCAGCAGTTTATGCACAAAACGACCGGGGCACAGATGCAGCCGAACCCGAACTGCAATGGGCATCGCGAGTCGTAAAAGTCACGTCGGCCCTTCGTCCCAGCGGCGCGTACTCGGCCTCGCAGCTGCTCGGCAGGCCGAATGCTCTTTCCACGATCGCCATCAACGAGTCGAACCCCTGTTCCTGGGTGGCTGGCAAAGAAATCGACGGCAGTGATCCCGACCTGGATCCCAAAGCCAAGGCGACGATCAGGGTTGGCTTTCCCGTGGCGGTGCATGCCCGGCAGCTCTTTGTGCTGGAGAACCTCAATCCCGGCGCTATCAGCTCCGTGCGGCTCTATGGCGAAGACGGGCAGTCGGAAGTGATTTATTCCGTCGAAGCGAAAAATCTCCCCGAACGTTACCGCTTCTTTAACATATTCTTTGAAGCGCGACCGTACAAAGTGAAGCAGGTGGAGTTAACAATCCAGACAGGCGCTGTGCCCGGCTGGAATGAAATCGATGCCATCGCGCTCGGAACGACCCTGGATACGATTCGCCCGCACATCAATCTGATCGGCAAACACATCGAAGTCAACGAACGCGAAAACCTCGGCGCCCGTATAAACTCCGAGCATCGCGAACTGCTGCCGGTCGTGACTGCCGATGGCAACACGCTGTTCTTTTGCCGCCTACAGCATCCGGATAACATCGGCCCCAACAAGAGAGAAGACATCTGGTTTTCAACAAAACAGCCGGACGGATTTTGGGGTGAAGCGCAGCATCTCGCCGCCCCTCTCAACGATGAGTATCCGAATTTCGTCAGCTCGGTGATGCCCGCTAATAATACGCTGGTGCTGGGCTCGGTCTACAAGAGCGGCGCGACTCCCGGACCGGGCGTCTCGCTGGCCTACCTGACCGAAACCGGCTGGAGCATGCCGGAGGCCTTGAATATTGAAGGATTTCAGAACCAGGGTCCCTACGTCAATTACAGTATGGCCGCCGACGGATCGACCTTGCTGATGGCGCTGTTTCGCCCGGGCGGACTGGGCGATATGGACATCTTTGTTTCCTTTCGCCGCGAGGACGAAAGCTGGTCCGAACCGCTTAACATCGGACCGGACATCAACACCGCGACCGCAGAAGCGACGGTTTTTCTCGCCGCCGACAATCGCACCTTATACTTTTCTTCGGAAGGGCATAACGGTTATGGCGGCAACGATATCTTTATGAGCCGACGCCTCGACGACACCTGGCTGCAATGGTCCGAACCGATTAACCTGGGCCCCGAAATCAACAGCGAGGGTTGGGACGGCGACTTTTCGGTACCAGCCTCGGGTGAGTACGTTTATTTCGTCTCAACGGAGCAGTCCTTCGGCGAGCAGGATATCTTTCGGCTGCGCCTGCCGCAGAGTCTCCGGCCGCAGCCGCTGATCCTGGTGGAAGGCATCGTGAAAGACGCCAAGACAGGTCGGCCGGTTACGACGCGCATTATCTATGAAGACTTGCACAGCGGCGTTGAAGTTGGTCGTGCAACGTCGAGCCCCGCGAGTGGAGCGTATCGCATTGCTTTACCGGCGGGACAGCATTACGCCTTCCGAGCCGAAGCCCCGAATTATTTTGCCGTCAACGAGAATCTGGATCTGGCGACTCTGGCCGAATATAGCGAACTGACCCGCGACCTGATGCTGGTGCCGATCGAGGAAGGGCAGACCGTGCGCCTGAACAATGTCTTTTTCAGTAGTGGAACGGCGGACTTACTGGACCAGTCTGCAACCGAGCTGGCACGCGTCGTCGACTTGCTCAGCTACAATCCCGCAATGACCATCACACTTCGCGGGCATACGGACAACGTGGGCGAGAGCAGTGACAACCTGCGCCTCTCGGGTGCCCGAGCCCGGGCAGTCGCCGACTATCTTGTCCGGCAGGGAGTGGCGCGCGAGCGCATCCGTGAGAAAGGACTGGGAGAAACTGAACCTGTCGCCGACAATTCAAGCGCGGAAGGCCGGCGGATGAACCGCCGGGTGGAATTCCAGATAGATAGCGAGTGAAGCCAGAAAATCTACTGCTTTCCCACCGCAATTGCGTAATTTGGCGCCTTTGTTGTTCCGCAGGCGCGGAATTTGTTAAATCGAATACATCTGGATACAATGAGTTTTTTGAAGCGTAGCGTCACGTGCGGCGCGCTCCGGGAGGAGCAGATTGGTCAGGAAGTTGTTTTGAATGGCTGGGTGTATTCCCGACGCGATCTCGGCGGTTTGATTTTTATTGACCTGCGCGACCGTTACGGCGTCACACAAGCCGTCGTGCAGCCGGAAGACGCAGCTGCGGCAGCGGCAACAGCACGCGAGCTCCATGCGGAGTATGTCGTCGCTGTTAAGGGCAGGGTGCGTCTGCGCGAAAGCCCCAATCCACATATTGCCACCGGCAAGGTGGAAGTCCTTGCCGATGAGATACAGATTATTAACCGAGCGGCGCTGCCGCCCTTTGAAGTGGAAGATGAAGTACGTGCCGGCGAGGAGCTGCGGCTGAAACACCGCTATCTTGATCTGCGCCGGCCCAGTCTGCAGCGCAATTTGTTAATCCGCAATCAGGTGTATCAGATTGCACACCGATATTTTGCGGGGCATGACTTCGTTGAAATCGAGACGCCGGTGCTGATGAAGTCCACACCTGAAGGCGCACGCGACTACCTGGTGCCGAGCCGCATTCACCAGGGGCTGTTTTACGCACTGCCGCAATCGCCTCAGATTTATAAACAGCTCCTGATGATGTCGGGCTTCGATCGGTATATGCAAATCGTCAAATGTTTCCGCGACGAAGATCTGCGTGCCGACCGCCAGCCGGAGTTTTCACAGATCGACCTTGAGATGTCTTTTGTCGATCAGGACGACGTCATCGCCCTGGTAGAAGGGTTTATAGTACAACTGTGGCGGGAGGTGCTGGGCATCGAGGTCACGGCTCCCTTCCCGCGGCTGAGTTACCGGGACGCTATGACACGCTATGGCAGCGACAAACCCGATACACGCTTTGATTGGGAACTTGTCACCGTCAGCGAGATAGTAAGAGCCTGCGACTTCAAGGTCTTCGCCGATACTGTCGCAGGCGGCGGCAGCGTGGCGCTGCTTAACGCCAAAGGCTGCGCGACCTATTCGCGCAAGCAGATCGATGAGCTGACGGAGCTTGCCAAACGTTATGGCGCCAGAGGGCTGGCCTGGATGAAAATAAATGAAGACGGCGTCCAGTCGCCGATAGCCAAATTCTTCAGTACGGACGAACTCGCCGCTCTGCGCGCCGCGGCAGCAGCCGAAGCCGGCGATTTGCTGCTCTTCGCGGCCGACAGTTTCACGACATGTTACAGTGTGCTCGGCGCACTGCGTCTGGAGCTGGCGCGACGGCAGGGAATCATCGCCGCCTTAGCAGGACGCTATGATTTTCTCTTCGTTACCGAATGGCCGCTCGTGGAAGAAGATGAAGCGAACAAGCGCTTTGTTGCAATGCACCATCCCTTTACGATGCCTTTCGAAGAAGACATCCCGCTGATGGCAAGCGAGCCGGCACGTGTTCGCGCGCGCGCCTACGATCTCGTTGTTAACGGCCACGAGGTTGCCGGCGGCAGCATCCGCATTCACCGGCAGGACGTTCAACAGGCGATGTTCAGATTGTTGAACATTTCAGAATCCGAAGCGCAGGCCAAGTTCGGCTTCTTGCTTGACGCCCTGCAATATGGCGCTCCGCCCCACGGCGGAATCGCTTTCGGCCTGGACCGGCTGATTATGGTCCTGGCCGGCACGGAGAATATCCGTGACGTCATCGCCTTCCCCAAAACGACCAGCGCCCAATCCCTGCTGGATGACGCGCCATCCGCTGTCGCGCAGGATCAGTTGGAAGAATTGGGCCTTCGCTTGCTGGCAGACAAAGAACAGTCACATTGATCGGGCAGTAGCATGTCGCTTCAGACACAGATCGAATCGATTGCCGGCGGCAGGCAGGCCGGCGCAGAGGAATTACGGGAAATTATGGACGCGCTCCTGGGCGGGCTCAATGCCGGCGAGCTGCGTGCCGCCGCGCCCGGCCCCGATGGCCAATGGCAGGTGTTTCCCTGGGTTAAACAGGGGATCCTGCTCTGTTTCCGCCACGGCAGCCTGGTGGATATGAGCGCCGGGCCCGCCATGCCCTTTTTCGACAAAGATAGTATCCCGCTGCGGCCGCTACAGCTGCAGGATGCGGTCCGGCTGGTGCCTGGCGGCTCATCCATTCGCACCGGCTCTTATGTCGCGCCGGGCGTCATCTGCATGCCGCCGATGTATATTAACATCGGCGCTTACGTTGACGAAGGCGTCATGGTGGATTCGCATGCGCTTGTCGGCACCTGCGCGCAGATCGGCAAACGCGTGCACATCAGCGCGGCAAGTCAAATAGGGGGCGTGCTGGAGCCTGCAGGCGCCCGCCCCGTCATTATCGAAGACGACGTTATGATCGGCGGCAATTGCGGAGTTTATGAAGGGATATTAGTTCGCCGCCGCGCCGTTCTCGGGACCGGTGTAATCCTCAATGCCTCCACGCCGGTTTATGACAGTGTCAACAAATGTATCCTGCGCGCCAGCGCCGACGCGCCGCTGGAAATTCCGGCCAATGCCGTCGTAATTGCCGGCGCGCGCGCCTTGACGAATTCTTTCGGCAGCGAGCACGGACTGTCGGTCTATACGCCGATCATAATCAAATACCGCGATGATAGTACGGACGCCAAAACGGCGCTGGAATCTGCATTGCGTTAAGGCCAGTTCACCAGATCCCGCAACAGCTATGCCCACTTCCAGCGCTTCATTCAGGCCGACAAAACTCAGTATCAGCGATACGACACTCGCTAATGGCCTGCGCGTACTCATAGTCCCGAAGCGGAATGCTTCGGTCATCAATATCACCGTAGCGTATAAAGTCGGGGCCAAGGATGAATCTCCCCGCAATACCGGCTTCGCGCATTTATTCGAGCATCTGATGTTCGAGGGTTCTTCCGATCTTGCCGACGGCGCGTTCGACCGTCTGTGTACGGCGGCGGGCGGCAACAACAACGCCTATACGACTGAAGACAAAACAATATACTATATGGTGCTTCCCTCGCATCAGCTGGAGCTGGGGCTGTGGCTGGAATCCCGGCGAATGGGCGATTTCAGCGTGGCGCAGAACAGTCTCGAGGTGCAGCAGAGTGTCGTGACCGAAGAAATCGGCCAGAATGTAGAAAACCGGCCCTATGGTCGTTACTCCCGGACGCAGGCTGCGCTGGCCTTTCGCGAAGGCGCCCCTTATAGCTGGGATGTGTATGGCAGCGTCGATCATGTGCGGCAGGCTACACTCGGCGACGTGCGCAGTTTCTATGAGCTGTACTACAAGCCGGACAATGCCTGTCTCATCTTATGCGGCGATGTCGATCCCGAGCAGGCATTGCCATTGGTAGAACGCTACTTTGGCTCGATAGCGGGCAGCCACACAGCCATCAAACGCGGCAGCCTCGGAGTCGACGATCGCAATGGCGGCGTGCACGAAGTGCTACACGATCACATTCCAATGAACAGCGTCTTTCTCAGCTATCATACCGAAGGACTCACACACGATAATTTTTTCACCGCGGAAATTCTCGCAAGCATTTTGTCGGACGGCATGAGCTCACGCCTGTACCGCAGTCTTGTCTACGAAAAGCAGATTGCTTCCGAAGTGGGCGCTTACCTCGATGAACGAGAGCTTTCTTCGCTTTTCAGCTTTTACACCATCGGCAGCAAAGCCGACGTGACCTGCGATCAACTGAACGAAGCCATCAAAGGAGTCATTACGACTTTGATCGACAGGGGTGTTGAAGATCGTGAAATACAAAAGGCGCGCAATCGCATCGAGACGAGAGTCGCGCAGGCATTGCAGCGTAATTCGGGTATCGCCGATGAAATAGCGCATCAAACCCTGTTTTTCGATGATCCCGAACGCATCTTGCGTCTCGGCGATTATTTCAATCAGGTCAACGCCGACGCGGTTCGAGACTACGCGTCTGCGACACTGCAGGATTCGCTTAGTGTCCGCATCGATTTTGTTCCCGCCGCCGGCCGATAGGGATGTCTCTTTAGACCGGGCCAAAGATTTTTATGCTGCGCCTGAATCCGTGCAACAGGCGACCGTATTTTACGTTTCAGAAAACATCGCTAATTCGTAGCTTAGAACGCTTGCTAATTATGGGACGTGAGAATGGCTGGTCGTCTTTCTGTGCTCATCCAAAGTGGAGCAGGTCATATGGGATTCAATAAAAGTCAGAACGAAAATTTCGAAGTGTGGTATCAGAAGTACAAAGATGGGCACAACTTGAACGCAGCAGCCACGCGCTTTACTCGCAAAACTTCCGGTGGAAATCAGGGCGGTGTCCTGGAAAATGCCGTCCAGACGATTCTCGACGCGGTCGACACGGTTGTTAACAAGCAGAACAAACCGCAGCGCCGGATGCGCGAAGATACCTACCGCAAAATGGTGCGACGCCTGGACCTCGCCGAACGACAGATGGATAAGAAAAAGCGGACACTCGTTGTCTTCGGCATTCTGACCCTGATTGGAATCATCTCAACCGAAACGCCGCTGATTCTCATTTTCGGCTCGATTCTGTTGTATAAGTCCTATACAACCTACGAACACAAACGCAAAATTCTGAAGCTCGCCGAAGAGTGCCGCGGTTTCGAAGACATGAATTTCCCGGACGAACGGCAGTCACAGGAAAAAGCGATACTTCAGCATGCCTATAGCCATAACGGCAAAGTCTATCCCGAAGTCATCGCTCTCGAATCGGAATTTTCGCTTTCCGAGATCGAACACATGCTGGCGATTTGTGTCGACAAGCATATTGCCACGATCGAACTTGATGACAATGGACGCACATATTACTATTTTGCCAGCTTTGATACGACGGATCCCTATGCCGATCTGAATAAAGCCTAAGCTGAGCAATGATCATTCCAGCTTTCTCCGAACACAGCAAAGGTCTTATTGATGGAATTGTACATCGACTCTGCAAATCTGGATCATATTAAACACGCGGCATCCCTGGGTATTCTGACAGGCGTGACGACTAACCCTTCGCTGTTGGCTAAAGAAGATCCGGCGGTAGACGTTCGTGATCGTATTCTTGAGATTCACAATATCGTGGGCGGCCATTGCTCCGTAGAAGTCGTAGCAACGGAAACAGACGCCATGATCGCCGAGGCGGATGAAATTCTGAGCTGGTTTCCGCAGGCAACAATCAAGATTCCAATGATTCCCGCCGGCCTTGCCGCAACCCATCAACTCGCCGGCCGCAATATCCCTGTTAACATGACGCTGATCTTCAGCGCCACGCAGGCTCTGGCTGCCAATAATGCCGGGGCCCGCTATGTCAGTATTTTCCTCGGCCGTTTGGACGACATCGCCAATTCCGGCATTCAGGTTGTACGCGATACCAGAGAAATCTGGGAACGCCAGGGGCTCGACTCAAAGATTCTAGCTGCCTCACTGCGACATCCGATGCACCTGCTCGAAGCCGCTAAGGCCGGTGCTCATATTTCGACAACTCCTTATCAGGTTATTATGCAGTCTTTGAAACATCCCCTCACGGACAATGGGCTGGAAAAGTTTCTGGCGGACTATCACAAAATGCAAGCCGAGATTGCCGAGCTGCGTTCAGAGCTGGCCTGAGCACTCGCAAAATTATTAATTCAACAAAACCGGTTGCCCCAACCGGTTTTTTTTAGCCCTCGCGCTGCATCAGGATAAATGCAGGTATTTTTCCCAGACATTGTAGAGCTCCCAGGTAGCGCGAACATCACGCATGCAGTATTCGGCAATCTCACGCAAACGACCTTCGCGGTACATGTGCGATACCATACTACCATCGACGCCTTCGGCTTTAGGTGATGTAATACCGAAAGAGCGCGCGTAGAAGTCAAAGTTGAAGCGGCGCTGCGGACCGCTCGACTGAAAGCTGAAGTATGACAGTTCATCAGCAAGATCGGTATGCAATGGATAGCGCCATTTGGTTCCGTCCATCAGGTTGCGGCTCGGACGTACCTTGTGCAGAGCCGAGCGCAGCATCATATACGGGGCGTCGAATCCGCGACCGTTAAACGAAATCAGATGGGCATTGCGGTAACGCTGCAGCATTTTCCAGAAGTTGACAAGCATTGTCCTTTCATTGCTGAGTACCATGACAGCGCCCGACTCAAGCTGTTCGCTGACTTCTTCTTCATCGGCTTTCGCCGGGTCGAGCGCCAGAGCTCCTTCTTTCTCTGTCCGCCAGCCCGAGCCATCAGGGCCCATCAGGGCCATCCCGATACAGACAATCTCCGACGTAAACGGCGACAGGGCGAATTCGCGAATTTTCTGCTCGCGCTCTTCCTCCGTATTCGCGTGGCGTAACAAATACTCCTGTTGCGAAGGCTCAAAAGCATCGAGATCTTTGCCGGCTGTTTCGATGTCAAATACCAAATAGTTGTTGGCCATAGGAAAATCACCTCGGTCCACAAAGGCCGGCATGCGCCTGTATGGAATAATGCAATAATTCTGTAAATTTGCGCGGAAATTCGCGAGCGTAATTTAAGAATAATTCGCTATTCTCGCATTGACTCGAAATTGTTAGCAGAGGAAGATTGCATGAGCATTGAGATAGTGCCGCAGGAAGAAGGACAAACGAATGCTGCGGAGGGAGATCAGGTACAGCTCGGACCGAAGTCTTTTCTGCCCTTCTTTCTGATTGGTACTGTTATCCTTACCGGGATTGTGTTTTCGGTATTGTATGCCGAGGACATCATCACATCGATTATCGGCAAAGAGCGTATCGAAGCGGTTAAAGAAGCCAAACGCCGCAAAAAGAAGGGCCTCGACACTATTCCTCAGACTATTCCCGTGCCGCCGGCCGATCAGCGCCTGACCGTTCTTAACGGATTAGAGCTCTGGCTGCGGGCCGACGCGATCGATGGCGCTCGCAATGGCCAGCCCGTGGCTGTTTGGCCGGACGCAAGCGGCACAGAACGTCACGCGATACAGGAACGTAAGAAATGGCAGGCGAAATGGATTGCCAACGGCATCAACGGCAAGCCGGTGCTGCGCTTTGATGGCAATGAAACCTTCTATCCCATCGGTAATTTTACGGACAAGCCCGGCAAATCGACCGTGGTAACCGTGTGGGCGAAGCCCAAGGACGGCGGCAATGCTTTTCAGCGCCTCTACTCATCGGGCAGCGAAGGGATAGATTATCAATCCAATGGGGTCTATCTTGTGCCGAAGACCAAGGACAACGGGGTGGGCGCTTCGCCGCCGCAAGTTCACATGAAGCGTCCCCGCAAAAATAAAGACCTCAACAACTTTTTCATCGGACGCCTGAACCAGAATGCTGATCCGCCACAGTTTTTCTTTGGTGATCTGGCGGAGATCCTGGTCTATACCCGACGCGTCAGCGATGAAGAACGCGACGCCATTCGCCTCTACCTGACGGATAAGTACAACTTGAACTAAGGATCCGTCCTTATCGTCGGGCGTCGGGCGTATGAGCATACTTGAAGCGATTATCCTGGGCATTATTCAGGGCCTAACTGAATTTCTGCCGATCAGCAGCACGGCTCATGTCACCATCGCCGGGCAGCTTATGCAGCTGATTTCAAGCGAGCATCCCGAACAGTGGACCGCCTTTATTGCGGTAATTCAACTTGGAACCATGGCGGCGGTCATTGTTTATTTCAGCCGCGATATTACAGGCATTCTCAGAGATTTCTGGCGTGAAAACATTCAGAAGCGACGTCGCTTCAGCGAGCAGTCTGTCAATGCGCGCTTAGGCTGGTATGTCGTGCTCGGCTCGGTGCCGATAGCCGTCATAGGGCTGACCTTCAAAAAGTTAATTGAAGGGGAAGCCACGAAAGAGCCGCTGCTCATCGCATCCAGCCTTATTGTTCTGGCGCTGATAATGGCAATCGCCGAGCGCCGCGCAACACTGCGCAAAAGCATTGGCGATATTGGACTGAAAGACGCCATGCTGGTCGGCTTCGCTCAATGTCTGGCTTTGGTTCCGGGCTCCTCGCGTTCAGGCACGACAATTACGGCTGGTTTGTTTCTGGGCATGAATCGCGAAGTGGCTGCCCGCTTTTCGTTTCTCCTCAGCATTCCCGCTGTGTTGGGCAGTGGCTTGCTGGAATTCGTGCAGAGCCTCGAATACCTCCAGGGCGATGGATTTCTTACTCTTGGCGTCGCCACGCTGGCTTCGGCTGTCAGTGGCTACGCAGCCATCGCATTTCTCCTGCGTTTCTTACGCAGGCATACAACTATGCTTTTTATCGTTTACCGCATAATTCTGGGACTGGCGCTTTTCTGGCTGACTGCGATGGCGATTATTTGAATCATTTGGCGCTGAGTTCAGGTATCCTTATGTTTTTGTCTTGAAGCCATGTTGCAGCCTTGCAAGCGAAAGTGTATGAATGTCCGGCCGCCAACTCCGTTTTTGTTGATTCTTCTGATGGTACTGGGCGCCTGTCAGGCGGAATCAGATCGTGACGCCTCCTCTTCGGCCCCGGACAGCATCAGCGTGGACGAGTACACAGCCGGCGACAGCAGCGCGATCGATACTCTGGAACTGGATTCGCTCGACGAAGCCATTCCCGACACGGCTCTTTTCACTCACCGCGTCAGATTCACAACCAGTAAAGGAAAATTTGTCTGCGCGCTCTTTGGTCGCGACGCGCCGAAAACCGTCGATAACTTCGTGCGCCTGGCGCGTAAACGTTACTTTAATCGCCTGCTCTTTCACCGCGTTGCAAAGGACTTTGTCGTTCAGACAGGCAACCCCAATATGCGTGACAAACCGCGCAAGAAGAAGTATCGCGACAGCGCTGAAGGCAAGGTCGACCGACAGAAAATGTTGATGCAGGAATGGCAGCAAGGCGGTCAGAGCGCCTTTGGCGAACCCTTTGAAGGCGAGCTGGATCCCGAAACACCGAGTTTCATTCGTGGCTACCGGCGCGGCACCGTTGCGATGGCCAATCGCGGGCCCAATGCCAGCAACAGCCAGTTTTTCATTTGTTTGCGAGATCTGCCGGAATTGCCGAACACCTATCCGATTTTCGGGCAGGTCATTGACGGGATGGACATCGTGGATAGTATCGCGGCCGTGGACATTCTGCCTATGAATGGACCCAACGATGGGATGCCGCGTGATGCGATCGTCATTAAATCCGTACGTGTCACTAAGCTGCGCAATTAGTGCGATGAAGGCCGGGATGCTACAATCGGCGGATGGTACATTCGAAACCCTAACCGTCGGTATCTGAATCCACTTTAGCCATCAGGGGGCCCCGCAAGCCCTCGTAGCCCGTCAGCTCGGCATCGATAGCCCCAATCAAGACTTTGGTGCGCACCTTGACCGGAATCTTGCGCTCGTCATCGGTCAGCCAGACGACAATTTTGCCCTCGCTCTTGAACAAGCCGCCTTCCACAACAAGCGGTTCGATGACTACACAGCGAAAGGTCCCGGCTTCGACCGTAACCTCTTGCCGGCCAAGCAGGCGCACTTTCAGGTCGAAAGTTTTCTTCTTGTAAAAATTGCGCAAATGGATGGTGTCGCCTTTGTGCATCGACTTCAGATCGAGAGTCCGAACGTAGTAAAAGGCCGAAACTATGTCATGCGTATATGGCTCGATATCGAATTCGCCATCTTTGGTGGTCGCTTTTTCTAACTTGTGATCGAGAATGGCGGTAAAATCACGACGATAATTGCCTTCGCGAATGTGCTGCTCGAAACGCCAGGGAAAAATTCCGTCGATGTCGATTACGCTGCGATACCAGTCGCGCACTTTGTATAACCAGTCGAGACTCTTAAGCGAACGCACCTCGAATCGGACATCGTAACATTCGCGTCCTTTCATTTTCGCGGGCCGGGGAGCCACTCTAAAGGCCGCCGTCCCGGCCGTAATGAATTTGTAGCCGACGTTGTACTTCAAATGCTCACCGAAGCCAAATGCTTCATTGGGCACGAATCGTAAGGCTTCCGCCTGCGGCGGCTCCATTGCCGGCGTGAATGCGGCTGAGAACACAATTGCCGCGACAATCAAAACACTAGCTATGATACCTGCTCTTCTCATTATTGCGCCCTGCTTCACCATTTTCAGATTGCTCGCATTCTATTCAAAAGCCTTCAGATATACAAACTATTTCGGCGTCCACACGGGGGGCCCGCCTTTGCACTTCACGAACGGCTTGTCTCTGCATTGCAAGGTGCTACGGCGGCTCTCAAACAGCGGCACATCAAGCGATACACTCCCGATAGACCGATGCTGTTCGTTCGGCAGTCGCCTGATATCGAAAGCGCGCAAGCGATGCAAACGCCGATTCGACAAGCCTGCTGCGCAGCTCGGAATCTTGCAGCACTCGCAACACCAGCATCGCAAGCTTGGCGGCATCGCCGGGCGGCGCCAGTAATCCATTAACTTCGTGGCGAACTACTTCGGGGATGCCGCCGGCGGCGGTCGCGACAACCGGCACGCGGGAAGCGAAGGCATCGAGGATCGACGTCCCCAAGCCTTCTGTACGCGAGCTGGTCAGAAAGACATCCAGCTCAGGAAGAATTGCCGGAATATCCCTTCGAAAGCCACAGAAACAACATATATCTTTCATTCCTTTTGCCAGAACATATTCCTCCAGCTGTTTCCGGAGGGCCCCCTCGCCAATGAGGACAAATCGCGCCTCGGGTATCTGCTCGTGCACTCTGCACGCGGTATCGATAAACGTAAAGTAATCCTTGTGCGGCGCAAGCGCGGCAATATTTCCTATCAGTGGCGCACCCGCCGCGATGTTGTGCTCGCGGCGCAGCGTCCCGGCCGCGGGAGAAGCGAATCGATCCACATCGATTCCGCTATGAATCGTGATGAGCCGGTCCTGCCGCCGAATCGCCGGTGCGATGATACGCTGTATTTCTTCCGAGACGCATATAACCTTCAGCACGCGACGGTAATTGTATTTGAAACGCGACAGCCGGTTCTTACCGATCGGAAAGTCGACGCGGCGACTTGCGATTACAGGGGTGGAAGAAGAGAATACCGTAGCGGCCAGCACAGCCGCGCTGAGAGCATGCGAATCGTGGCAATGTAGTAGCGAGATGTTCCCTGAACGGCACTTACCGGCAAGTTTGCGGGCGAAACTGAGGTCGAGCGGTCCGCGGTGACGAGCCGTCGTACAGTTCAGACCTTGCTTCCGGCAATACTCCGCCAATGCCGAATCTGTTGGACAAAAGACTTCCTGGCTGATGTCTCCAGGCGGAATTCCTTTTAGCAAGTAGGCCAGTTGCTGCTCGCCACCGCGCCAGCTGCGGGCAGTTCCCACATGAAGAATTCTGATCAATACCTGCGGGCCCCGTTCGGATTCACTGAATACATGTCGATTCGGCCGCGCGATTCGGCCCTCTCCTACGTATTGTTTAGCAAGATTCCTGTCGCCATCTGCGCCGAATGCGGGCACAAGATCGCGACAGGAATCCACAACATGACACTGTAGGCATCAGTTTTTGACAATCGTTTGCGAGCTGACCTCGCCGTCGATTCCGGTATAGCGCAGGAAATACATTCCCGCCGGCAAGTGACTGATATCAATTTCTTCCCGCTCGCTATCCAGTTCCAGGCGCAACATTTCAACTGCCGCCATGCTGTACAGCTTTAGCAGTCCGCCGGGCCGGGCTGTATTGCGAATGAATACTTTCTCTTGGGCGGGGTTTGGAAAGACTTCGAAGGAGACGGATTGGCTTTCATGCTCTGCAAGCGATGTAATGCCGGGCCTGAAATACACTCGCAGATTGAGATGATCGAAAAAACGATCGTCCGTCACCTCGATGGACGAATGACGCCGCATATTGAGGCTGTCGACAACAGCCGCAAAATTATCATAGAGAATTGCCGAGTCGATATCATGATGCAGATCGCTGTCCCACGTTATTGTCAGGGTAAAGTTGCCAGGAGCTTTCATAATTATCCGGTAATCCACTACAAAGTTATCCACGGGTAGCGGCCGCAGATCCTTGTGCGATTCCAGAAACTGCGTAAACTCGTCCAGACATTCATCCGGCAGGCTAAGCCGAGCCCAGAGTCCGCCCGGCGGCGCTGGAGGCAGCTCCCGCTCCGCAAGCTCCTTGTCAATACATGGCGTCGCGTCTTTGTGGACGCCGACCGTGATAAATCGATCGACGTGCGAGGGATCGCTTGAACTGAATTTGAAGGTAATCGCCGTTGAGTCCTGTCCGTACGCCGTTGCGAGCAGAGCCAAACTACAGCCAAGCGACAATACTATAGATCGCATGTTTTATCTCCTACGTACCATTAGTGCTGTTTCAAATAAGTTTTTCAATCTCCCTCTTTGCGAGAGAAGGCTTAGGGGAGTCCGAATCATCTAAAATTCATAACCCCTCCTAACCTCCCCTTAGCTTAAGGGGAGGAATGCATACAAGAAACTTTGTTGAAAAGCATTAGTTTTCTTGTTAGTCATTTCAAGCTCTGTAGTTCGCCTTTTCGACAAGTCAATAAAAAAGAGCAACAAGATCGCTCCTGTTGCTCTTTAGGTCTTATTCCATCAGTTCAGATGTAAGTTTACTTCACTACCGTCAAACTGCGCGTTGCGGCGAAATCACCAGCCGTCAGCTTGTAGATGTACGAGCCGGACTGCAGGTCGCTGACGTCAAACAGAATCGTATGAACGCCGGCAACATATTCCGCATTACCCAGGGTTGCAATTTCCTGGCCCAGCGTGTTGTAGACGGAGATCGTCACAAAGGACTTCTCAGGCACCGAGAATTCGAATGCCGTCGTCGAGCTGGCCGGGTTGGGCTTGTTGGGCTGCAGACTGAAGGTCGCGGCCGCTACGCTGGTTTTTTCCAGTTTAATGGCTTTGATACGCTCATCGCTGATCTTGACGTCGCCGCCGTTTTCGATCACACCCAGATTTTCACCCGTCACGGCATTGATGACCGCATACGTGGCAAAAGGATCGGCAACCGTAATCGAAACGGGATAGTCAGCGCCGCTGACAATCAGGAAGGGATCATCGACATTGTCGATATAACGATCGCTTGCAAAGCGGACATCAAACATGTCGGCATAAGGCACCGGCGGCAGGTTGAAGCGCTTCATGTTCATTTGATGGTCCGTGGGAGCGATGTAGACTCGGCCTTCGCGACCGGCGACATCACTGACCAAGACCTCTTTACTTACTGCAATCACCTGATCACGCTCGCTGAGCGGACTGGTTGTTGCAGCGGCTTTTGTTAAGGCCACTTCCAGAATACCGACTGCGATATCATCGGGATCGGCGCTTTCGATCGCCATCCAGTATCCGATACCGGTTTGAAGCGCATTGACTTCTTCATAGCCGCGATCGGTTAGATAACGGTAGATTCCGCCTGCGCGCTCGGGCACCGGCTCACCCTGGTAGGAACGGAACTGAATCTGGTTCACATCCACAACCGTTGAGAGTGCGCCGATGGTGTTCCATCCTTCCTGCACAATCACTTCGTGACGTGTACCTTCGCCAATACGATTCACCGTCACACCGGCAATAAACTCGTCGAGCACCGCGCCGTACTTCAGGAAGTATCCCACGCCGAAGCGCAGCTCGCCCAGCGGCTCAACCTGATAGCTGTTGGCCGAGTAGAATTGCGGCGCTTCGAGAGCATTCGTATACACGTCGCGATAGAAGTTGCTTCCCGGGAAGACCGGCAGCGACACAAGGTTCCATCCGCTGTTCAGCTCCGGAATACGGACTGTTGTCGGTGGCGAATATTCAATGAGGAAGGAGTTGATCCGCGCATCTTCAATCGTAAAGGTGAAGAGCGAGGCTTGACCCGGAACACGGGTTGCCTTCCGCATATTCGTGCTGAACAAACCGCCATTGATCGTGTCACGCAGGAAGAGCTCGGCACCATCGGGGAAGTCACGGACATCCCAGGTCAATACAACGGGATATTTGTCCTCACCGCCGGCATTGAAGCGGCAGATAAAGGATATCGTATTTTCGTTGTTAATGGCATCGCGTACATCAAGGGATGAAGAGCGGCCTGTCAGGTCACCCAGACCATTGAGAGCGACATCCACGCCATTTTCGTCTTTCGGGAACCAGCGGGCGCCGAAACCGTCCAGAGGCTCAGTAGCTTCGGTTTCGCCGAAGAGCGGGTCAATGACAGTACGGCCGCGAACGCCGATGCCGAAAATCAGGTTGGTCTGTTCGACCGGGTCACCCGAATTTTCGACCAAGATTTCGATACCGCGTCCTGTAGTAAACTGCTCATTGATGTCAGTTTCGGTGTTCGGTTCGATCGGATTGCGATACATCACGAAGGTAACGCGCAGACGTACCGGGGAAACCAATGCCGACTCACTCGTAAAGGTGATATAGCCGGTGTAAACGCCGGCCGGGCTATTCGTTTCCTGCAAGGCATCGGCATCACAGACGATTTCCATCACAAGCGTCGGATCCGGATCAGTGGGATTGCCCAGCGGATCGAGACCGCCCAGAATATTGTTGTCGATCATATCGATCAAACCTTTGCGCGTTTCACGCGGGATCGGATTTTTATCCAGCGAAACAGTCCAGAAACGCAGCCAGGGTTGATCCGACTCGACTTTGATATCGGTCAAACGCGTTGAGGGTACGAGATTGATGACATCCAGGCGACGGCGAGTGACGTTTTCGAATGCTCCGTGATCCACAGCCATCGAATCGATCGTCATCGCGTTGATCAAACGCCATTCCGCGCGATCTGTATTCGGTACTTCTTCGACAACAGCATTAGCACCCTGTGTCGGCGAAAAGCCGATTTCAGGAATCTGCGTCACCACGAGGTAGAGCACACCGGGACGTGTCGCTTCATTGTCATCGAAGTCCGGCGTATTGCTGTTGTTGATACCGTCCAGTCCTTCGAACTCATCAGGGAAGGGATCATCCGGGAACTGACGCTCCGTAACGTTGCGATCGTTCCAGATCAAGGTATCATTCGTAATGATCAGGGGCGAATTTTCCGATACCGTTGAGGGCTGTGCCAATACTTCGAAACGAATGTAGAACATCTCTACGAATTGACGATCACGGCACTCCGGGTTCGAAATACCTCCGATTGCGGGCGACAAAGGCAGCGAGTCCGATGATGTGCCCGTAATACGAATACGACGACCGTCGGGTTCCGGCAGTGAACCGAGGCTCGCTTTGTACGTTGTGTCTTCCGTGTCTTCCCAATCGAGACGAAAATTAGCGGCAAGTGAATACGTGTCTTCGGGACGCGGACCCACTTTCTGTATACCGACGGCTTTCAGGGCACGTCCGTCATACTGCATCTTGATGGTAAAACTCTTAATCGCTTCTACCTGAGCGACGTCAAGTTTTGTTTCCCAGCAATTCTTTACTAAAACCGGCACGAGAATTTCACGGTTTTTCTTACCGTCTTCCGAACGAGGCGAATACATACGCCTATCCGGATGGAAGGTGTTATTGCCAAGGCTGGTTGGCGCTTCCGCAATCAGCCGCAGAATTGGAAGCTCGGGATTCTGGGCCGATGTATCAGCAGCGGCCAGAAAAAGAAATAACCCGGCAATCAATGCGCTTACCTGCTGTTTCCACCCAAGTAATGAATACTTTTTGCGCATACTAATTCTCCGATTGAAAAAATGAACGAAATAAAATTTATTGTTTGCTAATGTTCATCTTCAATGTTGTTGCATCTGAAAACTCAAGGTCCAAAAGATAAACTCCCTTTACAAGCGAATCAATTGGGATTGTCACGGCTCCATTGGAGATCGCAACACTTTTGTTTATCAACATTTGTCCAAGGACCGTATATATTTTGACATTTGCAAGAAACAAGCCTTCCACCACACTTTCGATGATCCACTCACTTCCACTGTCAACAATTTTTACAGACTTTTTGTCTTGTATCGCGTCTTGCAGACCTGTACTGACAGTAGTGTCTTTTTTGACGCTTTTCAGTACAACGCTTGATCCAAGTAATTGTGAAACACATGAACACGTATTGACTTGAACCGGGCGTAGCACTAAATCGCTCTCCGCATCGAGGTTTTCAATATTTTCCACGCGCAGGCTGAGAAATTGCTCGGCGACATTTGCGGTCGTGGATATCGTGCATCGTACATCATATAGTCCTTCGGTCTCCTCCTGTCTGGCGAACTTTTCAACTGTAACGCCGTCTTCTTCGCTACGCACTTCCAGTAGTTCAAACTGGCTGCCGTCCGCTATACTCACTTCGAAGCTCAGTTCGCTTATGCCGCGCTCGCTTCTATCTTTAAGTCTGATGGGTATTACTGCCGACTGCCGCGCACCTTCCGCCAGGACGACTTCCTCTTCGGCTCCGATTTCGATTTCGACCTGACTGCTTTCCTCCGCTTCTTCAAGCGCCACAACCTTGCCGATCTCCAGGATATTGCCGTCGACATCGACCGTCGTGACGCCATTCGGCTGCAATTTCGAGTATGTGACTTCGGCAATTTCTATCAGCGCTTCATCCGCGCAGTCACCGAAATATTCGCCCGAAAGTGCAATGAGGGGTCTGTTGCCAAAGGATTTCATAAAGCTTAAGAGATTGAATCCCTGAATGTTGGCAACGCCGGGTCGCCTAAAATCCTCCGCCGTTCCTTCTTCCAATGATTCGGACAACGTGCCGATCGTCAGAACCCGATCCAGCACCAGAAAGCGAGGATCGAATGTTACGGAAACATCATATCCTAGCAAGCTGTCAGCGGCGAAAATATCGCCGACTTCAACTGTGACGACGATCCTGCGCGACTCTTTGCAGACGTTGATCGTATCGTTGCCGATAAAGGTGTCAACGTTCGCGAGGGCGTCGGTCTGCCGGCAGAATAGTACTGCCGGCAGACATAACACCATCAAACTTTTCAAAGATCGTAACTGCAGAAGTACCATCTTTTTGCTTACCGTACGATTGTCAGGTTACCCTGATAAACAATGCCGGCGCCTTCAAAACGGAAGTAGTAGACACCGGCAGGTTGCAGGTTGCCAGCGGCATCGGCGCCATTCCAGCTAAAGCTATGCTGACCCTGATCCAGGCTCAGCGTCGCAACATCGGCTACGGCGGTGCCCATCATATCGAAGATCGTCAGCGAATACTCACCCTTCGTCGGAACGTCGACTGTTATGTCCGTACGCTCACTGAAAGGATTCGGAAAGCTGACAACCGACACGCTACTCTCGTTCGTAAGCGGTACCTGGACCGATCCTTTCTGGATATCGTTAACTTCCAGGCCGCTGAGCTCGAGTACCTCTTCATCGGTCTGGACCGTCAGATACGCAAGTACGGTACCTTCGCTGAAATCTCCGCTCCCGGCGATCGAAACTTTGTTGTTGCCATGAAGCGCAAGCAAAGTCGTTCCTTCACGCTCGAGACCTTCCAGATCCACAATCGAAGCATTCACCGAGAATTCCATGCCGAGCGCGCCATCGACGCTACCGTCGAAGCTCAGCGGAATACGATAGGTACGTCCATCGATACGCTGAACATTGGCTACATTGAGCGTATTCGGCAATACGCGATTAAGCGCCAGCTTGCCGAAGGGCACAACCGAATCGAGACGCCAGGGCAGAACCGGCACGCGGCCCGCCATATAGTTGACGATCATAGCGGCATCGAATGAATTGGCCTCGAAGTACAACTGACTCGCAATAAAGGAGTTGTCTTCGGGGATATCCTGAAATTCATTCTCCGAGCGGATCGGAACGTCGCGACGATGCCGAGGCACATCGGCCGTATTGTCGGCATTGCGATTGGAATAATAGTACCGACCATTGTGGTTCACGTCGCCGTGATATGCTTCGCGCAGGATCGAGCTGTCCAGCGGCTTGAATTCAACCACCGAACGCATGATCGTAATAACGTCCGACATCGTCACGAACTCGTTCTGCGGCAGCAGAAAATGTTTATTGCCGCGGAGCTGCGAGAGGTTGGCGTCGCCGTCGCCCCATCCCAGTTTGCCGGGGCGGGGAGTAGCTACATAACAAATTACATTGTTGTTTGCGCGCGAAGGCGACCAGGTCGACGTGAAGTCCGTCCGCGTCCGCGTATTGGCAGGAATGCCGTCTTCATTGGTACGACCGATGAAGGGATCGAGATTGTCGATGAACAGACCATTCATAAAAGAGGTCGGCGCCTGACCAAAGGGATGCGACTCAAGACCGACACTCGAGCCCGAGGTCTTGACCGCGCCCGGCACCAGCGGATTTCCGACTGTGCTGTAATGAAACTCGATATTGCCTTGCGGCGCGATTACCGGATCGCCTTCAGCGGCCGACTCATACAGCTTGAGCTGAAAGGTACCGACACTTGAAGGCTTCGCCGATGCATCAGGCGACAAAGGATTATTCGGATCGTTGGCATCGAAGAAGTAGTTGATGTTGAGATCTTTCCACTGAATCGTAAAGACCTTCACGTTCGTAATGCCATCGCTCCCGACAATCGTTTCTTCCAGGATGGAAATCTCCGAAGGCAGAAATCCACCTGTTCCATCGCGATAATAGTGATCCCCCCAAAAAGGAGCGACTACTGTGTTCGGCGGGTCTTTGAAGAAAAGACGAATCGGTAAATCAGAGCCGGTAAAAGGAGGAACGGTGCTGAACAGACAGTAGCCGTTAACATTGATATGTATCCGGTTATACCGCTGACCTTCATATTCAAAGCTAAATCCGAGGTCGATACCAAAACGACTGTTAGCATAGTAATAGCCGTTGTCGGGATCAACAAATCGCGTCGCCGGATCGACAAAGTCCTGCACGGGAAGAACAATACGCGCACCGGGCAAGTCGGTGAACTGGGTGTTCTTCATGTTGCTCTGGAAGTACCGATGTATCTGCCCTTCGGAGGGCGCGGCCGTTAAAGCCAGCAACAGCAGCACTGACAATCCCAGAACTGTGTTTCGCAAATTCATAAAATCTCCTGGGTCTATTGTTGGTTTATTTGATAGTATTCAATGTTGCAAAGTACCTGATTTATTTGCCGCCCGCCCTTGCGAGCGGGCGGCAAAAGCTTTGGGGTTCGGATCAACGCATCAACATCATTTTGCGAGTGTAAACCTGACCGTTGACCGACATCCGATAGGTATAAACACCTTCCGCTACGTCCTGGCCAGCCGCATTGCGACCATCCCATTTCACATTATATTCACCAGGTACAAAGTAATCATCAACCAACGTGGTCACCTTAGTGCCGATAGCGTCATACACTTCCAGCATCAGGTTGCCGGCATTTTCCACACGATAGGAAAGTACCGTATTGCCGCTGAAGGGGTTAGGTGTATTCTGCGCCAGCAAGGATTCGCCGCCTTCGGGCTGTTCCCAGACATTCACCAGCGTCGTCGGCTCGCGGACAATTTCAAAGCCCGTGATATTGCTGTTCAGAATGCGGACCCAGACCGAATCGCCCTGGATTTGCAGCAGGACGTCATTGGTGCGCCGGTTGTAGGGAATCGGCTCACGCATATTGATGAGGAAGCGGTTACCCTTCGTGTTACCATCGCGGATCCAGTAATCCTGATCATCGCCGGGACGCGGCGCTGCTTCAAGGATTGAACGATCCCAGCAGATCTGAATCGGATAGTTCAGAGCCGATTCGGCGCCGCCGGCCTGGAAGATAGCTGTCAGGGCCTTGTTCGACGTCGGCGGTACGATATTGCGCACGGTGCCTTCACGATTGGGAATATCCCAGCGAGCGTCAAAGATCGGCTTCAGCGGAATCGGCGGAATTTCGAATTCGCAATAGTTCGAATCGAGTTTACCTTCACCGCCGGCGTTGGCGTCTTTACCTGTCGTCGCATTCGCGCCGGTTCCCCACTGGAGAATCTGGAATGCGCCAAGGCTATTGGTAATGGCAACTTCGCTCAGGAAGTCGGTAGCCTGGGAGACAGCGATGCGGAAGACCAATTCCGTCACTTCACCTTCCGAATCCGTCGCGCGAACGCGAACAGTTACGGTACCGTCGGGATTGCGGTCGCGCGCCGGCGGCGGCGTTCCGGAAATCTCGAATTCAGCGCGATCGGTATCGATACCACCGACAATCGTGCTCGGCGCTACCGTCCAACCGGCCGGCTCGATCACTTCAACTGTAATGCGCTCGATAGCATCATTGGGTTCGGCGCGCTGAAGGTCGATGTCGATAACTTCGAAGGTGCCCGTGTAGGTACCGTCTTCGTCAACACAATCCACGGCAGGATACTCGACCAGCGTAGGATTGTGGTTAACCATATCGATTTCGAGTGTGATTTGGCGTACGTGTGTTAGCCCGCACTCATCCGTCACAAGCACAGTGACCGTTTCAGCGTCGCCGCCGAGGCGCGGTGCATCGTTGACGCGCGGTGCGCCGTAGAGGCGACCGCTGACTGGATCGATCAACAGCCATTCCGGTGTTAACGCAGTGCTAACAATATCATTCCAATCGCCCGCCTCGGGGAAGCAAGGATCTTTCAGAATGGTTTCGGCCTGATCGGCTTCGTAGAGCAAACGGAAGGTCAGACGCTGATCGAAGTTCGGGTCGAAGGCTCTAATGGCGCGACTGGAATCCAGCAACTGCGGATTGTAGTCATCATCTTCGACAGCCAATTCGAGGAAGTTAGTCGTGACTTCCGGCGAATAGTTGATCAACACGTTGTAGGAACGCGAATTAATTCCGCCGTGTCCGTCGCTGACAACCACTGTCAGAGACGTATCGTTTATCATCGAACCGTTGACGGCATCAACCGGAGTAAGCAGTTGCTCTGCGTCCGCCCAGGGAATCTGAACGTTCAGAAGACCGATGTCGGTGAAAGCAACAGCAAATGGATCGGCTTGATCGGCTTCGTCGAGCAGATACTGATTGCTCAGCCAGATCGGACGATTCTGGAAGAGGCGATCGGTTGCCGTATCTTCCGGATTGGGGCGGATATCCTTGACTTCGAAGGAATAAGCCGTACGTCCGTAGCGGAAGTCCCAGCCCAAAGCGGCCGCGTCAGCATCTTCGCGCTCGTCATCAGTATTAACATCGACCCGGAAACGCATGAAGTTGTCGCCCGAGCGAATCACGCTTGCAACCAGGGTATCGCCGTCGCCCTTCTGACAGGTAGCCGTCTCTTCTTCAAAGACCGGGATGCTGTCGACGACAATCAAGCGGAAGCGATATTCGGCCGTGTTGTTGAAACCGAAGTTCACTGAATCCTGTTGCAGGAATCGACTGTTGCCCGTATCGTAATCGCAAGCGAACATATACGGACGATACAGATAGATGTACTTGGCAATTTCTTCTTCACTGACACCGCCAGCACGCATCTCGTCGACAGTACGGTAGTGAGGCGCCCAGTTGCGAGCACGCACCGTTACGACCTCGCCTCCAGGAACCACATAGGGATTCGTGGGACGGCCAAACAGATTCACCCAGCCGTTGGCGCCGTGAAGCGTCGCGGTCGTCGGATGATCCGGATAGAAGGTTTCGGACTGCAGCCAGTGCGAAAGACCGGAGTTGGGCTCAACTTCCCATTCGTATTCCAGGCCGGTGCTGTTCGACGGATTAAAGATCGAGTTCGGATTCCAGAATCGGTTCGTATCGACAGCCGTAATGGCGAAGATCGAGTCGCGACCGGGATGAACATCTAGTTCGTCTGTTGCAAAGGGATAGGGCAGATCTTCCGTCAGGAATATGACGTCGATACCGTCTGCGGGCTCATAGCCTTCGATCTGCTCCACTTCGGCTTTCAACTTGAAGCCTGTCAGAACCGGCGGCGGTGTCGAGGCGCTGATACCGAATTTCAGACCACGATCGATGGCCGTGTTGACACCGTCTTTCCACAGTACCGTCCGCGAGATAACACGAACAGTGTCGCCAACACGTACCGGCAGCGCGTTGAAGCGCTCGCCGCCATAGTGGGACAGTTGTACGCTCGGATCGAGTTCGGGACGATTCGAATAGTTGAATTCAGCACCGCCGGTGCGCGAAGGAAGCGTCTCGTAGCGACGTCCTTGAAGCGCTGCGAGGTCTTCGTTCCTGGCAGCATTAAAATGCGTAGCGGAATTTTCACGCTGGAATTTGGCACTGATGTTCTGCAGCAATGCAGCACCGCCGCCAAAGTTAGCGAGATTTTCAGCCGTCCGTCTGTCGAGCGGATTGAAGAAACGATTCGAGGAATCGGGAATTAATTCACAACGACCGCGGAAAACTTCGCTGACCGTATTGACCTGCTCGAGGTTGCAGCGTACGAAGTCACCGGTATTCTCGTTAATGATGAAGTACACGGTTTCGTGAATCGCACGATTGTCATTGTTGCTCTTGTTAACATCACCATCGTAGTCGATGTAGGATTCGAGGAAGAGCGGATAGCCGATCGGATGCGAGTTACCGACATATTCAGTCTGCATCAAAGCGATTCGCGAGTCGACATCGGCTACAAAAGGATCGCGCGTCCAGCGTTTGACAACCTTGTTGTACGAAGGCTTGGTCGCATCGTCGAAGACGCGCAGGCGCGGTGGAACGCCGACTGCAAAGTCTTCGATACGAGCCATCCGACGATTCGCATAGTCAAGCGATTTGGCGTCGGTACCTTTGTCAAAAATGTCATAGACATGGCCCTGCATCAACAGATGCTCAGGGATGCTGCGATCGAAGTCGTCAGAAACCGGAATCGGCGTATAGTTATAACCGGAGTTGGTTTCAAACGGGCCCTGCTGCTTCAGCGTCGCCGTTGACGAGCGTACGAAAGAGAGCTGATTGGTTGTCGACTTTTCGATAAAGAAGGTTTCCTGCAGCGTGTTGGTCCGCTCAATGATCGTTACGACATTGGCTTCGCTGCGGCCCCAGTAGTTGCCTTGCATATTATCGATCTTACCCGCGCCGATATCACCGCGCGCCAATGTTCCTTTCGTGTCCGGGGCATCCGGCAGACGAATCAGGAAACGCGCACCGTTGTCATAAATGGCATTGGAGCCGGTATGCGGATCGGCATAGGGAATCGGTCCAACCATCTCGCCATAAAGAACAGCGCCGGCTAGGTCGCTGGAGGCAGGGTTGATGCCGTTAACAAAGGGACCGAAGATTGCGTTCTGCTCCATCCCGACTTCGGATGTTGCCATATTGCCGGTAATCAGCGAACGCTGCAAAGCAATTTCGAGATCGTAGTTGTCCGAATAGACGACGGCACCGGAATAGGCTTCGTTGTCTTGGAAACGCACCCGGTTGAAGTGCAGTCTGTCCTCTCTGATAAGGCGACTGATGTCGGTTTGATCCAGAACATAGATAGCCCCGCCAAGGCCGGTTCCGTTTTCCGCCAGATTGGTATTCGGATGAGTACGCAAGACATCACCAACCTGCGTTGTACCGCTACCCATCTGATCCAGATCGGGAATCGCCCGGTTGCCGAGGAAGCGTGTCAGAGAACGTGCATCCGGCGGCAAGCTGGTATTGTAGGTATACGGCTGCTGACTGGCAGCTGCCGTATCTTCAATGATGCTGCCTTCGGAGTCAAGCAAATCGAAGTCGGTAACG
This sequence comes from Candidatus Kapaibacterium sp., assembly GCA_028284775.1. Lineage (GTDB taxonomy): Bacteria > Bacteroidota > Ignavibacteria > Kapaibacteriales > UBA7675 > JANQRB01. The sequence goes on along the minus strand of JANQRB010000067.1, from coordinate 15,895 downwards.
AAGTTACGATTGGATTCACGACGAACGTCGACCATCGCAATAGCGCCGCCATTGCCGTGATAGACCGTATTATTGAGGAATTCGGTAGCACGCACTTCGTAAAGGTCGGCGCGATGCGCATAAATAGCGCCGCCGCCTTTAACGCTGCCGTCATCTACCGATACGCTGGCAACCGTGTTGCCGGTAAACTGAGTCCGTACAATACGGACACGACGATTTTCCACCGTCAGGGGCAGACGGATATCCACCGAGATGGCACCGCCGGAGAGGCCGGCCCAGTTATCACGGAACTCTACGCGGAATCGACCGCCGTAGTTCGTCGCCGTTCCGACAGTACCGCCGGCACCGTTAACCAGCATGTTTTTCGATGTGAATATTGCGCCGCCATCAACTTCAGCCTGATTGCCGAGGAACTTGATGTTAAATCCATAGTCTCTCGTCGTCAGCGTGAAATCAGAGCCGCCGATGACCGGCGACGGAACGCGGTTGGCAATGCTCAGCGGGTTAACCGCCTGATAGATCGCGCCGCCGCGACCTGATTTGTTGCCTTCGAAATAGGTCACCTGGGCATCGAGCTGCTGACGACCACCGCGGATGTTAATCAGGGGCGCATTGACTGAACCATAGATAGCGCCGCCCTGCGAGAAGTCACCGAGGTTGCTGTTAAAGTCCAGTTGTGTTTCATTGTTAATGAAGCGACCGGCAAAAATAACCGAAGTGTTGGTGCCGACGTAGACGGCGCCGCCTCTCGCACCCTGCGAGCTGCTGCCGCCCGGCTGTAAGTTGCGTGCGATGTTGCCTTCGAAAAGGATGAAATCACTTTCCGGCGCGCAATCATGATTATTACCGAAGCTGATTTGCATTAGTTTACGGCCCGAAATGTACATCGCGCCGCCGAATGCCAGATTCCGGAATTGACGATCCGGGCGAGCTTCAATATCGGCTGCTTCGTCGAGAATGTCCTTCGTACCGATCGGCACGCCGTTATCAAGTAGTTGATCGTGTTTCGAGACAAGAACCTGATTGTTCCGGAAGGTCAGACGGCGCATGCGGCAGAGATAAACGGCAAGACGTCCGTCATCCACCAGCTGACGCTGTTTGTCGGTCAGAGGCTCCGGCGAAGAGTTGCGTAGATCGTCGATCGCGGGGATCTGCTGATCGATTTCCTCACCGGTAGCATAGTTGGTGACATTCGGATTTGTTCCTAACGGATAAAAGTCCAGCCCCGCCACAATACTGCGAGAATCCTCGTAGACTGCCGGTCCAGTGCCCGCGCCGAAGTCATCGAGTGGCGCTTCCAGGATCTGCAGAGCACCGCCGCGATAGCGGGCGAAGTTGTCTTCGAAGTTACAATTGACCAACCATGTCCGGACCGACATGGTCGTCAAAGCACCACCGGATCCCTGCGTCATCGCCGTCATGCGCTCGCTGAGCCGCTGGAAGGGGACAGGGTTGACACCGTCGGGTGCTTCATAATATGGTTCATTGGTAATGAATCGATCGACTGTCGAGTCTTTGCGCATATTCTGAAAATCAACGTCGCGAAAGTAGGCTGCGCGTGCACCGGGCATAACCACGATGTGGCCCCAGTCACGAGAAAAATCGTTAACCGGATTACCCCGGAACGTGATACGATCGGGCTCCACATTGATGTCCCGACCGCCGGGGCGACGCCACGGACGCTGATTGATGTTGGGATCCTTGTCGGCAAAATCGATGCGCGAAAGGTGATAGAGCATCGCAGCGCCAACTGTCAGGTTCTGCAACTGCGGAGCTGTGCCGAGGTTGACGCGGAACAGATCATCTGCTTTGTTGAAGTTCACCGTCGGTTCACCGATATTCGGTGCGGTATAGACGCCCGGAGCGATGAAGTAATCCAAATCCGCGTAGCCGGAGTAGAAGTCCGAAGGATTGTTGAACTTCGGCGTAGCCAGGGGATCGAAGGGATTGTTGTAAATTGCAAATACCTGACCATCGGCCAGGACGCGACCACCGCATGCTACTACAAGGCGGCCATTCGGTTTAAATTCGACTGTGGTTCCGGGTTCAATGACCAGGGCACCGCTAACACGCAAACGACCATCGATCGTATAAAGCGTATCTTTTGAAAGTACCCGGACATCATTCGGCCCGATTTCACCGGTAATGAGTTCGACCGGCGGCTGAGCGTAGAGAACAGATGAAATACTGATCCACGCTACGGCTAAGATTACTGCACGAAACCAACGTTGCATAAACCCTCCGGAGGTGTAAAAATTAGTTAAATGAACTGTATTCAAAATTTTTCTCATTTTCTGGATTCAAGAGAGGAGAAGGGAACGTTTAAAGAGTCAATCAATGCTTGCCCCTAAACGCACAAGCCCGGATTTCGCTTCACCGGCAAATTCCGAGAATTCATTTGAGGAAATGATTCCTTTGTACATGCGCAAAGCTTCACCTGTTTCGCCGGCGCGTTCGTACAACATCGCGGCGTAGAGCTGATAATGCTCGTCATTCCCGGTATCTTTGGCGAGTGTGGATGCTTGCTCGTATAATCCGGCGGCTTCGCTAAATTGTTCGGATTTGGCTTTGCATGCAGCCAGCCCGGCCTGGGCACCGATTCGCGTCATCGTTGCTTCGGCGCTGCCGGCCATGTCAAAATATTTTTCAGCCTGTGTGTAGTCGCCAATCATGCGGCTTGCCTGCCCTGCGTAGAGCGCTGCCAGCTTGCCTGCTTCCGTATCGGCATATTCTCCGGCGATTTGCGCAAGCCCAATGATACTTGCACCGCGAATCGATTTGCTCGGATCGCCATCCAGGGCCACCTGGTAATCGCCCGACTCGTAATAAGGCCGTATACGCGATAGTTCCGTCGCAGCCTCACGCTGCTTTTCCGCCTGCGAATTGAGATAGGAATTCAGCCCGATATAACCGACGAACACAATGCCGAGAGCGACAGATGTTATGATGAGATATCGACGGATATTATCCTGAAGTGTGGCCGGCTCCTCCTCAATGTACAATTCTTCATCCGGATCGTCTTCAATGCGGAGCTTGTCTTGTTGATGTTTCTTCATGCTAAACCGTAGCTTAATCGTGCTCGATTGTTTTCTCGCTTGCTGGAACTTGAGGAACTAATGAAATGTGATGTACTTGATGCGACATTATTCTTTGCACGCCCGAAGGGACTTGAACCCCCAACCTTTGGAACCGGAATCCAACGCTCTATCCAGTTGAGCTACGGGCGTATAACTGCCCAGTGCATTCGCTGCACAAACTCCAAATATATCATTGCCTTAGCTAATAAACAACCGACAAATGATGTATTCGAAGTTGAGCAGTTATCACCCATAGTCAACCGTAGCGGGTTCCCAGCCCACTGCACACCACAGCTTCCTTAGCTACAAATTATATGCCATGTTTTACATGGCTCATGCCGCTATCATGACCCGGATTTAGCAAGGCAAAAAGTGTCAAATAATCTGACACTGTCAGGCATGGACGACAGTTGCCTCATGACCAATTTTTTATTCGCTCGGCATGCCTGAAACGGAAAATTGTTGTGTTGTTCCGGCGTAACTCCCAGACCAAAAACCCCGTACTGCCAATCGCGCGCTTGTCAAGCAACATGAGAATTGTAATTTGACGGGCGGACAAAGGAGCATTCCTACTATCAATCTGGGAGCATACATGCACGTCGACGAGGATTTCCGCTATCCTGAATCTGAAGGAGTTATCAGCATTCCGCTTTTCATCATCCTGAGTATCGTTACATGCGGCATCTGGTGGTTTGTCTGGCAATACAAACAAATGAAGATTCTTAATGCTTGGCAGGAAACGGACGAACATAATTTTGGGCTGTGGCTGCTTCTGACTTTTATCACCTGCGGTATTTATTCGCTCTATTACGAATACAAAATGTCGAAAGCAATCAATGACATTCAGGAAGTGCATGGAATAAAAGTCAACAGCGACCTGGCCTTGATTTGCGTTTTGCTTTCGATTTTTACAACGCCGCTTGTTTCAACCGCTATACAGCAAGGTGAAATCAACAAATTTTACAACTAAACGTCGCCTGCGCAGCGAAGACTTGGCCAGAATATTCCTGCTGGGCTTGCTGGTAGTCGGAGCTGCGACCCTCTTCATGGGCGTTGGCCCCGGCAAGGTACAGCTTCTGCCATGTCTGTTTCGCAGCGTAACAGATCTGCCCTGCCCCGGCTGCGGCATGACGAGAGCCTGCGTAGCAATTGCCAGGGGCGAGCTGGCGCAGGCCTGGCATTTTCACCCCCTCTCGTTCATTCTCGTTGCCGCCGCCCTCGCCCTGGCGTTGAGTCCAAACGGCAGTCGCGCACTGGCGACGAGCTTATCGGACCGACAGCGCATGCTGCTGCTTTTCAGCTTCTTAGGCATGGTGCTCTGCCTTTGGCTGTTGCGCCTTGGCACAGGCTGGCGGGGCTGAATGTCCGGAACGAAAGGCGTTGCCAAAGCACGCTCAATGGTTTCTCTGTATTATCTGTGAAATTCTATGCAAGAATTAGCGATACGAATCACACGAACGGATGAGGCATTCGCCGACCTGGCCCTTCCCCGCTATGCGACCGCCGGCTCGGCCGGAATGGATATCAGCGCCGCTCTCAACGAACCGCTGACGCTGGCTCCACGCGCCATAGTTATGGTGCCGACAGCTTTGGCCATCGCCCTGCCCCAGGGATTCGAGGCTCAAATACGATCGCGCAGCGGGCTGGCGGCCAGGCATGGTGTATTTGCGCTGAATGCGCCCGGCACAATCGACAGCGACTATCGCGGTGAAATCAGCGTCATCCTCGCCAATTTCGGTACGGAGCCCTTTGTCTTGCAGCGCGGCGATCGCATTGCTCAGATGATAATTGCGAGCTATAGTCGCGTTCAATGGGAACAAGTCGAAACCCTGGATGCAACAGATCGGGCCGATGGCGGATTCGGCAGCACGGGTGTATCGGAAGCTCTCTGAATCCTGCGGACGAATTTTCTGGCCACATTCAATCTTTGGTTATTTATCGCCAATTCGACCGACAGCTCTGCTATCGCAGGATTGCGTCGGCGCAGCTGAGTTTTATGACTCCACTTCTTCTTTTTTCGGCTGCGTTAAAGGAATTTCCAGTGCAAAGGTGGCGCCTTGCCCCAGCGAACTTTTGACCCATACGCGTCCGTGATGAGCCTCGATAATGCGCTTGACGATCCACAGTCCCAAGCCCGAACTCGTCTCGTTATCTGTCGGCCGGGCACTCAGACGGGCCCCTTTGCCGAAGGCACGCTTAATATCTTCCTCGGATAGTCCCAGTCCGTTGTCGACCACTTCCACCAATACTCTTTTGCCTTTTTGAACGGCGGAAACCTGTACCATCGCGCCCTTATGCGAAAACTTAATCGCATTGGAGACCAGGTTATCGAATACTTCTTCCATTTTCTGGACATCCAGCTCCACCTCAGCCAATTCCGACGCAACATCTTTGATGATTTTGATATCTTTTTGCGCAGCATTTCGTCCATTCCGGCGGCAGACGTCATCAATGATTTCGGCCAGATCATAACGCGCCAAGTCCAGGTTGAGCGTTCCCGATTCCAGGGCCAGCACCCGCGAAACTTCCTGTGCCAGAGAAAGAATTTTGCTCGAGGTGCTCATAAGATCTTCCATGATCTCCTGCTGCTCCATGGCCGTCAGGTCATACGAGCGGAGCAACTCCACCAGCCCCTTGATAATGCCAGCGGGATTTTTGATATCATGGACCACCATGGCGAAGAGATCATCCTTTTGCGTTTGCAGCTCTTCCAGTTGAACCTTGTGACGCAGCAGGCGCTCCTTCTGCTCCATCAGATCACTATTGGTTTTGCCAAGTTCCTCGGTACGAATCTGCAGGGCTTCAATCTGCCCGCGCAGGGCCGCGATCTCCGCGCGCAGCGCGGAGTTTATTCCAAGCAGTTGCTCGTTGCTTAAGGAATCACTTGCCATGGCTTTACCGTTTGCCCGATTGTGAAACAGGTTTGAACGACTTTTTGGTCCCGTGTCATTCGCCGCATGGGATGGAGCCGAGGCGCTAAGCTGTTTTCTGCGGCGGTAGACAGTTACTCCGGTCCCAATGACGAGTAATAAAACAACACTTCCGGCCCCGATACGCGCGGCACTACCGGCGAGCCAACTGTCCTTGGATTCTAATTGTTCCTGAGCCGCCAGGCGTGCGAGGGAATCTTGTACTTCCTGTTGTCGGCGGATGGAATCACGTTCGGCCGCCAGTCGACTATCGACACGAAAGTGAATACTCTTGGCTGTTGTCCGCCAGACAGCCGGCCGGCCGGTGGCATAGACGCTGAAGATATAACCACCCTCAGCCAGCCCGACGAAACGGACGGGCGTGAAGTTAACTTCCTGGGATCTTTCCTGGCCATTCTGACGCCGCAATGTGGTTCGGAACAAAAAGCGATCGCGCTCCAGCCCATTGGCCTGGCACCAGAAGTAGAATCGAATGGTATCCCGTTCGGCAATAACGACATCATCCCATTCATTTTCCGGGATATCGCGCCCCTGGACAGTAATATTCTCGATGATGGTTTCTTTTTCGGTACTATCGGGTAGATCCTGCGCTTCGAGAGGATGGGCCAGACAAAGGAAGGTGAATATATAAAGGGCCCGCAGGAAAACTGTCCGGCATTCAGACAACAGCAAACGGCAACGATCTGATATGGGCGCGCAGCATGGGCTCAGCCCGGTCATCGCTACTGACAGTCCAGACAATCCATTACAGTGAATGCCGCCCACATTTAGCCCAAATGTCTCATTTCGGAAAAGGGTCAACGTTCTAATTGAACATGAGGTAGGCGCTTCAATCGGACATTCGTCCACGAACGGTTACACTTCCGACATATGCTCAGAACTCAGATTCGCTCGGTATCTGTCCGCTAAGCTGGCGTTGCAGCGTGTCGATATCGGCCTCGACCATCAATCGCACCAGCTCCTTGAATTTCACTTTCGGTTCCCAGTTCAGTTTTTCTCTGGCCTTGGAGGCGTCGCCGATGAGCAGATCCACCTCGGCCGGCCGAAAATACTTCGGGTCGATTTCCACGTAGTCCTTCCAATCCAGATCGACGCAGGTGAAGGCCTCTTCCAAAAACTCACGGACCGAATGCGTTTCGCCGGTAGCAATCACAAAATCTTCGGCCTCTTCCTGCTGCAGCATCAGCCACATAGCATCGACATACTCCTTGGCATAGCCCCAGTCGCGCTTGGCGTCCAGATTGCCGAGGAATAATTTTTTTTGAATGCCGGCCTTGATGCGCGCAACGGCGCGCGTGATTTTCCGAGTCACGAATGTTTCCCCGCGGCGCGGCGACTCGTGATTGAACAGAATACCGTTGCAGGCATAAATTCCATAAGATTCGCGGTAATTGATGGTGATCCAGTAGGCATACACCTTCGCGCAGGCATAAGGGCTGCGCGGATAAAAGGGTGTCGATTCTTTCTGCGGCACGTCCTGCACGCGACCGTACATTTCGCTGGAAGACGCCTGATAAAATTTCGCGGGGACCCCGGTATCACGTATCGCGTCGAGTAGCCGCACGGTTGAAATACCCGTTACGTCACCGGTAAACTCGGGCATATCAAAGCTGACGCGCACATGACTCTGAGCACCCAGATGGTATATTTCGTCGGGTGCGTTTTTTTCAATCAGTCGGTTGAGGTTGGAAGAATCCGAGAGATCGCCATAGTGCAAAAACAAACGCGATTCCGGGTCATGGCGGTCGCGATATAGATGATCGATTCTACTGGTGTTAAATGTCGATGCACGGCGGATAATGCCATGCACCTCATAGCCCTTTGCCAGCAGTAATTCAGCCAGATACGATCCATCCTGTCCTGTAATGCCGGTAATCAGCGCTTTTTTGCCCATCGTCTCTTGCTTCAGTTTTTCCCTACATTCACCCAAGAAAACGTCAAGCGCCCTCACACGGTCTGTGGTCCGGCGCTTGCCTAGGCTGCAATATACCAAAGTTATGTTTTCGGATCACAATTAATAGCGCTCCTCTCGGCGCTGCCGCAGTCGGCCGCAGGCTAGAGAGCGTTCCGTATGTGACGGATTTTCCAGTCGTCGGCAATGTAATCAATCGCGATAATGTCAAAACGGCAATCCCGCTCCCGGATGCCCTTTAGGTAGAGGTAGGCTTTGCCGAGCTGACGCAGTTTGTGTTTTTTGGCGGGCGTGATCGCCAGCTCCGGCGGACCATAGCTCGCCGACCGGCGCAACTTCACTTCAACAAATACCAGGAATTCGCCATCCTCGGCGATAATGTCAAGCTCGCCGAGGCGACCAAAACGAAAATTGCGGTCACAGATCGTATAGCCGCGAGATTGTAAGAATTGAAGCGCCATCGCCTCACCCTGCCGACCTCGTTCCTGCCGCTCATTGCTCTGTTTCTTCATCCTTCATCCATAATGTGATCAGCTTGATACTTCGTGCGGCTTCGGAATCTTCGGGCCGATGCCCGACGCCCTAATCCACCGATGCGCCGTGGTCGGCGCGGACTGCACAGGAAGGCTGGGATTTACGGTATGGAATATTGAGAGACAAGGAAGAAGATATCGGCGGACGGCAGATCTGGATAATGGGGCACGAAGCACTCCCGAACGGTTGTTTGCCATCGCCGGTGGACAATGGGCAAGGCTACGAATGCAGAGGCGTCAGTCTGCCTTATATCGGTTGAGCATGCCGCTGAATTCGAGGCCAGACCAATACCGCCGCCCTGCCTGGAATTTCCGATGAGAACGAGAAACTCCGTATATTGCGATTTCGATTCGAATCCTGTCAGTTAATGGCGAAGAGCTGATGATTGCACACATCCGGGGACGGCTCAGTGCCAAGCAAAATACCGAGGTAGTTATCGATTGCCATGGGGTCGGTTACCTCATTAACGTACCTCTCACGACGGCGGAGCGACTACCCGAGCTTCACACCGAAGTGACGCTGCTGACCTTACTCGTGGTCCGCGAAGACTCGATGGATCTCTTCGGCTTCACCGATGCGGCGGATCGCAGCGCTTTTGTACTCCTGACCTCCATTCCCGGTATCGGACCGAAAATAGCGTTGGGAATACTCTCGTCCATTCGTCTTGCGGACTTGCAGCAGGTCATTATCCAGCAGGATATTCGCAGTCTGCAAAAGCTGCCCGGCGTCGGCAAAAAAACAGCCGAGCGCATCGTCGTGGAGCTGCGCGACAAATTGAGCAAGGACACGCTCACGCCCACCCCCGATAGTGAGATCGGCAAGGCGCAAACGGAGACTGACGTCCGGCAGGAATCGCTTTCAGCCTTACTGGCTTTAGGGTATTCTCGTCCGATTGCCGACAAGGCGATCCGCGAGGTGATTGTGTCGGAGCGCGATATGAAGCTGAGCGTAGAGCAGGTAATACGGAAGGCTCTGCGCAATGTCATGAAATGAACGAGGTGTGCGATGGCGGGCACAATGCTGGTAATTCCGGCTATGGACCTCTCGGGCGGCGAATGTCGTCACACCGTTCGCGGTGAGCCGGGCACAGGCCCTCTCTACGCTGAATATTCTACTCACCCTTTGCAGCTGGCACGTCTGTGGCGACGTGAAAACGCAAAAAGCATTCAGATAGAGGACTGTGACGGCTATGCCGGTCGCGATAGCACACGTAATACCAAGACGATTCTCCACTTGGTCCGGCAGATCGACATTCCGATTACCTTGCTCTCGCGTTTCGAAAACACGGAGGCCTGCCGCTTCTGGCTTGATGCCGGCGTGTATCGGATTATCGTGAGTCGTCTGGCGCGGCGCGATCCAGAAGGAGTACGCACATTGCTTCGCGAGTACTCTCCCAGTCGCATCGTTTTTGGTATCCGGGCATCGGATGGCAAAGTTCAGCATGACAAGGACGTAGCCGCGGAACGCGACAGCGCCTTCGCATTGTTCGTACGGGAGCTAGGCGGGATGCGATTGGTATACGCAGATGTCGGGCGCGAAGGCTCGCTGGCCGGTCCCAACTACCAGGCACTTCAGCGTATCGCTGTCGAGTCCGGCTTACGCGTCACCGCCGCCGGCGGCGTTGCCACGGTACAACAATTGTGGCGTTTACAGCAGCTCTGCCCCTATGGCGTCGATTCAATTGTGATCGGACGAGCGCTGTATGAAAACCGTTTTGCATGCCAGAAAATCTGGCGCCTTGCCGAAGCGCAGGCCGAAAGCTGCAGCGACTCCCGCCGCCAGAGGGAACACGCATCAAAAGAGTAATGTTGCACAAAGCTTTCCGATTGTAATTCTACCCGAAAAATCGGATATTCAGGCAGCAAGATATTAACATCCGCTCAAATACTGCCCGAGTGCACGGTTAAGCAGTTTTTAGATCGAGTTCGCAGATTATGACAATTGAACATTTATGGAAGCTGCGTAAGTGCTGCAGTGACGATTCTTCATTCGTTCACATGCTGCGCATCGTTGATGATCTTGTCCCAGGCGCATGTATGCCGGTTCACACATCCGCTCTCGGCGCCGCGGACAAAACGAGCCATTCCAGGAACGCCGTCGCGGCGGACCAGTCTGCCGTATCCACACCGTCGGCGATAACGCCCCGAGCCACCTTTATCGAATGGAGCTGCGGCAGAGAGTTTCGTCCGGTTTTTATTTCGGCTTCTTTTGACAGCCTGACAGGGTACCACGGCAGGGATTGTTTAAGTGGTGAGCTTCAATTCTGGAACATCATCGTAGCGGAAGACCGGATTCGCTATTTCAGCGCTATTCATCAGCTTTTGTACACAGGACTTGAACGCTGCAAAATTGCTTATCGGATTCGTATAAAAAACGGCGGACTGCGTTTCATTGACGAAGAATTATTTGCCGGCGCCAGCGACGGCGAAGACTCCCTGACAATCTATTCGACTCTGACGCTGGCCACTGCTTATCGCCAGTCCGCCGCCGATTTGCGAACGACAGTGGATCATTCAGACGAAGGCATCTGCCTGCTTGATGCCGAGGGCCGGATTCTCGATCTCAATCCGGCGATGCGGGATATTCTGGCATTGCCCCAGGGTCGCGTCGAATGCCCCAAGCTTGGCGATCTGCTTAAAGGCGATGCGCAGACGATCTACCGCGGCCTGCTCCGATCTGCTATGGAGAAACATGGCGCGCGCTCCGGCGAGCTAACGATTCACCATCCGGGCGATGCCGCCTTCGACTGCCGCTTCACCCTGCATACACTGGCCTCTGATGGCGCTGGTGCCATGAAAATGATCCTGTTTGCCCGCAGACTCACTGAAATGCGTCTGGTACAGCACGCATTGATGAAGTCCGAGCGCGACTTCAAGCTGCTCTTCGAAAACTCACACAATGGCGTATTTATCCTGCATACCTTTAGTCACGAAATCCTGGATATCAACGCCAGCGCCTGTCGGATGTTGGGAAAACGAAAATCGGATCTGCTGGGGCTGCCCCTCCTCCATCTCAGTCCGCAAGCCGGCAAGGATCTGCCTCTGTTGAATAGCGAGCCCAATAAAAACAGTACTATTCATTTCAAGACAACTCAATACGGCCGTGGCGGCAGGGAGCTGACTCTCAATGTCACGGCCAGTGTATTGCGTTATAATGGCCGGCCGGCCTTCCTTTGTGTGGCAGAGGATATCAGCGCCGAAGAACATCTGCGCGAGCTGCGGATGCGTGACAAGAGACTGCAGCAGGCCATGGAGCACGCCGGCCACGGCCTGTTGTACTTTGACGCCGGCTGTTCAATCAGACACTCGAATGCTGTTCTGTGTCGAACACTTGGATACACCTCCGGCGAGCTCAAATTTCGCACTCTCAGGGATCTGGTACATCCCGATGATCAGGCTGCAATTCAGGCCCTTCAGCACGAAATCCTGGAATCGAGTGGCGGCAAGATGCACTTGGAGATCCGGCTGCTGGATAAGGCCGGTCGTACAGTATGGACCCGCTGCGCCTTTAGCTCATTAACGCAGGAGGGCGATGACAAGCCGCAGGCGATTGCGATCGTGCAGAATATCAACGAATTGAAATCGGTAAAAAGCGATCTCCAACAACGTCAGGCGCAGGTACAGGAACAGAGTATTCTGACGACGGAGCTTATCACACAGCTCCAATACGACCTTCGAACGACCTTGAACGGCATCCTCGGGTTTTCATCGGTTCTGGTTCGCGAGCTGGGATCGGATGCGCTGCTTTCTGCAGCGAACAATATTCACGCCAGCGCAGAACAAATGCTGACCCGCATCGGTAACATCGGCGCACTGGCTTTGCTCGATTCCGGTGTCGAGTTCCTGAACTTTGTTAATTTTGCACCCGCTGATGAAATCGAAGAAGTCATAACGCACTATCATCCGGCTGCCGAACGTAAAGGGCTGAAGCTGATTATGAACGATGCCTCGCAGCAGAAGCGTATCCTGGCCGATCCCGACACCTTCAAGTTGTTATTAGGCAATCTCATTGAAAATGCGATCAAACATACCGGGCAGGGTTGCGTGAGTATTGATTTGCAATGTATGACGGCCGGCGAAAAACCGCGCCTGCAAATCAGTGTCCGTGATTCAGGCGTGGGAATTTCGCCGGCCCGCCTGGCACGAGTTTTCGAGAATAACCTCAGAGACGCCGGACAGAGGAAATCGGATCTCCGGGAAGCCGAATTGGGATTGACCGTGCTGCAGCGGCTGACGGCCAAAATGTTTGGCTCCCTGCACATCGACAGTATTGTAGGGAATGGAACAGTCGTTAACATGTCGTTCCCGGTGGTCGAAACTCAGCTGCAGCGTTTCCAGCGGCAGACGCCACTACAATCCGCTGCAAGATTCAGCACGGAACGACCGAAAATTCTGCTCGTGGAAGACGATCGCGTGGGGCAGGAGCTGGTATCGCACTTCGTCAAAGATCTCTGTACGACGGACATCGCCAGTGACGGCGATAAGGCACTCGGCCTTTGTCAACGCAATTCTTATGATGTCGTGCTGATGGACATTAATCTTGGCAAGAGATCAATGGACGGCGTCGATACATTGCGGCGGATGCGCCAGATCGAAGGCTACCACAAAACGCCGGCGATCGCGGTAACGGCTTTCGCGATGCACGACGACCGCGAAAAGTATCTTTCCGAAGGCTTTTGCGATTATATCGCCAAGCCATTCAATCGGAAGCGTTTGATGGAATCCCTGGCGGGGATACTTGGTCAGGTGCCGGTCTGTTGACGATGAAAGTTATTTGCCGAGGACGCGAGCAAGCGCCCCAGTGCTGAAAACAAAAAAAACCCTGCAGATTGTCTGCGGGGTCTTTTTATTTGTCGGCAACTTGAAGGCCGCTACGTTGCTCCGGAGGAGGGACTTGAACCCCCGACCCAGTGATTAACAGTCACTTGCTCTAACCAAACTGAGCTACTCCGGAATTACAAGAGAACTGCAAAGTTATGGCCCATTTCGTAATTTGCAAAACATTTTTTCATTCACGCGGTTTAGCAGAGTAGTGTCGATGCTCGTTACAACGGAAGCCTTTGTGTTGAAATCGCGCAAGTATCGCGAGAGCAGCAAGCTCATAGCACTTTATACCCATGATTTTGGTCGTTGCAATGCCATCGCCAAAGGAGCCCGCCGTGCCAAAAACAAGTTCGGCAGCGCTCTTGACCCGCTTTCATTCAGCAGTATCAGCCTCTATCACCATCCTCGACGCGATCTGCACACCTTAACACAGGCGGAGCTCGCGATACCCCTGCGGACGATCGCCGATTCATTCGAGCGCCTGACGGTGGGATTCAGCATTGCCGAAGCCATCTACACATCCCAACTCGATGAAGATTGTAATCCCGACCTCTATTCCCTGCTCAAACAAAGTATGCAGGCCTTAAACAATCCGGCCGTGGACGAACAGACACTCTTGTTCTATTTTCAGATTCGTCTCGCCGGACTGCTGGGATTTGGACTTCAGCCAATGCAATACGCTGACAGCGATCGTAAGGCATTAGCGACCGATGCCGCGGGCTTTACACTTTCGCTGACGACGGCGGCGCCCCGACAGGCTTCGCTTGATGGCGGCACGCGTAATTTTTCCATCGCCGCAGAATCATTGGAGATGCTGCAAAGGATCGTGATGCTGCAGCCGGAAAAGCTGCCCGGAATTGTCAGCACACAACGACAGCGGCAGGAGTTGCGTGAATTTTTGAATCGCTACTTTGAATTTCACCTTGAAAAACGGCTTACAGCGCGCACAGACGGCTTTTTGCGAGCGGTGCAGCAGGGGCTGCCGAATAAGCAGGTATGAGATCGGGAAATTCTGAATGCACTTATGCAATATATTTAGTACATTCGGGCAGAATTGTCGTGAATTGAGATTTAGCCACTATGATCGCTGACGCAGCGCTGCCGCTCCTGCTGGTAGTCCTCAACGGCTTTTTCGTAATCACTGAATTTGCAATTGTCAAGGTTCGCGTGGGTCGTCTGGAAGTCAAAGCCAGAACCGGCAGCCGCGCCGCCGGATTGGCCAATGCTATTCAGCAGCACCCACATGCCTTCCTGTCAGCCGCTCAACTGGGAATTACCGTAGCCAGCCTCGGCCTGGGATGGTGCGGTCAAGGTGTGGCGACCGGCCTGATTACGCCATTGTTGGATGCTGTCGGCACCGCAGACCTGCTACGTTATGTCGACACGTCCCTCGGCATCGGCATCGGGCTGGAGCAATTTTACGCCTTTTTCGCCTTTCTACTGACATTTACCCTTCTGACCATCGTCCACGTCGTCTTCGGCGAACTGATTCCGAAGGCGCTCGGTTTTCATCGTCCCACGCTTGCGGCTGTAGCTACGGCAGCGCCCCTGCATTTTTTTTACCGGCTATTCTACCCTGTCATCTGGATCGTCGACAGGCTCGCAACCGCATTGCTCCACCTGGTTGGCCTGCGAAGCGTGCCGCGCAGCGAGATTCACAGTGCCGAGGATTTGTTGCTGCTGCTCGACCAGAGTCGGGAAACAGGCACGATCCTTTCCACCGAGCACGAGCTTATCAAAAACGTCTTTGACTTCAGCGAACGCAGCGCCCGGCAGATTATGGTGGCGCGCCCGCAAATTATGGCGCTCGATGTCGCTACCACGACCGACAAAATACTTCAGACTTTGACCGAGGAAGGATATTCGCGCGTACCGGTTTTCCAGGACAGTATCGACAACATAATCGGTGTTGTCTATACCAAGGATGTGTTAACGATGATAACCCATCGCAATCTCATTCTGCTGCAGGATGTTCTGCGACCGGCATATTTTGTTTCCGAGAATAAGAAAATCAGCGATCTGCTGCGTGAATTTCAACAGCAAAAATTACATATGGCAATCGTCCTCGACGAGTTTGGCGGAACAGCCGGCATCGTGACCATGGAAGATATCATCGAAGAGCTCGTGGGCGAAATCCAGGATGAATACGACGAGGAAGAACCGGTAGTTAAAGAAAGCAACGCCAACGAATACATTGTGAACGCCGCCGCAACGATCGCCGATGTCAACGATCTGCTGCCCTCGCCCCTGCCGGAAGGTGAAGAGTATGAAACCGTCGGCGGTCTCGTCAATGTCATCTTTGAAAAAATTCCCGATGTTAATGAATCGATGACTTTTGAGGGCTACGAGCTGACTGTTTTGAAGAAAAGCCGACGCAGTATCGAATCTGTCAGGCTGCGCATCTCGGGTACGGAGTAACTCGCAGCGCTATGCCGAAATGCTTACCGGCCGGCCGTCGGGGAAAGCAGGAGCTGCGCAGGCAGGTAAGGATCGGAACCGCCACAGCCGTTTCACATATTTGTTTTATATTTGCAGGCTATGGCAACGCAGAAGCGATACAATGTTGCGGTTGTCGGCGCCACCGGACTGGTGGGGCGCCGAATGATCAAAGTGCTGGAG
>JANQRB010000062.1 GCA_028284775.1 Candidatus Kapaibacterium sp. | reverse complement strand
CAGATCAGTTCGTCCCTGGCCCGCCTCGTCATGATCGTAAGCCGCGAAGATCATATACTGGCCGTCGGGCGTAATCGCCACCGCGCCGATCTGGCTGCCGTCATTGACCTCGCCGTCGACTTCTTCGGGCGTACTCCAGCCGATGGAGCTGTACGCGCGCTGTCCGTCGCCGTCGCGATCCGACGTGAAATACATTGTATTGCGATTACCTGTAAAGACCGAGGCAAAATCATCCGCGCTGGAATTAATCGTCAGCGGGGAAATCTTGACCTTGCCCTGCGCGACGATGTCAGTCGCGGCTAGAGCAAGAAGCGCGCAGCATACGGAAAAAAAGTAACGGAAATTCATTGTGGTTCTCCTACCTTATTATAAATCGAACAAGAGACCAATTGTGAACTGTATGCTATGCAGCGTTCGGTTTGTAATGTTGCCCAGCGCTGTACTGTCCAGACTGAAAGTGGAAATGTCGTCGCCAAAGCTCGACAAAAACAACTGAGCGCCAGCCTTGGGTACCAGCCACACACCCTCGCTCAATGGTATCAGATAGCCGGTTCCGATTTCGAGCGCCAGGCGTGTCGAACTGGCCTGATCGTCGATGTCGGTCTGCGTCTGTGATTTCTGATCGGTCAGGAAGCCGGCATCATCAATAAAAAAACACTCGTCTGGTGAATTGATGTGATCGGTCGATTCGAACTCGGCGTCGCCGATCTTGAATTGCAGGTTCGGCCCGACGTAAACCTGCCACTCGGGTGTAACATTGACGCGCAGAAGCCCCGCCAGGGCCACGTACGTGACAGTGGCATCATACTCATTATCCAGATTGGCTGTCACGGTTTGCAAGTCTGCCAGCGTACAATCTTCGGAGTAGGTGTTACTGTCATCGGAAAAGCTCTTGGCATCCACGCCGAGAGATGCCTGGATGCCGATACTCTCCGAAACTGGAATATCGGCGTAGATATCCAGCAGACCGCCCAGGCCCGAGCCTGCTTCGAAGAGATTGCCGCGCGTACCGCTAAGCTGCTCCTCTGCGTCTCCCGAATACGTGTTGAATGTCGCTCCCAGGTCGAAGCCGAGCTGAACGGGAGGCCTGTCGGAACGTTTATGCTTCACATCGCCCGCGGCCGGCGTGGAAGGTCGTAAAACGTCCTCTCCGGCAAGCAGCATCGCGCCGGGCAAAAATATGCAGAGCAATACAAGGCGTAAAAGATAGATCATACAATCTCACCATTGTAAAGAATAAACATCAAACAGTTCGGGCTAAAACTCTGGCTAGGCGATTCAGTCGCTGAAATCCGATGCGATGGTTACCGACCGATTGAAAAATCGCAATAGCGCAAAAGTTACTCAAATAATGTTAATTTTATGCAATCAAGAGGAAGCATTTTTTGAATTGACCGGTTCGAACGAGCAGGCAATGGCAGTTGGACAGAAGGGCGCACTACCGGGGCGGGAGCCGGCAACCGTCGTCAAAACGCGACGTTTGCTCAATCGCTGGAGCCTCTTTGCCGTTATCGTGCTCAGCGCCGGCGCTATCGTGCTCTTTGTGAGCAATGCGATCGCCGTCAATAAACTGGTTGAGCGGATCGACGACCGTCAGAGCGTGTTGGAGAAGCTGCAGCGCGAGAACGACCGGCTGCGGGCCGAGAGTATTCACCTGCAGTCGCCCGACCGCGTCAGCGCCTTCGCCCGCGACAAACTGGGAATGGTGCAGGCGGCGTCCGCCCCGAGGAAGTTGAAATAGGGTGACGGCCTTTGCGGCCGGCGGCTCCGGCCTTTACGGAGTGAATGCAGCAGAGAGGAAGACATGGCAAAGCGCACAGCCGATAGAGCAGCGGCCGGTGGAAGCGGTGGACCGACGCCGGGCAGGCCCTACAAACTATTGATTCTGCTGGCATTATTCGTGGCGGGTTTTGCGGCGGTTGCCGCCCGCCTTTTCACCGTGCAGATTGTCGATGGCGCGGACTACCGCGAACGCGCCCGCAAGCAATATGAAGCGCGCCTGCCGCTTGCCGCCGATCGCGGCAGTATCTACGACCGCAATGACAATGAAATCGCCACCACCGTCCTGAAACTTTCCATTGCCGTCGATCCCAAGGTTGTGCAGCATCCCGAGCGAATCTGCAGGGTGCTGGATTCCCTGACCGCAAAGTCGGCGGAAAGCTATTTGGCCAAGATCCGACAGGCCAGCGGCAGCTTCGTCTGGCTCGAACGCGCGCTCGACGGCGTCGAGTATTCCAGTCTGGCGGATATGGATGACCCGGGTCTGATACGGCGGTGGGAGTCGAGTCGCCATTTCGCCTACGGTACGCTGGCCTCGCAGGTAGTCGGCTTTACCAATGTCGACAACAAAGGCTTGAGCGGCATCGAGCTGCATTGGGACAGCCTGTTGCACGGCACTCCGGGTTACGCCATCGTCCAGCGCGACGGACGCGGCAACAAACGGCGCAAACCCGATCTGCCGACGATTCCCCCGCGCAAAGGCAGCTCGATCATATTGACCCTGGACATGAATGTGCAGGGTATCGTCGAAAGCGAATTGCGGGCGGGCGTCTTGAACGCCGAAGCGGAGTCGGGAACGGCCATCGGCATTATCCCCGCCACCGGCGAGATTCTCGCGATGGCCTCTTACCCCACCTTTAATCCTAATGACATCAGCACGGCCAGCGACGAACTGGCCCGCAATCGCAGTATAACCGACATGTACGAGCCGGGTTCGACCTTCAAGGTCGTAAGCGCCGCCGCCCTGCTGGAAGAAGAGCTGCTGAGCGAAGTCGATACCGTCGACGGGCACAGCGGCGCGCTCGAAATGCACGAGCATGTGATCCGCGATGAAGTAGCGCTCGGGCGCGTCAGCTTTACCGACGCCGTCGTGCATTCCAGCAACATCGTTTTCGCCGAGCAGGTAAGAAACATTACGGCGGACCGCTTTTACAAATATGTACGTGACTTCGGCTTCGGCATTTATCTGGGCCTCGACCTGCCGGGGGAAGTGCGTGGCCGCGTCCTCAAGCCGCGCGAATTCGACCCCAGCACCAAGTCGTTTATGGCCTATGGCTATGGCCTGGCGGCGACCGCCCTGCAAATCGTCAACGCTTACGCCACCGTCGCCAACGAAGGCGTGATGATGAAACCCTACATCGTCAGCGCCCTGCGGAATGAAGAGGGAGACAATAGCCTTGAAGTAGAGCCGCAGACGATTCGACGGGTCATTCGGCCGGAAGTAGCCCGTGCGCTGACGAGGCTCCTGTGTCAGGTCGTGGAGCGCGGTTCCGGCAAAGAGGCCCGCGTCGCCGGACTGGCAATCGCCGGCAAAACAGGCACGGCGCAGCAGTTGCGCGACGGCGCCTACAGCAAGCGTGATTATACGGCTTCATTCGCGGGTTTTTTTCCGGCCGACCAACCCGAACTGGCGCTGATCGTGATGCTTAACAAACCGCGGCGCGGCTACTACGGCGGTAAGGTCGCGGCTCCGATATTTCGACAGATCGCCCGCCGTCTGGTATCGGCCGGCCTGATCGAAGCGCCGCCGCCGGATGAAGCGCTTGCGGACGCGCCGGCCGGCGATTCCGCGAGCGGGGTGCCCCTGGTGCGCGTGCCCGATATCCGCGGGCTGGCGGCCGCCGACGCCCGTGCACTGCTTCATCGCAGCGGCCTGCGAATTGTGACCGACTTTCGCGATGGTATCGTTCAGGAGCAGCAGCCCCTGCCCGGGGCCGAGCTGGAAAAGGGACGCGAGGTACAGGCGCTGCTCCGTTCGTCTCTCGTGACGGCGCGCGCCGACAGCAGCCCGGCGCTCCTGCGTCTGCACGACCGGCGTCCCGATGTGCGCGGCATGACGCTGCGTCGCGCGCTGAATATTCTGCACGCCGCGCGCGTCAAAGTTCGCGTGCAGGGCAGCGGCGTGGTGCGGAAACAACGCTGGCAGGAAGGAGCCGAGGCTCTCTGCCTGTTGGAATGCCGCCGCTGACATGCTGCGGTAGCCGGTGCCGCCGTCCGTTTTGATCCCTTATTCAGCCTATCCCATCTTTTACCTAGTCTGGCAGTGAGGAATCGTGGAAATTTTTTTGCAACCGGAAGCTTGGATCAGTTTGCTGACCCTGACACTGATGGAGATCGTGCTGGGGATCGACAACATCATTTTTATTTCGATCATTGTCGGACGTCTGCCTGCTGAGCAGCAGGAGAAAGGCCGGCGTATCGGGCTGGCCCTGGCCCTGTTGATCCGCATCGGCCTGCTGGCAATTATCGCCGAGCTGGCAAAGCTGACCGCGCCGCTTTTTGCCCTTTTCGATCACGGCTTCAGCGGGCGCGATCTCATCCTGCTCGGTGGCGGTCTGTTTTTGATTGCCAAGAGCACGATGGAAATTCACAATAAGCTGGAGGGGGAAGAAGAAAAGGGGCCGCAAACAAAAAAAATGCCTTCTTTTGCATCTGTAATCCTGCAGGTAATTTTGCTGGATCTGGTCTTTTCGCTGGATTCCGTCATTACGGCCATCGGTCTCGTCGATCATCTTAGCATTATGGTGATTGCCGTGGTTGTTTCGATGATCGTGATGCTGATCTTCGCCCGTTCCGTCAGCGACTTTATCCATCGCCATCCGACGATGAAAATGCTTGCCCTCTCGTTTTTGCTGATGATCGGCCTGCTCCTGGTTGTGGAAGCCTTTCACATCGAAGTGCCGAAAGGCTATGTCTATTTTGCGATGGCCTTCTCGATCCTAGTGGAGCTGCTGAATATGCGGCTGCGGAAAAAAACGCAGACCGGACAGGTGTAGCGCAAAGATGAGCCTCTTGATTGACGACAGGCTGCGCCGTGATTTCGGCATCCGATGCGCATCGCGGCTGCGGACCATTAGCGGCGCCGACAGGAAAAGTTCAAACTAAATTGCCGCTCAATCGTATTCAAGGCCGGTGCTGCCGACAGGTATCGCATGCGAACAAGCAAAATGTCAGAGTTTCACAAACGAATCCCGGAGCCATTATGTCTGTGGAGCAATCGTCCGGCAGGCCGCAAACGCCGCCATATCCCGAATACAAACCACCCATCCGCAAGCCTTTTCGCTGGTGGATACCGCTGCTGATAATCGGAGTGCTCTTTGCCGGCTTTGTTTTTGTGATCGGTATGTTTTACCTGGTAGTGCAGGGCTCCTTCGAGCAGGAAACCGTTACGGTCGAGTCTCATAGTGTTCTTGAGCTGCGATTGCCGAATGTTCTCGGTGAAATCGCCGAGACCAATCCCCTTGCATTTCTGAGTTCCAGCGGCAAGCACGAGGTCAATTTTCTCGATGCCCTCAACGCTCTGGAACGCGCCCGGGACGATGACAATATCGTGGGACTGTATTATCGGACGGGAAGCTTGCGCACCGGCTTCAGCAAGGCGGTCGAATTGCGGGAGGCTATCGAAGATTTCAAGAGCTCCGGCAAGTTCGTCTACGCCTTCATAGAGACCGGCGGTGAAATGGATTACTTCCTGGCTTCGGCTGCCGATTCCGTCTTTATGGCCGCCGAGGGAATCATCGAACTTAACGGATTCGGCATCTCCAGCGGTTTTATGAAAGGCACGCTCGAAAAACTCGGTATCGATTATCACGTGGTGCAGTTCGAAGAGTATAAGGGAGCGGCGGAAACTATTGACCGCGAGGGCTTCAGCGCTGAAAACCGCGAACAATTGCGCGCGATCGTCGATCAACGATTCCGGATTTTTGTTACAACGATCGCAGATAGCCGCGGTATTGCCGAACAGAGAGTCGTCGACGCTCTGGACCGCGGCGTTTACACATCCGACACCTTGCTGGCATTAAACTTAATTGATGCGGTGCGTTCCGAATCTCTGGTGCGCGAAAGTATGAAACAACTCAGCAATGCCGGCGCCAACGGCAATGACAGGGACTTTCGCAAAGTGTCCTTGCGGCGCTACGTCAATTCCGCCTGGGATCGCAGCGTCGAGAACGTCAGCGAAGATGTTGAAATAGCCATAGTCTACGGCTCGGGCGCGATCGTTACCGGTGAAAGCGATGAGGGAGGCTTCGGCGGCAATCAGGAAATTGCATCGCAAACTTTTATTAAACATTTGCGGGAAGCGCGCGAAAACGATAACGTGGATGCCGTCCTGTTGCGGGTCGACAGCCCCGGCGGCTCGGCCGTCGCATCGGATGCGATCTGGGAAGAAATCCAACTGACGCGCCAAGAAAAACCCGTCTATTGTTCCATGAGCGACCTTGCCGCTTCCGGCGGTTATTACATCGGAATGGCCTGTGACTCGATCTTCGCCCATCCCAGCACCCTGACCGGCTCCATCGGCGTTATTATGGCCATCCCCAACCTGTCCGAACTCTTCGACAATATCGATATGAACTTCGATACGCTGAGCACCGGCGAGGCGGCGCTGTTCATGGACCCCTCCCGGCCTTTCCGCGATAAAGATATGGCGAAGCTCCGGATTCTCGGCGAAGGCATGTACCACCGCTTCGTTCGGCGTGTGGCCGAAGCCCGCAACAAGGACTTCGAGGCGACGCGCGCCCTGGCCAAAGGCCGCGTCTGGACAGGTGAAGCGGCGCTGCAGCATGGCCTGATTGACGGACTGGCTGACTTTAAGGAGTCGATAGAAATCGTTAAGCGCAGCCTGGGGGTAGCGGAAGGCCAGAAAGTGCGGCTGCATGTGTACCCGCGACGGGTTGATCCCTTCGAGGCTTTTTTGAAGTTGTTCGACCCCGAGAGCAGCGCGAGCCTGAGCGCCGTCGCTCAGCAGCTTGCGGCGGAACGGCAGGAGACCCTGCTGAGCCAGTTCAGCCCCTTGTGGGAAATGCTGCCTCAGAGTCTGCGCCGGCAGCTCGGCTATCTGATGACCATCAACCGCATTGCGTCGAAAGAGCGTTCGATGATGGCGATGCCCTTTCTGCCGCTTGTACAGTAGGAACGGCACAGTGTTAAGTTGCCTGGAATGAAAGGCTCGGCACCGCGCTCTAAAGATAATAACGAATTAAAAAAACAGTTGCAGGCTTTAACTTTCACCGATGTGATAGTTAAAGCCTGCAACTGTTTTTGGCCAGGCGATGACGGATTGATCCGCAGGCTGCCGGCAGAGGACCTGTCAGACTGCCGGGTGAAAGCCTGAATTCCCGATTCAAAAAAACTCGCCGAATGCCGTCCTAATTGCTGACCTTCACCTGTCGTGGTATAAACGACTTTTTTCATCAAGGTGAAGTTTTCAATATGGACATCGTACATAAGGTTTCGGTTCAGGCTTCGGCAGTTGCAATCTACGAGGCCCTCAGCACACAGGCAGGCATTCAGGGATGGTGGGCGCAGGACTCCGACATCGCCGAATCCACCGGCCAGGTGTCGCACATGCGCTTTAACAAAGAAGGCACGATCGTGGAAATGCAGTTCCGGGTCGATCAGCTCGAGGCCGGGCAGCGCGTCGCCTGGACCTGTGTCGCCAATCCGAATCCCGCCTGGATCGATACCGTACTCAGCTTTGATATCCGCCCTCAGGGCGACGGGGCAGCCGTCACATTTATCCATGGCAACTGGGACGCGCAGTGGGAGGGACAGCCACCTTACCAGATGACCAAAGACACCTGGCCGCATTTTATGCAGAGCTTAAAATCCTATTGTGAAACGGGCAGCGGCGAGCCCTGGTAGGATGTCGTGGAATCGCGTTCCCGCAGCCGGCCTGCGGGAGCGTCATCGTTAAACCTGGCCCGCGGCCAGCGCCAGTTCACATTCGCCGAGTTTGATCTTGAGGAAGTCGAGTTCCCGCTGCGATTGGGTGAGCGTCTGGGCCCGCCTGAAAAACTCGCGGGCGCTTGCGAAATCATGCGTTTTCATCGCAAAGATACCTTGCGTGACCGGCAAGGGGAAGTAAGATTGCAGTTCCCGGTCGTCGGCAAGTTCTGCGAGCCCGGGCAGGGCGGCGGCGGCACCGTCGATCTGACCGCGAATGATCGCCATGTTTAAGCGGATGATCGGGTTGGGTTTAAGGCGGTAGAGCAGTTCATATTGCTGATAAACACTCTGCCAGTTGGTCATGGCGAAACTTCCGGCGAGGCAGTGTTCCGCGGCGATGCCCGCTTCAAGGTGGTACTCGCTGAGCTGACCGCCCCTTGCGGCCTGACCGAGATAACGCATTCCGGCGGCGATCAGCTTCTGATCCCACAGGTCGCGATTCTGATCTTCGAAAATGACGATAGCGCCGTTCTGATCAATTCGGGCCTCGAAGCGTGCAGCGTGAAAACACATCAGGGCAATCAGAGCGAAGAGCCTGGGATAGTCCTCGAAATGCTCGAGCAGCAAGCGTGTCAGCCGCATTGCTTCGATGCAGAGCTCGCGGCGAATGACGCTCTCACGATGCGACGAAGTGTAGCCTTCGTTAAACAACAGGTATAAGGTGAGGCAGACGGCGTCGAGGCGCTCTTCAAGCATGGGGCCGGAGGGAATCGAGAAGGGAATCTCTTTCCGGCGAATCTTCTGCTTAGCGCGGTACAGACGTTTGTTAATTGTACTCTCGCTGCTTAACAATGCCCGCGCCACTTCGCTGACGCCGAAGCCGCAGAGTGTTTTCAGGGTTAAGGCAATTTGCGACGGCAGGGACAGCGCCGGGTGACAGCAGGTAAAAATCATCCTCAACTGGCTGTCGGGGATTTCCCGTTCCAGAAAAATCTCATCGAGCGATACGCTGTTTGTCGCGGCGCTTGCGTCCTGACGCTCCCGATGGGCCGCCGCGGTTTTGCGACGCTGTAGCTCGTTAAAAGCCTTTCGCTTGGCAACCTGGGTTAACCATGCCGCCGGATTGTCCGGGACTGTACCTACACTCCAGTGGTTGAGCGCGGCAAGCAAGGTGTCCTGCACGATGTCTTCGGCCAGCTCGATATTGGCGGAACCGAAAATGCGCGTCAGGATTGCGACCAGTTTGCCGGCCTCGCGGCGGAACAAATGATCAACCAGGCGGGCAATATCGTCTGCGGCGTCATTCACGCATCGGGTCAGTGCATCAGCGGTTGGACGAGCGGGCGAACCTCGATCTGATAGTAAGGAGCGTGCGGCGAGCTTTGAGCAATAGCGATCGCCGCTTCCAGGTCGAGCGCCCTGATCAGAAAATAACCGGCGATTATTTCCTTGGGCTCCAGGAAGGGGCCGTCGGTAAGGATGTTTTCCTGATCTCGGATCAGCGCACCGCTGCTTTGCAATCGCTGGCCCGCCAGATATTGATCGCCGAGCTCCTGCACCCAGCCCTTGTAGTTCGCGAGCAGGCGCTGCAGCTCTTCGGGCGCCAGCCCGTCCATTCCGTCGCCTTTAAGAATCAAAAGAAATTCCTGCATACGTCTATTCACCTATTGCCGTACTGTTAACTGCGGGCTTCCTCCCGGAAGCTGTTTTTATCGTCGACAGATTAGCGCCGACATTCAGGACATGGCTCCAAAACAATTTCCTGGCGGAAGAGGCCTGCGCATGCTGTGTCAGCGCCACCACTGGCTACCCAGCCAGAAGGCCGCCAGGGAGAGCAGCAGACTGGCCGCGATATAGGCCAGCGCCAGGCCGGCGGCGTCTTCCCGCAGGAGCGTCACCACCTCCATCGAAAAGGTCGAGAAGGTCGTGAATCCGCCGCAGAAACCAACCGCGAGCAGGAGTCGCAATTCCCGGGTCGCCAGATTCTCGAAGGCGACGGCTCTGCCGGCCAGCAGACCGATCAGTAGCGCGCCTAGGACATTGACGACCAGCGTGCCCCAGGGAAAGAGCGACGGCAGCCAGCGCGTCATGCCCAGCGAGAGCAGATAGCGCAGAACGCTGCCGATGCCGCCGCCGACGAAGACTGCCAGGAGAGCCATAGCGGAATCCTTACAAGATGGTTACTTCCGGTGTTAGTTCCAGATCGAATGTTGTCCGGACCGAGTCCTGAATGGCCCGTGCCAGGTTCAGAATATCCTGCCCGCTCGCCGCGCCCGGATTGACCAGCACCAGGGCCTGACGTTCGTAACAGGCGGCATTGCCCAACTGTTTGCCTTTCCAGCCGCACTGTTCGATCAGCCAGCCGGCCGGAATCTTGACTTGTCCGTCGGGCAGCGGATAATGAGGTACGGCATCGAATCTCTCCGCAATCCTTTCGTAGCGTTCCCGCGCAATGATCGGGTTTTTGAAAAAGCTGCCGGCATTGCCGATGACCGCCGGATCAGGCAGCTTCGAGCGGCGAATCCGGCAGACCGCCTCGAAAACTGCTCGCAGGTTACGATCCGCCGAGGGCAGTCTCTGCAGCTCCGCCGTGAGGGCGCCGTAAGAATACTCGAGCTTTGGGCGCCGGCTGAGGCGTAAGGTGACGGCCGTGATGACGACGCGGTTTTTGAGCTCTCCTTTGAAGATCGAATCGCGGTAGGCCAGGAGGCAGTCCGCCGCGCTCAGCGAGTGAATGTTGCCTGTGTCGCGATCCATCAGCTCGACTTCAACCAGCGTATTGCTCAGCTCGACGCCGTATGCGCCGATGTTCTGCACGGGGGCCGCACCAACCGAGCCTGGGATCAAGGCCAGATTCTCAATGCCGCCCCAGCCGCGTTCAACGCAGTAACGCACCAGGCCATGCCAGTTTTCACCCGCCGCCGCGCGCAACAAGAGCTCATCACCGCCGTCCGCCCTTTCCTCGATGCCCCGCAGGCCGACATGCAGCACGGGCCCCTCGTAGTCATCCGTAAAAAGCAGGTTGCTGCCGCCGCCCAGCAGCAGCGGCGCTCGCGGCAGTTGCCAGTCGCGCAGCAAAAGGGAGCGCAGGTCTTCGAGCGATGCCGCGTCGCAAAAAACCGCGGCGGAAGCATTGATGCCAAAGCTATTCCAGCGGCGCAGGGGAAAATCGTACTTGAGCTTCATAGCGTCTGTTTCCAATCGAGGGCTCCCGCCGGCAATCCCTCTGCGCCAGGGAGGCTGCTTCGGGAGGAACAGGCACTGCCAACGGCCCGACATTCCCTCCGCGTAATATTGCTCCTGCCCGTGAAGATCAACTCTTGGTACTGTTTGTGCATTAGGCTATCTTTCCCGTTCTTTGGGGCGATCGACTGGCTATGTACAATGAAAGCTCGCCGGCGTCTGACGGGGCACGGCGCAATGAGCGTCACACAAATACAAATATACGAGAATTGAAGCTGTTGAGGGGGAATCGATAAGGGAAGTCATGTCACACAAACATCCTTCCTGTTGCGGTCCTGCCGAATTCGATACCAGTCACTCATAAACCTGCCTGGCCTACACAAACACACTCTCAGCCAGACACGCAGGGGATCGTGTGACGGTGCGTATGATCCGGTCTCTTTGGCCGAAGGATTTTCTAAGGAATTACCGTATGCTGCCGCGTCAGTACGGACTACTCGTCTGTGCCTTCATTCTATCGTTTTTTGCGCTTAACGTCCGGTCGCCAACGCAATCGCTCTCGGACCGCCCGCTCGGCGACAACAGCGTTGCCGGTAAATTTCATCAGAGCAGCCTACCCTTGTCGCAACAGCCTGCCGGCAGCCGGGCGGCGGATTCGGCTGACGCCATAACAAGCGACAAGCTGCAATTCGACGCTTTTTTTGACAAATCCCCGCTGCAGGACGAGACAGCCGGAATCGGGACGCAGAGCGCTTTTGCGCCTGAATCGAATACCGGCACCCTGAGCGCGCTTCTCGAAGCTCGCCGCCGACCCGCAACCGACACTCTGCCTGTCGCTGCGTCCTTTCTGAGCGTCAATCCGGTCGAGTTTGAATTGTTGCGGCGCGCAGTATCCGCGCAGCCTGTCAGACAGCAACTTGTATTGCCGACCGGCCAAAACATCGTGGTGAATCTGGAGCCCTTCGCCGTCCTGGCTGATGACGCCGTCGTCGTCGCGGCATCTGCGGATTCCGAGACGCCTTTTCAACCCGAGCCCCTGCTGTTGTTCCGCGGCCAGGTAGAGCGAGTCCCGGCATCGCATGTCTACCTTGCCGTCACTCGCGATCATGCCAGCGGCTATATCAGCCTGCCCGCCGGCACATCGCTGCCTGCAGCACGGGCGCGCC
>JANQRB010000047.1 GCA_028284775.1 Candidatus Kapaibacterium sp. | reverse complement strand
CGATATCGGCTTCGTCGATATTGGCTTCTACCTGCATTTTGCTCAGATCATTGGCGATCGTGAAGAGCGTCGGCGTGTTGAGGCTGGCGGCAACGGTTTGTCCGCGATCCACATCGCGCGATAAAATCACGCCGGCTATCGGCGAGTAAATGGCAGCATGGCCGAGGTTTATCTCCGCCCGGTCCAGCTGCGCCTGGGCAATTTTGACGCCGGTTTTAGCCCTGTTGAAAGAATAGAGCGCCGCCTCGTAGTCGTCCCGGGAAACCGTTTTTTTATCGTAAAGCTCTTTGAGCCGGTCGAAGCTAGTCGCCTGAAAGGATTCTTCATTGCGGGCATTTTCCAGGTTTGCCCGCGCTTCGGCCACGGCGGCCTGAAGAGTTGACGTATCCAGTTCGGCCAGCAGTTGACCGGCCTTGACGCGGGAATTGAAATCGACATAGATGGATTTGATAACGCCCGAGACCTGCGTGCCGACCAGGACGGTCGTGATGGCTTCCAGCGTTCCCGTGGCGGTGACGGTCGTACTGATGTCGCCCGTGACCAGGGTTTCGCTTTCCCAGACAATGCTATCCTGTGTCGGGGGCCGAAGCCAAAACCACCAGGCCGCTGTTCCGGCCGCAGACAACAATAACACTACGATTAGCCAAGGTCGCATCATGTTTTTCACCTACCCCTGTCTGGTCTCTCGCCGCGATCGCATTCTTTGTCGGATGTCAAGCTGCGAATGAATTGTCATGCACTCAAATGCAATCGACAGAATACCGAATTCTGCCGACGAAAGGGCCGCTTTTGCCTTTGTGGAAGTTGGTGAACGGGGAAGGTCGGATCGGTGGTGTCTTGTATGGCCGTATGGGTCGGTCGCTTCCGATCCGTGCCTTGAAAATGGGGAATTTTGGCTTGTTGTATTTTGTCCGGTCACGACCGGACCCTAGGGGGCGAATATTCGTTGGTACTCGCCGAGGTCCGAATCTTTGAGATCTTGTTTTATGACGCGTTTTGCTATTTCGAAATCCACGACGCTGCACAGAATTGCTATTGTGGTCGCTTCGATGCTGCTTTTTTCCACATGCCCGAGCCCGGTCCAGCCCAGGGTCTGATCCAGCCGCGCTTCGAGTGCCTGCGATTTGTGGCGATGGGTGTCGGCATCGTCGCCCGAGGCCTCAAACTCCACACGCAAGGATGTATGCTCTTCATCCGCGAAAGAGTGAAATCCTTTTTCGAGAGCCGGCCCCAACACCTGGAAAAGGTTCGCCTCTTCATCGAGCCCATTGTTCAGCGGATGCTGACGATGAGCGCCGCGCGAGCCGACTTTACCCCAATGTTCGACGACGACGGTTTCGTCCGCCCAGGCTTCATGGTATTTCAACTCGCCTGATTCGAGCCGTTTGTAGAGCTTGATCATTACGCCTCGTTGCCGGTGAACAGTCGGTAGCGTCCATCGCTTGCATTCGCGATGAGGCACGACCTTTCATGTTTGGCATTGGAGAACGAACAAAGCGGGACATCATTTTCAGGCGCTTGATATTGTTCCGTGGATATCCTTCGCAGGGACCGATCGGAACAGGTCCCTGCGCGTTTGCGGGCATTCTTCGATCGCAACGTCAGGCGCCATTTGTCGCTGCGGCATCCTCTTCATACAGATCGCGTAACTTTACCCAGGCCATCGTGTAGGGTAAATCGTCTTCATCCCGACCTTTGGGCACGATGTCGAGCAGGTGATATGCGCCGATAAACATATCCAGACCGCGGGCGTAGCTGGAGTAGGTATGGTAGATGTCTCCATTGTCATCTTTGAAAAAGACACTGATGCCGGGCGCTTCCGAAGAAAAGTACCGTCCTTTGCCGAAGTTGTAATAGATCTCGCCCTTTTCCTTTTCGGCCGGACTAAAGGAGACGTGAAAGTCAA
This sequence comes from Candidatus Kapaibacterium sp., assembly GCA_028284775.1. GTDB lineage: Bacteria > Bacteroidota > Ignavibacteria > Kapaibacteriales > UBA7675 > JANQRB01. The sequence goes on along the minus strand of JANQRB010000047.1, from coordinate 11,208 downwards.
AGTTGAAATCGCTGTCCTGCGAAGACAGCCATTCGAAATTCCAGCCCAGGCGTTGTTTGAAGGCCTGAAGCTTAGCCTGCGGAGCCCGCGATACGGCAACCAGGGTGACGTCGCGCTGGTTGATGTGATCGACGGCATGATCAAAGTGATCCGATACGAAGGAACAGCTTTTGCAGCCTTCCTCCCATTCGGGGTCGAACATGAAGTGATAGACGATCAGTTGACTGCGGCCTTCGAAAAGATCGGCCAGCGATTCTTCGCCGCCGGGTCCGGTAAAACGGTAATCCTTCGTGACCTTCACCCAGGGCAGGGACCGTCGATCGCGATTCAGCTCATCGCGTAAACGCGTAAATTCTTTCTCTTTGGCAAGGTGCTCCTTGCGGGCGGCCAGCCATTCTTCACGAGATACGACATTGTTGATTTGCATGGCAGATAAATCCTCATTGTGTAGGGAGCATGTATTAAATGGTTCCGATAGGCTCAGCGCTCAATTCCCGCGCCGCCAATGCACGAATCCTGTCAAATGACCGGCTTGGGAACCCGGGCGACCGGTTTAATCAGCGACGGCATCGCGACCTTGCCCGAACTCGCATCCCCGGGATCAGATTGCCGCCGCTATTCCGCTACCGCCGGCATTGTACAATCTGAGCAGTAGGCGAAGGCATATTGCTATCCCAAGCCACAGCCAGTCGACGAACAGGCTGATTCCATCCGGACATCGAGCGTCGCCTTGACAATGAACCAAAGCAATGCACTCCCTAATGATGAGTAACTCTGTGCAATTGACGAAGACTCTGTTCCGGCCAAAATGCAGATGGCGATCCGGGTGCTGCCGGAGTCGCCTGAATCGAATAGCCTGGGCGCAAACAGGTCGAAGCGCAGCTCAGACTACAATGCACGATTGACCTTGTGAATCGCTTGCTCGGCCAATCCGCATTTCCATCAGCTCAAGGTTGCAACCGCCGGATCGATGACCGGGCCGTGTTGTTTACGAAGCTCTTTTCTGTTTTATCTGGCAACCTGCACTACATAAATGACTCCCTGATACGAAGTGTATCGGCGTCTCTTTTGTTTAGTAAGGGTTGCCTGTAGGCTGGTGGAATCATCTAATCTTTGAGTTAAGAGAGGGACAAAGGGAGCATCGTCAAACTTCAACAGCTGATAGCTTGATCTGTGGTTGAGAATTTTGCCGTCTGACAGCCAAAGCTCTTCAAAGCGCAGATCGCTTCCGCGCTCATAAAATAGTTGTACGCTGGACCGTGAGCTGAGAAATGCCGCTATCTGCGTATCGGGTATCGTTTTTGTGAAAGCCGGCAGGGTGTTCTCCATCCAGCGCTGCCATTTTAGATTTCCACTGAAGTCAAATGCAAGAACCAGCGCAGAGCCGGTTTTCGGCATCCAACCCGCTTTGTAGCCTGCTACCGCGGATAGGGTACCGTATGAAGGATCGAATTGTTCGGGATACTCCAGCAAAGCAAGGGTCGTTTGCGAGTGTTCATCAAAAAGAAGGTGCCGAAATTGTTCCTTGAAATCGCCGACCGGCATTTTTTGATTCAGCTCATAACGCGTAAAAACAGGTTTATTGTCATCGAAGTTCAAGGATGTCAGGCCGAATCCGCGTATGGCGTCGTCGCCGGCAATCGCATAATTATCAAAGTGAAGATAGGTCGCGGCAACGAGCAACAAGCCACTGGAATTCACAAATGCTCTGAGCTCCTTTGCAGTGGTCTCCCGATAATCTGCAATATTATGTTCGTCTCCGACTCCATCCCTAACTGTGCTTAAGGGTCTTTTATCAAAAAATGTCGTCTGTAAGGCTTGCGAAGTTCCGTCGAGCAAATAACGCCAGGTGAATAGGCGACCGTTAAGCTGGGCTATAACATATATTCGACCCTCATTGTCTACCAGAATATTTCGTAATCGAGCGGCATAGCTGCCGGCGGCGAATTCAATTGTCTTATGGGAAACGACGACATTTAGTTGTTTGTCCACCACGACTGCCGCAGCGATTTGTCTTTCTGAATTTTCTGTCTTCCTGAGATACCACAAGAGCATTTTTGACTTGTCCGCCGAAGCGCTGAAATGGCAATACTTGCTGATTTCAGACTGTGTGTAAGCTTGTAACTTCTCTTCGTCAAGGCTGTGTACAAGGATATCGTTTAGTTTTTCTCCGGTCCCTATATCGATTTGAACGGCGTGAATTTCTCTTGTATCATCCCCACCGGGCACTTCAGCCAAAACCGTGAGCGTTTCTGTGCCGATATAAACATTTTTGAGATCGACCAGTGATCGCATTTTGCCGCGAATTCGCGTTTTCTGGCCGAATATTCCTTCTGACTCCCATTTCTCTTTAAGGTCCCTATCGTAACGCAACAGCTTTACTTTATAGCCTTTCGCGATACCGGCAACAAGAACATCGCCATCCGGCAAAACATAGGTCTTCATCGCTCCTTTCCACTCCGGAAGCTTGGCCTGCGCTATAATCTTGCCGCCGCGTTCCTGGAGCTGCAATGCCGCTGCGGAAAAGGGTAGTAGTGAGACAAAGACAATGATGCACAGTAAGGGCAGATAAATGATGCGCTTGGATTGCGAATCGCTTTCGAAATGCGAAACAATGCTCATACCGATAATATGTTGAGGAGTTGTACGAAGGGAATCGGCACTGTTAAGAAACCTGTCGGCCTGCTGAACCGATCTCCGGGATTCATGAGAAAAAATCATACACGCGACGACACGCATGTCTAGTGTACTATAATTCTCAACGGCCGACTCCGGGCAGGAGCCGCTCACCTGAATAAGCTGCCTGACCGGCAGGCCGAAACTGCTGCTTATTGCATTCCAGGGCTTTTGTTCGTTGCCAGACGCGAGCGTACTTCCATCAGCGCAAAACCCAGGAGATTGAGGCCGGGCCATTTTGCGGGATGCGCTGCATCGGGATGATCCTGCGCCAGACCGATACCCCAGACGGGATCCACCGGGCTGGCTTCCACGAGTATCCGATCGCCGCTGCCAAGAAGAAAAGATCTCAGGTCGTCATGCTGCATGAATTTAGCGCTGTTGCCGTGCACGACTATCTCAAAACGATGTGCTTGCCAGGTTTCATCATCAAAATTGCGTACGCGGCGGCCGAGCTTTTTGGCTTCGCCGGGATGGCTGCAGGCGATTATCCTGGTCGCGCATTCCTCGTCGTCGAACAGTCGCGCTTTCGCGGCCATCATATAGTGCTCCGCCGTCTGATACTGCAGGCCGTCTACCTGAAAAGGAGACGGCCACCATTGACTTAAACAACTCTTGTCGATACTGCCGTCACTGGCCGCTTGATGTCCCCAAAAATAGAGGAATCTGATTCGATCGCCATCGGCACAGGCGGCGGCGAGGCTCGCTCGGTCTTTAGGATCTCTCATGTCGCTGTATAAAATTTTGCTCGGATGCCGACCAAATCGAATGAGCGAACTACGAAGAATTAGATGGGAGACGGCAGACAAGAGGCAACTTGTCACCAAAGAAAAATGAAGAATTTAACAACCGCATCCTAGGGAAAGAATCGTAGATCACGGATTTGAGCTGTCGGGCCCGGCCTTGCTCCCGAACTTTGCGGCAAAAGCCTGTCTGTTCTGTTTACTTTGTTGCAAATACTCCTCACGCGACTGAAGCGGCAGCGTCGAGAGCAGCTTCAGCCGCTTCTGGAGGATGAGCTGGAAATCGGCTATCAGGACATCGAATGATCTTACAATGGAAGCTTTGGTCTCTGCAACATTATCCGTGAAGTCCTGCAGCCAGGAATCCGGAATCTGTTGCACGGCGCTGTTAACTAAGCTGCGCCCGGAAGTGTCGCAATTGGGAAAAGCGCAGGGCTGCAGCGTAAAAAAGGGGTGCTGTCGCAGCAGACGCAGTGGTGGAAGCTCATCGAAGCTTTTGCCAGTAATCATAGTTCTGATGGACAGAGAAGCGCTGAAGTCAATACAATACAATTGCTGTCCCAGCAGCAGCATGTTAGGATTGGCTGCTGTCCGGTCGACATTGAGCAGAAGAAGGTCGAAGAGAAAGACAAGATCCCGATATGCCTGCGTAATTCCGGCCGAATGTTCGGCTTGCCAGGCTGCAGCGCCGTCGAGGAAGCCAAGCCCAAGATTAAGGCCTTTGCTGGCCCGAACGAGGTCGCGCAATTCGGCATCCGAGCTTGTCAAGGCGAGATCGTCATCCAGTGTCAGCAGCACCGGTGGCGGAACATGAATGCCAAAGAGTTCGGCCAGGTGCAGGGCAATCCAGTCTTTTGCCGTGCCGAGCGGTCCATCGCCCGCCCCGCGCCATTTGACAATGTATGAATTAGCGTCACTGGCCTGCACCAAAGCAGGCAGCGAAGATCCTTGTCGAAAAGCGCGGACGATGCGTTCGGCTCTGAGAATCGCGTCGGGCATAGGCGGTCAGTAAGATAACTGCGGTATTGCGGCAATTTCAACCGACGCCTATCCGGCACATCGGTCGTTGCATCTTCGATACGAACATTGATTCGGCCTGCGGACGAATGGAGCGGGCAATTAATGTTCGTGAGTCCGGCGAGGTAAATCGCAGACGCAGCTCTCACTGCCTTGTTTCGGAATGGATTCGCAGCGCCGCCGTCTGATCTCAAATCTCTTTCAACCATGCTCCGATCGCGGCGCTCACCCGCGGATCCGAGTCGCCATCCAGGGCAAAGGCCGCCATTTGGTCCATGCCATCCGGAACCGCCTTGTAAAAGTGTTGGAGCTCGGCGAAGAATGCTTTTGCGGTTGAAGCTGAGGACGATGCGCGCGCCGCCATCAGCAGTTCGGCATTCTCGGGGTAGACGGAACTGTCTTTGCCGCCCTGCACGATCAGGGCGGGTAGGGCGGCACGGGCGATCAACGCCGCTGAATCGACCTTGTCGTAGTCGCGCAGATACTCCAGTGCGCTGACCGGCATCGTATGCATGCCAAATTGCGGCAGGTCCGGACGCAGCTCCTCGGGAATTTCCTCGCCGCGACGGATATAGTCGATAGCGCTCAGGTAGGCCTCCAGTGGCGTCGACGGACCGCCGAAAAAGGATAAGCGGCCGTCTTTCGCATTGTGTTCGGCCTGTTGTTTCATGATATCGAAGAAACGCAGCGCCGGCCCTGAAAGGCTGATATAGGCGTCGACCTGCAGGTCATTTTGATCACAGATGGCCGACAGAGCAACGGCGCCGCCTTCGCTATGGCCGGCAATGGCTATGCGCGTTTCGGCCGGCAATCTCTCCCGCAAGAATCGGCATGCGGCGATCGCTTCACGGCTGCGCTGTCGGAAGCTGCGTTCTTCGCCGGCCCGGCTGTCATCCACCAGGCGGGCACCTGCTCGCGCATAGCGCAGGACGGCATGACCTCCTTCGGCCAGTTGGCGGGCCAGATCGGCGTAGGTATGCGGAGAGGCTTCAAAAGGGTTGCCCTCGCTCTGTCGATAGTTGCCGTCGATATCGTTGTAAAAAGAACCCGGGATGAGAGCGATGCCCCAGCGTACTTCTTCCGAATCCGGCCGCGTTAGCGCCGCGGCATAGCGTAGGCCGTCGGCATCAAGTTCACACTCTTGCTCGATCATAATGTTCCTTGCTTGTATTTACCTAAATGCAGTTTCCTTAATGCGTTTTCTCAGTTAGAATCAGCAGTAGATTGTTGCCAGGACTGCAGTGCTTTTTGCATATAGCTGGACAGTTCCGTGTCGAAGGGCTGTTCTTCGGCCGGCCGCTTCGCCTGATCCCGGTAATAGTTGTTCAGGGATGCATGTATGCCGGCATCGCCCTGCGTAAATGCTTCGATGAGTTTGTGCATGCGTTCGGCCAGCGGCCGGACGCCGGGGTCGTCAACTTTCAGACCGGCGCTTCGGCAGCTTTGAAATTCGGCCATTAACAAGCTCCAGTCGTTTTGCGCCTGCGCCAGCGCCTGCGGTCCCAGCGCATCCCGTTGTTCGGCCAGACGCGAACGCTGTTCGGGCGAGTAGTAGTCCTCTACGCCGCGCCATTTTTCGGCTTCGGTGATGCTGCGTATGATTTCGATGAGCAGGCCGGGATCGAGGTCATCGGCTTCCACTGTCGCGAGTTTGTCGCCCGCTTGCTCAAGGGCATCCGCGATTTTGTGAAGCTGCGAAATTTTCGTTTGAATGGCCCGCTGCTGATTCCGTAGCGAGCTTTGTAGGTCGCCTCCCGGGCTATCCAGCAGCGTGCTGATTTCCTTCAGCGGAAAACCCAGATGTTTCAGGGTCACGATTTGCTGCAGGCGCAAAAGGTCGCGCGCCCGATACAGTCGATAACCGGCCTCGCTGGTTGCCGAAGGTTTGAGCAGGCCGATCCGGTCGTAGTACTGCAAGGTGCGGACAGTGACGCCGGCTAGGCGCGCGAATTCGGCCACACGTAACATGCGGTTTTGCATAAGGCTTCATTTGTTTGTTCATCGAAGAAAAGACTAATATAGGCTATGACCTTAGGTCAGGGTCAAGCGAAAAATTCTTTACCGCGCAATTATTATTCACAAACCGGGTATCCGTATGCGACACCTGCCGCGAAGGTGATCAGCAACCGGGACTGCTCTGATGAGAAAAACCTAGCGAGATCCACCATAGACATTTTTCGCTGGCGCTTCAAGCTCGGCCTTAAAAATTATTGTGCAGGGAAACGATTCCATCAAACGGAAACTGCGGCTCAGTGACCGTTTAACTCTTTGAACTCAGCGTTCATCATTTTATGATGTTAAACAACTGATTGCGCCATTGGATTGTGAAAATGCTTTAGTATTGTTGCAGCTAAATCAGTGCACTGTTAGGGTGATGTGAATCGAAGCGAGCAGATATTGACGCTGAAATCATTGAGATTTGGTGGTGGTAGGCTGTGCGTAGGCACAAAGCCCGGATTTGGTGGCGGCGAGAGGGGGAGGGCCCTCCGGGATATTCAACGCAAAAATCATTGTTGCAACAATAAATCACGTGGCCGAATTACGCTGCGCCAGCTACAAATCACACCTCACCCCATAGGCTTAGCCGATCACATCCAGACAATCACCAAACACCACCGTGAACAATACTCATCGGTATGCTTACCTGCGAGCTATTTCGAATATACTTACGCCGTGCCAGCTACAAATCACACCTCACCCCATAGGCTTAGCCGATCATATCCAGACAATCACCAAACACCACCGTGAACAAAACTCAACGGAATACTTACCTACGAGCTACACCGAGTACACCTTTGCCAGGTCATACTCGATTTCCAACAATTCGATTTTTATGTAGGCACAATCGCCATCAGCCAGATGCCATACACCTTCTCCCTGTACGGGCAGGCGACGCTCGCGAAGCCCTGGAGAAACAGTCAGGCGATTACAACAGCCGGGAAATTGCGCTTGATGTTTAAGTTGATCTTCGCTTCTGATACACAGCGGGGCGATGTCTGTATCTGCAGTCTATACAGAAAAGATGGTGTTTGCAATAGGCTCTCGCCCAGACAAGCCAATTTAACGATCCCGAGAACTCGTTAGAGAATGCAATCGGTCATTTTGGTTGAGATAGCGTATCTCTCTCAACAAAGCTCTTGGATGGCGGCAATGCAGAGCATATGCGTTAACGGTCAATGACAATAAGCTGCTGGTGTGAATACTCGGCTGCGAGCCAGTGCAGTACGTATACACCTGCCGGCAAATGAGACGTTGCAATGCGCAGTGTCCGATCCCCGGCTTGCGTCGTTAAGGGCTCGAAGTAGTTTCCTAAAATATCGTGCAGTTCGATGCGAGTCGTTTTTACCCACGGATGCGGAAGGTCTATCACCATTTCATCGCGGGCGGGCTGTGGGTATACGCGAATCCGCGCGGGTGATTTGCTTAAATTTGTGACGGAACTCATTATTCCATCATACCGCGCTATTTCACCGCTGCTTGTCGCGAGAAACGCCCTACGAGGCGACACGTAGTCTATGTCTAAAAAGTTGACGACAGTTTGTTCGATAGGGACGGTATCTTTGGCAATTTTCCACGTCTGGCCGCCGTCGACAGTCACCCACATTTTTTTTAAGGTGCCGACAGCAAAGCCGCGCAAACGGTCGGCAAAATGCACGCTTCTGAGTCCTAGTGCCGGCGCCTGCTCCCGATCGAGCTGTACAACCCACGACATACCACCGTCGCTTGTATGACAAATAACGTCTCGCTGCAAATCGCCGACGCCGGTCAGGACGCTACCAACCGCCCAGCCATCTCGAGCGTTAACGAAATGCAACACCCTGCAATGAGGCGGCCCTTGATAGGTTTGCCACGAATCGCCACCATTTGTTGAGCGAACGATAACACGTATGTCTCGATAGTTGGCCAGGGCAATCAGTATATCCGGTGTCGGTTGGGCAACGTCGACAATGCCAAAAAACGGAACGTCAGGCTTGTAAGCGGCCAACAATGCTTCCATATGATGACTCTGCCAGGTCTCCCAGCCGTCGAGAGTTTGAAGCAAATACGTGCCGGCTACAGGCGCCAGGCCGCGCATGGCATCGTACATGGCGATACGCTGGAGACGAATATTATGCTCGGTGCGTACTTGTTGCCAGTTTTGTCCGCCGTCGCGGGATTTAAGCACGGTACCGCTATCGCAGGCTACATAGATATGTTCCTGATCGGGAACAGAAATATCCCAATGACTAAGAGGTTTCTTAATTTCGGGACCGGCATCGATTGTGTCGAAATATGCCGTTCGCCAGGTATTGCCGCCGTCGCGAGTTGTCCGTATCATAGAGCCAAATTCGAAGCTTACGTTGACTACCGCCGCACAGTCGTCTTTCGAACTGCAATCGATAGCGAAGACAAATGTCGATAGCTCGGTATGTTGATTTGAATCCACTATCTGCCACGAACCGCCTTGTGCATCAGCGGAGACGAGTAAAACCAGTGAAAAGAGGGCGAAAACGGCAATCAATCTCAACATAATCAAATCGCAAATTCTACGAGGCTTTTCCAAATAATTCCCGAGCGACCAATGTACTTGTCCATTGTCACAAAACCATCTGCCTAGTTTGCGACAAATTCCGGAATATAGATGTACCACCCGCAGACATTTCGGCACTCGTCAGGTGTCACAGGATCTTCGTCATCAATCTCGGGGCAAGCCGGCGGGGGGCCAATCACCGACCACGGCGCCGTCGGCTCAACCGAAAATGTACCATCAACCTGTAAACACACACGCATTGGAGTCAGACAGCACGAGGGATCTTCGTCGCAATGTACGATGTTAGCGTTGCTTGTCACGTCAAGGCCAACGTGCCAACAGCCGCCCAGTGTTGCCCTATACGTTGTTTGGCAGTCACCGATATCGTTAGGTGGAAATCCGGATACGTATTGCAGATGTCCTTCGTGAATCAACTTGAACATCATCTCCGCAATTACACGATTGAGATCGCAAAATTGAGGCCATACATTGTTCGGAGGAGTAATGCCAACAATTTGAAAATCATAATATTGATTACAAGCCCAGCGAAAGACAAAATACACCCGAAAAGTGATGGGTTGGCTACAGGCTGATGCTGATATAATACCGACGGAATGGAGATCGCTCCAATCGTCGTCCGTGCAATCCGGCGTGCAAGCCGTAAACGACTGCGCAAAACTATACGTACAGCACACAAGGAATACTATAGTGAAAAGAACAGCTCTCATAATAAACCCGTTAGAAGCAACATTTCAAAAGTTTCATAACCAGAGACCAAAGGCAGTGTAGGGAGTAAAATTTGATCTGCCACAAAATTGACAAATTGCGCTTAACCTGCAAGTGTATTCGTTTTGTGACAGACTATTACCTGCCGATTATGTAATTCGTGAAAGTCTTGAGCTTTGGTGTATACGTAGCGATAGAAGTATGACTCGCTGTAAGGGTGAACACTGCAACACACAAAAATGAAATCACTATTCGTTACACTCGGCCTCCACAATAAATGACAAAATGTGCCGGGAATGCAAGACTAAGCAAAATTTTAGTGGATGTCATAGAGTATCACGAATCCAAAGCTTGGCCAATTTCTCCACGAGGAGTACGCAGTATATACGTGGTAGTGCCCTCTTCCGATTTTTGTACACTTGCAGGTTTCGTTATTCCAATAGAAATCCCTTACATTTGTCGGCTGCGCATTCATATTGAGCGCTTCAATGCACTTGCAGGATATCACGCAGGCGTCGCTGCTATTTGAAGGAACCCACATGGCAAATAGAGAAACTTCCGAGCTATTGAATCTGGGCGCTAAGGTCTGGAATCAGTGGCGGCGTAACAATTCACTTTCATCGTTTGATCTCGGCACTATGAATCTCCGCGGTGCAGATCTCAGCGGCGCGGATCTCCACGATGCAGGCCTCCACGGTGCGGATCTCAGCGCTGCAGATCTCAGCGGTGCGGACCTCCACGGTGCAGATCTCAGCGCTGCGGATCTCAGCGCTGCGGACCTTAGCGATACGGACCTCAGGGCTGCGAACCTAAGAAGTGCGAATCTCAGGGCCACAAATCTCTGGGCTGCTGATCTTAGCGCTGCTGATCTCTGGGCTGCTGATCTCCGCGCTGCTGATCTTAGCGCTGCAGATCTCCGTGTTGCGAATCTCAGTGCTGCACTTTTTGGGGAAACGATATTCGCAAATTGTATACTCAGTAAGGCGGAGGGCCTAGAGAATTGCGTTCACAGAGGGCCCTCAAGTCTTGACCACCGAACGCTGTTACAATCAGGCTCGCTTCCGAAAACATTTCTCAAGGGCTGCGGCTGGTCTGATTGGCAAATTGAAGCGGCAAAACTCTAAGATCCATCGCTAAACCCGATGGAAATCGCTGAAGTAACCAACCAGGTCTTCCAACTACGTCAAGGCCCGCTGCAGTTGGCAAATCTCTTCATCTCTTATTCGCATAAAGATACTTCCTTTATCAATGCCCTGGAGAAGCGATTCCAGGCAATTGGGATACGCTACTGGCGCGACATCCACGATGCGAGCTCCGGACCGTTGGAGAAAATCGTTAAGAATGCCATTACGCAGATGGGCACGGTATTGCTCGTGCTCTCGAAACATTCAGTCGAAAGCGACTGGGTAGAGCTGGAAGTCGAACGCGCCCGAAAGTTGGAGAAGGAGGGGAAAGAGCACGTTCTTTGTCCTGTGGCACTCGACAATAGCTGGCAGAGCTGCGGCTGGCCGGAACGGCTGATGAATCAGGTCAAGA
>JANQRB010000018.1 GCA_028284775.1 Candidatus Kapaibacterium sp. | reverse complement strand
AACGCCCACGGCGGCTGGCTGCCGCGCATCGAATGGCGGCGCGACAACGGCACGTTTACCGCCGGAGCGGAACTCCGCGTTAACAGAAGCAATCACTGGGGCAAAATCCGTTACGCCGACAAATTACCTGCCAGCTTCGATCCGGAGTTTAAGTTTTACGAGTACGGCGGCGACAGGGACATCTTTTCCGTCTTTGCCCGCGAGCGTCACGCCCTTAATGAAAATGTAACGCTTGACCTGGAATCGCAATTGGTGTATCATTCGTATCGCATCGGCGAGGAACGCAGCGGACGCGAATTTACCACCTACCGCAATCTCGCGGGCGAAACAGTCGGCGGGGGCGATGATTTGTTTAATGTTCAATATCTCTTTTTTAATCCACGGCTGGGACTATTGGCTCGGTTCACCGAGGATCTCAGCGCATTCGTCAGTGCGGCCTACACCTCGCGCGAGCCCCGGATGCGCAATCTGTATGCCGCTTCGGATCGTTCGTATGGCGCGACGCCTCTTTTTGAATCAAGGGTAGCGGACAACGGCGAACGGCGTTATGATTTCGATGCGCCGCTCGTAGACCCGGAGCGCCTGCTCAACTTTGAGCTGGGCGGCAACTACAGTCGCGCCGGCTATCGGCTGGGTCTGAATCTTTACTGGATGGAATTTTTCGATGAACTGGTGCGCAGCGGCCAGCTCGACATATTCGGGGCGCCGGTCGACGGCAACGCCGAACGCACGCGTCACATCGGCCTTGAGCTCGAAGGAGCCGCCGTCATAGCCAGCAGCCCGAGCTGGGGCGCCCTGCAGATGGCCGGCAATCTGAGCTATTCTTCCAACCGTATTGTTGAGTTTGACTTTTTTGTTAACGACAGCACCACGGTCAGCCTTGACGACAATCCGATTGCCGGCTTCCCGGATCTGCTCGCCAATCTGCGGCTCGTCTATACACTCGATGATTTATACGCCAGTGTCTTGCTAAAGTATGTCGGCGAGTTTTACACCGACAACTTCAAAAACAGCGCTCATCGCAATGACGCTTATTCCCTGGTGAATTTCGACATTGCTTACAAGCTGGCCGATGTGATGGGTTTACAGCATCTCAGACTGCGCGGACAGATCAACAATGTCCTGAACGAACTCTACGCCGCCGGCGGCATCGGCGAGCAGTTCTTTCCGGCGGCGGAACGCAATTTTTATTTCGGCATCGAAATGGGATTGTAGTAGTTTTGCGATAGTATTCGGGGCCGTGAACTGCTCTAATTTTCTTTCCAAATCAATTCCAATGAGGACCAGGTACTATGGCTTTACGTCTTGGCGATACCGCACCCGACTTTACGGTCGAAACAACGGAAGGGCCGCTTAGTTTTCACACGTGGATCGGTGATTCCTGGGCTGTGTTGTTTTCTCATCCGGCCGATTATACCCCCGTTTGTACCACCGAACTCGGGATGGTCGCCAAATTGAAAGGCGAGTTCGAACGTCGCAACGTCAGGGTAATCGGACTGAGTGTCGACAACCTTGAATCGCACCGTGGCTGGATCAGTGATATCAACGAAACCCAGGGCACGACGATCAATTTTCCGATTATCGACGATCACAATCGCGAAGTATCTCAGTTATATGATATGATTCATCCCAATGCCGACGCCAGTTTTACGGTTCGCTCCGTCTTCATAATCGCGCCGGACAAAACAATCAAGTTGATGATTACCTATCCGGCTTCGACCGGTCGAAATTTCGACGAATTGCTGCGAGTGATCGATTCGCTGCAACTAACGGCAAATTATAGTGTGGCGACGCCCGCCAACTGGAAGCATGGCGATGACGTCGTGATCGCACCGTCCGTCCCGAACGAAGATGTGCCCGCAAAATTCCCCAAAGGACACACTGTCGTGAAACCCTATCTCCGGACAACGCCGCAGCCAAATCTCTAGCGTTGCGATTACAGACGAAATTCTGATGGGGAGACTCTGCGGTCTCCCCATTTTTGTATATTAGGCGATTGGGCATTCGGCAGACAAACGATAGTTCCACGTTTCCGGATTGCTCTTATGCCACGACCGCTCTCGTATGTGCCGTTTTGCCTCCTTTTCTTCGCCTTTCACCTCAGTCTCAGCGCTCAAGACCTTAGAATCGACGGCTGTCTGGATGACTGGGCCGCGGTTGAACGTAGCTATATTGATATCGACAGCGATGACCAAGCGATTGACACCGACATCATCTCGCTGCAGCTAGCGCATAGCGAAGCTTATTTCTTTTTGTCGTTCAAGCTCATGCCCGCCATCGCCCTGCAAAAAGGATCGACGATGACACTGGCAATCGATACCGACAATTCCGCTGCAACAGGTCGGCGCAATGGACGGATAGGCGTTGACCTTGAATGGAACTTCGGCACGGGAACAGGATATGCCTTTGCCGATGGTCAGCGCGCAGGCCTGCGTCCGGAAGACATCGGACTTGTGATCGCACCTTCGATGAGATCCGACCGTTTTGAACTCGCTATCGACCGGGACGCCCGTGTTTTTGACCGGCCGCTTTTGCGTTCGCCTGTCTGCCGCCTTTATTTGCAGGATAGTGATTTGGATGCTCTCCCCGACGACGGCGATTCTCTACTCTACGATTTCAGCGGGCAGACGATTGCGGCCCCCTATCATTATTCACTTGAAAAGGAAGCGCCGGAGCATCTGCGTCTTCTCAGTTACAATGTACACTTTGATGCCCTGTTCGAACCGGAACGTCGCGATGCCTTTCGGCGCATCTTTCGGACCCTGCAAGCCGATGTTATAGGATTGCAGGAGCTCTATGAGCACGATGCCGATCAGGTGGAAGAGCTCTTCACGGACTGGCTGCCGCCCGAATCCGGCTTCTGGTCGGCACTCAAAATAGTGCCGGATTTAGTACTCGTCACCCGCCACACAATCCGGGACTGGCGCTATATAGGGCCGGGCGCCGGGGCCTTTCACCTTGATCTTGCAGCTCCCTTCAACAGCGAAGCCCTGCTTATTCTGGTCCATGCCGCCTGCTGCGACAAGGACGTGGAACGGCAGGCGCTGTTCGACGAGCTGATGGCATTTCTGCGCGACACCTATGACGGCAGGACTTTTGCGCTTCAACAGGGCGCTCCAGTAATATTGATGGGCGATTTCAACCTGGTCGGCGATCCTGATCAGTACCAAAGCTTGCTGAAGGGTACAATTTTCAATTCCGCCCAGTTCGGCCCCTCCGCGCTGCCCGACTGGAAGACAAGACCACTCATCGACCGAAAGCCGCGCCTCGTCAATGCGCCGCTGGCTCATACCTGGCTGCCCGGCGGCGGCAGCAGCTTTACTCCCGGTCGATTGGACTATGTCTTTTATTCCGGCAGCGCACTGACACCGGGCAAAGCCTTTGTCCTCGAGACTACGGGGATGCACGCCGACTCGCTGCAGCGGCATCGGCTCCTTTCCTCCGACACAGATCAGGCTTCGGATCATCTGCCGCTAGTGGCCGATTTTGCCCTGCGGAATGTTAAGACGGGCAGTGTCGTCAGTCCTCGACTACCGGCGACTCCCCTGCCTTGTTTCATCACAGAAATTGCGCCGCAGCCATTATCAGGCACAAGCCGGCTCACACTGCGCATTCGGCGCCCCGGCAACGTAAGAATCGAGATTATCGACACACACGCACGGTTTATTGTTCGACTTGAAGATCGCTATCTTACTGTGGGTGAACACCGCCTGGCCTGGGATGGCTTGGATCACAGAGCGGCACCCGCTACGACCGGAATATATTTCTGCCGGGTGATTCACGAATCACAAGTAGTACAATCACTGCCGCTGCTCGTGCTGAGGCAATGAGAGAGTTCTGGCAGGGTTCAGAATTTGCGTTAGCGAATACGCAAATGTTGCAGCTATCCCGCCTGGCTTCGGCAGCATGCGACTTTAGTTCGCTGCGGTGGACGCTCTCATGCGGGTCCGGCTCGGTAATAGAGAGCGTCGATCTTTTTCCGTAAATTGCGTGCTTCACGCGAATGTATGTGTCGATCTTCGCATCAACTTACAGGTGCCCTGTGTCCCGTCAACGCATCGCCCTACCGAGTCTCTGGATGCTGCTAGTATTCCTGTATGCCTGCGAACCGCCCGTTGCGGAAGTTATACCTGATCCGACAGAGGCAACGATACGCGGGGTATTGCAACACCCGCTGGCTCAATCCTTACATCTGGTCTCCTATCAGACGCCCCTCGATGTCATCAGAAATTCAACGACGTTGCTGGATTCGACCGTGCTGGCTCCCGACGGTTCATTCGAGCTGACCGTTCCCTGGCATCAGGCAAAGGAATGCAGCCTTCTCAATGGTGACAAATACCTGCTCTTCGAAATTTTTCTGGCGCCCGGCGACACGCTGGAGCTGCTGCAGGATTCCGTCTCGATCGAAACCAAAGGTTCGGCCTACCTCGAGTTTCACTATGCTTTTCGGGATACATTTTTCCTCGACCCGCATCAGGGCTACGAGTATCAGGAGCGTCTGGACCTGCCACCGGCACTATTCGAAAGATATATCGACAAACGTCGTGAGGATCAGATTGCATTGCTCCGAAGCTCCTTTCCCGAGGATGGTCCCGATTCCATTTACAGCCGGTGGATGATGAATTATATCGAATACGCCTGGGCTGTGGACCGCCTGCAATACAGCAGTTTGTATCATTCCTTTGGCGGTCAATCGGCTGGGCCAACGATTGACTCGACATTCTTCGACTTTCTGGGCAGTGTCAGGGTCGTCAACCCTGGGGCATTGTTGTGCGAGCGTTATGTGTTTTTTCTGTCACGCTACACGGAATATCTTTACAATCGCAGTCTCGCAGCCAGGTATCCATCTATTGTCGACGGCGGTATTTCGCTTGCGCTCTTTCAGAATGAGGCGGTCGACCGCTACAGGCTGGCGGCAGCACACTCCGATGAAAGAGTTCGCAATGTGGCGCTTACGCAGGTACTCAATGATGAAATCGACATTCTGATTTCGCAAGAAGACCGTATCAACCCGGAAAACACAAAGTTGCAATTGGCTTTCGACCAGCGAGTCGGCAGCCTCGATTCACTTCTGGACGTCTTCGGAACACTATCCGGCGCCACCGATTATCACGACTTCTTGCGGGAACAACTTCAGGATAAAATGCCTCGCGGCGCTGAGACAGAACCTATTCAGTAAGGGCTGCCGGGAGCAAGGACCGACAGACGCCACAGATACCGCCCCCATAATTACCAATTTTTTCCTGCGTGCCAGAATCGCGAGAAATGATGCTGACTAATCAAGCTTAGTGATCGGCCATAGGCAAGGCGACGGTGAACTGCGCGCCGGCCCCCGGAGCGCTTTCGCAACTGATGGTTCCACCCATTGCTTCTACAAGCTGTTTGGCAATGTAGAGTCCGAGTCCATGAGACGAAATGCCTGTAACCTTCTGCTGCTTCAGTCGGCCGTATTTTTTAAACAGCCGTTGCTGATCTTCGCGGCACAAACCCGGGCCAGAGTCGCGAATACGAAACTGCACAAACTCGGCATTCGCATTCAGGCTGATCTGTACGGCCGTTCCCTGCGGCGCATACTTAATCGCATTGGACACCAGATTGTCAATAATTCGACTAATGGCCTCTCGTGTTCCGAAAACGAGTGGAAGCTTCTGTCCAAGATCGACTCTGAATTCCAGTTGCTTGCGCTCGGCTCTAGTCTGATATTCATTAATGAGCTTTTCCAGCAGTTTCGTCAGATCGACACTCGCCAGCCTTTGTTTAATAGAGCCGTTGAGTATTTCCTGGTAGTCAAGATAGTTAGCCAGCAATGCCTGCATCCGATCCGTTGTATCCAGCACGGCATCAAGGTGCTGCTCTACCTCGACGGACGGAATGTTGTGCCAGTATTTTCTAAGTATTTGTACACCAAGGCGAATTCCCATTAAGGGACTTTTGAGGTCGTGGGCAATCAAGGCCAGATCATCGTCTATTTCACCGTAGTTCGTCCTCGACGACACAGCATTTCCATTATCGGAGACGACAGCCGAAGCGAGGCCGTCCGCCTCGGCTGAGCTCGCCGGTTTCCCGATGACGACTGCGCTGATGTTAGCACAAAGTTTATACCACTGCAAGGCTCGTTCATTGCGCCCCAGCGCCTCATAGCATTCAGCGACGCTTTTACTGATTTGACAACACAAATCCTTGCTTTTTGTTTTACTGGCAATCTGCCAGGCCTGAAGAAATTTGACGAGTGCATGGTTTGGCAACTGCGCCTCTTTGAGAAGATCTCCGGAACGCAGCATAAAACAAAGCTGCAGGTCCCGAGACGAGACGACAGGATCGGCAGTATCCGAATCAGGGCTATTGCTTAACAAAGCGTGCTCCCCATCCTCTTCTCTATACGGTAAGGTCGTAGCCTGCTGGTCCTCATAAGCGGGGTCGCTGCGCAAGGATTGCGCGGAGCGGGATCTGAGCTCCGCGCTCATTTGATGTCGGATGATATCCTGCCTGATCTGTCCATCGCCATTGCAAGAGCTGTCAGTCACAAAGTCCGCCGACGGCGAATCGGCAATCGACATACCCGGCAACTGTAACTGCAAAATGTTCGGGAGATGAGTCGCGGGCGCATTTTCGCTTGTATGGTGGTCGGGAAATTCCGGTTTTAACGTGACTGTCCGATTGCGAACATCCAAAGACTCCGGTAACAAGGTATCCATCTTATTCTCCAAGATCGGCTCCTGATTGCTGAAAGCAGGTCAATTGTCTGGAAAATGGAGTAAGGCGCACAATTGCGGACGAGGGTGGAGTCCGCCAGAGATAATTGTTTAACTAATGGTATTTGTCTCGTGCAACAGTTCCTGGCGATGCAGAAGCTGGCGCGGAAGCTTAACAACCGTCTTTACGCGGTCATTAATTCTGCATCTGTTGTTATCGATGGCATGTCATCCGATGGCTATCGGATCCTTCCGTCCGGCGACGATTGCGAATCGGTCCGTACTTGTCAAGCAACCAATCTCGCGCCGCCTGGATTCGTGAAGTTTTCTTCACTATCGAACGATCATGTTTTGTTTACTTTCGGAAGAGTTAGATTTGGAACGTACTTCCCAAAGACACGCAATAATCAAAAACGTTACACCCTTACTCCCAGCGCAACTACGCGGTCTGCAGGACAATTGTTACGTCGCAATTGCCTCGGGAATTTAGTCTCTTCCAAGCAATTTGTACAGGTCATTGTAATTGCCTTGTCTCAGATCAACACTCGATTGACCATCAGGATATCTGCAGGTGGGGCACCAGTAATAACACTGCAAAACTTCCTACAGCCGGATACGCCAGCTGACCGCCGGCCGCGAAAAATCGAAACTGCATACGCAGCGAGATCCGATCGCGCCGGGCATCTATTTCGGCGATAGGAAGTATACAATCGAGCGGCAGCGCCAGCTCGGCGCACTCAGCGACTGCGGTCTTCAAGGTACCTGGTGGCGCCTTTTCGCCGGCAGCCCACTCAATGCCGCTGCGTGTTACGATGATTCCAGGTACCAGATCATGATCGAGGAAATTAATTTCCAGTTTCTCGCCGTCGGCAAAGCCCTGTGCGAAATCAATCCTGAGATAGATATGTCGTTCTCCTGCGCCGATCCACAACACGCGGCTGTCATCGACCGCCTGGTGCATCGTTCCCGTACTGGCGTGCAGGTTAATGCGGCCGGCGCCCTCCCATTCGCTCGCCCGACTTCGCCTGCCGTCGATGCGGGGCTCGATCAGTTTCGTTTGCGCCTGGATGTTGGAACGAAAGTCTTTTTGCTTGATAGGCGGATGCACCAGCTCCGGTGGCTCCAGATCGCAAATACGATAGAATTGTTCGATGTACCAGCGAAACAGCTGGTCAAAAACGTAGTCGGTCTCCGATTCGTGCTCGTCGCCAAACCACCAATACCAATCAGAGCCCTCGGCAATCATCAGGCATTGCAGCGCTTCGCGATAGGTCTCGAGCGGTAGTTCGTCGGCAATGACGTCCAGCGTGCGTCGGGCGATAGCCAGCAAACGCCAGGCCAGATTGTCTTCACTGTGGCCGATCCAGATCTTGAAGTTCGCATTGATCCATGAGCCGGGGAAAATGTGTCGATGTCCCGTGGCGTCCTCGTCCGGGCTATCTTCCGCCGCGACTTCTCCAAAGGTCATCGTCGTAAAGTCGGGGTCCGTTGCCAGAGTCTGAAACAAGGCACGCAAAAAAGGAGCGCCGTTATCCTGGTAATACTCCCAGCAATTTTCACCATCGAGAATGACCGGCACGACAGCGCGTTGTAATGCTTCCGGGCCATGGTGACTCACAATAGTTTCGCGGATACGGCGCAGGCGTCCGCAAAAATCATGGGCGGCGGCGACTGGTTCCCAGGAGGCATATTCAAAGCCTATCGCATCGGAAAGCGCGTGGTCGCGAAAGAACATGCTAATGGCGCCCTGGTCGGTGTGAAAGCGCTGCGGGAAGTATTTGTCGGTCGGGCGATAGGCGGCTCCGAGGCTGCGCTGCAAAATTTGCTCGTCAGTGGCGGCCCAGTCCAATCCTGCGCCGGCCATCAAGGCCAGGGCATCATCGCTCACCGAGCCCTCCGAAGGCCACATTCCCCTCGGGCGATGACCGAAGCAGCCCTGAAAGTATTCTAGCCCCTGCTCAATCTGCGCCAGGGCATCCTCCGGATGGGCAAAACGAATGGCCGGAAGCGTCATGTCGGGCATGGCGACGCGGGCAACCTCGGAGTCGCACAGTAGCGGCAAGATCGGATGAAACAAGGGCGAGACGCTCAACTCGAATTGACCTGATTCCGACAGGCTTCGCAGGACCGGCAGTACATCAGACAGAATTTCATCGTGAATCCGCAACAGCATCGTTTTGTCGGCTTCGCTGAATGACTCACCTTTTTCGAACAGACGGCGCAGCTCGGGGCGTTGACGCGAAACAGGTCCCACCCAGGTCAAATTATACCACACCTGAAGGTCACGCCAGTCTGCAGCGGAAAATTGTCGAATCGCATTTTCGGGATTGCGCGCCCGCTGATACAAATCTTGATAGCGCCGATACGGCGTAATCATGCGTTCTACGTTACAGAGAAAAAACATGTCCAGGATAGCGCGCTTTTCTTCGACAGCAAGTGCGGTCGCCGGGCGCAAGCTGAGGCGCTGTACCGCATCGCGCGCCTCGTGATGAACATAATCGTTTAACTGCATCAGAAGCGATGGCACGACGTTCATGCTTTGCTTGACCGTGGGGTATTCCCGGGCGATCAGCGCCAGATCAGCATAGTCTTTTACACCGTGCAGGCGCACCCAGGGCAACACAAACTCGTCCTGGATCTTGTAATAGGGCTGATGCTGATGCCACAACAGGGCGATACGAAGGGGAGCGGTGGCCATAAACTCGTCGGCGATTCGAAGTAAAAAACCCGACCATCTCTTCCGGGGTGGAATCGGGTGGTCTGACCGGACATGAAATTATGCTAATTTTGCCAATTCAAAAATGTAAATGCTAATTTTGAACCTATCCCTTCACGAATTAACAGGAATTTTACAGGAATCTGTATGCAGCACTTTCTGAATTATATCAATGGTGAATGGCGGGCAGCGGCGGACGGCGCCACATTTATTAACCGCAACCCCGCCGATCGCAGCGATCACATTGGCAGTTTTCCCCAATCCGGCAGCGCAGACGTCGAAGCCGCTGTCAGCGCCGCTAAATCCGCCGAACGTGCCTGGAAACTTCTGCCGGCGCCGGCGCGAGGTGATATCCTGCGCCGGGCGGGCGATATTTTTGCGAGGAGAAAGACCGAACTGGCAGCCATCATGACTCGCGAAATGGGTAAACCGGTCTTCGAAACTTCAGGCGACATTCAGGAAGCGATCGACACCTGCTATTATTCCGCGACCGAAGGCCGCCGTCTGTTCGGCTATAACGCGCCGAGCGAGCTGCCGAACAAGATGAATCTCTCCTTTCGCATGCCGGTGGGCATTTGCGGCATCATTACGGCCTGGAATTTTCCGATCGCCGTGCCGTCCTGGAAAATTATCCCGGCCCTGGTTTGCGGCAACACCGTTATCTTCAAGCCTTCCGAGGAGTCGCCGCACTCCGCCAATATTTTCGCCGAAATTCTCCACGAAGCCGGGTTACCCGCCGGCGTTTTCAACGTGGTGCACGGCGATGGCAAGGCTGGCTCGGCCATGGTTGACCACCCCGCGATAAAGCTGATCGGCTTCACGGGCTCGACGGAGACCGGCACGCATATCGCCAGCCTTTGCGGCAAAGCCAATAAAAAATGCTCCCTTGAAATGGGCGGTAAGAATGCCCAGATCGTTATGGCCGATGCCGACCTGGAACTGGCGCTCGAAGCGGTCCTGTGGGGCGCATTCGGCACGGCCGGCCAGCGTTGCACGGCAACCTCGCGGTTGATACTGCACCGTGACATTCACGATCAGTTTGTTGCCGCGCTGAAGCAGAAAGCCGCTGCATTGCGCATTGGTTCCGGCCTAAGCCAGGAGACCCAAATGGGGCCGCTGATCAATGAATCCCAGCTGGCGAAAGTGGAAAAATATGTGGCGATCGGCAAAGAAGAAGGCGCGCGCTGCGTCCTGGGCGGCGAAAGACCGTCCGCAGACGAACTCAAGGCCGGGTGTTTCTTTCAGCCGACAATCTTTTGCGATGTGACGCCGGCCATGCGAATCTTTCAGGAAGAGATCTTTGGTCCGGTACTGGCCGTCACCGTAATCGACTCGTTTGAAGAGGCCGTAGCGGTCCTGAACAACTCATCCTACGGTCTCTCCTCTTCGATATTCACGGCCGACGTCAATCAGGCTTTTGCCGCTATCCGTGATCTCGAAGCGGGTATAACCTATATCAATGGTCCGACAATCGGCGCCGAGGCTCACATGCCTTTTGGCGGCATCAAAGGGACTGGAAACGGGCACCGCGAAGGCGGCTGGACGGTCTTTGAAATTTTCACGGAATGGAAAGCCGTTTACGTCGATTTTTCCGGCAAGCTGCAACGAGCACAGATTGATAATTACGACGATTAAATATTTCAGTTTAAACATCAACAGGAGGCGTCGACCTGCGACGCCTCCTGGCTGTATTCTCCGGCGGTATGATGCTCGTCTGCCGGGGTCGAACTTCCCTCGTCCGCAGTATCCTGTCTACGGATGACCGCCGCCGGAATCTTGTTCTCTTCCCTCAGGTCCAATCTCGTATTGCCGCCAGAGACGTTTCGCGATGACGCCCCTGACAGACAGTCGTAAGCACGATGACAATGTAGGTGAATGGCACACGGATTCTCGCCAGACGCTCAAGGAGTTTCCTCCTCTCAAGTTCCAACTTTCGAATTTCTCGTACCAGCCTTTAGTTTCCTTCCAAGCGTCCTATCCAACACGTAGTGTTAAAGCATCCATTTGTAAGACCTGGTAGTATGGCACTGCACAATTCATGACTGATTGTGCACTAAGCAACAAAACGCGTGTTCCAAAGACATCCTGCAAAATTAAACCCGCTACCGAATGGCCGGCTCAAATCCGTGTGCTATTCGCCTTACCCGGACGTGGTCCCCCACGCATGCCACCCAATTGTATGAAGCTGTCGGCCGCTGCCACACTGTTTAAATCCGACAACCTCTGAACCACGTCCGGGAATCTGTATCAAACATTCACTCTTTTGATCATTTAATGCCACAAGGCGCTTCGCGACGGCGCCCGGATGGCGCATTTATATCACCGAGTGTCAGCAGTTTACACTCAGAGAATTTTTATTCAAGGAACTGTATATACTACCTCAAATGCCGTGCCAAAATCAAGAACACTTAAACAATAGTCTTTTGGCGCTTCACCTGCTGTGAGTGTCAGAAAACAATAACAGTGTAGTGTAAACCCTGACAGATTGTGTGTGGAAATGTAGATATTGGATTTACGCGTCGGCGTGGCGTGGCAAATTTGGTTGATTTTAATAGCCTGCGGAATTCTGATAGCAGTCAGGAAATTTTCGGCAACAGCATTGTTGTCAGAATCTTATCAGGCCGCATGATTTGCATGTGCTTTTGGTGGTTGATCGGAGCTTGTCGGCAGAGCAAAAAGCTGAGGCATAGCTTTAAACAAACGAAGGAGCGTGTCTCACGCTCCTTCGTTTATCGAGGATCTATATTCACAGCGGCTGTGACCTTTGTCGGCCTCTCCGCCGATTGAAGCCTTCTCTCCCTGCCCGTGTTGCTAAAGACACAACACCTTCCAAATGGTTACCGAAAAATTTGCACTCGCCGGGTGCAGAAACGGAATCGAATTGCGGGCCTACGAGAATAGGGCCAGGATTGTTTCGCGGGTAGCTGGATCAAGTAAAAGCAACAATCCCCACATTGAAATACCGACGCTCATTGGGATGGAAAAGTTATCGTCGAGTTTCAGTCGAATCGATGCGGCTTCGGCAACGCCGCCTATGAGTGAGGCAACAATTCCCAAAGGATAAAATTGCCAGGGAGCGGACGTTATCAGACCGATCCAGAGCACCACGACAAATGCCGAAAGCCAAAATGCCATCGTGCCTTCCAGGCTCTTGTCCAGAAAGGCCGTCTTGCCGTAACGGCGGCCGAAGAGCGCCGACGCAATGTCGGAAATAATCAGGATGGAAAAAGCGAGGATCGCAATCGGTTTGGGAAAGATCAAAACGCACAAACAGGCGGAAAAAAAGACGTAAGTCGCGCCATTGAGGATAAAGCGATTTTCATCCAGCTCATGCGCCCGCAACATGCCTCCGAAATACCGTGTCATGAGCCCATCGATCACGGGCACGAAACGTCGACCCACATCCAGCAAAAAAGCAATGGTCGTGATCGGAATCAAAATCTGCAGAGCCAGAAGACGATCGATGCCGGAATAAACGATCGGAATGCTCAGCGAGAGAAGGTGAATCCCTTTGCGGTAAACTTCCTGTTTGTACTCTATATCGTTATTTTTTTGCATTTTTGTAAAATTACAACAAGCCGGTGGGAAGTTAAAATCAAAAGTACATGCGCGCAATCGCCTCGGTGGCATACGCCAAAATCAATCTCGGCCTTGAAATTCTGAATAAACGTCAGGACGGTTATCATGACATCAATACCGTGTTCGCGCGAGTCCGACTGCATGATTCCCTCCTGGTCAGCAGCGACGACCAGACCTCAGGCGAAGGCAACATAAAACTTGTCTGCACCCCATCGCTTGACATTCCTCCCCAAGAGAATCTTGTGTACAAAGCAGCGGAATGCCTGCGGACTTTCTGCGGCTTTGCCGGCGGTGTCGGAATTGTCCTGCGTAAATCGATACCCTCGGGCGCCGGACTTGGCGGAGGGAGCAGCGATGCGGCGGCATGCCTGCGCGCTCTTCGCAGCCTCTGGCGCCTTGATGTCAACGATCATGACTTGCACAAGCTGGCGCTGGATCTGGGCAGCGACGTGCCGTTCTTTTTGCACGATGGCGCTGCTGTCGGGCGGGGTCGTGGCGAACTACTGAGTTTCTTTCCCTTGCGTCTGCCTTTCTGGACCGCTGTGATCGTAGCTCCGATTCATATCTCGACGGCCTGGGCGTATCGCGAAATCAGGATGAGCAAAGCGAAGTCCGCCAGTGACTTTAAGGCGATTGTGCAGCGTGGACTGTCGGAACCGCAGTCGATGCGCCGCCATCTCAGGAATGACTTTGAAGAAGTGGTGATGCATAGCTATCCCCAGATCGCAGCGATCAAACATCAGCTGTATGATGCCGGCGCTTCGTTTGCCTTGATGAGCGGCAGCGGTTCAGCCGTATTTGCGTTTTTTGCAACACAGACTCGGGCCGAAGCGGCAGCTCAGGGATTTGACGGTCCGCAAACCTATGTTTGCCCGCCAGACTCATGATCTCTTGAATTGCCGAACTTGAAGCGCCCATTGTCGATTGCCCTACGCGCAAGCATCGTTTTTAATCAATGAGTATATGACTGTCTATGAATATCGTCCTCGCATCCGCAGAAGTATTTCCATTCGCCAAAGCCGGCGGTCTGGCCGATGTCTCGGGCTATTTACCCAAAGAGTGGGCCAAGGCCGGGCACTCTGCCATCGTTATAATGCCCAAGTATGGTCATATCGATAGCCAAAAATATAAGCTGGAACCGCTGAACATCACCATTTCGGTGCCGATCGGTTCCTGGGTTGAGTATGCGCAGTTGTGGCGCGCCGTCCTGCCCGGGTCGTCGGTCCCGGTTTATTTTCTTGAATCCGCCGACTATTTCGATCGCCACGGAATCTACGGCGATCCCGACGGTTTTCACGATAACGACCGCCGTTTCATTTTTTTCAGTCGCGCCATTTTTGAAACGCTGCGAGCCCTGGACTTTCGGCCGGATGTGGTGCTTTCCAACGACTACCACACGGCCTTTGCCATGGCCTTTCTGAAAATTCACTATCGCCGCGATGAGTACTTCGCCCACACGGCGGGCGTCCAGGCAATTCACAATATGGCCTTTCAGGGTATCTACGGGGCCGAACATTTACTATACCTGGCTCAAATCGGTCTTGACCAATTCTATCCTCTGAGCTGGTTCGAATTTCGCGGCGCCGTCAATATGCTGAAAGTCGGTATACTGTTTGCCGACAAGGTCACGACCGTCAGCCCGCGCTACGCGATGGAAATTCGGTACACGGACCAAGGCCACGGCTTGCAGGACGTTCTCAATGAAAAGAGCGCAGACCTGGTCGGAATCCTGAACGGCGTTGACTACCAGGTCTGGAACCCGGAGACCGATCCGCTGATTTACGCCAACTATACGGCAGAATCACTGGAAAATAAACAGACCAACAAGCTTGAATTTCTGCGCCGCTCCAAGGTGCCGGAGTCGGAGTTGTACTCAGATATGCCGCTGATAGGAATGATTTCGCGCCTGACGGATCAAAAAGGGATCGATCTGGTGCAGGAGATTATCGAGCACCTTCTGAATAGCTATCCCTTGCGCTTTGCGCTGCTCGGTAGCGGGGCCGCAAACTATGAGGACTTTTTCCGTCACCTCAGCCAGAAATACTATCCGCGAAGCCTGATAAAAATCGGCTACGACGAAGAAATCTCGCATAAAATCGAAGCCGCAGCCGATATCTTCCTGATGCCTTCCCGCTTCGAACCCTGTGGCCTCAATCAGATGTACAGCCTGAAATACGGCACGGTGCCCCTCGTTCGCGCCACCGGCGGTCTGGCCGATACCGTACAGGAGTTCGATCCGACTACCTTGCAAGGCAATGGCTTTGTCTTCGACAACCCGAATCCTCATGAATTGGAAGCCGCCCTGCGTCGCGCTATCGCCGCCTACTATGACAAAGCACTCTGGAAACGGATCATTCAGAACGGGATGCAGGCAGACAATTCATCGACGCGCTCAGCTGAAAACTACATTAAGGTCTTCGAGTGGGCGCTGGCCAAAATTCGCTAGCCGGCGTAGTTCAGGGACGCAGTCGCCAGGGCTCCACCTGGCCGATAATCATTTCAGTACGGTCATCCTTCAGCGCCCCGATAAGCCCGCCGGCAATTTCCCGATGGGTGAGCCAGCGCGAGAATCCCTTCTCACGGACAAAACCCAATACAATGCTCCGGTACAGGATATTTGTGATTTGTGCAATGAGCTGTCGTCGTTTATCGCCTCTTGCGGCCGGTGAAGCGGCAGCGCTGCCCAATACATCGAAATATCGACACGATTGGCCCTGATTCCACTTCCCGATCGAAGCGGCGACCTGAAGCGGCGCGTCAGGAGCCGTCGAATGGATCCAGCAAACAGCATTCAGGATAGGGCCGTGTTCGGCAATTGCATTGCGTATACCCGCCACCAGGGCCTGTCCGTCCCGATAATCAAGCGCCAGGGGCAGAATCCGTCCCCGGCAGTCGACAGCCGCGTCAGCGAGAGCCTGCAGCGCGGGTATTCCGCGAGCAATGACCGTGACGATTTGCCCTTCCCGAGCGCAGTGCAGCGCGACCTCTGACAGCATTCCGCTACCGCCGACAATCAGGGTATGTTTAGCTGGCTTTCCAGTCTCCAACAATATCACTCCTTGGAACATTGAACTGTCAGCCGACAGATCGTCGGCCTATTGTTTGCGCTCCCTGCGCGGCTTCCTGCCGGTATTCGAATGAGTCAACACTTCGTGGCCGGCGCCTAATCCGCCAGCTCGCGCCAATGGCCGGTCCAGTCGGCAGGCTGGTACTGTTTCGCATATTTCGCCAGTACCTGCAGGGTGGCGCGAAAATCTTTCGGGTAGGCGGCTTCAAAGCGCAGGGTTTCGCCGGTGAAGGGATGGGTGAATTCCAGCCGATACGAGTGAAGCGTATTGCGGGCGATCAGTGGACGCTCCTCCGTGTTTTTGGCGAGGTTGTAGCGGCGTTTGATGCTCGACAGCATGAATCCCTCGCTGCGGCCGTACTCCGCGTCGACGAGCAAAGGATGGCCGATCGCGGCGCAGTGGACCCGAATCTGGTGTTGACGACCGCTGCGCATGTCGCACTCCGCCAGTGTTGCCATGCGAAAGCGCTGAAGTGGCCGGACAATGGTCAGCGACTCTTTACCACGCACCGAAGGCGCCATCAGCCCCTTGATTTTCGGATGCGGCATCAAGGGAATATCGATTGGAATTTCGTCCTGCTGTACGACGCCCGCCAGGATAGCGTGGTAAATTTTTCCTACCGTTCGCTGCTGGAACTGGCGGTTGAGCGTTTTGTGAGCTTCGGCGGTTTTGGCGAACAGGATTGCGCCGCTGGTATCGCGATCCAGCCGGTGGACGACGAAAATATCGCCGTAGCGCGCTTTCAGCATCGACTTGAGATTAGCAAGCTCCTGATCGTAACGATCGGGAATAGTCAGCGTTCCTGCCTCTTTGTTGAGAACAAGCACGTGCTCGTCTTCAAATAGTACCGCCGGATAATGAGATTTTTTCATGGCAATCCTTTGGTCGTTTCAATCATTATCAGGCAATGCTACGTTCAATCGGGCGATTACCGGACAGTGATCGGAAATGCGGGCCGCTGTTTTCCGACCGTGTTGATAAAACAAATTAATCATTCCAACACTACCGTCGATCAGACGCTTCTGGCTGCTCTTGCTTAACACGATATGATCGATAGCTTTCCAACGCTTATTTTTGCAGCTGATCAGATCGCCGGTTATGAAATCTATTGCAGGATTGGCGAGCAAAGGAATCAGCGTCGGCGAATTGTCGTCAACGGGCGAATCATTGAAGTCGCCCATCACGATAATATCCTGTTCCCTGCCTTGCAGGGCGTTTTCGACCCAGTCCGAGGTCAGCGCGGCCTGTCGCTCGCGGAGCTCGTAGCTGCGTTTGCGCAGGGCGGGCGTGGAATCCCAGCGCGAGCTGGATTTGTAATGGACGAGCAGAATCAGGGCATCGAAAGAAACCGCCTGGCAAGAGACGACCAGTCCGGGTCGCAATCCAGGCGTGATCGCTATCTCGTCGAGTTCCTCCACGAATTGGACATCGATGGACTCCCGATACAATACCGCCAGCCGCTGTTGCCGTCCGCCTTTCGAAATCAGATAAGCAAAGCCGGGCAGATAAGGCATAAGTCGCTCCAACGCGGCAGCATTCTCAACTTCCTGGATACCCAGAATGTCGGCGCCGCATTCGCGAATACTGGCGGCAATCAGCTCGTAGTCATGCTCTTCGCGGTCAAAGCGGTCCCTTGTTCCGTCACCAAGCCAGGCAATATTGAAAGTAGCGATCGTAATCGAATCGCCGCTGAAAACGGCCTCGCGCGGGCGGTCGCAGGCCCAAAGCCCCAGCAGTAGCAAGGCAAGAAGGACGCCGACGAGGCTGTTGCGCCTGTTCAAGGCAATCCATTGCCGACGCGAAAGGCGGCAACACCATTCGAAGGCTCTGCGAATCGATCTGGCTGTTATGGTCATATTCTCACGCGAGCGTATTCAGCCGCCTGCCTTTGCCTATTTACCCGTGAAAAAAGCGCGTAGTACATGGCCGGCCATCTGAGGATTTTCGCGCAGACGCCGGAGCGAATAACCGTACCAGTCGCTGCCGAAGGGCACGTAGACACGCATTTTGAAGCCTTGAGCAATTATTTCGCTGCGCAGATTCTCGCATACGCCAAGGAGCATTTGAAATTCGTAGCGGTCGGCGGGACGCTTGGTCTCTTCGATCAGCTGCCGCGCCCCGTCCAGCAATACTTTGTCATGCGTCGCAATACCGGCAAACATATCGAGCTCGAACAAGAGTCGCAGCAAGCGCATAAAGTTGTCACGGATCTCATCACGTTCCTTAAAAGCTATCTCCGGCGACTCGTCATAAATACCCTTACACAATCGTACGGAAGCCCCCAGCTCGGCCAGTGCGCGGATATCGTCTTCGCTACGTCGCATATAGGCCTGGATAACAACACCCACATTGTCAAAACCATCATCACGCAAACGCCGATACTGCTGCAGGGTGGCCGTCGTATAAGGCGAGTTTTCCATATCGATGCGAATGAAGCGCTTGTGATCGCGGGCGCGCTCGGTCAGTGACCGCAGGTTGCGATAACAGAAATCTTCGTCAATGCCCAGCCCCAGCGAAGTCAGTTTCACCGAAAGACCGGCATGCAGATTGTTATGTGCGATGGCGTCGAGAACCGCCAGGCCGCTGCGTGTCTCGTGCTCAGCCTGCTGACGCGACTCGACAAACTCTCCCAGCACATCCACCGTGGCGCTGGCGCGATTCCGGTTGAGATTGCCCACGGTCGCAATGGCATCTTGAAGTGTTTCTCCCGCGATGTAACGCTGGGCGACGATTCTGACGATTGCTTTCGGAACAAAGGGCAGGCTCCAGGCCACAATCTCATTGAACATAGGCATCTTGTCTGCTACGGAGCTCCGCTCCCGGCGATAAGGGACGGAATCTTATTATGATTGACCCGATCTGAATGTAACATCCGCAAAATACGTGAAAACAGGTCTTTGTGAAACCGCTTTTAACTACATGCGGGACAGTGCCTCTCGCAGCGCAGCGAGCTCCTGGATCGGCGCCTGGCAGCTATAGTTTTCGCAGAGATAGATGGTTGCCCGACCGTCGAGAGCCGTCTGATAAGCAGTTGACTCAACCAGATCCTCGAGGACTTCGGAAGAATCGTTCACGACGACGACCGCAAAGGGCAGATAGCGCTCGTCCAGCACCGTTTTCAGATCCTGATATTGTGCCGTGCCGCTCTCGCCCGCCAGGACAATTTCGGCGGTGCTGCCGCGGTGCAGATCGAAAGCCATAAGCATCATACCAAAACCCATCGGATAGCGGCGGATCTCCTCGGCAAAGCTCTCGATGCTGCGCAAAGAGACCTCAAGGTACTGATCCCTCGACAGCAGTTTTCCAAGCTTCGCCAAAAGGAAGGCCGCGACGGAATTACCGGAAGGAATCGCGCCGTCATAGGCTGTTCTGCTGCTGCTGATCAATTTTTCGTTATCGGCCGCGCTCATCGTAAAACCTCCCCGCTCCTCCTGACCAAAGAGCAGCAGCATTTCATCGGCGAGCGATTGTGTCGCCCGCAAGTAGCGCGGCTGACCGGTTGCCTGGTACAGTTCCCAGGCTCCCCAAGCCACAAAAGCATAATCATCCAGAAATGCTGGGATTGCAGCGTCGCCATCCCGGTAACGATGCAAGAGCCGTCCGCTCTCATCGCGCAGGGCCGATTGAATGAATCGCCAGGCTTTGTCCGCTGCTTCGATGTAATGGCTTGCACCAAAAGCCCGGCCGGCGATCGCGAGCGCGGCGATCATCAGGCCGTTCCAGTCTGTCAGTATTTTGTCGTCTTTACCGGGGTGAATACGCTCTTCACGCAGCGCAAAGAGCCGACGCCGAATTTCTTCATTGCGTTGAATAAGCGTGCCGGGCTCTTGCTCCCGCTTCCGGGCAAAGTCGGCTACCGAACAGGCGAGGTGCGGGATATTTTCACCCGTTGGCTGTCGGGTCGCCTCTTCTTCGAAATTGCCATCAGGCTCGATGCCGTACAAAGCTGCAAAGAGACTAAAATCTTCCGGCGGCAAACACTCTTCAAGCTCTTCGAAAGTCCATACATAGAACTTACCTTCCTGTCCTTCGCTGTCGGCATCTTCGGCTGAGTAGAATCCGCCGAGCTGATCGGTCATGTCGCGGAAAACATAGGCGACGATTTCTTCGGCCGTTTGCCTGTAGAGATCGTCCTTCGTGAGCAGCCAGCATTCCGTATAGGCCATCAGCAGCATTGCCTGATCATAGAGCATCTTTTCAAAGTGCGGCAGCAACCAGTCGGCATCGGTACTGTAACGATGAAAGCCGAAGCCGATGTGATCGTATATGCCGCCGTAGCGCAGCGCGCGCAATGTGGATTCGACCATGTGCAACAAGGATGAATCCGAGCTGCGTTTGTATTGGCGCAAGAGAAAAAGTAGATTTTGCGGGGAGGGAAACTTGGGTCGGCTGCCGAAACCACCGCGTTCCTTGTCGAAGTTCTGCGCATACTGGTTGCAGGCATCGGTGAAAATCGCGTCGGGCAATTGTTGTCGTTCGCTCTCGGCGGCCTCGCGCAAATGCTCCATCAGCGCCGCGGCGGAACGATCAAGACGCTGCCGGTCCTGCCGCCAGACAGCCGCAATTTGCTGCAGAACAGTGGAAAAGCCGGGCCGGCCGTGGCGATCCTCGGGCGGAAAATACGTCCCCACAAAAAACGGCTCTTTCGCCGGCGTCAGGAAGGCAGATAGGGGCCAGCCACCGTGGCCCGTCGCAATCTGACAGACTTCCATGTAGACGGCATCGATATCGGGACGTTCTTCGCGGTCGACTTTTATAGCAACAAAATGTTCATTCAAAAGGTCGGCGATCGCTTCATTTTCGAATGATTCGCGCTCCATCACATGGCACCAATGACAGGTCGAGTATCCGATGCTGAGAAATACCGGCTTGTCTTGCCGTTTAGCCTCGGCAAAAGCCTCCTCGGTCCAGGCTCGCCATTGCACGGGATTATGCGCATGCTGAAGCAGATAGGGCGACTTCTCTTTGGCCAGTTCATTGCTGTGGACGGCGGACATCGGCAAGCCTTTCGATCTTGTGGAATCAGATTTTCGCAGTAGGACGAATCAATCCGCCGCCTGCTTGGATGGCACCGGCAATGTCTCGGCCAGGCCGCAAAAGACGCAGGTCATGGAAGATTGACCTAGGCTTCATTCGCCAAATGGTAGTGCCTGATGATATTAGGCATCAGGTATTCATGGAAGGTTGTATCGAAATCGAGCTCGGCGCGCCACTGCCAGTCCCGCGCTGCTGCCGAGTCATCGACCTGCGCAGGCCATGTGTCAACGATTGCCTGGCGCTTGACATGCGGCTCATAACTTAACTCGGCGGCCGGAAACTCCCGCTGCACCTTCGCCTGAAACTCAGCGGCGCTGGGAGCAAAGGCGCCGATATTATAGGCGGCGCGTGTGAGCGACTCTCCGGGTGCCGCGGCCAGTTCACGCAGGGCACGGATGGCATCGGGCATGGCCATAAAGGGAATCCGCGTCGATTCGCGCACAAAACACTGATAGGGCTTGCCCTGCGCCGCGGCGTGAATCATTTCCGAGGCATAATCGCTGGTGCCGCCGCTCGGAACCGTAAATGCCGATATCAACCCCGGGAAGCGGAGCGCGCGGAAGTCGACGTAACCGCTCTCGCGCGACTCGGCAAGACGCATGTAGTGCCGGCTGTAGTAGTTTCCGAGTTGCTCGCAGTACAGTTTATTGATGCCGTACATCGTAACAGGCGTATTCCAGGCGTTTTCGGCGACAGCGCCGGCGGCGTCCTTCTGTTCAAGCGAGTCGATGCCATACACGGCAATCGAGCTCGGAAAGAGAAATCTGACGGCCGTCTGCTCGCGCTTACCGATTCGCCGCGCCATTTCCAGCAAGCCCAGCGTTCCGTCGACATTCACATAGTGGGCCCGTTCGGGGAATTTCTCGGCGCCGGAGGATAACAAGGCCGCCAGGTGATAGATCTCGGTAATAGGAAAGTGCTCCAGTTGCGCCACTACCTTGGGATCGGTGATATCTCCTTGAATCTCATGACTGCAACGCGCAGCAAGTTTCGGATGCAGCGGGTGCAGATCCACCGCAATAACACGGGTGTCACTCTTGTCGTCGCTCGCGATTTCGTCGACCAGGCCGTGGCCAATTTCGCCATTGGCGCCAGTTATCAAGGTGTATGTGCTTCCCATAAACCGCCGATCTCTTTCACAATAAGGATTAAACAATAGCTCGATGTACCGCAATGGAGGCCAAAAATAAGGAAAAGATAGCGTATTATACAGCCCAAGCCAGTCGAGACGCGCAATAATTTTCGCGGCTGCGCGACAGTCCATTCTTCATTTGGCGGGTCGGTGAATGCTTATGGCAGCCGATGGGCCGCTTCGCGCTATCCCGCTGTTATTCATTAACTCTGCGCTGCTTCATGGGTAGATACTTTGCCACACATCAACTTCTGACCCCCGATACGCATCCTGCACTTCATCCTGAATTTCAAGCGCCCGACGAATTACAGGCTGCCTCAGCTGCGCCCGAGCGGTCATTGCCCTTCTCTTTGCGAAAATTCCTGTTCAAGTCGCTGGCCCTGGGCGGCGGCGCCATCAGCAGCGAGCGGATCGACGGCAGGTCGCTGCGACGTGTTTTAGTGCTGCGTTATGACGCCATCGGCGACTATCTGGTAAGCACGGCTTTGCTCCATTGGCTGCACTCCGCCCTACCCGGCCTTAGTATCGATGTCCTGGCGTCGCGACGCAACCAATCGACGCTCATGATTGACCCCTATGTTCGTCATACTGCGGCCGTCAGCCCTGAAGGCGATTTCACCGCTGCCTGCCGAATTGCCTACAGTCTGCGTCATAATGATTATGATGCCGTTATCGCTCCGATACACTCGGATTTGAGTAAGGCCGCCATCCTGACGAAGTTGGCAGCGCCACGAGCCCGGAGCATCGCTTTCGAACATCGCGGCCGATCCGAGGTTTACGGTCAGTTTTTCACGCGGCAGATAGCGCGGCAACGCTGGCGTGAACATATTATCAGCTCGATGACGCGCCTTGTGACGGAGAGCATCGATTGTGGACAGGCTTCATCCTTGCCGGAAACCCCGATGCCGTATCTGACGCTGCGGGCCGAAGATCTGAGACGCGTACATCAATTTTTGCGGCAGCAGCAACTCCGTTTTGCCGGCCTTGCTGCGCAGATTCACATTGTACCTGACACGGATGAGAGTTTGCGAAGCTCAGCGGGCGAGTTTCCCTACGCCGTTGTTAACATTGCATCGCATTCGCCTCTTAAACACTGGGCCATAGAGAACTGGCAGCAGGTCTGCGCCCATTTGCTGCAACGCTATCCGCGCATGCGACTGTTGGTTTCCGGAGCGCCGGATTCCAGTGATCGGGCGACGGCAATCTGCAATGCCGTGAACAACAATCGCTGTACGCCGATTAACTTTTCCCTGGGAGAATTCATGGCGCTGGTGGCAGGGTCATCTCTGTTGCTGTCCGTTGATTCGGCGCCGGTTCATGTGGCGGCATTTGCGTCACGGCCAGTGGCAGCCCTCTACGCGCGTTTTCAAAGCGCCTGCGAATGGTATCCCTGGAAGGTACCCTGGTCATTGGTGTTAAGCGCCGAAGAAAATTCGCTCTCAGATATCCCGGCATCGCTCATGATCGAGGCGCTGGCAGTCCTGTCTGATAGTCAGGCGTTTTCAGGCGAATGAACGACATTTCAGGGGAGGGATATCTGTTAATTCTCCATTAAGGTATCAGTGCTGAATTTCATCAGGCCATCTTGTCTGAATCTGCCGAGCATAGCAAAATAGAATTCCTCTACATTGCGGGCATGTTTGTTAATAGAAAACCTGGCGCGCGCCTGCGCAATTCCATTGCTGCGTAAAGTAGCACGCCACTCCGGCTTCGCAATTAACGCAGCGATGGCATTGGCAATGCGGTCGGGCGAACGCTCCGGAAACAGGATACCGCTATCGTGCAGAATCACTTCGCGGATCCCGCTGATATCCGAGCCCATTGCAACCGCACCGCAGGCCATCGCTTCGAACAGCACCCTTCCCATTCCTTCCGTTCCCTCATGGGAGGGCAGCACAACAGCGTCCGAGGCTTGCATCCACTCATGAATGTTATTCTGAAAGGGAACAATACGGACCTGATCCGCAATTGCCAGGCTGGAAATTTCCTGCTTGATACGGCGCTGGAAGTCAGGGTTGTCTGCCTGGCCGATTAGCAGTACTAAGGGTTGCTCGCCGGGCTGAATCTTGTTATGCAAATGCGGCAGAGCATGCAAGAGATCCAACACGCCTTTGCCTTCTTTGAATTGACCGATGAAGGACAAGATAAAACGTCGGTTCGGAAGACCCAGGCGCGAGCGTAGGTCTCCAGGATAATCATGAGGTGTGAATCGTGAACAGTCGACACCGTTAAATATCGTACGGTACTTTGCATCGATGGGGGCGAATGTCTCCAGTCGTTTCCGCACTCCTTCGGATATGCCGATAATCCCGTCGGCGAGAGACGCATTCCAGCGATCCAGGCGATTGCGCTGTGTCAGCCGCACGTGCCACATCATTTTTGTGGGGCTGCCGAGCTTTGCTAGTCCGCAGATGAAGGCGTCGCGCTCTGCGTCAGGGTGAACGATGTCGATGCCATGCACGGCATACATCATACGGAAAGAGCGGTAGACTCGTAGCAGTCGGCTAAAATTCTTCGGTTTGACCGGGCCCAGCGGAATGTAATGTACCCAGCAATCCAGACCGGCGAGTTTTTCTGCCAGGGGGCCGGGCGACGGCAGCACAACCATCGGACGGAAAAACCGGCGATCGAGATTTTCGATCAGCGCGACCATACTCTGTTGCCCCCCCATCCGCAGATGGTTGTAATGGCTGACATACAGTACCTGAATCGGCTTGGTTTTCGCTACCAGCTCCGAGAGTCTATGGAAGTCCGATGAGCCGTGCATATAGCCCCATAACTGATTGAGCGTGTTGCTTAATATCGAACACCTGCAGTGCGCGTTGCAGCGCATTTGCCCGCAGCTTTTTTAACAAGTCGGGATCATCTTTTAACTGTTTCAGCGCGGCCGCAATTGCCTGTGGCGAACGCTCTGGAACCAGGACGCCGGTGTCTGCCGTCACGGCTTCACGAATGCCGTCAACATCCGATACCAGTGGCACCGTAGCGCAGGCCATCGCTTCGAATGTCACGCGCCCCATCCCTTCCATCCCTTCATGCGAGGCCAGTAGCAAGGTATCCGCGGCCTGCATCCATTCGTGAATGTTTGTCTGCTGCGGTATGCGACGCACATGCTGACGCAGCCTGTCATCATCCAATGCCTGGCGGATGATCTCGAGCACCGGATCTTCGGGCAGGTCGCTGCCGACCAGCAGCAACAGCGGCATTTGTTCATCCGGGAGCTGCAGCGCCATCAAATGCCAGGCCGCAATAATGTCCCCGACCCCTTTCATCGTCGACACCATCCCGGCAAACAAGGCGATAAATCGTTCTTTGGGCAGTCCCAGTCTGGCGCGCAGCTCGTTTGTGTTGTCCGACGGCCGGAAGATACTGCAATCCACGCCATTGTAAATAGTATGTGTCTTGAGATCTACCAAAGGCTTATGAGCAAAACGAGCGCGCACAGCCTCAGAGATAACGATAATAGCATGTGCCAGCCTTGCGTTAATGTTGTCAAATCGCTGGCGACGCTGCAGGCTGTCCATCCCTCTGCGTGAAATCTTGCGCACATGCCAGATCAACTTCGTGTTTGTCCTAAGCGCGGCAAGATTGCAGTAAAAGGTAGATCGTTCCTCTTCGGAATGGATAATCGCAATATGATTGTCACGAAGGATATCGCGCAGACGCCGCACCAGACGCCGCATACGTAAGGCATTTTTCGGTGTGACGGCGACAAATGCTTCGATGAATACCTTGCAGCCGGCCCGGCGCAAATGTTCCGCTAATTCGCCTTCCCTAGGACATAGTGCAAAGGGGCGTACATTCGAACGATCCAGATTATTGATTAGGGCAAGCATACTTCGTTGCCCCCCCAATTGCAAAGAATCGCGGTGACTGACATACAGGACATTCAGCGCAGGCTTATCCATAGGCTGATCCTGTAGCTGATGGAATCAATTGCTGATAAAGGTCGAGAACATTCTGAGCGTGTCGGTCGATGGAAAACACCGTTCTGGCGCGCTGCAAGCCATGCACGCGATAACGTTCCTGCCGATCGGGATCGGACATCAGTGAGATAATGCTATGTGCGAGTTCATCGGGAGCTGCCGGAGGAATTAACAAGCCGCTGTCGGCAGTAAGCGCTTCGCGAACGCCGGCTATGTCGCTGCCGATAGCAATGGCGCCGCAGGCCATCGCTTCGAACAAGACTCGTCCCATGCCTTCCCCCTGATATGAAGGTAGGACAACCGCATCGACAGCACTCATCCATTCCTGAATGTTTCCTTGGTGAGGCAGCAATCTAACATGTTCTCGCCAAAACGGTGTATGCAGAAGTCCCTGTAAGGCGCTCACGGCCGGGTCGCCCTCTGCGGCATCTCCGATTAACAACAGCAGTGGCATGGACTCCGGATCGAGCCGCCGACCCAGGTGTTGCCAGGCTGCGATCAAGTCGCTGATGCCTTTGCTTTGTTTAATATTGCCGATAAAGGCCACGATAAATCGCTGCGTCGGTAGTTCGAGCTGAGACCGGGTTTCACTCTTGTCTTCGGCCGGCACAAAAGTCCGACTATCAACCCCGTTAAATATGACCGTCGATTTCGATTCGATCATCGCATACGAACGAAAACGGGCCAGGGCACCGCGCGAAATGCCGATCAACGCGTCGGCCAGCCTGAGATTGAGCGCATCGAGGTGATGCGGACGGGCAGTCCGCACATGGTACAACACCTTAGAGGCAAGACCAATCGCCGCGATATTGCAATACAATGTCGAACGCTCCTCATCGCTGTGAACGATGTCTATCGAACGATCTCGGAAGTAGCGTCGAAGACGCAGAAGCGTTTTTACGATCCTGAAAATGTTAATAAGTTTAAGAGCCGGAAAGTCGACGGAGAGTACCTGGCAATCCGCCTGTGTTAAAAATTCGGAGAAGGCACCTGTTCCGGGACAGATGCCGAAGGGCTCTACCTGCCTGCGGTCGATGTGTTGCACAAGGGCGGCAATACTACGTTGTCCGCCCATCCGCAGATCATTAAGATGACTGACATATGCCACGCGCAGGGGTGGTCGTCGCAGGCGGTCGTTATCCGCGAACCGCCGGAAATTAAGTTCGGTGACATTATGGTTCTGCTTACTTAACATCAAGTCGGTCCCGAACGAAATCTAATAAATTGCCGACAGTATGCTGCCAGGTAAATTCTCTTTCGACGCGCGTACCTGCTTTTTCACCAAATTGGCGACGTTCCCTGGGATTCTCTACCGCTCTCTGAATCGCAGCGGCGATTTCCTGCGGCGATTCCGGGTTGACAAGGTAACCTGTCTCGTCCGGGCGAACGGCATCTTCCGCACCATTACCAGATCCTGCTACGGAAGGTACGCGGCAGGCCGCAGCTTCCAGATACACGATACCAAAGCCCTCAACACTGCGCTCGGTGTTCCGCGAGGGCATGATAAACAAATCCGCCTGCCGATAAAGTTCGGGCAAGTCAGCTTCATCGATGAAGCCCAGGAAACGGATCTTGTCATCGATGCCCAGCTCCCTGCTAAGCCGGCGCAATTCATCCTCATATGGGCCTGTGCCCGCTAAATAATACCGCAGCGGGATGCCCGATGGCAGCAGAGCAATAGCCCTCAGCGCCATATCGAAGCCCTTCCGCTCAACCAGGCGTCCTACGGACAATAAGCGAAACTCTGTGCCGAACTTATGCGCGGCGGCAAATTCAGCATTGCGCAAACCGGGCTTAAAACGTTCGACTTCTACCCCGTTATGAATGACCCGAAGTTTTTGTGGAGCGATGTCAATTGATTCCAGCAGGCCTGCGGTATAATTGCTCACGGCCAATACGCCGTCCGAGCGACGCAGTGTCGCTTTCTGTAGTAGTCGATTCTTTGGTCTTGTCTCAAATGCATCGAGGCCATGGACAGCTGCAAAAAATTTCGTCGGACGATAAAACGATCGGAGCAAACAGGGAACAGCCATCTTCCAGTTGGAGCACAAAAAGATTGTGTTCGCATCGGGCTCTCCGCTGATCGCCTTCAGAAGACGCAGGTTTTTGCGGCGCACCCACTGACGCTTTTCCAGACGCTGTACTGCGAATTCGCCTCGCTCCTTGCCATTCCACCCCTCAAAGTCTTTCGTTATCACCTGCACGTCACATCCGCGAGCGACCAGTCCCTTTGCGATTTCGTAGCACCAGGTAGTAATGCCGCCATGGGCCGGAAAATAATCCTGCGTTAAAATGACGAATCTCTGGTTATTCAACAATGCGAGTTGGCCCCGTTAGCGAGTAAGCAGTTGCAGCTCGGATTTCTAAAGCTGTATTGACTCAATTTTCCTTCTCACATTGTAGGGAATGAGCAATTCAGCGACCCGGTCTCTGCCATTGCGACACTCATAGTAGTATTCAAGCAGTCCTTGCTGCTGCCAGACGGTATCCTGATCAATCTGCGCAAATTTGCGTTTCAGCGAGCCATATTGATGCATCGATGGCAGGGACCAGAACCACAGGAGCAAGCCGACTCTCTGCTCCCGGGAAGCCAGCCCCAGTGCAAGGGGCAGCAGCGCATTGATCAGAATCTCAATGCGACTTGCCTTTCCTTCGCCTGCAACGCGTGTCTCTGCCAAGTGATCCAGAGCCGAAGGAAAATCGTCAATTGCGCCGGCAAGCATTTGACGCAGAAAATCAACAATGGCGGAACCGCCAAGTCGCGCCATTATTGCTTCGGCAGAGGCACGTATTCCCCGGGGACGCCGTTTCCGGACCGAATGCCGATCCAAAAAGGATTGGGTCAATTCAATGATTGCGGCCTCCATACCGATGTTCTCAGCGAGCTCCAGCGCGGCAGCGCTCTTTCGTTCCAATCGTCTCAAGGCATATTCCTGCAGTTTCATTGACGCCGACACGTCCGACCTTTCTTCCTTGTGCAAAGACTGCAACTCGCGACGGTCTTCTTGCAGTGCCGTCGACAGTTCTTCGAGCGGTATGACCAGGGTCGATTGCCCAAAGACCTGCTGGCAGTCATTGTCCAGTACTATATGCAGTATCACCCTGTCGTAAGCCGGATCTTTATGATGTCCATGCGCTAGCCAGTCAGAGCTTCGC
The DNA here is from genome assembly GCA_028284775.1 of Candidatus Kapaibacterium sp. Taxonomy (GTDB): domain Bacteria; phylum Bacteroidota; class Ignavibacteria; order Kapaibacteriales; family UBA7675; genus JANQRB01. The sequence goes on along the minus strand of JANQRB010000018.1, from coordinate 89,659 downwards.
CGATGAAATTCTGCATCACCCGTCTCAACATCAGCATTCCGCATTAGCGCGATTCGCAGAAAATCTGGCCCCTTATCAAGGTTCCATTCCCCTACAGACAACAGCTGAATACTTTCACCTGCGACAGTATTACGCGTCATTCCCGGTGCTACCAGAAGACGCCTGATCAGCTTTTGCAGGTATATTTCGGGAATTTTCTCGGCAGCAGCAATTGATATCATTTCAAAAATCTCCGGACTAAACTCAATGGTCGCCGTGTAAGGGCGCTAATATAAGCTGGTAAGAAAGCAATCGCAATAACCAACTTAAAATAAGAGTATATTTATCTAACTGTAGGACAAACATCTATTTCAAAACATCCGATTATTCTTCATCAAAATTCCACCTATCTTCGTTTTTCATGAAGGTGGAACATCAAAAATTTGGCACTCCGCTTCGACTTTCGTATTTCGGGGATGATTCTAGGGGACATTCTGGAGCAGGCGTTTCAATTGTCGTGGATATTTGGCTACATACGAACACCGGACGGGCCGCCTCCAGGCGTCGAAGCAGAGCACATTCACCCCAAAGCTCTGCGATCTATCCGAACGCCAAGAGTATATGTGGCGGCGGGCGGTATTCAACAAACCTGCCAGTTCGGCGACGTAGTAGGCCCGGATAAAGAAGAGACGAATTGGATTTGCCTGGGCACCGCATTTCGTCGCGATTCAACGCAAGCCCACACCCTGAAAAAAGAGGATTGGAACAGACTGCTACTGCAAAGAAATCCACCCCTTCAGGCACTTGACGGGCATTTTTTAGTCTTGCGGGTGTTTGAAGATCGAATCGAGAGTTTCAGCGATCCTCTGGGCCTGCGGATGTTGTTTGTGTTGCAAAAGCCGAAGATCTGCTACTTCGCAACCCGCCAGGATTGGTTGGCTCCCTGTGCAGGAGGTCTTGAGATTGACTTCGATGTATTCGGAGCGCGCTGGCTCACATTCAACCAGCTGTCGCATGAGGCGCTTGCAAAGGGTGTGCGCCGTACAGGCCCGGGAGCAGTTGCCGTACTGAAAGCGGTTGAGACCCGAATCGACAACACGCTGTGGTCACCACCAACGATGGAATCGACGGCAGCAGACTTTGTCGATGCCTTCGGGGCATTTACGGCTCCTTCCGGGCCGACAGTTCGATCGATGTCGCTCGGCCTGTCGGGTGGTCTTGACTCGCGGGCAGTATTGGCATTTCTGCTCGATCGGCTGTCGGCAGACGAATTTGGCGTTCACGTTTTCGGAGCACCGGACGATCCGGACGTCCGCATTTCGCGACAGATCGCGAACAAATTTCAGCTCACGCACAGGCATTTGCGAGCCGATCTACCGCCGCCTGTGGAATTGGTCCCTCGGCTTGCGAACTTTGCCGCATCTGTTTGCGCCGCCGAGCCAGCGACGGCCTACCTGAAAGTTCGCCACTATGAGATGCTGCATGGGATGGGGCAAAGCGTCATTGACGGAGGCTTTGGTGAAATTGCGCGGCGGCAGTTTTTCAATCGCTTATTACTGCGCGCGCCGAAAGCAATCGATACGAGCGACTTCTCAAGGATGCTTGATCTTATGCGTGTCCACCGCGCTTCAATTTTTTTGCCCGACCTGGATGATCTGATGTGGTCCGGAGCGCTTCGGCAATTGGAAAGCACCTGGCGCAGTTTGCCGGATGTCCGTACAGTCGGCCGTGCCTTTTTGCTTGATCTACTGGCAATCAGAACGCGACTCCCAAACTATGACGGCTTCGAACAGGCGCGAATGGATGGCGTTGTTGCAAGCTGGATGCCCTTTGCCCAACCTTCTGTATTGCGGACGCTGCTGACCTTGCCTGCAAATCTGCGCAGCAACAGCAGGATGCTTAAAGCTTTGATTCGCAAACAAGCGCCAGAGCTACGGCACATTGCGCTGGTGAAAAACGGTATTACGTACCCATTCGGATTAGGCACCGGTGGTGCCTGGCTCTGGGCCAAAACCAAATCCAGCCTGCGTGAAGTGCCGCAAGACAGCGATAACTTGCAGGCTTTGCAGCATCTTCGTGAATTTATCCTTGATCGTATCGATTCGCAGGATGTACGAAATTTTTCGGCCTACGATTACAGGCTGTTACGCACTATTTGCCACGATTTTTTCGCAGGTCGGCAGGAAAATCTCTCGACAATTGACTGGTGGCTAAGTTTCGATTTGTGGCGAGAATCATTAAAGGGCTGATCAACCGCGCACAAGTAAGGGCGGAAAAGCTTTTCAGATTTTTTGATTTTTTTCTATATTTCGTTTTGGTGCGCGTCAGCGCATCGTGATTCCGACAACGGTGCCAATCTTTCGTTGTCAGGTTTCGATGCGACGAACGTACTTGGCCCTCGTTCCTTTTCAATACGGTGGCACCTCCATTGTCCAGCCTCTTTCGCGAGGTTGTTGCAGGAAAAGTAAAGGGCTGAAATCACCCGTTAGAATTGATCATACATTTAATGCAAGGTTTCCGATTCCAAACCTTGTTTCTAATTACAGACTTTGTAACGTTCATATTGTCAGGTTGTAATCAGACAATGTTGAACGGAACAAATAAACGAAATTCGCTGCTGTTGTTGCGTGATTAACAATAGCAACTGGTAGATGCTCTCACAACAAACAAACTGCATTCCTGTGGACCGTATCTGCAACACTTGCACATTGTTCTTGCAAGGGCAATGGTATTTTTCAGTTTTCCTGACGACGGGCGAGCTGAGAGCATGATCGCCAACATACTGTTTTTCAGTTCTAACAAATTTACGTAAGCAGACAATTAATGTCAAGCTTCAATTGCCCTAAGCACATGGTTAATGAAAAACTTCTGGTCCAGCGTGTATAATTCAGTAATTTGTCACATTCAAACAATCGAATGTTTATGTCAATCGGAGAACGATTACGAATTGTTGCCGATGTGGTAGGAGGCGTAAAGTCACTTGCCGAGCTCTGGGGAATGGCTTCCCCGGGTCTATATGCTTATTTCAACAACCGCACCAAACCTGGAGCAGAAGTACTGCTCCGTCTGCATGAAATAGGCTTCAGTATCGAATGGCTGCTGGCTGGTGAAGGCAGCATGTATGCCAGGAATGCCGCGGGAGAGCAGCTGCGCCATGCCAAAGCAGCTACACTTACGCCCGATCCTCTCCTCGACCCGGGCTCGCGGCTGCGCGCATTCGCCGGCAGTTCTTTTAGCGACACCGCGTACTTTGCTCAAGCGCTTGGTAAATCAAGGAAAGAAGTGGAGTTGTACTTCAGCAATAAGAAGCAGCCTCCGCTAGCCGTTTTGCAGGTCATCGCCAGATTGGGTTGCAATATTAACTGGTTGCTATCTGGCGAGGGTCCCATGAATCAGTCGCCTGACGGCGAAGCGGATGTCAGAGCCGCACTGCTTTACGAGACTCAGCACAGTTTCCTGGTTGAAGTCAAACTTGCGCGAGGTAAACTTTCAATGCGCGAAGTTGAAGCGAGTACACCAACCGTCGGTGCGCAGCCGCGGAATGCGGCCAAACGAAAAACGGCCGGTTCGAAACCAAAGGCTTCGGGCCGGCGCAAGCCGAAAGAGAAAACAAAGCCCTTAAACAAAAGCGGCAAGACGACAAGGTCGAAAAAAACCTGAGCTTTATTGGCATCATATGTTCACCGACAGGCGTCGTTTATTCCGTTCACTGCCGGACGTATAAATTTAGTGACTGCCTTTTGTTTCTTTACTTGAATAGATATAACCGCCTTTCGTAATTTCCTCCACCGGATTGCATCGTCTATCAGTCGTATTACGAGGAAGCTGCCGCTTCCTGATAATGGCCGATTTGCGCGCTTTGCTGCCAGCCCTTTTCCGAGTTTTAGATAGTGATAGGTTCATCTGCTCAGTACGACGCCTGGATGTTATGACGCTTGGAGCTCGTTTCCGCAAAGTTTCGGATACCGTTGGCGGTGTCAGCAGGCTTGCACGGCTGTTGCAAATCCGATCTTCGGGCTTGTATTCCTACTTTCGCAACGAATCCAAGCCAGGCGCTGAAATACTTTCGCGAGTCTACCATATCGGCATCAGCGTCGATTGGCTGTTAACCGGCAGGGGTTCTATGTACGCGGGCAATTTCAGGGGACAGCTTTGGCGGTCGCTGGCATCGACGCCGAACCAACCGAGCAACGAGGCCATTGAAATGCGGATTCACCAATTCGTGGAATCCACCTATGGCAGCCTCGACAAGTTTGCGCTCATATTCCGTATACCCTCCAACACTGCCGGCAGCTTTACGCAGGAACTTGACTCCACAACACTCTCAACGCTCAAAAAGCTTGGTGCCAGCGGATGTAACCTCAACTGGCTGCTGAACGGAACAGATTTTGGCATGCAAAGGTCAGATCTTGAGACTCTTCTGGCGATGATGCTGCGACAGGAAGGCGGCGACTTCGAAATTACCTTCCGTATGGAAGATGGCTGTTTGGAGATGCTCAATATTGCAGCCTGCAGCACTGGCTCGGCGCGTGAGACTATGCGGGGGTCGGCCGAGCCTTCAGCATAAGGGATTCAGGGTATCCGATAGCGTTCCAGCTTACGGTAAAGGGTACGCTCCGAGATACCCAGCGCCACCGCCGATTTACGCCTGTTGCCGCCGAACTTCGCCAGCGCATTTTCGATCAATCGTTTTTCGACGGTCTCAAGGTTGTATTCTTCTTCAATCGGCGTAGCTGCGCTCTGACCGGTATCATCGCTAATCTCTTCAAATCCAAACGATGGCGTTAACTGCCGCACCGGACTGCTCGTTCGCCCATTGCCGTGTTCCAGCATCGCCTTAACTTGAGCGAGTTCGTTGCGGATTTCCAGCACGGTCTTGTAGATTAACTCCCGTTCAACCTGATCGACCGAACGCCCCGGCATGTGGATCAGCGTGCTTTTTGCGCTTTCGTCACTGTCCGGCTCCGGTATATGCGCTTTGAGCACGCGGGGCACAAAAGGTAGAATCATCGAAGGAACAATGCGGGTGCCTTTTTCTAATGTGACGATCGTACTGACGACATTTCGCAGTTCGCGAATGTTTCCTTCCCAGGGCAGATTCATCAGCACCTGCAGCGCATCATCACTGATACCCTTATAGTCGACGCCCAAATCAGCGGCAACACTCCTACCGAAATATTCCACCAGCAGCGGTATGTCGTCCGGACGCTCGCGTAGCGCGGGCAAATGTATTTGAACAGCGTTGAGGCGAAAGTAGAGATCCTGACGAAAATTACCCTCGGCGACTTCGCGTTCGAGATCGCGATTTGTCGCAGCCAGCACACGGACATCAACCTGACGCGTGTCGGAGGAACCGACCCTGGAAAATTCACCGCTCTCCAATACCCGCAGCAACTTCACCTGTGTAGCAAGCGGCATTTCACCAATCTCATCGAGAAAAATTGTCCCCAGGTCAGCGGCTTCAAAAAAACCCTTACGTCGGTCGACAGCGCCGGTGAAGGCTCCTCTTTCGTGACCAAAAAGTTCGGATTCGAGCAGGTTTTCCGGAATTGCGCCGCAATTGAGGCTCACCAGCTTCTTGCCGGAGCGACGGCTCATGGCGTGAATGGCACGTGCAAACACGTCCTTACCGGTGCCGGACTCACCCGTAATCAAAACGCTGAGATCGGTTGGTGATACCTGAACGGTACGGTCCACCGCCCTTCGGACGAGCTCGGACTCGCCAATGATACCATAGCGACGCTGGATGGTAGAGCGTTCCACGCTAGGTTTGCTCCTTGTTCACTGTTGCCCTTGCTTTGCGGTCCATTCCGAATAGCCGCCCTTATAGACGAACACCTTCGTAAAGTCGAATTCCATCAGGCGTTCGGCAAGCTCATGGCTTAATTCGCAGGTACCGCCGCCGCAATACACGACAATGACTTTATCGCGCGGCCAGCCGATGAACAGCGGGATATGATCCTCGAATTCAGGGGGGTAGATATTGACGGCGTTGCCGATGACTCCTTCCTCGAATTCATCGGCGCGACGGGCATCCACAAATTGCACATCCGGATTGCTGACCAGCCGTTGCACCTGATCATAGAGCACATTGAGAATGTCGTCGCTGTTGCCGTCGTGCGCAGATTTCTCAACGGTCTTTGCCGGCACTTGTTCCGCGACGGTGTCGACGGGAGCTGTGGTCATTTCGGGCGCATCCTCCTGCGGGTGCGTCTCTTCAACATCGCCGGACGTTTTTTCTACGGTATCGGCGGCGATTTGATCATTATCGGGTGGCTCTTCATTAGGCCCTCCGACAGCGGCAGCCAGGGAATCATCAGCCGGTCGGACGGCAGGTTCTGCAGAATCGGGATGATCCGACGTCGTCGTAGCGCCCTCGGTGACCGACGTGACATTTGTGCTGAACAGGACGGAATCGGAAACTACTTTGTCGCTCTTGGCGCTACGCCAAAGCGACAGCGGCTCGGCACGGAAAAAATTGTAGCCGATTCCCAGTGCCGCCGATACGGCGATGATTGCCGCGATCTCCTTGATCAGTGATTGATTCATGCTGGCAAAGTCACTTTCTTCGATTGCTCAAGAGTTAAAAGCCTTTGGCGTCTTCCAGAAAGGCATAAGCCTTATTGATTGCACGCGACTTAACGCGAGCCACTTCCTGTACTTCCTTGCCCATCGAAGCAACAAGGTCAGGATGATACTTTTTGATAAGCTTGCGGTAGGCTGCTTTGATTTCAGCAGTGCTGGCAGTGGGAGGCAGGCCCAGTTCCGCGCAGGCTCCGGCCACCGTCATACCGGACTCATTAGCTGCGGGTCCCGCTTTTTCCCGTTCTTGGTTTTCGCCGGCCCGCCGCTTGTCTTCGGCATCAGCGGTCGACTCGCTCCGATTCAATTCGTCAATAGCGTCGCGCAAGCGCTTTTCTTCGCTGTCGAAGACAAAGCCGTCACTGCCGACGTCATTAATGTATGATTTGGCAATTCGGAACAAACGGTCGAAAATCTGGCCCATATGCTTTCGCTGGCATAGAATGAATCGGAAGCCACTGCTCGGCGTCCGCAAGTGTCAGTTTCTTTAGACGGTCTATTAATGATCAGCGTTGCCGACAATCTAAAAATTACGATTGCTAAAATACCACCGAGCGTCCCTTGCTCCTAACAAAAGACCTCATTCGCGGTCGAAGGCTTTACGAAGGGCTGCCGCCGCCGACTCCACGCTGTCCACAAATTGCAGGCATTCTACCGCGTTCAGCATTTGCGAAGAATAAAAGGACATAGTTTCAACGGCTTCGCGCCATTGTTCTCCGACACAGATAATCGGTTTCGCCGCAAGATGACCTCGTTCCCGCAAAGCCCACACCATAGCAAATTCGAGCAAGGTACCGGTGCCTCCGCTTAAGACCACATAGGCATCACCCAGCTCCGCCAGTTTTGCAAGACGATTCAGATACGTGGTTTCCTCAATGACGTCTTTAACGTAGGGATTCGCCGTCCGGGCAGCATTGGCTACAGTTACGCCGATCGCCGGACTGTCGCCGGTGGCGCTGAGCACGGCTTCCATCACTCCACCGTACCCACCTGTCACCAGCGCAAAGCCTTGCTGCTGCAACAGTGAGCCGAGGCGTTCCGCCTGAAGATACAACTCCGATCCGGCAGCCGCGGCGGCGCTGCCGAAGACAACAACTTTTTTCATAGAGTCCATGCACCTAGTCCTTAATCGATTCCTGGCGTTAGAAACGCGTACATTGTATTTGTGTATCTTTGCGCTAGGCTAATTTAAATGTTGCAACGAAGGAATGGAGCGAATATGATTGAATCATCTTCTAGAATCATAGCGGATAAGGCGCCTGAACCTGTAGGGCTCTATCCGCATGCCCGCCGTGTCGGCAAGCTGTTGTTTCTCTCCGGCCTTGGCCCCCGCGAGCGAGGCGCTAAGACCATTCCGGGCGTTACCCTGGCTGCCGATGGCAAGATAGTCTCGTATGACATTGCCGCCCAATGCCATTCGGTATTCACCAACGTTCGCCTGGTGTTGGAAGCCTCGGGATCTTCCTGGGACAATCTGGTCGACGTTACGGTTTTCCTGACTAATATGAAAGCGGACTTTCCGATTTTCAACCGCATATATGCGGAATACTTCACTTCCAATCAGCCTTGCCGTACGACAGTTGAAGTGTTGAGTCTGCCTACACCGATTGCAATCGAACTGAAATGTATTGCGACTCTGGACTGACGCAGCTATCGCTCAGTCACGAGCAACGATAAACGGTGTACAATTGCAATACTTCTGAACAGTTTTGCGGGCGCGCTCGGCCGACTCCCTCGATGAATAGTCGCCAATCGTAACAGCATACTTTGTCGCCCCGTTTAGCGATTTTTCGACTATCGACGCGCGCATACGGTATTGGGTAAATCGCTGTAGTTCGGCCTGCGCGCTTTCGCCGGTGCTGTATAAGCCTACCTGCAGCGTATAGCGTGTTCCACTGGCCGAACTCGCCGCCTGCGAGTCATTCGGAATCTGGGTCGGCGACGACCCTTCCTCTGCGGCCCGGTTCGTTGCAGTCTCAAGAGCTTTATTTGGCGGCGGCGAGGCCGGGGGCGGCGCGACGGGCTGTTTGCTTGCAATCGGCGGCGGCGTCTCCTCTACCACAGCCGGGGGCTCCGATTTGCGCAAGGCCGACACCGTGGGCATCGCCTCTCCGTCCAAACCGACCGTCATACGAACTGTTTCGACAGCATACAGCAGAAACTCGGATTGCGGAAATCGTTCGCGATAGTCGGCGAGGGCCTGACGCGCCTTGACTTTATCATGCCGAAGGGCCAGGATTTGCACGATACGCCACATCGCATCATCAGCCCACTCGCTGGTAGGATGATCACGTACAATCCGCTCGTATAAAGGGAGAGCCCGCAAGGCATCATCCACAAGGACGGCGTGCAAAAATTTGACGCCGGGGTCATCGGGGAAATCTGCAAGAAGGTCGGGCAATTCCTGACGAACTTCGTCGCTCTTGCCCATTGCAACCAGTTGAAGGCGATTACGCACGAGATTGGTTTGCGCCGCCAGCTCGATACCCCACACTGCAATAAGGATACCGCAAGCCAGACCTAAACTCGTAGGCAACCACGGTGAATTCTTCCTCTTCATAGCCTTGTGCTCACCGTTAATACATTGCCGAAAATTACGGTCAAAGTTACTATTTTGCAGACTAACAACCTAACGGCACAAGGAAGCTATGACGAGCACTCAGGGCAAGGTTTTGCACTTCTTAATCGCCGCCGGAGGCACCGGCGGCCATCTGTTTCCTGCGATGGCGGTCGTGGAACGTCTGCGGGAGTTAAGTCCGCTTCCATGTGAGTTTCACTTTGTGGGAACAGCCCGGCGCATCGAAGCAAGGGCTGTGCCCGAGGCCGGCTATGATTTCCATCCGATGCCGATCACGGGTGTTTCGAAAATTGCATCGATGAAAACCCTTCTTCTGCCCTGGCGCATTGCCCGCTCGCTTGCCGTTTGTCGCGGGCTCATCAAACGCTATGCTATCGATGCCGTGCTGTGTACCGGCGCCTATCTCAGCTATCCGGCCGGACTGGCGGCATCGCAGCTATCGGTGCCCCTGTTTCTGATGCAATCCGATGCAAACCCCGGCAAAACGATTCGGATGCTCAGCAATCGCGCCGAACGGCTGTTTGTGTCTTTCGAGGAGTCTCGAAGCTACTATGGTCCGGATATGCAGGGACAAATCGTTTACAGCGGCAATCCCGTGCGCAAAGCTTTTTCGTCACATCCCACGGCACAAGAAGCGCGACAAAAATTCGGACTGGCTCCCGACCGGCCCACCTTGTTTTGCTTTGGCGGGAGCCTGGGCGCGCGGTCGATCAACAGCGTAATCGAGCAGGCTCTGCCTCTGCTTGCCGATCAGGACATTCAGATTCTGTGGCAAACCGGCGAGCATTATCAGCCGACAACGGTGTCAGATGCGGGGATGCAAATCACTGTCCGGCCGTTTATTAAGGATATGCCGGCAGCCTACGCTGCGGCAGACCTTGTCCTTTGCCGTTCCGGCGCCACTACCGTGGCAGAGTTAAGCCTGCTTGGCAAACCGGCCATTCTCGTGCCGTTGCCGACCGCCGCCAATGATGAACAAAGCGTCAATGCCCGTTTGCTGCAGGAACGAGGCGCGGCACTGCTCCTGCCCGATGCCGACTTGAACCCCGCGGATTTGGCCGAGACGATCCGCAGTCTTCTCAGCTCCCCGGCCAGCTTGCAATCAATGGCCGCCAATGCAAATGGACTAGCCCAACCCGAAGCAGCGACGCAGGTCGCCGAACACATCCTCGATCTCCTGCACGCCGGCCCGACAGGCGTTTTGGACGAGAGGCACTAAATATCTAACTTTGCGTCCCCGGAGCGTCGACCTCTTATTGGAACAGCTGGTGATCTCGTATGAAAGCTGAGCAACAGGCTGTAACAGGCGATCAGGAATTTCATTTCAGGTTGGATTTCTACTGGCAGGCGCTGGCGATGTACGCCGGCGCTTTGATTCTCTATGCTCTGGCACGTGGCTCGGTGGAAAGTAAACAGTTGACGCTGGCCCTGGACGACCCTGTCGTCATCCTCCTGGCGATCATCATCATACTGGCCGTTTTGACTCTTCTCTACAATGGTTACCTGCAGCGTTCCATCATCGTCGGCCACGATTTTATCCGCTTCAAAAACCGTTTTCGCGAACGGACGCTGACCCCGGCTGATATTAAACACATTTCCATCGGACGTGAAAAACTCATCAAAGTGCGCGGTACGTTTAAGGTGATCAAGATTCGCATCAATCAGCGTCGTCGTCCGTTGCGGGTGCGGCCGTCATTGTATGACGATGATGCCGGCCTGTACAAGGCTATCGTCCAGTTTAAGAAGCGACGTGAGCAATGAAGACATTTCTCCCTTTCAGCGCCTGCCTGACGCTGCGGCCACCATTGACTACCTGCCCGCGACTGGCTCTTGTTCTGTTGACCTTCGCCCTGCCGCTCGCCGCTGCTCCCACAGCCAATTTTGTTGTGCTCGATTCCCTGGTTAATCTCAGTGCCGCCCATATTGCCGGGCAGATTGCCGCCGAGGGTACAACGAGCCTTCGCTATTCCATTCAGGAACATCCGGCCGATTGGCTGCTGGAACAACACTTGATCGAGCAGAATTCAGAATTGCGATTCCTGACGACCGCTGTTGCGGCCGAAGGGCCGACGCCGCAACTGGACCTGCGAATTCGCCATCTGGCTGCGAACTATTCGCTGCACGAAGCCAGTGCCGACTCTCTCATTCGGGAGCTCCGGGTGAGCGTCAGCGGCAGCCTGGCTTCCACGGATGGTAGCGTGCGCCCTTTGCCGCCTTTTCAGGCCAGTGTCCACGACGTTATTGCCCGCGCGGATGTTCAGCTCGTTGAAAGCCGGCAGTATCAATTTGCCAATGCGCCTCAGCCGGCAATTCCCGATGACTTTGTTTCGGACTTTCTGGAACCGCTGGTCTATGTATCGGCCGCCGTTGTCACAGTCGTACTGCTGTTCACGGTCAGGTCCCAGTAACAGTCGCTGCTGCGGTTTCACAATAACTCATCTCTCCAGCATACTATTCGGCCGATTGTGCACATCCGACCCGCAGTACCTGATGACCTTGACGCCCTCGTGCTGCTTGCCGAAGCAGGTCATGAAGAATATCGCCGCCATCTGCCGGAAGTCTATCGCGCTTTCGATCGCGATCATTGGGTGAAACGCTTCAGGCAGGCGCAAAAGTTGAAAGATTTTGCAATTGTTGTGGCTGTTGAAAAGCGAGAAGCTGAATCGGCGTCCGAAATTTGCGGCCTGATCGAGTTGTACATAAAAACAACGAGCTCGCCGTTGATGCAGCCCGGACGGCGGCTGGTGATCGACAACATCATCGTAGCGCCTGCATTTCGTCGGCGCGGGATTGCACGCGCTCTGCTGAGCTTCGCCGAAGAGTATGCACTCATGCATCGGGCGGAACGCATCGAACTGGAGGCCGCGCTTACCAATACGGCGGCACTGCAACTCTATAACTCGTGCGGCTACAGCACACGCCGCGTGATCCTCGGTAAAACGTTCAAGTCCTAAGGCTGTGCCAGCCCTTGCAAAACTTGCCGAATGGCGGTAAAATCGGGCAGATCACCCGCGTCTTCCAGTACATTGGCCCAACGTAGAATTCCATTGGCATCGACTATAAAAGCCGATCGCTTTGCCACCCCATGATATCCCAGCACCTCCGGCAGAAAATTGTCATAGAGGCAGCCGTACGCGCGCGAGACTTCACGATTAAAGTCCGACAACAGCGGGATGCTGATTCCGTTGTCTTGCGCCCAGGCCTCCAGCACAAAGGGGCTGTCAACACTGATGCCGAGTACTTCCGCCCCGAAGGAATGGTAGGATTCCAGGCCCTGACTCACCGTGCAGAGCTCGTCGGTACAAACGCCGGTATATGCCAGCGGAACGAATAGCAGTACGACATTCTTGCCGCGATAGCTCCGCAAGCTGACATCGTGCAAACCATCGTCATTCTTGTACTTCAAGCTAAAGTCGGGAGCGGGCTCGCCAATCTTTGCAGACATAGTTTTCCTTTGCGATTTGCGTGAGGGAGCTAAGCCGATCATCGACCTGACAGATTATCTCCGCAACTTTTTCATGTATGCCAAAATACTCATATTTGTGCCGGCCTTCAACGGCAATGCATCTGAATACCGAGCAATGAAACAGAGTCTTACGCAACATTCGCAGATCGAATCTCTCCGCCGCAAACGCGAGGAGCTAAAGCTTGCGTTGGCCGAAATACTCGAGCATGGCGAACACCTGCGCAAGGTTGAAATTCCGGCGCTGCGCGACAAATATGACAAATTGTTTCGTCGGGTCGAATTGTCGATACAGCGCAAATCACTGCAAGCCGCCGAGCTGGCGCGGCGGGAGGAGTTGTTTCGAACTAAGCTGGAACGCGGCGAGAAATTAACAGCCCATAGTATCGCTGTAATTAACGAATTCGTGGATAGAGAATATGCCCGCCTGCATGAGCGACTGCGGGGAGCTGCCGAACGTGAATCGCGACGCGCTGCTCGACGCCAGGCACGTCTGGCTGAGGAAGAGAGCAATGAGCTGCCGGGCCTGTTTCGCGACCTTGTCAAGAAGCTGCACCCGGATTCGATGGCGTACTCCGAGGCCTTTCACTTAAAGTACTGGCAGGCGGCCCAGGAAGCCTATCGCCGTAAGAATATTGCCCGTCTTCGTTCCCTCCATCAGCTTATCTGCGGCCTAGATGACCTTGAAGGCCCGGATGGTGAGAGCGTCGTCGAATCCCTTAACCGTTCGATTCAACAAATGGAAAACCGCCTGCACTATGAACGCGATAAGATAGGCGAGCTCGAGACACAAGAACCGCTGAGTTTTCGCGCACAAATCGAGCAGCCGGACTGGATCGAATCCCGAAAAATCGAATTGCAGGGACAGGCGGACGAACTGGATGCACAGATAGCGCGCCGCCGTCAATTTTTACAATCTCTGCTCGGCGACGACTGGGAATCCGGCTCTGCCGAGCCGCCCAAATCCAGTAAGCAGGCTGCAAACGAAGAGTTCGACCGGGAATTCAGAGAGCGCTCGTATTTCAGCGGCCGCTGACCGGCAATGTCTAGCAGCCTCTGAACGTCATTGCCGTCAATCTATCAAGCGGGCTCCCCTTTACAGCTAATCTATCGGATACTATGTATTCTATTGAACAACGTGATGATCAACTGCTCGGCAGCGAAGCCGATATTGTCTATGATTTGTATTTCGACCGGGCGACACAACACCTGCTACGCGTGCTGATGACTGTTAAGAAGGTCACCGGCCCGATAACTCTCTGCCTCCCTACTTGGGTGCCGGGCAGCTACAAGGTAAGAGAGTTTGGCTCGAATCAGGGAAACCTGCGAATAACGGATGAGACGGGCAATCCCCTGCCCTGGCGATGGACTTCAAAAAACTCCCTGGATGTTGAAACGGTCGGCACCGACAGCATCAGGGTAGAGTATGTTTATTATGCCTTGGAACGTACTGTTCGAACTTCACACATCAATCGCAATCACGCCTTTATTATGCCGGGCAATTGTATGATGTATGTTGAAGGGCGCAGCAATGAGATCCACCACCTGCATCTGCACCACGACCGGGCGCTTTGGCCGCAGGTCTCGACGGCTCTTTCGCCGGTCGAATCTATCGAGAATGAAGATCGGCCAATAACTGTAGGTGCATTGAATTACGATATTCTGGTAGATTCACCCATAGAAATCGGCAATCACCGGGTCCGGAGTTTCCGCTTCGGTGACACTCTGAATGAAGTGGCATTTGTCGGTTATGGCGATTTCGACGCAGACTGGATTTGCGAGCGCATCAAAACAATTGTAGCAACCGAGGCCGCCTTGATGAACGGCCTGCCCTACGACCGCTATGTCTTTATTCTGCACTTTTTCCCCGACAGCTTTGGCGGACTTGAACACGCTCGCTCTTCCGTGAATGCCTTCGATTCGAATCTGGCTGGCGACAAAGATAAGATGCTGCGTTTCCTCGAGCTGCTCTGTCACGAATTTTTTCACCTCTGGAATGTTAAACGCATCCGTCCATTCGAGCTGGGACCCTTCGATTACCGGGCTGAAAACTATACGCGAATGTTGTGGCTGGCCGAAGGTCTTACATCATACTATGATGACCTGCTGACCTACCGCTGCGGCTTTCAGTCTGCCGAGGACTATCTGCAGCATTTCGCCAAGATTCATCTCTGGCGCGTTCAGCAGGGACAGGGCCGTCTGCAAATGTCCGTCGAAGACAGCAGCTATCTGGCCTGGATAAAGCTCTATTATGCCAATGGCGACTCCGGCAACCGCTTTCCTTCGTATTACACCAAGGGCGGCGTCATCTTTTTTCTGCTCGACCTGCACATTATCAAGGCTTCCAATGCAAGTAAAAGGCTGGATGATGGCTTGCTGGCCCTCTGGCGGCATTACCGCCGGCAGCCGGAACAAGGAATTACCGAAGAAGAATTCATTGCGATCGTCGAGGAGGCAACCGGCGTGAGCATCAGCTCGCTGTTGCGCGAATGGCTCAGCAGCAATGACGAGCTACCTTACGCGGAGTATCTGCAGCCGTTTGGATTGAACTGGTCCCGCAAAGATGACGACACCGCTCCCGACTTTGCCGAAGACATCGCCGGCATGCCCACGCCGCCAAAAGTGTCGAGTGGGCTGGCTTTGCAGTCCGCGCAGGGCAAGCTGACGGTCAGCAAAGTAGATGATGACTCGCCGGCGCAGCGTGCCGGCTTTGGAATCGACGACGAAATCCTCAGCGTCAACGGCACGCGGGTCACGAGCGCCAGCCAGTTCGATCATCTGCTGCGCGAAAACGGCAGCACACGCGAGGCTGAGATTGGAGCAAGTTGTGACGGCCAGCTTTATATCGCGTGGCTGCGTCCGATCGAATGGATCGAAATGACGATCACGACCGATGAGCAGGCCGACGACGATCAACGCCGATTGCGCGATTTCTATCTGGCGCGTTAGGCCCAATTGTGTCCTTGTATGGTGTGTGGTAATTTTCTAGTTTTTCGAGATTCATGCAAACAACGTTCGGCGAGTACCGGCTCTATGCGTAATATTGCTTTAGCATTCCTCCTTATCGTGGCGGCCGGCTGTGCCACCTATGACAACTTTACCACCCTGTTCAACACTTACTATAACGCCACGCGCCTGATGATGGAAGTTGAAGACGAATTCGCCTTCCAACGCGGCAAAGACAACAAAGATAAACCTCGTGTAATTGTAGCGGAGACGCATACGCTTCAGGAAGAGTCGATTATCGCCCGACCCAAACCGGAGTTTCTTGACGAGTTCACCATTCCGGCGAATTATCTGCAGCCGGTCAAGACCAAAGTAGACTCGATTCTTATTAAGGGTTCTAAGATTCTTGCCAATCACCCCAAGTCTTCCTATGTCGATGGTTCGATTTTCTTAATGGCGAAGTCGCATTTTTATAAAAGCGAGTGGATGCCTTCGCAGATCAAGTGCCAGGAGCTGATCGACCTTGCGCCGAACAGTGATTTTTCACCGGCCACGCATCTGATACTGGCCAAGAACTATTTTATGCAGGAGAAGTACGAGTTCGGCGAGGTAACGCTCTCGCGGACGGTTGATATCGCCTGGGGGCAGCGCAACTATGATGTTCTGTCCGAAGCCTTTCGCCTGCAGGCCGAGCTCGCTCTTTATAATGATGATATCGATGAAGCTCTGAAGCCATACCGGCGCGCGGTAGCCCAATCCGATGACGGTGAAATGCGAGCTCGCTGGCAATTCGAGATCGCTGCGATCCTCTTTCGCAAAAATGAATTTGAAGCTGCCTTGAATGAGTTTGCCAGAGTATTCGATCATTCCCCCGATGTGATGGTGGAATTCGAAGCCATTCTCTATCAGGCTGCTTGCCTTGCGCGCCTCGGGCGCTATGATGAGGCCGCTGAGCATTTCGCCGAATTGCAGCGTAATGCCAACTTCGAGGAGTGGATGGGTTGGACCTGGGCGGAAATGATGAATATGGAGCGGCAGCGCCTGCACGACATTGCCGACACGATCGCGACCTACGAAAGCAACGACCAGCTCGAACGCTCCACGCTGGAACGGCTGCCCGGATTGCGGGTGGCCCTGCGCGAGAAAGAAGAAATGCTCACGGGAATGGAACGGCATGCCGATACGGCCTATATCGGCAATGGAGCCGTGGCTGCCTACTACTATCAACGCGGTCTGGACCGCTTTCTGGCGGGCGAATACCGCGAGGCGCGGCAACATTTTGCTCAGGCCAAAGTCGTCAGATCGCCGGTACATCGCGATGCCGGCCGTTATTTCGACCTGCTCAATTCCTGGGAAGAGAAGACATCCTTTGCGCTGCCGATCATGGGACGCATCAAAGAAACCGGCACCGGCACCGATTCCCTGCGCAGCGAGGTCGCTCAAAAATTGTTCGAAGCCGGCAGAGTACATGAACAGCTCGGCAATCGCGATTCCGCTCTCAAGTATTTCGAATATGCGGCGGATCTATGTCCGAAGCCCAATGAAGAACGCGCTCGATATCTCTTCGCCAATGCCCGATTGATTGAATATACCGACTACGACAAATTCGAAGAGCTTTACGAGGAAATCTTTGATCTCTATCCGCTGACGGATTTCGGCGAAGTGGCACGCGTGAAGCTGGCCTATACCGAGGCCGCGGTTAAAGATACAGTCAAGGAACGATATGTAAACGGTCTCACGCAAATCGGCAGCGCCAATTATGGGATGGCAGTGCGTTCTTTTGCCCGCCTGGCGGAGTTTAATCCGGGCTCCGAGCTAGCGCCGCGGTCGCTCTACATGGCTGGCTGGGTATGGGAGCGGCACATCAAAAACAATGACAGCGCTTTCGTTCAGTACAAAAATCTCGTTGATCGCTACCCCGACTCCGAATATGCACGCGATGTGTTTCCAAGCGTGATCTATGCCATGGCCGTGCGCGATGGGATGGATCTGGACTCCCTGGAAAGCTCGCTTTTCCCGAAGCGCAACTCGTCAACCGAAAAAGGCGATACACCGAACGATAAGATTATTCCGCCCCCGCCTAACAGAAAGGGCGGACAGCAAGTCCCACAAAGCCGCATAAAGGTCGATCCCAACCAGTTCCTGCAGCCATCTTTCAATCTGCCGCAAAAGGCGCTCGGTTCGGATTCCACCAAAACAAATCCCTCCTTCGAGTCCCTGCTGGAAGACCCATTGAAAGACGTGATCAAATCGGTGATTCCTCAGTCGAAAGATTCCGAAAAAGACTCCGAGGTCAAGTCCAAGAAGGATGCCGACAAGAAATCCAGCAAGGACGAGAAGCCGCCCTCTCAAGAAGTGAAAAAAGTAGAGGATTCTAAGGATGACCAGAGCAAAAAGTCCGATGCGGAAAAAGAGGATAAACCCGTAGTGCCTAAAAAGGAAGGGCAGAAAGCCGACAGCAGCTCCAGCGGCCAACCCAAAGGCAAGTAAGGCTGAAATTATCAAAAGAATGCGGAATACGCTATATTTGTGAGCTTGAGAGTACGTCTCGTACCTTTACATACAAGGCTTATGGATACTTCCGCGGCGATCTTTTCAGAACGCGACAATAGCCGGAACCGAATCGAAAAGCTCGAAAAGCAGCTCGCCTGGTACAAATCATTTTTCGAAAACGCCGCCGACGCGGTCCTGATCGTGCAGCCGGAAACCTGGTCGATTCTGGACGCAAATCCCTACGCATCGGTGCTGCTCGGTATTTCCGAAGATCACATCGTCGGTTCGACGATCCCCCAGTTCCGCCGCATTTTCAAACTACTGATGAAGTCAGCGTCTCCCTCGGTCCTTAGCGAACTCTCCGTGGATACGCCCGACGGGCACAGCGTCATGATGGAGATCAGCGCCCGATTCGTCGAGTATCACGGCCAGCGTCTTATTCAGGCTATTGCCCGCGACGTCAGCGAACAGCGCGCGCTGACCGATAAGCTGGTGCAAGCCGACAAACTGGTGCTGCTCGGACAGCTTTCCGCCGGCGTCGCGCATGAGATACGTAATCCCCTGGCCGCGATTAATCTCAACCTGCAACTGCTTCAACGCAAGGCCATCGCCGACTCAGGCGACATACAATGCATTGAGTCGGCGCTGCTGGGCGTGCAGCGTATTTCGCGAATCGTGGAATCGACACTCGATTTTTCACGTTCCGCGACACCGGTGACACGCAAGCAACAGCTGAATACGGTCATTGTTAATTCGGTCGAGCTGGTCGGATCTACCTTCAAGCGCAAAACAATTTCTGTGAACCTGGAGCTGCAGCAAAATCTGCCCGAAGTAATGATCGATACGCAACAGATTCAACAGGTGTTTATCAACTTGCTGACGAATGCGGCCGATTCGATCAAAGCCAAAGGTTCGATCAGCGTCAAGACGTATACCGAGCAGACTGCACGCGGCGACGGCACGATGGTAACCGCGTCCGTTCGCGACAGCGGCACCGGCATCAAAGATGAAGACCTGTCGAAAATTTTCAATCCATTCTTCACCAAAAAGGCTGACGGCACAGGTCTCGGGCTGCCGATCTCCCAACGCATCATTTACGAGCACCAGGGAATCATCGACGTGGAAACGGTATTAGATGAAGGGACAACCTTCTATGTAAAATTTCCAGTTCCGGGCTATGCCTGAGATTGGCGGCGTGGAATAGTTCACTCATACTAAAGCAGTGCAGACAGCGCAATGGCTAAAGCAAAATACTCGATTGTGATTATCGATGACGATCCCTTAGTTAACCAGACGGTCGCCGGGGTTCTGTCAAGCATCTACGAGAAGGTGCTTCAGTTCACCGATTGCGAAAAAGCACTGGATGAGCTGGATCTGATTCAGCCTGACCTGATTCTGCTCGATGTTTTTCTGGGCGATATGAATGGCCTGGACGTGCTTGAGATGCTGCGCGAACGCGATGTGCGGATTCCTATTATCATGATGACCGCGTTTTCAGATGTTAAGATGGCGGTGCGTGCCGTCAAGCTGGGCGCTGAAGATTTCATCGTGAAACCGCTCGATCTTGAACAGCTTGAAGTGTCGGTGGAACGCGCCATCAAAAATCATGAGCTGCGTCGCAAGGTGGACGTGCTGACGGAACGTCTGGCAAAAGAAGAAGCCAACGAGGAGATTCACGGCAGCTCGGACAAAATGAAGAAAGTGCTGCAATTTGCGGATATGGTGGCTCGCGGCGACGACACGACCGTATTGATTCTGGGAGAATCCGGTACAGGGAAGGAGCTGCTCGCCCGCTACCTGCACCGCAAGTCGCCACGTGCCGCCGGCCCATTCATTTCGGTCAATTGCGGAGCGATTCCGCGCGATCTGGCTGAAAACGAGTTATTCGGCTATGAGAAGGGCGCTTTTACCGGCGCCACGGAAAAGGTAAAAAAGGGCCGCTTCGAAATGGCGCACCATGGAACCATTTTACTGGACGAAGTAGGTGAGCTAAGCCCTGAAATGCAGGTCAAACTACTGCGGGTGTTGCAGGAAAAGACCTTTTATCGCCTCGGCGGCTCGAAAGAGGTTTCCGCCGATGTTCGAGTCATCGCGGCGACGAATCGCGATCTTGAAAAATTGATCGAGGAAGGCAGCTTCCGGGAAGATCTGTTTTACCGGCTCAATGTCGCAACGCTGGAGCTGCCCCCGCTGCGTCAACGCCCGGAGGACATACTTGATCTCGCAACACGATTTGTGCACGAATTCGCGCAAAAGTTCGGCAAAGATATTACGGGCTTCACGCCGGAAGCCGTCGATGCACTGCAAAGTTATGAGTGGAAGGGCAATGTTCGTGAATTACGCAATGTGATCGAACGGGTAACGTTGCTGGAAACCGATGCCGTTATCACGCGTGAATCGCTCAAGTTTCTGAAGACATCGGCCGCGACGCCCGCAACGCAATTTCAGAAGCGTGAGCTTTTGCCCGGCCAGCACTTTCTGACGGTTTCGCGCCAAGGCGCTACACTCGCCAATGTCGTGCGCGACCTGATTGTTCAGACTCTGCATCTTACCGGCGGCAATCAGTTGAAAGCCGCCAAAGTACTGGATATTTCTCGCGCCAAACTACGATACCGCATTGAGCAGCTCGGCATCAACATCAACGGCAAAGAAATCAAATAGAGACAGCAAGTTCCTCGAATAGTCATCCCCGCTGGTCTGAGTGAACGACCTGGCCCACGCGCGTCACTGCCTCCGGGCCGAATATCGGAGCTGTTCATCACAAAGCCTGCGGGCACAGGATGCTTACAATAAACAGTACAAATCTTAGCGCATCAAGGCTGACGACCGCCAAAAAGCTTACTCACATCAAAGAAGAATTTGAAAAAGTCAGCTAACAATCGTCGACTGGAGTCACACCCGGGATATAGAAGCAAACTGTTTGCATCAGGTGAGAAAAAACTCTAAATAAGGTCGGTTATTCCCAATTCGTAACGCAATAGAGCCTGAAGGGGCATAATTACGGGATCGTCGTCTAAGAAGTGGCGAACTTGGTATTTCTCAATTATTTTCGCCGATCAGTTAGAGAAAAAATGTTGCGATGGTGAGCAGTTAGACCTATCTTTAAGCATTCGCCGAGCAGTTCGGCGCTAAAACACGGAGAATGTACCCGCGCTAGCCTACAAACACCAAGGGGCAAGAATGAAGAATTCTGTCTCCTTAGCGCGTACAGCCGTACTGGCACCAAACATCTCGAACACGTATTACGGATTGGTGGGTTATGACCCAGCAGCAACTAATTGAACAGATTCAGTCGGCTACAGATGCTCGCGAACGACGCATTGCCGCTGAAGAGCTTGCAGCTTTTGACAATGAGACCCCCGAAAGTATCGACGCATTTGTGCAGGGCCTGGAAGATCCCGATAAGGGTGTCCGCGATGCTTGTGCTCAGGGCCTGACGGAACGCCCGGATACACTGGCGGCTCACAAAGCGGGCAATGCACATTCCGGTGTCGCGGCCCTCATCGCACACAAAGACATCGAGATTCGCAATCTCGCCGGCGACATCCTGCTGAAGTTGGGCTATCCATCGGCGGTAGCGCTCTATACCTGGCTGACAGACAGCAATGTCGACAGCCTTAAGTTCGCTATCGATATCATAGGGCTCGTGGGCAATCAGGATTCGATTCCCCAAATCATCGACCACCTTCATAACAAAGACGGCAATGTACGTGCCGCGGTCATAGAGGCACTGGGAAACCTTAAGGCGCAGGGCAAGGTAGACGAACTCATCAGGGTCTTTCACCAGGACGAAGAAATGCGGCCCCACATATTGGAGTCGGTCGGTAAAATCGGCGGCAGTGATTCGCAGGCCTTTCTGTTGCATACGATCACTCAGGACGACGAATTTTTACAGGTTGCGAGCATCGACGCCTTGGCCGAAAGCGCGGACACGATCGAAATTGCCGAAAAGCTTGTCAATCTGTTGCAGGGGGCATCCAAACCCATTCAGGGTATTCTGTTGAAGACAATCTTCAGTATTGCCTTTCGGTTGGAAACCGAGATTCAACTTCCCGACGAGCTGCGTAGTTCCGCCTATGCGGCGTTAGAAGACGATGATCCCGATGTTCGCGTTGCCGGCCTGCTGGCACTCGGTAGTAGTTACCTGGCGGAAGATGTGCCCTCGCTCATCGTGGAAGTCCGGCGTCGTGAGGAAGGGACGCGCGAACAGATTCTCTCGGTACTGCTGCTCAATTCGCCCGAGACTACTCTGCAGTCTTTCAGTCAGCAATTGGTAGATGCTTTTGCCGGGGATGGTATTTATTTTGTGGAGTTACTTGCCGACTTACACCGATTTCTTGGCGATGCACCGACTGAAAACGTTGCTGCTCTGGCCGAGACGCTGGTAAGCAATGCATCGCGTCTAGCCCACGTGAGTGATGAATTGCGAGAGTTTCTGGTGGCTGCCGATCCAAAGTATGTCGTTTCGTTTCTCCGCGAGGACATGCACGCCGGTGATGCCGAACGCCAGAACAGCGCCCTGCTATTTATACGGCAACACAGATTACAAGAGCTTCGCTCCGAGGTGGAAGAACTATCACGTTCGGACGGCGAAGTGGCGGCCGCCGCCGCCGAAACGCTCGCATTGTTGGAGGCGACTACGTAGAACGATTGAGTACGCGACATCGAAGGCCGTTCCGACAGGTACGGAGGAATCGCGCGCAGTACTCGATCCGAATACCATCTAATTCCCGTTTGCATATTACTCGTAGTGGGTATAGGTAGCCGAAATGAGTTCCGGTTTATTCAACAAGTTCAAGCTTACACAAAAGCAAAGCACTGGTGCGAAGACCCTGTCCGATCGTTCACCCCTGCCGAGCACTGGCGCATCCAAAAATCAAATGTCTCCCGAGTTGTTCCTGAAGTTCAGGGATTTCATCTACGAGAAGTCCGGTATTTATTTCACCGAGACTAAGAAGTATCTGCTGGAAGGTCGCATCAGTAAGCGTATAGATCAGTTGAAGATGAAATCTTTCGACGAGTATTTTCGATTTGTATCGGCACCGACCAACTCTCGCAAGGAATTGCCGGCGCTTTTCGAGGCGGTAACGATTAACGAGACATATTTCTTCCGTAACGAGCCGCAGTTTCAGGCGCTTGAATCGATAATCACACCTGAAATCTTAAAGGGCAAAGCCAAATCGCCGATTAAGAAGTTCAGGGTGTGGAGTGCTGCTTGCTCGTCGGGCGAAGAACCCTACACAGTGGCAATGCTGCTGCTGGAAAAAATCAAACCGAAATTTCCGCAGTTTCAGTTTGAGGTTATTGGCAACGACATCGACTCGTCGATGCTCCAAAAGGCGCGTGGTGGTGTCTATAAAGAGTATTCCGTGCGCAACATGCCCAAGTACTATCTCCAGAAGTACTTTACTAAACAAAATGATCGCTACGTTCTCAATCAGGAAGTTCGCAATATGGTACGGTTCATGTCCATGAACCTCTATGATTCGAACGCAATGCGAACAATGGCTAATTATGACGTCATATTCTGCTGTAACGTGCTGATCTATTTCGATCAGAAATCAAAGCAGAAAGTGGTTGCCAATTTGTACGACAGCCTGGCGAAAAACGGCTATCTTTTTATCGGATATTCGGAATCGTTGCATGGCATATCCAAGGCATTCAAGCTGGTGCATTTTCCCAAAACGATCTCGTACAAAAAAGAGTGAGCGCCTTGCGCATAAAACCATTTAATCGTCACGGATGAGGTTGCATTTCTGGTTGTTTGCCTCAACACAATCAACGATGGTGAAAGTATAATGGACAAAACGATTCTGGCTGTAGACGATTCCGTCTCGATACGCAAGTTTATCACACTGGCGCTGAAAGTTCAAGGTTTCAAGATCGTGACCTGCGCCGACGGTATGGAAGCATTGGAAGCTCTACCCAATCACCAGATTGATCTCATGATTACCGATCTGAACATGCCGAATGTCGATGGGTTCGAGTTAATCCGCGTCGTGCGTCAAAATCCGGAGTACAAAAATCTGCCAATAATCATTCTTTCATCACTCTCAGATAATAACGATATTGAGAACGGATTGAAGCTTGGCGCCAACTCCTATTTGATAAAACCGTTTAACACAAAGAAAATTCAGTATGAGGTATCCAAGTATCTCAATTGAAACTATGGAAGTAATACGTTTGAGAAGAAGTAACAAGGGAGATTCCCAATAATGCGCTTCTTAGTGGTCGATGATTCGCCGACGATGCGTCGCATTGTCGTTAACGCTCTTCGCAGCTTTGGTCACGAGGACGTTGTGGAGGCGGAAGATGGTCAGGATGCCCTCGCCAAATTGCATACCGAGTCGGTGGACTTTGTAATTACCGACTGGAATATGCCGAATATGAACGGTCTGGAATTGACAAAAGCGATTCGCAGCGACAGCAATTTTAGCGAGCTGCCGATCCTGATGGTTACAACGCGAGGCCTGAAACAGGATATCGTCGAAGCTCTGCAGGCCAAAGTAAACAACTTCGTGGTTAAACCATTTACGCCTGCCGTTTTGAAAGAAAAGATAGAAGCTCTTGTATAGCCCTGCTGCGGCGGTACTCCGAGCGTCGTCCGCGATTGAGCGGCAGAGCCCATTCCCTTTGTTTCATCGTAGCTAGGAACGACATGCGGGATAAAGAAATCACAATTCTGCTCGATAAGGCGGAAGAACTGAAAGCACTGTTCATTCTCGGTCAGCGCGTCGTGCCTTTTCTGGAAGAAATTTTTCTCTTTATTCGCGACATATCCCCGATTCTGGACGACATCAACAGCTCGATTGAAGACAATCTGCAAAAAGTGCCGAAGGCTGCGCAGCAATTGTCCCAAGTCACCGAAGCAACGGAATTGGCAACCAATGAAATTATGGATATCCTCGATGGCTTCGTGTACAAAGCGGATGTCATCAGCACCAATATGCGTGAAGTGGGCGCCAAGCGGAGCACGCAAAAAGAGCAGGATCTGCTGCAGAATTCGGAGAACCTGCTCGAAAGCCTGCGAATGGACGCAAGCCAGATTATGATGGCACTGCAGGTTCAGGACATTACCTCGCAGCAACTTGCCGCTGTCAATCATTTGCTTCAAACTGTGCAGGGAAAATTAGCCAAGATTCTTAAACATTTTCGGACGACCGAGTTTTCGGATCTCATTCCGGAAACGCGCGGCAAACAGACTCTCGATAACGTTGTGCGAATGCACCGGGACATTGCCTTCGATTCGGACGCCATCGATGCCTTGAATCACGAAGGCTCGCGTCAGGATAACGTAGAATCTGTGATGCAAAGTTTTCACGACGGTACCTTGAAGCCGGATGAACAGCAGGACAGCGGCACGGCGGAGGCCGACGCGGCGGCGGAGACAATAGACAGCGGGACCGCCGAGTCCGCCAACGGCGACGGACAAGATGCACCCGCATCGCAGGGTGACATCGACGCTCTGTTTGCCGGTGGCGCCGATGCGGACAAAGAAGCGCCAGCAGACGGTCAGGCAGCGGCATCGCAGGACGATATCGACGCAATGTTTAAGGGCGGCGCCGATTCGAGTGACAAAGCCGAAGATAGCGGCGAATCAGCTACTTCACAGGCGGACATCGACGCACTGTTTGCCGGTGGCGCGGCAGGTCCGTCGGCAACACAAGAAGACAGCAGCGCTTCCCAACAAGATATCGACGCTCTTTTCGCTAAAGAATCCGATGCAAAAAGCGACGCCGGTGATTCGGCTTCGCAAGCCGATATCGATGCATTGTTTAATGCCAAAGCCGGCGGCGAGACGGACAAAGCTTCACAAGATGACATCGATGCCCTCTTTCAGAAGAAGGCCGGCGAGGCCGAACCGCCGGAGAAGAAGGATACGAAGGCCGAAACCGATGAGCAAGACCCCACCGCCCAATTTAGCCAGGACGACATCGACGCACTATTTAACAAGAAGTAAGGGATACAGAGTTAGTTAGCTTCTATTTTCAACATTAACAGAGCCTGAGCTATGATCGATGATGAAATGAGAGAACTCCTGGATAGCTTTATAGTCGAGACACAGGAAATTCTCGAGAATCTGGATCAAGATTTGATGTCCTTGGAATCTAGTCCCGAAGATCAGGATCTGTTAAATGCGATTTTCCGCAGTTTTCATACCATCAAGGGCACGTCGTCCTTTATGGGATTTGAACAGATAACCGGGATAACGCATCAGGCCGAAGACATCCTCAATAAACTGCGGCGCAACGAGCTCACAGTTTCAACGGAGATAGTCGATGTGCTGCTGGAAGTGTATGATTGGTTGAAGACCCTGGCGAAGAAAGTTGAGTCCGGCGACGAGCAGCCCGTCGATTTCAGCGACACCATGACCAAGCTCAAACGCATCAACGCCGGAGAGAGCGCGACGGACGCGGCGGACACCAGCGAAAGTGCGGCAGAATCCGAGCCTCAGGCTGAAACGAATGAGACCGCGCCGGAAGGCAGTGCTTTAAGCGGCGTCCTGAACGATCCAAACTTCGGCGCGGGTGAAGGCGAGTTCTCGGCGGACGAGCTGGCTATGTTGGAACAGGCCTTCGCCGAGGTCAATCAGGGCTTCAAGAAGAAATCAGATGCGCCCAAGGAAGATCCGACCACAACGACGGAAAAGGACGTTAAAGACAGCGAGAAGCAGGCAGCGACGGCAGCGGATGAGCCGAAAGTTCCGGAAGCGTCCCCGCCGCCAAAATCCGCCCCGGCGCCAGCTAAGGACGATGCCGAGCCTGCTCGCAACGGCAAAACCGCCAAACCCCGGCCAGTGGGTGAGTCAACTATTCGGGTGGATGTCGATCGCCTTGAAACGCTTATGGATTTATCCGGCGAGCTTGTGCTGGGTCGTAATCGTCTCACGCAAATTACACACGACCTTGGACAGAAATACGAGAACCACGATTTCATCCGCCTGCTGCAGGAGACGAGTTCGCAGATAAATTTTATTACGACGGAATTGCAATCAGCCATCATGAAGACGCGCATGGTTCCGATTGCGAAACTGTTCCAGAAGGCGCCGCGAATGGTACGCGACCTTTCGAAAGAGTTTAACAAAGAAATATCGCTTGTCCTGCGTGGCGAAGAAACGGAATTAGATCGCGGCATTATCGATGAGTTGAGCGATCCCCTCGTTCATATGATACGTAACTCATGCGATCACGGCATTGAAACCACCAGCGAACGTGAAGCTGCCGGCAAACCCCGCGGCGGCACCCTGACGCTCGACGCCGATCAGGAAGGCAATCATATCGTAATCCGGATTATTGACAACGGCAAAGGGATTGATCCTGACAAAATCAAGAACAAAGCTATTGAAAAAGGTGTCATCAGCAGCGAGCAAGCTTCACAAATGTCGGATCGCGAAGCGTACAATCTGATTTTTGCGCCGGGCTTCAGCACGGCGGAAAAAGTGACGAGTGTCTCTGGACGCGGTGTCGGTATGGATGTGGTGCGAACAAATATTCAAAAACTGAAAGGCATTATCGAAGTTGACTCTCAGAAAGGACAGGGTACCGAGTTCACCATCAAGCTGCCGCTCACGCTGGCGATCATTCAGGGATTGCTCGTAGGCATCGACAACGAAATCTTCGCGATTCCCCTCAGCGCCGTCATCGAGGTGGTCAGTACTGATCAGAATAAAATCAGTAGCGTCAATCAACGTGAAGTGATTCGAATCAGGGATCAGGTGACGCCGCTGGTAAGGCTTGAGAACGCTCTCAATCTGAATAGTGAAGAACGGAAGTCGCTCGATAATCGCTACGTGGTCATCGTCGGTCTGGCGGACTTTCGCGTAGGCCTTGTCGTAGACGAGCTGCTCGGTCAAAAAGAAATCGTCATCAAGTCTCTTGGAGAATATCTGGGCCACGTTAAAGGTATTGCGGGGTCCACGATACTTGGCGATGGCCGGGTAATTATGATTATTGACATTACCGAGTTAATTCAATCAGGCCATCCAACAAATGTTGTTGCCAATGCCTGATGTACGCGCCCAGCAAATGCAGTACAGAATATGCTGATAGGCAACACCCTGAAAGTAGGTGAAAACTAACAGGCAAGACAAATAAGTATGGAAAAGATTCGGGTTGTTATCGCCGATGATTCAGCTTTTATGCGAAAAGCCATTCGCTCAATTCTGGAATCCGACCCTTCGATCGAGATCGTTGCAACGGCACAGAACGGCAGACGCGCCGTTGAACTGGCGCGCAGTCTGAAGCCGGATATCATGACAATGGACGTCGAGATGCCCATCATGAATGGGCTCGAAGCTTTAGAGCAAATAATGGCCAGTGAGCCGGTGCCTGTCATTATGATCAGCAGTCTGACACACGAAGGTGCCGACGCTACAATGGAAGCTCTGTCGCGCGGGGCGGTTGATTTTCTGCCGAAAGACTTGAAGCCGCATCCTCAGAGCCTCAACCGTATGCGAGGTGAACTGCTGGCCAAGGTTAAGTCCATCGCCAAGAACCGTTTGCTGAAAATGCGCCTGCGACGCGGAATAGGAGCCAAATCTTCAGGCGCAGGCGGAAGTAGCGTGAAAGAGGGCAAACTCACTCTCAAAGAGCGCATTGCCCTGCGCAAAGAATCGATACTTCAGCGAACGGGCTCAGACCGCAGCAAGGCCGAAGCATCGAGGGCCGGTGGTTCCGTACGCAGTACCCGCAGCGCAGCGGGGCAGACGAGCGGCAGAAAACGACCACGTCCTTCACATTTTGACTTGCTTGTACTGGGCGTCAGCACGGGTGGCCCACTGGCCCTCCATTCCGTTTTGCCACGCTTGCCCGCCACGCTTCCGGTGGGAATGCTCATCGTTCAACACATGCCGCCGCATTTCACCAGATCACTGGCCGACCGCCTTAACTCTCTGTCTCACCTCAAGGTCAAGGAAGCTGCCGACGGAGATCGAATCGAAGCCGGCAGCGTGCTTATCGCTCCCGGTGGAAAGCAGATGGTGCTTGGACGAGACAAATTTGCGGTCAAGATTAGTGATGAGCCATCCGATACTCTTCATAAACCATCCGTAGACGTGATGATGGCCTCCGTCGTCAAACGCTTCAGCGGTAATATTCTCGGCGTGATTATGACGGGTATGGGACGTGACGGCGCAGACGGCCTGCAGCTCATTCATAACGCCGGTGGTTACGTGCTGTCGCAGGACGAGGAATCCTGTGTAGTGTACGGGATGCCCAAAGCGGTTGTCGATGCCGGAATTGCCGACGAAATCTACTCGCTGGAAAACCTGGCGAGTGCTATCGCAACCTGCCTCGGCGTCAGTGCAGTAAGCCCTAAAGACGAATAGAACAGGCACGATTATGGCAGAAGACAAGGAAGAATTCGACGAGTTCAGCAAAGAAGCTGATGAACAACGACGTCGCCAGAATTTCAAAGACTTTATCGTCCTTTCCAAGATTTCGGGCCCTCACAGCCGACAGTCACACAGCGCTCGGATTCCCCGCGAGCAAGCAACAGATTCCGGCAAGGTTGTGGAAATCGCCAAGGTCAGCCACAATGACGAGTCGACCGATCTTCCGGGAAGCAATTTCGTCGTCAATCGCAACAGCAGTAATGACATCGTTTCCATTGTTGTAGAATGTTCCTGTGGCAAAAAGACGATTATTCGCTTTGACCTTGAAGAAAGCGAAGGTACTCCGGAGGAGTCTGATATCCAGATGACGGAAGAAGAAGAGGCTGCAACGGTCGAGGTTGGAACGTTTGAGGGACAGCCGGACGAGGAGGAATCCGGCCCGAAGAATGAATTTGGTGACGCACGCATCTTTGGCGCGGACTGATGACGTGAAGGTAGTCGCCGTGCTTATACTTCGATCTGCGTCCTGAGCGCTATCTCCTCCAATACGGAGCTGACGCGAATACACTCGTTGAAGTCGCCCTCATACACCATCGCCCGCCCTTGCGAATGTACCTGCCAGGTCAATGCCTCCGCTTTTGAAAGTGTACAGCCCGTTGCCTTGATGATTTGTTCGATCACTTCATCAAAGGTGTGAAATTCGTCATTAAACAAAATGACCTTGCCTACGAGTTCGACGTCTACCGATTCTTCAACCAGCGGTGATTCGAAAACATCCGAGAGAGCTATGCCATCAACCACTCGCTCAAGCTCCGAAAGTGTCAGTGATACGCTCCGCTCAGCAGCGGAATGAAACGCGACAGTCTAGTTTCAAGGTTAATTAATTTGCAGATAAATTACATAAAATTAGTATTTTAGCGCAAGATTCAATTGCGTCATATCATTAAATCACTTTAGGGAGTTCCGGATGAGTGGTCAGGATTTTCTCGACCGCCTTGATTCCATAATCGAAGATCGGCACCTGCTTTCGCATCCGTTTTATGTGATGTGGAATAAGGGTGAATTGACACTCGAAATGCTGCGGGAATACGCCAAGGAATATTATCACCAGGTGCACAATTTTCCGACTTATGTCAGTGCCGTGCATGCGAATTGCGAAGATATGGAAGTGCGTCAGATGCTCCTTGAAAATCTTGTAGAGGAAGAGCAGGGACCGGACAACCATCCCGAATTGTGGCTGCGGTTTGGCGAAGCACTCGGATTGGATCGCGAAGATATGTTACAGAACAAATATCTACGGCAGACGCGAGCCTCGGTTGATATCCTGAAGGATCTGGCGCGGCGTCCGAATCCCGCCGAGGGCCTTGCTTCGCTCTACGCTTATGAATCTCAGTTTCCAGCCGTCTCGAAAACCAAGGTCGAAGGCCTGCAACAATTCTATGATATTGATTCCGAAGATGGTACAATCTTCTTTAATGTTCATATGGAAGCCGATATCATTCATAGTCAAGTAACACGCGAAGCGCTCGCAAAAATGTGCACGACAGCCGAACAACAGGAAGCTGCCCTCGATGCAACTCGCGAAGCGGCTGATGCATTCAATCTATTATTGGATGGCGTGTATGAAAACTATTGTAATCAGAACCCGACAGCCAATTAAGATGTCCCTGCCGTCCTGATCCGGCTAGCTTATCACGAAAATAAAAAAATCCGCCCCGACAGAGTCGAGGCGGATTTTTTTTACTTTCGCCGGACAAACAATTACAATACGATCGTCTGTTCGTTCATTTCCTCCAGCCCTTTACAAATCGCCGCAAGACACTGACCGGCCAGAGCACCGTCGACAACACGATGGTCGTAGGTAATCGACACATAGAGCATGTGGCGAACAAGGATCATGTCGTTGCCTTCAATTTCCTTGACGACCGGACGTTTCTGGATTGCGCCGACACCAATGATTGCAACTTGCGGCTGATTGATGACCGGCGTACCGAATAAGGTGCCGAAGCCGCCAACATTTGTTAAGGTAATTGTGCCACCTTGTATTTCATCCGGCATCAGCTTGCGCGACCGCGCCCGTGTAGCGAGATCGGCCACGGAGCGCGCCAGGCCGGTAATGTTTAAGGCATCGGCGTCCTTGATTACCGGAACAATCAAATTTCCATCGGGTAGCACGGTTGCAACGCCAAGGTTGATGTGTTTGTGACGCACGATCTTCTTGCCTTCGACACTGACGTTCACCATTGGAAAGGCACGCAATCCTTCAACAACCGCACGACAGAAAAACGGTGTCACGGTCAGCTTCACGCCTTCGCGGCTGAGGAAATCGGCTTTGACTTTTTCCCGAAAACGGACAATATCGGTCACGTCTACCTCTGCAACGCTTGTTACGTGAGGAGATGTGTGTTTGGAATGCACCATATGATCGGCTATGAGCTGCCGGATGTGATCCATCGGCACAATTTCGATATCCTGACCATACTTCCGTCGCAGCTGTTCGTCGTCAAGTTGCTCGCTTGCGACGGGGGCAGCGGCCGGTCGAGTGGCCTTCTCCGTCGGAGCGGCTGCCGGCGTCGGCGGCTCAACAGCAGGAGCGGGAGATATTGCCGGTGCTTTGCCGCGTTGCTCGATAAAGCTTAGAATGTCCTTTTTGTTAACGCGTCCGTCCAGGCCGGAACCACGAATGCCTTCGAGCTCTTCAAGCGTCACCTTCTCCTGTTCGGCAATCGTTCGGACAAGCGGCGAATAAAAGCGGTCACCCCGTCGACGTGGAATAACCGTCGTTCCGCCGGCGGGAGCGGCGACCTGGCCATTGCCTGCTGCAGCCGCTTGCGCTGGAACAGGAGCAGGAGCCGACGGCGTCGAGGCGGGAGCCGTCGTCTCGACAGCGGCGGGAGCCTCGCCCGTGGCTATTTTGGCGATAACGGTTCCCACTTCAACCGTATCGCCCTCCGCCGCCAGCACTTGCGCAAGTGTGCCGGAAACAGGCGAAGGTACTTCCGTATCGACTTTGTCGGTCGAAATCTCGAGGATTATCTCATCGCGTTCGATGGCCTCCCCTTCTTTCTTGAGCCATTGCAATACGGTGCCTTCCTGAATCGATTCGCCCATTTTCGGCATTACAACATCAACCGTAGCCGCAGCGGCTGTCGCTGCAACGGCGGGCGCTGGGGCAGCCTGGATTGTAGCATTGGCGGCGTGCTCTACAGCAGGGATTGCGGCAGGCGTCGCCGCGGCGGGCTCCTCGCTTACCGCCGCAGAAGCAGCGTTTCCGCTAGCGCTGCCCTCTGTCTCAATCTGGGCGATCACGGTGCCGACTTCCACTGTTTCGTCTTCGCCCACGAGAATTTTGCTGAGCACGCCGGAGTTCGGCGCCGGTACTTCCGTATCCACTTTGTCCGTCGAGATTTCCAGAATGATCTCGTCGCGCTCTATAGTCTCGCCTTCTTTCTTAAGCCATTGAAGGATTTTGCCCTCCTGAATCGACTCGCCCATTTTGGGCATCACAACGTCAACAGTCATGGAACTCACCACCGAGGTTGGTTGTATTTTCGAATTAATGTTTACTCAGGCAACAGAACTGCAAAAATACCGATTTATTAGCAAGCCTGCAAAGCGGCTGCGACACAAGTATATATTTCGTTTGGAACGCAAAAAGCGCGGTGGTCGTAGGCCGATGCGTTTAATTTTACGCCCGTCAGACAACCATCGCGCTCAGTGTCGCTACCGCGTCATTCAACAAATCAGGCGCTGATTACCCACACCTTGATCGTGGCAATGACTTCCGGATGCAATTTTATTTTGACGTCGAAAATTCCCAGCGAACGAATGGGCTCTTCGATCAAAATGTGCCGACGGTCGATGGTGAATCCGCGGTCGGCAAGCTCCTGCGCTATCATAAGATTGGTAACCGTACCGAATAGCCGGTCTTCTTCGCCCACCTGCATTGGAATAGTAATCTGCACATCGCCCAGTTTCATGGCCAGATGTTCGGCCGAATCTTTCATCTTTTGCATGCGGGCGGAGTGCTGGCGTTTCTCCGCGTCGATCATCCGGAGCGCTTTCGGTGAAGCATAATAGGCATAACCGCGCGGGATCAGAAAATTGCGCGCATATCCATCCTTCACCGTTACCACATCTCCAATGGTTCCAAGTTTGTCGACTTCTTGTCGCAGTATGACTTTCATTCGCGTATCCCTTTAAACAAGAATCACTTAAGGAGGAGACTTTCGCTTAATACTATGTTAACTGCCGCTCTCGGTTTTCTCACTTTCGCCGGAGGCATTATCACCGGCAGGGCTCTCAGCGGTGGGTTTTTCATCTGCAACAACTTCCGCGGCTGCCGCTTCGGTCGGAGCTTCCGCCGTTTCCGTCGGTTCTTTCTTTACTCGCTTCGCTTTCATTTTGACTGGTACTTTTTCCCGGACGGTCTTGCGTTTTTCTTCATTATTCTTGCCGTCGCCCGTGACGGGATCAGGCTGCCCGACTTCGGCCTCACGCTGTGCTTGCGTCGCGCGCCGGTATTCAAGCATTTTCAGATCAAGCTCCACCGTAAGCTGGCGAATGACATTGTCATCAAGAAAGAAATAACGCTCTAAAAGCGGTGGCAGTGTAGCAGCTGATTCAAAAATGACGTAAACATAATAGCCGTTGTTCTTCTTGTTAATGGGATACGCCAGACGCTTACGGCCCCATTTGTCAACTGTCGAAATCTCGCCGCCGTTGTTCTTGATATATTCAACGACTTTGTTAACGACACCGTCAACGGCGTGATCTTCAAGACCGGCATTTACGATAAATGTTGTCTCATACCAGCGCTTTGCATTCATACCAAACTCTACTCCTACGGTTGTTTTGCATCGCCAAAACATCTTTCCGCACACAAGGCGAAAAGCAGAAGTTTAAAATTAGTCAAGACTTGTAATTTATCACTAAAGAATTGATTTACAAAAACATTTTTACGCAAATCAGGAAGCCTCGACGGCCGGCGCCTGAATCGCCCTGCGGTTAGCCAGATATACGCCTCCGAGGATAAAACTCAGTCCGATGTACTGCGGCAAGCCGATCTGCTCTCCATCAAGCCAGCCCCAGCCGAGGGCGATGACCGGCATGATGTATGTTACCGACGCGGCGAAAACCGGTGATGAAAGACGTAACAAGTGCGTAAAAAGCACTACGGAAACTGCCGTTCCTCCAATTGCAAGGATGCTGATATAGCCCAGGGCCGACCAGGCTCTTTCGTCGTTCGCCAGCAATGGAGCGATATCGCTGCCGGGCAGCAGAAACAGAAAAAACGGACCGGCAAGCATAATGGCCAGGCTCGGTATCTGAATGGCGTTCAAACGATGCAGCCGATACTTCATTATGTTGGTACTATATGCATAGCAGAGTGTCGAAAATGCGACCAGCGCACCGTAAAATGGATCTCCGCCGCCGGCAGCCTTCCCCGCGCCGAGAACCAGCAGCAGTGCGCCTGCAAGTCCGCAGAGAATTCCGACAACACGCATCGCACCAGTGCGAAATCCAAAGAAAAGGACGGCGATGAGCAAGGTAAAAAGAGGCGTTAACGAATTGAGAATTCCTGTGTCGGCACTGCTTAGCTTTGTCTGCGCCAGGCTGAAAAGATAGGCCGGTAATCCCATCCCCAAGATGCCGACAATCAGTAAATACTTCCATTCGCGGCCTTCGACGCGTCTCACATGGTACAGGGCGAATGGCAGCAGACAACAAAGCGTTATGAGCATACGCAAGGTCGCTACTTCCTCGGGCTCAAAGACTTCCAGTCCGCGCTTGATTAATATATACGAGGATCCCCAGATCAGGCCCAGGATTGCCAGAAGCAGCCAGGCCAGGCTCGACCGACCAATGGTCATTGACAATGCTGCCTAATGATTCACTTCTCCGCGCCGGCTGGCTGCACGGCGCCGCAATGCTGCTAGGGCGAAGCAAACAGATTAAGATTGTAATTCGTATCTTGCACTTTTCACCTTATCTGATAATGCTATGGGCAAGCGACTGCTGGCCGTACTTAGCTTGGTTTGCGGTCTTGCGGCGACAGGAGAAGCGCAGTCCCAATGGAGTCCGCCCGGCCTTTTGTTCCGTCCGCTGCAGGCCAATGTATTCGAAGGCCGCGTAGGAGTTTTGTATCAGCCGGTACGCGACAAACTGCGCCTCGATATCGGAACAACAATCGATCTGCGCGCCGATTCGCTCAGCGACAAGGTGGAGTTGCGCAGTGGAGCTGATTTTTTCACCTTCACTCGCTTGCGATCGGAAGGCCGCTTCAAGTTTCCTGTTGAAACGGCTGATTTTTTCTTTGGCGTCAATTCCACACTGCGGCTGCGGGGCGATGCGTATGACGTGACGGGACGCCTGCGAATAGCGCATATATCCTCGCATCTGGTAGACGGCTATGCGGGACCGGTGGAAGCCTTCACCTACAGCCGTGAGTTTGTCGATCTCGTCGCGGCCTTGGAACTGAATAGCTTACGCCTCTACGCCGGCGTCAACTGGCTGTTTTCGACAATTCCGGATGATTTCGGCACGCTGATACCTCAGCTGGGTTTCGATTTCGCTTATGGCGATCTTATCGGCAGCCACCTTTCGCTGGTAGGCGGCTACGACTTTAAACTGCCAACAATCAACGACGCGACAACGGCTGTCCACGCCGGACAAATCGGCCTCAAAGTCGGCGAACGCTACGCCGCGGGTATATCCGTCAATTTCTCTTTCTATCGCGGCAAGAGCGTGCACGGAATGTTTTTCAACGACAGAGATTCTTACGCTGCGCTGGGAGTACAGGTAGAGTATTAAGACGATTCATTTTCAGGACCCTGGACATTCACAATGGGCTATACACATTCGGGCTATGGTGACAGACCTTCCCACCTCCCCTCTCAGCTGGGCAGTAAAAACAGAGTTGCCCTGCACGTAATTCTTTTTGTAGCCACCTTTCTCACGACGGTGATGGCTGGCACGGCCTGGGCGATGCGCGATCCATTCGAAGTATTCAACTGGACCTACGGCATTACCTACGCCATCCTTGTCATGTGTATCATTACGGCTCATGAATTCGGCCACTATTTCGCGGCCCGCCATCACAACGTCGATGCCACGCTGCCGTACTTCATCCCATTTCCAAGCATTCTGCTGGGTGGCATCGGTGCCTTCGGAACGATGGGAGCGGTCATACGCACTCGGACGCCGATTTACAATCGCAAGGCGCTATTCGATATCGGCGTTGCGGGGCCCTTGGCGGGTGTCGTGATGTGCATTATTATTCTCGCGATCGGTTTTATGACCTTGCCGCCCAAATCATTTATATATACCATTCATCCGGAATACCTTGAGGCGGGAGGAGCGATTCCAGCAACAGGATTGCATTTCGGTGACACCCTGCTCTATTGGGGACTTGCGCAACTCTTCGCCTCTCCCTCTGGCTGGCTGCCGCCCATGAACGAAATGTATCATTATCCCTGGCTTTGCGCAGGATGGTTTGGTCTTATCCTCACGGGCCTGAACCTGCTGCCGATCGGCCAGCTCGACGGCGGCCATATCAGCTATGCGATGTTCGGCGATCGACAGCCGCAAATCGCCCGCTACTTCTGGTGGTTTATCACTATCCTTGGTTGCGGCGGTGTGCTCGGCATAGTACGACAGTTTGGCCGTATCGAGCTGCTGCAGGAAGGACCACTGGCGGAGCCCGGCATGTTTTTGCAGACCCTTGAAGTGCTACACAGCGTCGCCCCCTGGCTTATGGAAGCCTGGGCCGGCTGGCTGCTCTGGGCCTTTGTCACCCGAGTTTTCATCAAAATCAAACATCCGCCGATCGATGATCCGACACCGCTGGATAGCGGGAGACGGCGGATCGGATGGACTGCAATCGCCATCTTTGTACTGACTTTTACCTATAACGGCGTCTACGATCGCTTCGGCATTCCCGAGGAAGTGCCTTCGTCAAGTCGGGACGACGGGGGCCTGGTCGTTGAAATACAGCCGTGATTTGCAGTTATCACGGCGTTTTTTATTTTGCGGGGCTTTGGCGGACCACCGGGCCACGTTTGAAGGCGCTCCTGTTGAAGAGCCCCGGCAACGGAAAGCGATTACAGGCAAGCGCGGGTCAGGCTATGTCGTTACCTCCCAGCCGGTCTCCCCGTCAATCGGCGAGGTGTCCGGAAAAGCTCTTCTGACGACATTCGATGCTTTGGCGCACGGAATTTCTACGCCACGTAGCCTGTTGGCCTACAGGCCATACAGCGCCCTTTGTACATGGATATCCACATAAATGTTCTATAAATCTTCCCCGAGGAGGTAAAAATGGCGATTCCAAAAACAGAGCTCATCTGGATGAACGGCGAGTATATCGCCTGGGACGAGGCCAGAATTCATGTGCTCTCCCATGTAGTCCATTACGGCACCTCATGGTTTGAAGGAATTCGCGCCTACAAAACAGAGGCGGGCACTGCTGTTTTTCGTTTGCGCGAACATATGAGCCGGTTGGGGCAGAGCCTTAAGATCTACCGTTCCGAGCTGCCTTATGATATTGATGAACTGTGTGAAGCCAGCCTGGAACTTGTTCGCCGCAATAATCTATCCGCCTGCTATATTCGACCGGTGGCCATGCGCGGCTACGGCGAGTTGGGAGTCTATCCGATGAATTGTCCGCTGGATGTGGTGATTGCGGCCTGGGAGTGGGGTCGCTATCTGGGGCCCGAAGCACTGGAAGAAGGCGTGGACGTCTGCGTTTCCTCGTGGAACCGCATCGCACCCAACACTATGCCGACACTCTCGAAGGCGGGCGGCAATTACATGAATGCCCAGCTCATAAAGATTGAAGCAAAAGACAACGGGTATCACGAAGGGATCGGCCTCAGTGTCCACGGCTATGTCAGCGAAGGTAGTGGCGAGAATATTTTTCTGGTGCAGGACGGCACGTTGTACACGACACCGCTCGGCGCGTCAATCCTGGCCGGTATCACACGCTCATCGATCCTCACGATTGCCGAAGACCTCGGCATAAAAACCGTCACGACTCAAATTCCGCGCGCCATGCTGTATACCGCCGACGAGATATTCTTTACCGGAACGGCCGTGGAAGTTACGCCCGTCCGCAGCGTCGATCACGTAAAAATCGGCAATGGCAAGGTTGGTCCGGTGACGAAACGGATTCAGGATCGCTTTTTCTCGATTCTCGAGAGCGGCGAAGATCCATACGATTGGTTGACTTTCGTATAGATTGGTTTCTTTTTACCATCTATCGGGTGAGTACAGCGAGTGAGTGATGCCGCAGAACAAGGTTCCCTACGACAGAATTTGTTCGGAACGCAGCCGGCTCTGTTGCTTGCGCCAATGGCGCGGACTACCGACGGCTGTTTTCGTATGATGTGCCGCGAAATGGGCGCGCAACTGACCTTCACGGAAATGGCGATTGCCAAGGGCATTGTCAATAACAATCCGACGATGTACCGACTGGTAACCTTCAACCCCGACGAACGACCGATCGGGATTCAGCTCACCGGCAAATCAGCCCATGAAATCGCTAATGCCGTACGCAAAGTATGTGAGTCTCACCGCCCCGAACTGATCGACGTCAATGCCGGATGTCCGGTTCCCAATATATGCTCACACGGCTGCGGTGCGGCGCTCCTGAATGATGCAGATCGGCTGACCTCAATCGTTAGAGCCGCCGTACAGGCGGCGGACGGAATACCGGTGTCGATAAAACTACGCGTCACGCCGGCGGGCGCGCAGCTCGACACCGTCAAAGCGGCTCGCATCGCTCAGGAAGAAGGCGCTTTTTATCTTACACTCCACGCCGGTACCCCCAATGACACATACGCAGTGAAAGCCAATTGGGATCACATCGCCGGGGTCAAAGCAGCTGTATCCATACCCGTCGTTGGCAATGGCGATATTTTTTCGGCCGACGACGCGGTGGAAATGGTACGGCATACCGGTGTCGATGGAGTAATGGTAGCTCGCGGCGCACTTGGCCAGCCCTGGATTTTCGACCAGATTCGACGTCGTTTCGCAGGAGATGAGGACTTGCCGCCGCCCAAGGACGAAGAAATCCTCGCCGCCGCCGAACGTTATGTGCTGGCCTGCTTTCGTTGGAATCTGGATCCCAATACCGCAAAAGCCTATGCCCGCAAGCACCTGAGCTGGTTTATTCGCAGGTTGCACGGCGCCCGTCACATCCATGCTCGCCTGTTCCGCTGTTGCGAGTGCGACGAATTTCTGGAACTCCTGGCCGACTACAAGACCCGGCTTCTCAATCATGAGTACGACAACTGCCCCTGTGACCCGGAGATCGAAACGCTCTTTCGCCATAAGATTGCCTTCTGGCGTCTCGATGAAAGCGATCTCATTCGCGGCTGACAATCATCAATACAGCCCGCTGTCGCACCACGTGTCCTGTTCAAACGCAATATAGGCTGTCTGAAATGTCATTATTGGCTGCTCTTTTCTGTCCGGAAGAATCCTGGATCCCGGGACATAGCTACCGTTCTATCGATAATCTGATGTCCGGCCTTTCCGCATTGCATTGCGCTCTCGTTTCGCGTAAGTTTACGGGCTGTTACCAAATGCAAACATTTCTGCAACGTCAGCGCAACACACATGATCGACATCTGGATACGAAGAATTCTGCCAGCGCTTCCACTCCTGATCCTGATAGCGCCCGTTGACGGACGCGGACAGAACTCGACCCAGGTCGACACAATAATCATCAATGAAATCAATTTTCGCTCCGCCAATGAGTTTGAGACCGGTGACTGGCTCGAGCTGCACAATCCCGGTCCCAAAAGCCTTGAGCTAGCCGGCTGGCGTTTCGCCGACGACAATGACGATAATGTCTTTCGAATTCCCGTGAATGTGGCTGTGCCGCCTGGCGGATTTCTGATCCTCTGCAACGACATTGAATCATTTCGGATTCAGTTTCCCAACTTGAAGAATGTGATCGGCGATTTTGATTTCGGTCTGAGCCGTGACGGTGAATTGCTGCGTCTCTTCGATGCGAACGACAGGCTTGTGGACGCCGTCTTGTATCGCAGCGAGCAGCCCTGGCCTGATGACGCCAGCGGCACCGGGCGCACGTTGGAACTCATTAATCCCGCGTGGGACAACCGGCGTGGCGATTTCTGGCGCGCCTCACGCATCTTTGGCGGCACACCGGGAGCGGTCAACAGCGCTCTCGACGATACAACGCGCTACTCGCTGCCAGAAGAAGGGGCCCTGGGCCTGACCCTGCCCAATCCTTTTGCCGTAGAGGCCAGGATA
The DNA here is from genome assembly GCA_028284775.1 of Candidatus Kapaibacterium sp. Lineage (GTDB taxonomy): Bacteria > Bacteroidota > Ignavibacteria > Kapaibacteriales > UBA7675 > JANQRB01. The sequence goes on along the minus strand of JANQRB010000018.1, from coordinate 49,009 downwards.
CGCTACGAACTGGCAGGCACCGGGCGCGTACAATTGTTCGTTCTCAACGAAGCCGGCGAACTTGTCATAACATTGGTGGATACCTGGCAGCGCATGGGCATTTATCATCATAGCTGGTCACCGTCCGGCGTAAGCAGCGGCGTGTATTTTTTTGCTTTGTTTCTTAACGGCAAACCACTCGCCTCGCGCGAAGCGCTCTATATCCCCCACTAATTTTCTCTCAAGATACAAGCATTGATGTCGCTAAATGCGCCGCTTAGAGAAAGAACGTGGCGCCACAAAGCAATCCTTCCGGCGCTCTTCATGCCTGCCACCCTGATTTGCCGCTATTATTTGCTCCCTATTCTCTATCGAGCGAAATGGTCAAGCGCGCCATGCGCCCGGGCATCGGGTAGTTGCGGATAACGGTGTAGCTGACATCGAAAACATTGTCGAGATCGAGCCGCAAACCCAAGCGCAGGTCGTCGTTCCACTGCCATTGTTTTTCAAGAAAGAGCGTCGTCAGCCAGTGCGCGGGAAGCGCCGACCCGGGCTCGCCTCCCGGCAAGGCAAAGCGCCGACCACTCAGTCGCGTTGCGGCTCCAAAGCTGAGCGGATCGGCCTTAACCTGTACATCGGCGCTCAGCAATTCGCGGGGGGCGTAAACAATATCGCTGCCGGGAAAGTCTGTCCCCGGTGATTCATCGCTGGCTCGCTGCAGTGTATAGGCAGCCGTGAAACTACAGCGTCCGTCCAGAAATGACGTGAGGACGGCGACCTCTACACCGCGACTCAGCACGACGCCAATGTTTTCGGCGGTCCAGCTTAGCGGAGTCTTTGGCACCGAAACGATCTGGTTGCTGCTGCGGATCAGGAAAGCGTCCAGCTCGAGGCGTAATTCGTCAGAGTTTTGCCAGGTCAGGCCTAAGTTGAACGAATGGGCGCGTTCTGCCTTCAGATTGGCATTGCCGAAATTGAGATAGTACAACTCATTAAAACTGGGAGGCCTGAAGTTATAGCTCCAGAGCAAGCGCAGCGTAAGCCCTTCGTCGGGCCGATACAGTGCCAGACCGGCCAGCGGCGAAAGCACCGTCCCGAAATCCGAATAGTGGTCGAATCGCAGGGCAGCCTGAGCGCTCAGCTCACCAAGCTGCGGCAAAGTCCATTCGATTTCGCCCCGGCTGGCCAGCGACAGACGGCCTCGCTGCACGCGGTCACCGACATCGGGTTGGAGGCTCGTGCCGCGGAGAGCGGCCACATCTGCTTCTCCGCGCAGCTCGAGCAGCGAGCCCTTCGACAACCAGCGAAGATTGCCCTGCAATGCCGCCTCTTCGGCCTGGAACTCCGTTGCCTGGTTTCCCACAAACAGCTCCGGATCCATATAACGTGTTGAATTGCGACGCAAAAATGCACCGAGAGCGAGGGAAGGACCGGCTGGCAATATTCTCCGCGCGCGTAGAAAGCCGAGGCCGTCCGTTTCGCTCAGTCGCGCGCCGCCATTCTCAAGATTGCCCTGCACGACCGCGCCGGGCGAGCCGCGCTCCGTGTCGCGCAGCAGCGCTCCTGCATGCAGGCTCCATTCCGCAAAACGGCTCCGCAGCTGAACGATTCCGGCCAAATTGCGAAAATCGCCGTTGCTGCGCCGCAATCTCCTCTCGCGGCCGAATTCGTTGAAATCAAAAGGAAAATCACCGTCACTATGGTCGACCGTCAATCCGAGGGCCAGGCTGCTGGAGTCGATCGGCAGGCTCAGGCGGCCGGCAGCGCGGTATTCGCCGAAGGAAGCATGCTCCGCCCGCAGGCCGTACGTCCAGCGCTGCGATGGCGGGCGCGAACGGATATTGACAACCCCTGAGAGAGCATGACCACCATACAAAGCGGCCGCACCACCGCGCAGGACTTCAATTTCCTCGACAAGAGAGAGCGGGAAAGTCGAAAAGTCAACCAGACCATTCTGACTGGCGTTAAGTCGCATGCCGTCCAGCAGTACCAGCGTCTGCGCCGCACTGCCGCCGCGTAAGGAAATCGTCTGCAGCCCGCCCAGGCCACCATAATTCTTGATAAAGACGCCGGGTACACTGCCGAGCGCATCGCTTAACTGTCGTGCACCGAGTGCACGGAGACGTTTCCGGCCAATCAAAGCCGTCGGAACGAAATGCCGGGCGGAAGGCAAAAGGCGCGCCGCCTGCACTTCAACCGGAGCCAGGCGCAAAACCGAGTCGATACGGGTCGAGTCGGTCTGCGCCCGCAGACTGTGAGCCGTAGCGGCTGTTGTCAGCAGCAGCACCGCAAAGCACAGCTGCCGCCGGGTCAATGCAACGATACCTGCTCGGGGAAACGCCATCGTCCTAACGCCGCACGATGATGGGAATTGAGCGCGCGCCGTCCTTTGTCTGTAGATTAAGCATGTAGGGTCCTGACGACAATGCCAGACGATCAATCTGAATCAGCGCCTCGCCGTTGCCGTCGGCATTGGCCCGGCAGGAGATAGTTGCCGCTTCACTGCCATCCATGCGGAAAATTCGCAGGCTCGGGCGCTCCCCCGCCAGCAGCTCAGCTGCTACGCTGACGACGGCGCGATCACTGATTGGATGCGGGTAGACGGCAATTGAAGCTTGTTCCCGCCCTATCGCGCCGGCGACCCGCACCGTCGATGCCGGCTCTAGTCTGATAATGGCGACGGTCTGCTGTGGTGTAAAGCTTTGCGGTTCAAATTCATTGGCGACCCATATCTCACCGTCCGCCGCGCCCAGCCCTTCGGTGCGTCCACCCGTCTGATAGATGTCGAGCAGCTCTCCGCTTGTGAGATCGAAACGCCGAACATCGCCGGTGTAGGTGCTGACAAACAGATAGTCGTCCAATACCAGGGATTCGCGCGGACCATCGAATTCTAAAGTTTGCGTCGGAATCGTACGGACGATCTGGAATGTCGTCAGGTCGATAAGCTGAACACTATGGCTGCCATTCATGGTCACCAGCAACAGATCGCCGTATTGAAAGAGGTGGTTACCGGTGCCGCCCAGCTCGATCAGCCGCTCTGGCGGGCCCGGCACTTCCGGTACAATTTGCAGCGTCGAGGTTTCTGTACCGAAATCGCCTTCGTTAAGAATCGCAAGGCCCGCTCCGCCCTGCGAAGTTGAATACGCAAGCGTCTGCTGGACAAATTTGCCTGCCGGCAAGTTAGTTTGCTCTTCCGTTTGCAGGTCAAACTCCACGACAAAGCCGGTTCCATCCACTACACGTCGGCTGACGAACAGGCGACGGCCCTCCTGATCGACGCTGACGGCGGCAGCGGGTCCCGGCAAAACTTCGTCGTTTAACAATTCCAGATTTTCAAGGCTGAAGCTGCGGATGCGCCCTAAATGGCTGAAGTAGATAATCGAATTGTCATAGTCCAGGCCGGGACGAAACGGAAAGCCGATCGAGCCCCATTCGAGAATCCGGCTCCCCACCAGTTTCCGCGAGCTGCGTTCATACTGATACCAGGCAGGAGCTACATCTCCTTCATCCTGAATACCGTTGAAGTTTGCGTCAAGTCCGGTGCAGAATATATGCGTATGCTCGCCCACATGGAAAACGCCCAGCGGTTGGACGCCCGTTTGCACGATCTCGCTCACTTCCGTCGATAAAGCCGGATGCAATATGGCAACGGTCGCCGCAACAGTAAAGGAAGCGTTTTCAAATGCATTTGCGACCCAGAGACGACCGGCGGCAAAGGCCAGCCCTTCCGGTTTACCGCCGCTTTCCAAGACGGCGATCAGCTCGCCGCTCTCATAATCGATTCGGCGCAGGTCGCTGTTGTACGTCGTCACGAAGAGTTCTTCGCCAAGACGAAGTGTTTCGCGCGGGCCGTTAGTACCCTCTGTACCGGTGGCGATACTGCGTTCGATTTTCTTTTGTTCCAGATCGATAACGTGAATGGTATGACTGCCGTTCATCGTCACCAGCAGGCGGTTGTCCTTATCCAGCAATAAATGATTGCCGGTGTTGCCCAGGTCGATAACGCTGACTTCCGGATCCTGGCCGGGTGTAATAATTTGCAATTTGGAATCATCCTGACCGAAATTTCCTTCGTTGAGAACGGCAATCCCTTTCTGGCCATCCTTGCCGTCGAACGAGACGCTTTGTTGCACATTGCCGAGTGCTGGAAAACGCTGCGTTGCACGGCTCGTAAGATCGAGCAGCACAATCTCGTCGTCGGCGTCGCTGTTGCGGACACTGACAATCAGTCGATCCTGGGGCTCGTCGACGCTGACGGCAACGGCTCCCTCGATACCGAATTCATCCTCAATTTCATTTTGGCTGTCGGACGCGTAAGATTCAACGCGGCCGTCGCGGCACAGGTAGAAAATCTGACTGCGACTGTCATAGGCCGTCCGCATTGGGAAGGCGGGCGCGCCCCAGCTAAAGCTTCGGGAACTGATGACGCTGCGCGACGCTGCATCGAGCACATACCAGGCGGCGGGCTCGTCGTCGTCATCCTGAACTGCATTAAAATTCAGATCGACCTGGCCGCAAAAGACATGGATAACATCACCGACGGGCACAATCGCCAATGGCTGGCGTCCGACCTGAACGAGTTCTTCCGGCTGCCCGAAAAGCGGCGCCGATAGTAGTACGCTTACAAGAAAAATTCCCGACAATCTGGTCCACAATGCGCAGTGCATAAGCCTCGCTCCCTGTTTTGCTTTGACAAGCAGGATTAGAAATACGTAGTAATCGACATCCGGAATGAAAAAACGGGGATGGGCAAAGCATGCTGCTGTGGCAATCCCTCATCTCATCCGTTGGCGCAGATGCTCGCCCCGGCGCATTCGCGGCCTGAGCGAACGATGAGCACAACAGGCAGGTCTTCTGGCTTCGGAGTCAATCTTCCCGCTCGCCTTCCCACACACTGATTGTGAGCAGTGGCTGCAGAGTCTGCTTGAGCGGGTTGTCGTCCGTTACAGCGGCGCAACCGCGCGGGATTTTCACCCGACTTCCCTCTTTTGACTGGCTGTTCGTTGTTCGGCAGCCGGTCACCTGTTGAAACGTGGCGAAATTAGAACTTTTCCGACTGCATTCCAATGCCGCAGAATTTTTATTGTTGAATCTGAGCGGCGGAAATCCTATACTGGCGCCGCAGGGAAACATCTGCTCGTCCTCGTTGCACCGGGAATACCTTTCGATCGGGACATTCTGCACAGTTGCCCGGTGCGGCGGTGGAAATTCTCCAAGCGCCGACGCCTTTCATGATAGTGACCAGAGCCATGCCAACTTGATGAGCAAGGTTACCGTGACTTTAGCACAATAGTCTGATTTGTTCAACTACATGTGGGATTGAAGAATGAGCAATGTGGATGCCACCGTAGAAGTCGCTCACGACGAACAGCAAAAAGGCAATGAAGGCAACTCCGAAATTCTGCAACTGGTCAGCTTTCGGATCGGCAATGAAGAATTCGGCGTCGATATTTTGTCCGTTCGCGAAATCAATCGGATGTCGGAAATTACGCAGGTACCCAATTCACCGGAATTTATCGATGGAGTCATCAACCTGCGCGGAAAAGTGATTCCCGTCCTTGATCTGCGAACCAAACTGGATATGGAGCGAATCGACTACTCCAAGGATACACGTATAATTGTCGTGGAACTACAGGGACGGACGGTAGGCTTTGTTGTCGATGCCGTAAGCGAAGTGCTGCGGATCCCCTCCAATATAACGGAACCGCCACCGCCGATGGTCGCCGGCATTGACGCCGAGTATATCACGGCTGTTGCCAAATTGGAAGATCGACTCCTTATTCTGCTTGACCTGGAAAAGACTCTTTCACTGCAGGAAAAAGAGTCCCTGGAAGAACTCTGATCTTCCGGACGTCTTTATTCCCTCTATACGGCTTTCACCGGTCACGTGGCTCCCATGCGGACGGTCGCTGGGCAGTTAGTTGTTTGGAGAGCCGGGTTCCACCGATTGACAGGAACTCTGCATCTTACGGTAAGCCGATTGTCACCAACCGGGAAGCGGACGGGAGGTACTGTACACGTTACGGTACACGTTGAGTCATCGATAAATCCTGAACAGCTTCGCCCCCGCTGAACACGCGCTGTCATTACTCATTATGGCGACCGCACACGAGGCGATCACATACGGATGCAGTGTTATTACGGCCTTGAAATGTCGTCGTAGCCTGCCCTTGCCTTCAAGTGTCGCCAGGCAGGAAAGAGGCCTTTTCTTTGCTAACGGCCTGCTACAACTCTGCTAAAAATCTCTCAATTTTAAGGTGGAAATTGCCTAACTTAAGATTCTTGATTTCGATCTGACGTCGGTGCTAGCCATAAGGTCGCTTGACATCAGACTAATTTTCATTGTAGAGCGAATCAGCTAACACGAGGTCGGCGTTGGTCAGGCAGGATCGATCAGGTTAATGGCACGACCTTGTACTTGTTGGCAGTAGCGACTCACAGGGATACCGCTAGCAGTTTAAGCAATACTCGGACCAGGCCAAAACGGGCTTGCGAACCTAATCAGCACACAGGCTCATCCTGCAATATTCGTCAGATATACGTATTGTGCAGTACAATGTGCACGATACAGCCAAGGTTAAGCAAATAATTACGAAATGCCGCGCAAACGCCATTGACAAAGGCCTATCGAGGAATTGAGCGACGCGGCCTCCTCGTAAAACGTATGCAAGTATCAGATACATCGAAGCGACATCAGTGCGACGCCCCGGGGGCATTCTCTGCACACCACAAAATCGAGGCTCGTCACTCCTCCTCGATAGCGGCGGGCACTGGACCTGACGAGGCAATGATCGCAGATATCGCCTTGCGATTACTCAGCCTTACCATTGAAAATGTCGCGGGCGAATTGCGGTGCTGCCTGCGTTTACTCGCCGATAGTTTCGATGCGGCCTGGATCGGCCTCCTGCATCCCGACGCCTCGGACTGGCGAATCGCAAGCCACAGCCGTGAAAGGGATTCGTCAACACTCTTAGCCTCTATTGATGCTGACAGTTTACCCTGGCTCCTGGGGTCGGACACGGAGCCGGTCATTTTGCGGCCGGCGCAGCTTAAGCAGCTTTTCGATAGGCAAAACAGTCGCACAGGCGTCTCACCTGAGTCTGCGGCAGCTCTGATGCTCCAGTTCGGCAGGAATGGGACCGGAAGGTTGATTGTGGTTGCCCGAAGCCAAAGGCAGATAGATGAATGGACGCTGAAGAATCTGCAGCCTCTGGCCCGACTTTGCGATGGACTGTGGCAACACTGCCGCAAATTGCTCTGCGCCCCTGAGCAGAATCGTCTGGAAATGACGCTGGTCAGAGAGATTCATCACCGGGTTAAGAACAACCTGCAGGTGGTCTGCAGTCTGCTGGACCTGCAAAGCGAAAACGCCGGCAGCCCTGAACTGGAAGGACTTTTCGATATCGGCATCCAGCGCGTGCGTGCGATTGCCATTGTCCACGAACAGTTGTACAGGTCATCCACCGGGACGCAGCTCGACCTGGGTGAATATCTGAATGCTTTGCTTCAGGATCTGCTGCGGCTGTACAGGGTCGACCGGGATACGCGGGAACTGCAGGTTGATGTCAAGGACGTGAACCTGGGATTCGATGCGGCGATACCTTGCTGTTTAATAATTAACGAGCTGGTCACGAATGCTTTACAGCATGCTTTTCGCGATGACCGCCCCGGCCGCATTCATATCAGCGCCGTAGAGAATAAGAGCGATGGCCGACTGACACTCAGGATTGCCGACAACGGCGTTGGTATGACTGCAGGGAGCCGGCAAAAGACGAAGCCGACGCTGGGTCTGGAACTTGTCAAGAACCTGGTTAAACAGCTAGATGGCAGTCTGACGATCGATACCACCGACGGAACCTCATTTCAGGTTTCTTTTTTTCAACCCACAAATCCACAATAAGACGATAGATGGCACAGGAACAGATTCTGGTAGTGGAAGATGAAAGCGTCGTGGCTCTCAACATACGCAATCGGCTGCGCCGTGACGGTTACAACGTCCCGACTGTCGCGACTACCGGCGAAGAGGCAATCCGCAAGGCGAGCGAGTTAAAGCCCGACCTCGTCTTGATGGACATCGTCTTAAAAAACGACCTTGACGGTGTCGATGCCGCCGCCGCGATCCGCCGAGAAATGGACATCCCCATTATCTATCTGACGGCACATGCCGACAAGGACACGGTACAACGCGCCAAACTGACAGAGCCCTACGGCTACATTTTAAAGCCATTTCAAGCCAAGGAATTGTATACAGCGATCGAGCTGGCCTTGCATAAACATCGTCACGATCGGCGGCTGCGACGCGCCAATCATAAGCTCAGCTCCACTATTCACAACATGGGCGAGGCAGTCATCACGACGAATACGGATGGCGAGGTCACGTACATGAATCCGGCGGCCGAGTCGCTGACAGGCTGGCGCAATCCGGAAGCGGTAGGCCGTGGTTTGCCGGAAATATTTCGCATCATCGATCAGCAGACACGTCGTGTGATGGATAATCCGGTGTTGCGCGCTCTGCGCGAAGGCTCTCTTGTGCGCCTCGAACGCCAGGCACTGCTCGTACAACGCAATGGCGGCGAGCTGCCGATCGATGATTCGGCAGCCCATATCCTTGATGAAAATGGCGACACAGACGGCGTCGTGCTGGCATTCCACGACGCGAGCGCTAAAGTAGAGAATGAGAAGCTGCAACTGGAATGGCGGGATGCCGCCGAAAAGGCCGAGCGTCTCAAAAAGACCTCTCTCTCAAATCTCAACCAGGAAATTCGCGAACCGCTGCACATAATCCTTGGCTATACCAACCTGGTGGAAGAGCACTTTGGCAAAGATATCGATGCCAGGTATCGCCAGTACTTCACTAATATCCGCGAGGCCAGCCGTCGCCTGCTGGAAATCCTCAAGAAAATTGTCGACCTCTCCCGTTTCCATGTCAACGAGTTTCCCATTCGTCCGCGGATTATTACAATCGATGACATTATCAAAGAGTGTCTTGAAACGCATGCCGACGATGCGCGCAAAAAGAAGCTGACCTTCAAAAGCGAGATCAATACGGACAAAGCCACGATCTTTGCCGATCCCTATGCCATCCGTTCTGCTTTGAGCTATGTACTTGACAACGCAATTAAGTTCACCAAGGAAGGCGCGATCGAAGTCATAGCCAGCAAAGTAGACGATGATCGTCTGTCAATTACGATTCGCGATACGGGCGTGGGTATCACCCGCGATTATCTGCCGCATATTTTCGATGAGTTTTCGCGATTTCCCGATCAGGGCAACAGCACGACCGAAGGCGTCGGGCTGGGCCTGGCGCTGACGAAGCGTTTCGTGGAACACAGTAACGGCAGTATCACTGTCAAAAGCCGCCCCGAGAGCGGCACCACCTTCGCCTTCTCCTTTCCCATTACCAAGCAGGAGCCGACGGCGACGACCGGCACAGCCGCCCTGCCGGCGCGGCTACCGACGGTTGAGCAGCCCCCGCACCAAGCGCCGGGGACCGAAAAAGTGGCTGTTCTTGTGGTGGAAGACGACCGTATCACCCAGCGTCTTATTCAGAAGAAGCTGGGCCCGACTTTTACTGTCTACCTTGCGGACAGCGCCGATCAGGCGCGTGTGGTGCTTCGGGATCATTCCGTCGACGTGATTCTTATGGACATCTACCTGAACGGCTCGGAAAACGGCCTGCAGCTCACCCAGGCCTTGAAAGAGAGACCGGAGACGGCAATCATCCCGGTTATAGTTATCACGGCGCATACGCTTGAGAAAGATCGCCGTCAGGCCTACAACGCCGGTTGCGACGTTTACCTCACGAAACCATTCAACCTTACGGAGCTGGAAGCGACGATTCATTCGCTCGTGCGCAGCGGACGCCGCTGATACCTGTCTTTCGTGATTCGCCGACTCTCCGTATCTTGAGTGTGGACACGGCGCCCGAACGGAGCCTCACCTGTATCACGAATAAGGATCTGTTTCTTTGAATGCGTATATCAGGCTTCTGCGCCCGCACCAGTATCTTAAGAATCTCTTCATCTTCTTCCCCCTCTTCTTCGGCCTGCAGATAAGCGACAGCCTCTTGCTTGGCCGCGTCGCCCTTGCGGCGGCATTGTTTTCCCTCCTTGCGAGCGCCGTCTACATTTTCAATGACCTGCGCGACATCGAAAGCGATCGCCTGCACCCTGTGAAACGCCGGCGGCCGCTGGCGGCAGGCGAAGTGACACTAAAGTCGTCGCTGTTCCTGATGTTTTGCTGCGCGGCGGCGGGCCTGGGTATCTGCTTCTGGTTGCTGCCGGAAGCTCTGCCTGTGATGACGGCATACCTGATCATGAACCTGTTGTACAGCCTGAAGCTCAAGCACATTCCTATCGTCGACGTCAGCATTATCGCGCTGGGTTTCGTCTTGCGCCTGCTCATCGGCTCGCAGGTGACGGGCATCGACCTGTCCAAGTGGATTATCCTGATGACCTTTCTCGGCGCCTTATTCGTAGCGCTCGCCAAACGCCGCGACGATGTGATGCTCTTTGTGAACTCCGGCAACAAAATGCGCAAGGCCGTCGACGGCTACAACGCCGAGTTTCTGAATGCATCGATGGTGATAATGGCGGCCATACTGATCGTGGCCTATCTGATGTACACCGTGTCGCCCGAGGTAACTCAGCGTGTTCAGACCGACAATCTCTATATGACCGCTGTTTTCGTAATCGTCGGAATAATGCGATATTTACAGATTACACTCGTGGAGAATGACAGCGGAAGTCCGACGCGCATCCTGCTCCATGATTTTTTCCTGCAAGCCACGATCGTAGGGTGGCTGATCTCGTTTGTGTGGATCCTTTATTACACCCCCTGAGCAGGGTATGAAACTATCGGGTTGGGGCAATTTCCCTGTCATCGACGCACGCATCCACAGCTTTCGCAGCGAAGATGAGCTGCGCGGGATTCTGCGCGAAACGTCTGCCTGCATTGCACGCGGATTGGGACGCTCTTACGGTGATTCTTCGCTGCAACGCGAGGTAATTGCCACGGGGCAATGGAACCGTCTGCTGCATTTTGACGACAGAACGGGCCTGTTGCATTGTCAATCCGGGGTCAGCATCGCCGACCTGCTCGATGTTTTTGTTCCACGGGGCTGGTTTCCGCCCGTCGTACCCGGCACACGATTCGTTACGGTCGGCGGCGCCATTGCCTCGGATATTCACGGTAAAAATCACCACAGCGAGGGCAGCATTTCCAGCCATGTTCCGGCCCTCGATCTTATGCTCGCCAACGGCGATATCCGGCACTGTTCGCCGGAACAGGATGCCGAGCTCTTCTGGAGCACCTGCGGGGGCATGGGTCTAACGGGCCTTATCTTGCGCGCGAAGCTGCAAATGCGCCCGATCGAAACGGCTTACATTCGCCAGGAGCTGCGGCCCGGCCGCAATCTGGACGAAATTCTGGCGCATTTCGAAGACAGCTCCTCCTGGACTTATTCGGTCGCCTGGCTCGACTGTCTGGCGCAGGGACGTGACTTCGGCCGTTCAATATTGATGTTGGGCGAGCATGCCGGACCGGCTGAACTCTCCCACGTTAATGCTGATCAAGCACTTTGCTTATCGGCGCCGCGAACCATCAACACGCCCATTACCTTTCCGAATTTTGCGCTCAACAGGCTGAGTGTACGCGCTTTTAACAGCCTGTACTATTACCGGAACAAATCCAAGACTGGTACATCGCTGCAACGCTACGATGACTTTTTCTTTCCGCTGGATGCGATCATCGGCTGGAATCGGATTTATGGTCGACGCGGCTTTACCCAATATCAGTTCGTCCTGCCTCGGTCGGCGGGTTCGGAGGGACTGGCGACGATCATCAGGACGATCGGCGGCAGCAGCGAATTGCCCTTCCTCACGGTCCTGAAACTCTTTGGCAGTGAGCAGCCGGGCCTGCTGTCCTTTCCTACCGAAGGCTATACGTTGGCGGTCGATTTTCCGATTACCAGGACCCTCTTCGCCTTTCTGGCCAGACTTGATGAAATAGTGCAAGGCTATGGCGGTCGCGTATATCTGACGAAAGACGTCCGCCTCAGCGCTGCTAGTTTTCGCAGCAGCTATCCGAATGCTGAGCGCTTTGCGGCCCTGCGCCACAACAATGACGCGGCCGCTAAATTCAGTTCGCTTCAATCCGAAAGACTGGAAATCTAAATGACACAGGTTTTGATTCTCGGCGCTGCCTCCGACATCGGCCGCGCCCTCGCCCATGAATACGCCCGCGCCGGCAGCAATTTGTATCTGACGGCACGCAAGGCTGAACGTCTTGAAGCCGATTGCAGCGACCTTGCGCTGCGCTACGGCATACAGGTCCGGGCAATCGAATTCGATGCGTTGGACTTTGCGTCGCATTCCACATTGTATAGCTCGCTCGACCCTGCGCCGACCGGCGTTATCTATGTGGCCGGCTATCTTGGTGATAATGAGAAGGCGCAATCCGACTTCTCCGAAGCAAGGCGCATCATCGACACCAATTACAGTGCGGCGGTATCGCTCTTGAACCTTGCGGCCGCTTCGATGGCAATCAAGCGTACGGGTTTTATCATTGGCATCTCGTCGGTGGCGGGAGAACGCGGCCGCGGCAGTAACTACTATTACGGCAGCGCCAAGGCCGGCCTTAGTGCTTATCTTTCCGGTCTGCGCAACCGTCTTGCGGCCTCGGGTGTGACGGTCCTGACGGTCAAGCCGGGATTTGTGGCAACCAAAATGACAGAAGGAATGCCATTGCCGCCGCTGCTGACGGCTCGGGCGGAACAAGTGGCGGGGGCCGTCTTTCGGGCCCAGCAGAAAGGACGCAACGAAATCTTCAGCTTGTGGTACTGGCGTCCGATTATGGCGATCATCAGATCCATACCGGAATTTATCTTCAAAAAGCTGAGCCTATGACCGACAACGGCGCCGAGCGCAGTCTTTTCCAGGACCTATGGCCATCTTGGCTTCAGAAGCGCCCCTTCCTTCTGCATGCCCTTTGCCTCTGGCTGCCGATCGGGATGCTGTTCATCGTCGCCGCCACGGGAGTTGAACAGTGGACGGCCCTGCTCGAACATTTTATCGATCGATTCGGCGCTGACTTCCCCGCCGCCTGGCAGGCAAAGATTGCCAGAGACGGCGTTGAAGAATTTGTCGATAGTGCTCGCGAGAGTTTTTTGCTGCCCTTGCGTGCGCAGCTCTGCCTGGCGGCGTTGATTCTGCTGGGCTATCCACTGATCCGCAGCGGTCTGCAGTGGCGCGGCGAACAACGGCAGGATGCGCAGCGGCATAAACTGTGGAAACCGGCGGCGCTGATATTTCTGGGACTGCTCGCTCTGGCTGCGACGATAAAAGCCAACCAGATGGGCGAGCAGTACGCAATGCTTTCCGCCAACCCATTCGACCAGGAAACAGGCTATTATTATCGCCGATTGCTTGTACCGGCGCTGGCCGCTTTTCTGCATCTCAATGGATTTATCGTATACAATATCTTTTCTCTGGGATTAAGCCTGCTCCTGATTGCGCTCAGCCTGCAGTGGTTCTTGAGTCGCGGCATACGCCTGAGCGTTCTCGAAGCCTTGAGTCTGTTCAGCACGGGGATGCTGATGACGGCCTTCCAATCGCCGGGTTATGTAGAGCAATTCGTCCTGATCCTCTTTCTGCTGAGCCTCTTACTACCCTTGCAGTGGCAGAGCCGCGTAGCTCTGGCGGCCCTGATGCTGGCGACGCATGAAGTCGCAGCCGCCGTCCTGCTCCTGCCCGCTGTCCTGCTTGTCTATCCGCGCCGGGAGATGCCCTGGTTTGCAGCTTTGGCTCTCCTGTATCTCGGCTTCTGGCTACTCAATTTCGGCTTTGACTTTCAAACTGCGGTAGCCGCGCAGACGCAGATTTCCGGCACGTCGGCGCCGGCCCTGTTCGCGCAGTGGCCCGAACGGGCGGCGCTCGGTATGATCGCCGCCCACAAAGCTCTCTGGCTGGTCTGGCTGGCGGCCATTCCTGTCATGCTGCGCCGTCGGGCATTTGCCGACGCCGGCTTTATCGTCTTGCTCGCTCTCCTGCCGGCCGCCCTTCTTCCCTTTGGCGTTGACAGCTCGCGGCTGGCCGGTTTCGGCGCTTTCGCGATGTACATGGCTGTTGCAACCTGTAAAACCGAATATCCATCCGGAAGCATCCTGAAAGTACTCTTTGTCATCAACCTCGTGATTCCCAGCCTGATGGTGACATTAAGCAAGGGTGCCGCACTACCTCGCGGTCTGTACGACCTCCTCTATGGCTGGCTGGCATCGCTGTGACGCAGCGCAGTGACGCACATAACATTTGTTCATATCGCCACCGGCTAATGTGCATGCCAGACGAATCTGCGCTCCCATCGGCGGATAACTTATCGCTAATTTCAAGCAATTTAGAGTGCTGTGAATTGACAGGCACGATTGCCGACCGACAGGAACGATGCCGGGCCGTCCGCCGAAGCGGCCTCAGAGATGCTGTCTGAAGTCTGACCATGCGGATGGAGGCTGAGATCCAAAGCAGGATGTAGATGCGAAGGTCGTTCAAGCCGGACGGCGAAGAGTGCACTTAACACTATCCGCTTTTTTCCCAATCGAATGCTTTGTATTTTCAGGCAACAAATACACATATTTTCACACATAGTCGGTTGATTTCTCTGCGTTTCCTGACGATCGCCCCTTGACATCCTCGACATCCATCCGGATTACTTCTGGATGAGATGTCCGTTGAAACGCGCCCGGCCAGCAACAGTAATACACGTTTCGACGCACTGAGGTCAATAGTGAGCAAACCATCAGTCGTAGCGGGCTGAGCATTACGCTCGGCAGCATATGTCTGGTCAAATCATTCATTCATTCGCCCGGACGTCAAGACGCCGGGGTCAACCAGCCTTGGTTCTGCGGCAGACACACGTGGACAGCGGCATTTCGATAAGCAACTTTAGTACCCGGTGGAGTACTCGAATGGCAGCAAAAATTCACATCCTGATGCTGGAAGCCATCGAAAGCGATGCTCTGCTCATCGAAGAAGAATTGCGGAAAGCCGGCCTGGAATTTATCATTCGGCGGGTAAGCAGCGAACAGGATTTCAAACACATTATCGATCACGAACACCCCAACCTTGTGCTCTCGGATTACCTCCTGCCCGAATACGACGGTATTTCGGCACTCGACTACGTTCTCAGCCGAGGTGGCAGTCTTCCTTTCATCTTCGTTTCCGACGCCGTGGCAGGAGAGTTTGCCATTGAAATGCTGAAGCGGGGCGCGACGGATTTCGTGGTCAAGCAGCGATTGTCACGTCTGGTGCCCGCCGTACGCCGGGCGCTGAACGAATGCGGTAAGCAGCATGATCGCCGCGCGGCCCAGCCGGCATCAAACGACGTCGAATCGAGATATAGGGCCTTGCTAAAAGCTATTCCCGACATGATCCTGCGCATCAACCGGGACGGCGACATCCTTGATTTTACGCCCGCCAGGTTTTTTGACACGCAACTCGCCTCATTACAACTGACGGACAAAAACCTGTTCGAACAGGCTGCGAACAATGCCCTTGCGAAACTTTTGCAACAGAAAGCCCTGCGTGCATTTGCAATTCGCGATATAAGTGTCGAAGAATTTCAGCTTCAGGATGCCGATTATTTGGTGGATATAGAAATTCGCGCTGTCTTCAGCGACAACGACAGCGTGCTGTTGATAGTCCGAGATATTCACGATCGTAAAGTCGCCGAATCCGTCCTGATCGAAGCCAAGGAACGCGCAGAAGAAATGAATCGAATCAAATCCAATCTTCTCGCCAATCTCAATCACGAGTTTCGCACGCCGATGAATGCCATTCTTGGCTTTACATCGCTGTTGAACAGTGGAACCGACGACCCTGAACAACACATGTATGCGCAAATGCTGCACAAGAGCGCCGAACGCCTGATGCACTCGCTCAACAACATAATTATACTGGCGGAACTACAGTCGGGCAGTCTCTTGCTGGATAGTTCTCTCTTTCGCCTTGACGATGAATTGAGGGAAATCACAAGCTATTACCAGGAAGTCGCGGCGGAAAAAGGGCTGAAACTGCTAACAGAGACGAACTGCGACACCGAAGATCTCTATATAAGAATTGATCCCGCGCTGTTTCGGATTGTCATCAACAATCTTTTGAGCAACGCCATCAAGTTTACGGAAGAGGGCAGCATCGTTGTCACCATCGACCGGCTGGAAAATGATGGCAAACCGTTGGCACGTATCAGCGTGCGTGATTCGGGCATCGGAATTGTGGAAGATTTTCTGCCGCATGCTTTCGACGAGTTTCGCCAACAAAGCGAGGGAATCAGCCGCAATTATGAAGGTATCGGCATTGGATTGTCAGTCGTACACAAGCTTACAAAAAAGATGGGCGGTACGGTTGAAGTAAAGTCAGAGCGAAATTCAGGCGCGACATTCAGCCTGACTTATCCTCTCGTCACGAAGGCAGGCAAACAACATTTACTTATTGATAGTTGGGCGACGACCGACAAGGACTATCAAGAGCCGCGCGCAGAGCTCTCGCTGCTTATTGTCGAGGACGACAGCATTACACGCGAGCTGATGACCGAATATCTCGCGCGCTTCGGAACAATCGACCATGCGCGAGACGGGGAATCGGCTCTGTCGATGTGCCGCTCAAACCCTTTTGATGTAATTCTGCTCGATATCAATCTCGGAAATTCCAAGATGGATGGAGTGGAAACCTTCAAGGCTATTCGACGCCTGCCTGCTCACACCGCTACGCCTGTCATTGCGGTTACGGCTTATGCGCGGCAGAAACACCGCCGCGAACTACTGCAAGCCGGATTCACCGATTACCTCGCAAAACCCTTTCAGGCTGAAGATCTGCAGCGGCTGCTGACAAAATATACCAGCAACCAATAGATGCGCTAAGCAGATAATCCTCCGGCCCCCCGGCTCAGATCCGGCGAGCATACCCAGAGGCAATCTTTGTCTTGATGACACATTGTTGCACCCCGCATAGTTAACGCAGGCTAATCTCCACGCCGAAAGACACGTCTACCAGCGAGTGATGACCCGCTACGACCTGCTTTCGCCCCGGTTTCAAGCCGACTCCGTCTTCGTGGGCGGGCTGCACAGTCAGCGCGGGATCTGAGACATCGACGCCTTTGATTCGCTTCCGTTCATCGCTTTCCGGGTTGCTTCGTCCACGAGATCCAGGGCATCGATAATCCGCCGAGTCAGTTCGTTAGGTCGAATTCGAGCTATGCCGCAAGGCAATCTTAGAAGAGGCCGCTGAAAATCATAGCAGCCAGCCGAAGACAAGCATTCCCCACACGGCGATGATCATTGCGCCGGCGACGTTCATTGCCGCGCCGGCCAACAACATGCGCGGCAGCGACACTCCTTGGATGCCGCCGAATGCGAGGCCATTCACCCCGGTTGCCAAAGGACTCATAAAGGCGCTGGTGGACGAGAGAGTAACGACGATCAGCATCGAGACAGGCTCGAATCCCACCAATGTCGAGAGGGGGAGAGCAATCGAAAACAGGCTGAGTTGTACAACCGTATTGCTCAGTAATTCCGTTGTGAAGGATGTGACGAGCGCAAATGCCAGAAAATACGCCAGCATCGGCATACCCGCCGGCGTCAGATCCGCCAGGGTGGATGCCAGCTGTCCGATCTGATCCTGCAAAAAATACAGCAGAACAGCAATCAGGCCGACGACCCCGACCAGTACAAAGCCCTTCCAGGGCAGATCGCGCAGGCAGTCGGACACACGCAGCAAAACCTCGGGGGCTGCGCTGCGATCACTACCTTGCAGGGGAACAAAAAAGAGGAAGCCCACCATTAGGACCGTGAAGAAAGCGGTAAGCCACAGAATCGGACTCGCATACTGCGGCATCGAATTCAAAGCGATCGACAATCCGAGAGACGACAGAAAAAACAGCAGTAACATTACAATGGCCGGACGCTGCAGCCGGTGTCCCAGTTCTTCGGCATCGATGGAAACCGCGACTTTGGGAAGACCACGATACCAAAGACCATGAAAAAACGACAGCACCCCCCAGGCGGCCAGTACGCTGACCAGCACCAGAGGCAGGCCCCAGATCAACCATGTTGCAAACGTTACGAGCGAGCCGCCGCCGACATCCTGAATTTCCATATATCCCACCAGGATCGCATTGGCGGGCGAGGCGGTTACCGATCCCATTCCGCCGATGTTAGCGCCGTAAATTACCGATAGCGCCAGCATCGTCGCCAGGCCGCCGCCGCGCATGTTCCTATCCAGGTTCCGCTTCAGCAGTTCGAGGACCGGCAGCATCGTCAGTACCGTAATAACGTTTGGAATAAAGAATGACAACAGGGCCGACGATGAGACCAAATACAACAACAAGGTTGTAAAACGCACCGGGTGCCGCCCGATCAGAGTGTAAACCAGACGCTGCGGCAGACGGACTTTGATGATGAGCCGGGACAGAAGAAAGCCGCTGGCGAAGAAAAAAAGGAGCTGGAGCTTGTCCATGAGACGCAGTCTCGGTGCGGTTGGAGCAAATCCCGAAAACAGGCACAAAAAAACGCCGATATCTGTGATACCGGCGTTTTGATCAAGTGACTCCGGCAGGGCTCGAACCTGCGACCCACTGATTAAAAGTCAGTTGCTCTACCAACTGAGCTACGGAGTCTTATAGCAAAGAATTACAAACTTAGGTACTTTTGAAATGTAGGCCAAAACAATTTTCAACCCGCCGTCAAAATTGTCGCTTCGTCAAGTGTGGTCGGAACACCGAGAAAACGGCGAGCAACGTCGGCGATGCCCGGAGCATCCAGTTTGAGTTCTCGCCACAGTTCCTTCTGTGTGCCGTGATCGACATAGATATCGTCGATTCCGTGAATACAAAGGTCCGTCGTGCGATTGTAGCGGCTGCCGACATACTCCATTACGGCGCTGCCGAAGCCACCCATTTTCTGACCGTCTTCCACGGTGATTATCTTGTCGAAACGACCGCAGAGATCGTCCAGCAGCTCAACATCCAGTGGTTTGACAAAGCGTGCATTGACGACTTCGGCGCTGATGCCTTCCTCTGCAAGCAAATCGGCCGCTTTCAGAGCCGGCGTCACGCGGTTGCCCAGCGCAAGGATGGCAAGGTCATGACCTTCGCGCAATACCTCGCCTTTGCCGATCGGAATTGCCTTCATCGGCGTTAACGGCGTGCCCGGTCCCGTACCCCGGGGATAACGAATGGCAATCGGCTGTCCTTTATACACCTGGGTAGCGGAATACAGCATGTCGCGTAATTCCTGTTCATCCTTGGGGGCCATTACAACCATATTCTGAATGATGCGCAGATAGGCCAGGTCGAGGACGCCGTGATGCGTGGGACCATCGGCGCCAACGAGCCCGGAGCGATCCAGGCAAAACACTACATGCAGACCCTGCAGGGCGCAGTCGTGAACGATGTTGTCAAAAGCGCGCTGCAGAAAGGAGGAATAGATGGCACAGACCGGTGTCATACCATCGGCGGCAAGGCCGGCGGCAAAGGTGACGGCATGACTCTCCGCGATTCCGACATCAATCATTCGCTCGGGGAACTCTTTTTGCAGCTGGTTAAGCCCGGTGCCGCTGGGCATGGCGGCGGTAATACCCACCACCTTGGGATCCTGACGGCAAAGTTCGACCATCGCCTGACCGAAGACCTGCTCGTACTTCGGCGGTGGCGGCGCAGCTGGTTTCTTCGCCAGTGATTCGCCCGTGATTTTGTCAACCGGCGCGCCGATGGCGTGCAGAAATTGCACATGCTTCTCCGCCGGAACAAAGCCTTTGCCCTTCTGGGTGCTGCAATGGAGTAAAACAGGTCCATTCAGCTCATCTTTCACAAAGCGCAGCGTTTTGACCAGATGCTGGACGTTATGGCCGTTTATAGGCCCGTAATACTTGAATCCCAGTGCTTCGAACAACATTCCGGGCGTGAGGATGGCCTTAACGCCGCCTTCCAGCCGGTGGAGAATTTTGCGAATACGGTCGCCGACTTCGCCCGTCTTGCCCGTAAGCTCCCAGACATTCGTGCGCACGCGGTGAATCGTGCTGCGCGTCGCCAGATCGGTGAAGTAATTCGAAATCGACCACACATTCGGATCGATCGACATGTTGTTGTCATTCAGAATCACGATCATGTTGCGTTTCTGAATGCCGCAATTGTTCATCGCCTCGTAGGCCAGGCCGCCGGTCATCGCGCCGTCGCCGATCATCGCCACGACCTGATAATCATCCCCTTTGTAGTCACGCGCCATCGCCACGCCCAGAGCCGCCGAAATACTGGTAGAGGCATGGCCGGCACCAAAGACATCATAGGGACTCTCTGCGCGTTTCAAAAAGCCGGACAGACCGTCTTTTTTGCGAATGGTGTGCAAGAGATCGCGACGACCGGTTAAAATTTTGTGCGGGTAGCCCTGGTGACCGGTATCGATAATGATCTTATCGCGCGGCGTATCAAACACGTAGTGCAGCGCCACGGATAATTCCAGGGCACCAAGACCGCCGCCAAAATGTCCGCCGACCTGCGTAATTGTGTCGATGATATACTGCCGCAATTCCCGACAGACATCCGGTAACACAGCACTGTCGAGTGCACGTAAGTCCGCGGGATCATCGATTCCCGGGAGATATTGATACTTCAATTTTGTGAGTTCCGCCATGCAGACAACCAGTTAATTGGGAAGAAGACCCGGAGGACAGATTATCCCGCCTCAAGCCGTTTGACACTTTGAACTACTTACACTTTGTACCGCAAAGTGTTCATGGCTCGATCTATTTTTATCATTGAAGTCCTTGCAAAACAAGACACCGGAACCTTCGGATTCCGGTGTTTGAGTATCACTGGTTGATGATGCCAATGTATAACGATGAGCGCTGCTAATTATTACCCCGCTTCAGCGCGGCGTTTCGATAATTATCTGCACGGTACGGCACAGGTTGCGTCCCATGGGCGTTTCGTTGTCAAAAATCGGCACCTCGCCGGCGCCCTGGGCCGTGTAAGAGCTGGCTTTGACTTTGCTTTGCAGTGCGGTCTGGATCGATTCCGCCCTGCGCTGCGACAGCTTGCGATTGTAGGTCTCGTCGCCGATCAGATCAGCATACCCCACGATTTTAACCGTTGAGTTGTACTTGATTGCCGGCACAATACTGCGTTCAAGGATACGGGCGTTGTCGCCGGTTAAGTCGGAGCTGTCGAAGTCAAAGAGGATCAGACTGAATTTTTCGACCGTCCGGTCGGGTAGCTGCTCCGAGGACTTGCGCGTGTTGGAAAGATAGTCGACCGGGATTGTCCCGCTGATCTGCTTGCGGGCGCCCGATTCGTCTGCAACATCAAGCGTATATTCAACCGGCAACTGCGATGCGGCCAGTTCGTTCGGCCGAATGATCCAGCGGCGCGACTTGGGTTCGCCGTTGCGCGTAAATTCGCGCAGCACTTTACCGGCCTGCGATATTGTCAGCGTCCATTGCGTAATTGCCACTTTGGAGCTGGCGAAAGGACGAAACTCAATCAGATGCGGCGACGATATCCGCTGCTTGTCTTTCTCGATCATGATTGGATCCAGCACCTCTTCCGGCGTGGCTCTGAACTCCACGCGCCGGTTTTCGGCGTCGCCTTCCGCCACGGATTGGCTGGAATACTTAGCCGGCAAACCGCGCGCTTCCGTGCTGAGCCGCTGGGCATCGATGTCGAAGTTATCGGTCAAATAGGTCTTAACCGCCTCGGCGCGCGCCTTTGATATTAGATCGGTTTCGGACTTACCGTCGTTCGTTCCCACGATCGTCAGACGAGCGTTGGGGTACTCCTCCATCCGCCGCCCGATAATGTTCAGGGTATTGCGATTGATCGACAGCGCATCCTGCGGCAGACGTCCGATTGCAAACTCGCCGGCATCGCTTTCAACTCCGACGACCTGGTACTTAGTGTTCAGGCTGCCTTTGTCTTTCTCGAAGAATACATAAGGAATCAGCGGATACATTTCCGAATACTGCAAGTCTTCGACGGTGATAATCTTCAGCGGGCGGCTCTGCCCGTCATCATCGTAATACACGATCTCGTCCATCCGTGCATCGAGTTCGGAATCGCTTTCGACTTCTTCCGGCGCTTCTTCTTCCTCGCTGGAAATATCGAACTTTAGATTAGCTGCCAGACGCAACTGCGGCACGTTCCAGGAGTCGAGGGCATCAGCCCCCGAAACCTTGGTAAAGGGAAAACGGAGTTGCACTTCGGGCGCCAGCCAGAGTTTGTCGCCGAGCTGATAATTGTAGCCCAGGCCCAAGGTCAAGGCCAGGCGTGTGGCGGCATCCGCTATTTCAGCATCATTGGCGTATTCACGGGTCGCTTCACCATCGGCAAACGCAGCGTCTTCCGGCAGGCTGATTCGCTCATTCTGCGTATAGCTGCTGCTGAGCGGCACGGCCAGGTTCAATCCGGCCAGACCGTAAAATCGCTCAAGACCAAAAGGTTCGTAAAAGAGGGCCAGGGGCGTAATATCCAGATAGGCCAGCGAGGCATCCAGTGTCTGCTCGGTAGTCAGCGTCGCGCTGGTGGCTGCAACGCTGCCATTGCCGGCCAGTTCTCCGGAGGCGTTATTATAGCCAATCCGACCGCTGATCCCCAGCCAGTCGCTCAGCCGGTACTCGATCAGGCCGCCGGCGTTAAGTCCCAAACCAAGAGAACCATCGTCAAGCGTACCGGAGGCAGCCGGATCCGGCAGAGCCGATAGCGGAGCGGGAATAGCAAAATCCGAACTGTGAAGATTGAGATTCAAACCCAGATAGGGGCCAATCAGTAATCCGGGCCTTGTACTATCATCAGTCGAATGGCCGGCGGCGGCACCGTCCTGCGCATTGACCGAAACAAAGGGTAGCCAGATTCCCAACAGGATTCCAATCGCAATGCGAACTTTCATACGGTATTCTCTTGCTTGATTCGATGGAGAGTTAATAAGCCTGGCGCTGATGTTACCGGGTGCGCGCTGGGTATTGTCACGAATGTAACGGACGTCAAAACTGATCGATATTGCCCGTTATGCCGACGATCGAACCCCGGATCTACGAAAGCCGCATCAAAAAGTTAATCAAAATTTCCCGATTAGGCAGCAAATAGCTCCCGACCGCTCACATAAACGGAGTGAATCGTATTCGCCTCTTCGTGATAGAGCAGCCCGGCCAAAAGTTCTTCGGCACTGTGCCCGTCCTCTGACGAACACCCGTCAGGGACGCTCCATACGACAAAGTCTGCCTCCTTACCGCTCCGGAAGCTGCCGACACGGTCATCCAGCCCGAGAGCAATCGCTCCTCCCAATGTTGCCAGCCAAAAGGCTTCTTCGCAACGCAGCACTGCCTGCTGCGCGTTGCGATTCAGGATATTGTAGCTCTTGCTGCCCTCAATGGCTTCGCGCTGCTCATTGCGCATCGACAGAGAGAACCCGCCCGCTACATCGCTGCCAAGCCCGACCTGCAGCCCCCTATCCAGATAGCGCCGCAAGGGCATGATCCCGCTCTGTAAAAATCGGTTGGAACAGGGACAGTGTGCAATCGCCGTCCCGCTGTCCTTCAACATTGTCAGCTCGCTCTCTCCAAGATGAATGGCATGGGCCATTATGGCATGTTCCTGGAGCATTCCGGCGCTCTCATAAACTGCGGTATACGAAGATGCGGCGGGAAACAGTGATTTGATATAGGCCAGTTCGCCCGGGTTTTCCGCCAGATGCGTCTGAAGCCGGAGTCCCTCCCGGCGCGCAAGCTCGCCGCAGCGCCGCAGGAGCGCCATCGAGCAGGAACCCGCATAACGTGGCGTGATCGTGTACTGCAATCGGCCGTCGTCTACGCCATGCCAGCGCTCTGCAAGGGCCAGGGAGTCATCGATGTTTTGCTCTGCGCTGCTCAGGAGCTCGGCGGGCGCGCCTCGCTCCATAATCGATTTACCCATACATACCCGCAGACCCGACGACCGTGCCGCTTCAAATGCCTCGTCGGTTGCCCTGCGCTGCGATGAACAAAACACGGACATACTTGTTGTGCCCTGGGCCAGAGCCGCCCTAAAGAATACCTCGGATTCGCGCCGTGCATGCTCGGGATCGGCAAAACGGGCTTCCATGGGAAAAATCACCTGCTCCAGCCACTGCAACAGTTCACCGGACCAAATGCCGCGCGCCCGATACTGCGGCAGATGTACGTGCGTGTCGACAAAGCCCGGAAGCAGCAGGGCCGCACCGAAATCGTGAAAGCGGGACTGTGGGAACCGGCGACGGGCTTCCGACGCCAAACCGACAAATTGCAGGACCCCCTTAACATCAACCGCCAGAGCGCCTTTGTTGATGTAATCGACGGCGCCGGTGCGCCGGGGATTGAGAATCCGGCCGCAGTATATTTTGAGTTGCCTTGGGCTCATTACGCTTCAAAAACCTTGCATTAATTATTAAGTGTGCCTATGCCGCGGCAGCCTCGCTAACTTAGTAATCTCGACTGTATCCTGATCTATGCTTTTTTGCCAGCGGCGGTTATTCCAGATTGACATACAGCCCTTATTTTCGTAACATGACCCGCCACCAATATCATATTCTGAATGTTTTTCTCTGGAGATACAAAGGAACTCTAGGTGACGTCCGGCTATTGCCGGAAGTGAATCGCAGCAATGAGTGCAGACGAACTAACACTCCCCCGGTGGACATAGGATTGCCGCCCTGAACAAACCGCTAAGCTTCATTATCCTCTTCCGGACCTTAACAACTGCCCGACATCGTACCCTCATTCGTTAATTCGGGGTAACGGTGAAAGTAAACGAGCGGCAATCATACTTGCCCTCGGTTCTTTGCTTCATTGTTAGCATTATTAACTAATCTTAAGGAGATACCATGGCTAATCGTGTTATAATTGCGCTGGTCTGTTTGCTGGTAAACACAATCATTCTGGCGGCACAGGAAGCGTATCAGCTTGCCGGCAAAACCTATCTTAACATTGACGGTACATGGTTCATTGAGGAATCAGAAGACGAACTTTTTCAAATCAACAAAAATTCCGTCACGGTCAAGACCAAAGCAAGTTTCGTAATTGAAACGCTGATGCAGGAGCATGTAGCCGCAGGTCTGAAGGTACAGCACATTGACTGCCTTGGCTATTGCGATCTCTATGTGCCCGACAACATGGATGTCTTTGCCTTTGTGGCAGACTGTCTTGCTAGCGGCTACTTCGACTATGTCGGTATTAACACGATCGGCAAGCCTCTGGTACAGCCAGACGACACCGAGTTTACGAACAACGAACAATGGTATCTGACGAACATTAAGGCGGCCAATGCCTGGGACCTCGAATACGGTGCGAGCTCGGTGATCGTTGCCGTGATCGACAACGGTGTCCGCTGGGATCACAATGATCTCGGCCCCGGAGCGGACGGCTACGAGAATATGTTCATCAACTTCGCGGACAACGACCCGCCCAATGCCGTCGATGATGACCTGAACAACTTTATCGACGACCGCTCGGGTTGGAATTTTATCGACTATGATCCCAATCTCAATCAGTTCGGCAACCGGGATTCCTTCAACGGCATTTTAATCGGCGATGCCGATCACGGAATGGGCGTAGCGGGCATCATAGCGGCTAAGACCAATAATAGCGCCGGAATCGCCGGAATCGCGGGCGGCTGGAATGAAGACGGCGTCCGTATTATGCCTCTGCGGACTAATACCCAGACAAATGAAGTGCGGCATGCGATCATCTACGCGACCGACAACGGCGCTGATGTCATCAACATGAGCTTGAGCACTACTGAGGCTCCGCCGCTCAGCGCCGCAATCGAATATGCCTATAGCCGCGGCGTCATTATGGTTGCCGGCTCCGGTAATGGCGCGTTCGGTACGGTGCGTTATCCGGCTCGCGATCCCTTTGTTATTGCGGTTTGCGGCACGAAAAATACTGATGAGAGGGCGGATCTCGTGTTAAGCGGTCCGGAGGTCGACCTGTCCGCGCCGGCGGTCGATATCTATACGACTTCGTATTACACCGGGGGCGTCCTGGATCTGAACGCCTATCGCAATATGAGCGGTACATCCTTCGCCGGCCCGCAGGTAGCTGCGGCTGCGGCCCTGCTTCAATCCATCAATCCATGCCTCTCGGTCGAGCAGATACGCTCGATCTTACAGGAAACGGCGGATGAAGTACATGCGAGCAGCGACCCGCAATCCATTTACAATTATAACTGGAATCCGGGGCAGCCGGGCAAGTGCATTGCGCTTGGTCATGGAAGGCTCAATGTGCAGGCGGCTGTGCAATCAGCCAAGTACTACGACGATGGATTTAACGGCGGCGGCTTTTTCCTGCAAAACGGCAGTTTCGAGAATTGCCGGCGCTGGCATCGTCCGACACTGGCCACGCCCGACTTTTTCAGCAGCGATCACAATCTGCCCGGCCGACGCGTGCACACGAACGACTTCGGCGCGCAACACGCCTTCGCGAACTGCCAGTACAACGATGGCAGCGAGGCATATGCCGGTATCCATTTAACACAGAGCGGCGGACAGCAGTACAAAGAATATGTGCAGGCTAAACTGCGCGAGCCGCTGGCTGTCGGCGCAAGCTACCGCATTGCATTTCGGCTGAGCCGCGCCGCCGGAACCCTGAAACACGCTTCGGCCGCCTACACGCCATCCGGGCATTCGATAAACAAAATTTCAGCCTATCTCAGCAGCAGCGAAGTGCTCGATTACACGACAGAAGGCAACTTACTCGATCCAGCAACGGCGCCGGGACAGTGGGTCGAAAGCAATGACCAGGTGAATCAGGGCGGCGGCATTCCGGACTTCCAGCTCTACAATGACGGCGGCCCCGGCGACGAAGAGTGGATGAAAGTAGAAGACATCGTAACGATTAGTGGCAACAGCAAAGAGTATATCACGATTGGCAATTTCCAGGCGAGCTGGGGATCCGGCGACTGGTATCACCCCGGCCCCGCCCCACCTGCCGCGATCGACATGTACTATTATATTGACTGTGTTGAAATTGAACTAATCAACCCGCCCGTTGAATGTTTGTGTGCGGGCTCGAACTACGTTGTAAGCGTCAACCCTGTTCATGGCGAATCCAATGAAAACGAATGCTGCATGGAAATTTACGTAACGCCGCCGCAGGATATTAACACCTGCCTTTTGGATCGCATCGATGTGTACAGGCCAGGACAGCCCGGCTCACCAGCCCTCAGCTTCACGCCGCCCCTTGGATTGCTGCCGCGTGGCGTTAAAAGCAAAATCGGTGAAATATGCTACGATATCGCCGACGACGGCCAACAGCAAACGCTTAACTTCGACTTCTGGTCCTCCGGCGAGAAGTGTTCGGACAGTAAAAGCTTTGACCTGCAATGCGCAACCTGCGGCTGTGAAGATCTGCCCTCGGGAGGATTCAGCCTGAGCTGGGTGAAAGCCGAGGGAACCTGTCCTGTCTTTATCGGCGAGTGCTCGGGATGCTGCTGGAATCTTGTCCTTACGAATGAAAGCGACTGTGATTTTGTGGCTGGTGAAATCGAACTAACACTCGATCAGTTTGATGTTGGTGATATTAACTGGCAGTCGCTGCCGGTACGTCCATTCCCCGGCAGCGGCTGGTTTCCGCGTATCGATGAAGCGGGTAAATTCGTCTGGGCCAATCCCGGCGGCACTATCAAAGCCAATACGGGACCGCTTGTCATTGGCGGGTTGTGCATTCCGGACAACACGCTTGAATTCGAGTATCACATGCAGTATGTGGTCGTCCTGGCGGGCACGAATCCGCCGGTCGTTTGCCCGCGCGAATGGGAGGGGACATTCTATTGCGGCGACTGCTGCGATGACTATGATGTGGAATTTTTCCTCGGCGATCAAACCTATGTACCGGTCCAATGCTGTATGTATATCTTTAGTGTAGATCGTAAGCCGGGGCCGAACTGTCCGGATCCAAAGGTGCGCCTATTGTTAAACGACGTAGAATACAACACCTGGAATAATGGCGTATTTCAGGAGGAAGTCTGTATCTCCGACGATATCTTCACAGCCGGCCCTTCCTGTCATGAGGTTACGATTCAAATACTGGACAATAACAACGAAGTTTTGTGCGAGCGTTCTTTTGTGGTTTGCTGTGAGCGGAACGTGGCGGGCAAGCAAGCACAGTCTCTTCCCGATCGAAGGGCCGCCGGCACGACGCTCTCGATTGCGCCGAATCCGGCATTCGACGAAGCTGAATTTCAATTCGAACTAACTGATGCCGGTTTTGTGCAACTTGACATTCTGGATGCGATCGGACGACCGGTGAGAGCCGTGGCGAGCGGTATTTACAATCCGGGTCGCCACAAGATCAGCTATGCCATCGGCACGCTGCCGCCAGGGTTCTATTATGTGCGCTTGTTGAACGAGGGCCAGGCTGTTGTTGCGCCCCTGACAATTATGCGTTAATATTTTTGCGGGGATCGAGCTTGTCTCAAGAGGCACATGACAATGCCGCCGGAATCAAGAGATCTGATGTTAATGTCACAATAAAGATCTCTTTGGTTCATTCAGGCAAATCTTGAGACAAGCTCCCTGCAGGGCGAGGAGCTTGCTCAATTTCGATTTTTGTTAAGATATAGAGGAGCCGGGCGAGATAAGCGGACTGATGTTAAATCTAGCGACAGGTTCAAACTTCCGTTTTGCCCAATTCCTCTTTCAGCACCGTTCTTATCGTTTCCCAGCCAAATCCCTGGCGTTGTAGATATTGAGTGACTGCTCTATGCTGTTTTTCCCTGGGCTTGTGGCTGATAGCGCGCAACTTCTTACGGGCGGCGGCTCGGGCCAGCTCGTGCGTCTCTTCGTCTGGAAAAGTCGCGGCCAGCGCATCGGAACAAATATCCGCCGGCACGCCGCGCTTTAACAGATCCTGTCGCAGCCGGGCCGGGCCACAGGCTTTGCGCTGTAAAACGCTGCTGATATAGGCTCGGGCATAGGCCGCGTCATCGAGATAAGCAAATTCATACAAGAACCGTACTGCGGCATCGATTTGTTCGTCATCACAATTCCGTTGACGCAAGCGCGTGCGCACCTGCATTTCCGTGCGTGGTTTATACGCGACATAGGCCAGGGCCTGACGTCTGATAGTCATTTCCTGCTCACGCCGCTCAATGCTCAGCCGCAGGTCATCACTGATCGCCCCCCCTTTCTTCAAGGCGAATTCCAGCACAAGGTCGTACGAGCAGGCGAAGGCATACTCGCCGTCGACAAAAATCGAGCAACGGCAGGGCTTACGCTGCTGCGCAACGATGGCGCTGATAGTATTGTCCGCCACAATGCAAGGGCTTAATGATTCGACAATCTTCGTTAACCGGCGTTTAGCAGGAGGCCTCTACCAGCAACCACTCATACTCGAGGCACGCCGAAAATGAAAAAGGCGGCATCCATTCGAAAAAGACACCGCCTGATCTACTGGCCACGATTTACCTAACTTTACTTTTCGGCCCGCGATTTTGCTTTGCCGTTGCTGATTTCATCCACTGCTTCATCTTCGGCTTTTTCAGCCGGGCTAAGCTTTACTTTAACCTGTTTCTCAAGGCTGCTGAACAATTCGGGACTATCTTTCAATTTTGCTCGCAGTCCGTCGCGACCCTGAGTCCGTTCCCCATCGAAGGTAAACCAGGATCCGCTGCGCTGAATGACTTTGTGCTGCAATCCCAGATCGATCATGTCGCCGATTTTCGAAATACCTTCGTTGTAAAGAATATCGAACTCCACTTCACGAAATGGTGGAGCTACTTTGTTTTTGATAATCTTGGCACGAACACGGTTGCCGACGATAGCGTTGGCGTCTTTAATCACTTCCTTGCGGCGGATATCGATCCGCACCGAGGCGTAGAATTTAAGAGCATTGCCGCCTGTTGTCGTTTCCGGATTGCCGTAGACAACGCCGATCTTGTTACGCAATTGGTTGGTGAAAATGACGGTCGTTTTCGATTTGCCGATGGCGGCGTTTAATTTGCGCATAGCCTGCGACATCAGCCGCGCCTGTGATCCCATCTGGGCATCGCCCATTTCGCCTTCTATTTCCACCCGCGGTGTCAGTGCCGCCACGGAATCGACTACGACGACGTCAATCGCATTGCTGCGTACCAGCGTCTCGACGATTTCCAATGCCTGTTCACCGAATTCCGGCTGTGAAAGAAGCAGACTGTTTAAGTCAACGCCAAGCCGCTGGGCATACTTGATATCAAGTGCATGTTCCGTGTCGACGAAAGCAGCGTAACCACCCACTTTCTGCGCTTCGGCCAGCACATGCAAACACACCGTCGTTTTACCCGAGGACTCCGGGCCATAGATCTCGACGATTCGGCCGCGCGGCAGTCCGCCGACACCGATTGCGGCATCCAGCGACATACATCCCGTCGGAATCGCCTCGACTTCAACAACAACCTGGTCGCTCAGTCGCATTATGGAGCCTTTGCCGTAGGTCGTCTCAATCTGCTCCATTGCCGCGTTGAGCGCGCGGAGTTTCGGATCGCTTTGTTTCTCGGATTTAATCGATTTTGCTGCTGCCATAGTGCTCTGCCGAACCCTTTGTAATGCGTGATTTTTCAATTAAGGCAGTAATTTAGCACGCACCGTTTTCTTATACAATCGGATTCTCTTCAGTGGCGCTCCGCTGACTTTATCGGGCAGCAAGCCCCTCGGAAAGGTCAGTACAAGCGGGTTTTTCCTTAGGGGAAGGGCAGGGAATTTATATATTGGCCGCCTGAGAATCCATGACGGCGGCAGCGGCCGCTTTCCATGCCCGGAGAATGCGCCATGCAAACAGAAACTATCGAGTGCCTTGTGCCCGTCGACGATAACGGCCGCTTACTGCTGCCCGAGGATTTGCGGCGGCGTCTGACGGGCTATGCCCAGGTCGCCGTGACGATCGGCCTGGAGACGGAGTATTTGCGCTCCCAAGTAGGCGGCCTGGGCGGCGAAGAAATCCTGCGCCTGGCCAGGATCCAGAAACAGCCCCCGGAGCGCATTGCCTCGCTGCTGGCCGGCGAAGCATCCGTGCCGGCAGGGTCGCCCCTCGGCCTGCGTCTGCGCGCACTGGTTGACGATTCGCTCTCCGAGACCGGCGGCACCGATGCCTGACGCTAAAGGAAGGCAACCGCAAGCGGATGCGGGCTTGCTGCTGGAATCCGACATACTGGCGGAATTTCTGCTGCCGGCTGACAGGCAGGCGTCTGAACTGCGACAAATGCTGGCCGAGTCCGTGTGTTTTACCACTTTTGTGCAGGTCTCCGAATTGCTGGCCTGCGTGCATGACAAACACGAACGGGCGCTCGTCGATCGTCTGTTGGGCGGGATTAAAGTTTTAGGGTTGCCCACCCGATATTCCGAAGCAGTAGGACGATTCCTGCGCCTGGCGACGGAAGCTGGCAGTCAACAGCCACTTCGGCAGGCAATTGTGCTCGCCGTGGCACACGAAGCGAGGCTGACGATCGTCAGCCACAAGCACTGCTCGGCATATCGAAAATTCGATGAAATCACGGCAATAGAACCAAATGACATCCGTCGTCGCTTGGGTTCAAAATTGTCGGATTGCGACAGACACTCAAAATAGTGAGCTAATCCTCTCCTTTTCCAATTACCTGTTCTACTTTTTGTACGGTAGCCAATGCGCATTACCAAACAATACACGAATCGGGAGAGCCAGTCTCTTGATAAGTATTTGCAAGAAATCGGCCGCGTCGAACTGTTGACGCCGCAGGAAGAAATCGAACTTGCTAAAAGTATCAAGAAGGGTGGCGCGCAGGGCGAACTGGCGCTGGAACGTCTTACGAAGGCCAACCTGCGCTTTGTTGTTTCGGTTGCGAAGCAGTATCAGAATCAGGGCTTATCCCTCGGCGATCTGATTAACGAAGGGAACCTGGGCCTTATCAAGGCCGCCAAACGCTTCGACGAAACCCGCGGATTCAAATTTATTTCTTATGCTGTCTGGTGGATTCGCCAGTCGATCCTGCAGGCCCTCGCCGAACAATCGCGCATCGTGCGCCTGCCGCTCAATCGCGTTGGAGCTCTCAACAAGATCGGCAAAAAATTCAGCGAATTGGAGCAGGCATACGAACGTGAGCCGACTTCCGCCGAACTGGCCGAGCAGCTCGATATGAGTATGAGCGAAGTGGCCGATACGATCAAAATTTCCGGTCGCCATCTTTCGGTTGACGCCCCTTTTTCGGAAGGTGAAGATAATCGCCTGCTGGACGTTTTGCCGAATGAACAACAGCCGCCGCCGGATAATGGTCTTATTAATGAGTCGCTGCGCATCGAAGTGCGTCGGGCCCTTTCAACCCTGTCCGAACGTGAAGCGGAGGTCATTCGACTGTATTTCGGGCTGGACAACGAGCATTCACTGACGCTCGAAGAAATAGGCGAACGCTTCAACCTGACGCGTGAGCGGGTCCGTCAGATCAAAGAGAAGGCGATCCGGCGTCTGCGGCATGCCTCGCGATCAAAATCTCTGCGTGCCTATCTTGGCTGAATTCAGCGCGGGGTCAAGCTAAAAGATCAGAACGCCCGGGGCTTGTCGCTTCCGGGCGTTTTGTGTTTAAGATCCCCGGGCGGGTGTACCAAAAAGTTTTCGTAAATTGGCCCACCGTGAACAATGATGCGAGCAAGCGTCTGACGGATGTACACAGACGCCGACAGGAACCTCGAAAAAGAAAGGCTTGAAAAATGCCAAAATCCACGCTAAACTCTCCCGCTGCTACATCAGATCCACGACAAGCGGCGCAGCCGCTGCCCGAACTGCCGGTCCTTCAGTCAGCCGGATTGCCGGCCGACGGACGGCGTCCCGAGTGGCTGAAAGTACGACCACCGGGAGGCAAAGAGTATGCTGAGCTGCGTACGATGATGCGCTCCAAGTCGCTGCACACGGTTTGTGAAGAAGCGCGCTGCCCCAACATGGCCGAGTGCTGGGGTGCCGGCACCGCCACCTTTATGATCCTCGGCGACACCTGTACCCGCTCCTGTGGATTTTGCGCCGTTAAGACAGGCCGCCCACTGACGCTCGATCTGGACGAACCCTACCGCGTGGCCGAGGCAGTCGAGCAGATGAGTTTGCAACACATAGTCATTACCTCGGTCAATCGCGACGAACTGAAAGACGGCGGCGCTGACGTTTTTGCGCGCACCGTGCTGGAAGTGCGAATCAAGAATCCCGCTACGTCGATCGAGGTTCTTATTCCCGACTTCAAAGGCGACCTCCAGGCTCTGCAGCGTATCGTCGATGCGCGCCCGGAAATTCTCAATCACAACATCGAAACGGTGCCGCGCTTGTACCGACGGGTTCGACCGCAGGCCAAGTACCCGCGCTCCCTGCTGGTTCTGGATGAATGCAAAAAACAGGGACTGCGGACGAAGACGGGTATGATGCTCGGTTTGGGGGAAACGCATGAAGAGATTGTATCAGTGATGCGCGACCTGCGTGCCATCGATGTTGACATCCTGACGCTCGGACAATATCTGCAGCCCAGCCGCAACCATCTGCCGGTAGACCGATACGTTCATCCCGATGAGTTTGCCGCCTATAAAAGCATCGGCGAAGAAATGGGCTTCGATCATGTGGAGTCAGGACCCATGGTTCGCAGCTCCTATCACGCCGAGCGTCACGTTTAATGCGTATTACCGTCCTGGGGAGCGGTACATCTTCAGGCGTGCCTGTGGTCGGCTGCCGTTGTGCTACCTGCAGTTCGACGAATCCTCGTGACAAGCGGCTGCGCCCTTCCATAATGCTCGAGCTCGAAGGGGCCGTTCTGGTTGTTGACAGCGCGAGCGACTTTCGCCAGCAAATGCTGCAATATCAGGTCGAACGGCTCGACGCGCTTGTCTATACACATCACCATTACGATCATATTGCCGGCTTTGACGATCTACGCGCCTTTAACTTTCACAGCGGCGAAGCCGTGCCGATCTACGCCTTGCAGGAAACACTGGACAATCTTAAACGCACCTTCGAGTATGCCTTCGTTCCTCCGCTGCAGATCGGCGGCGGCGTTCCGCAGATCGTAGCGCATGTAATTGACAGCGAGCCTTTTAACCTGCTCGGCATTACTGTACAGCCGATCCCTATGATGCACGGTCTCATGCGCGTTAATGGCTACCGATTCGGACGCTTTGCCTATTGCACCGACACCAACTACATACCGGACGAATCGCTGAGATTGTTAAAGGGCCTGGATGTGTTAATTCTCGATGCGCTGCGCTATCATGAACATCCCACTCACTTCACCGTTGACCAGGCTGTAGAGATGGCGCAGCGGATCGGCGCTGGACAAACATACTTTACCCACATCGCTCATCAAATCCTGCACGATGAATTGTCCGAGCGGCTACCGGCGAATATTGCACTCGCCTATGATGGATTACAGTTTGAATTGTAAGTCGCTGCGAAACAGGCGCACGACACCCTGATCAGCGAATCACCACGGCGCAACGCATCGCCTTCTGTCTGGCTCAATCGATATTCTTACCGCGCCGGGACGTGATGTCGACTTAACAATACCGTTCAACACCAATCGTGCAGCCGAAAATGAACTGACATTATGCGATTTACGCGGTCGCCTCATCGCAATCCTGTTTAAGGGAGTTCTGGCCGACGGCGGGTGCAGGCTGGTCGCAGACCCGGCAGTACTACAGTTAAGTAGCGGACTATACATCCTGCGACTCGGCGACAAACGGCAGGTACGCGAACGCGATTTTGTACCGTGTTAGCGGAGCATGATTATGTTTGGACGTATGAATCGTAATTCACGATTTATTCTGCGGCATGCAGTGTTACCGAATGCATTTTCCAGCAATATTCTTGTGAGTTGGTGTTTCCGCCAACCTGCCCTTTCAGAGCAAATCGGTAGACAGCAGCATCAGAAAGCGCTGAGCGCCCCCTGCCGGCCTGTTACCAGAGCAGCTAAACAGTCATTGCATTAGCGCCCCGATTATCGTAGATTCCCCCGCAAATGTTAGTACGCCATACCCATATCATTCTTGCGCTCTTCTACCTGCTCGCCGCGGGCTACCTTCCGGCGCAGAGCGATGAACCCGTGGAATTGGAAGAATGGTGCTCCTTTACGGGGGATGTCGGCGAACGCATCGGATGGGGCTTCTCGCATCTCCCTGATTTCGACACCGCTGACGGAGCTGCCGGGCACAATGCGCTCGCAGTTGTCACAGGCTTTTCAGACGTCGGCGTCTTTCATTCGCCGACCTGGTACATGAACGGGAGCTGCGACACGAGCAATCATTTTTCCTGGAAGCAAGGCGAGGTTTCTGTAATCGGTAAAGGAGATTTTAATGGCGACCTTGTCCGCGATTATATTACCTGGGGCGGACGCATCTATCAGGGTAATACGCAAGGCCGACCTCCGCTATCGCCTCACGTAGCCGAGTACCCCGAAATGTTCGATTCCCGCGCACGCGAATTCTTCGTCACCGACATCAACCGCGATGGATTTGATGATGTCATTACACAGAAGATTTTCAACGGACCGGCGCTCATGACCATTCTCTTCGGCGGTCCCGATCTGACGAGCCTGCAAACAGTCGACGTCGCCTATGCGAACCACAATTTCAATCACCGTGAATATTTTGTCGATTATCTCGATCAGCGATCTAAAAACGGCAATCTCATGATCATAGCCCAGGTATGGGAAGGGACGATATTCGAAGCGGATGAAGCATCCTACCTACTGCAGGAAGTCATCGTCACGCCCCAGGCCGACACGTATAGGGTTGAGAGAATTACGCTCGATCGGATTGATGATAACTTGTATCGGCCTAATGCGAGCTTTTTCCTGGTCTCGGGTGGCGATATGGTTCAGGCGAAGAATGAACAAAAAAAACTCTTCGTCCTTTCTTTACTCAATAGAGATTTGATGCTGGTGTACGAAATTGAGAATCAAAAATTTCGAAGGCTGAGTCAGTTTTCGCATGGACAAACCAGTGGCGCTGTAATTTTCGGGTTTGAAGGAAGTGTTAATAACGATCAACAATCGGATTGGTTTATTAATAATGGAGATTACATTTACATATATGCTGGGTTGCAAGATAACATTGTCGATACCGTTCCCTTTGCCAGATTTCGTCATCGCTGCAGTGGAGCGGCAATAACACGTTACATCGGCGACGTCACCGGCGACGGCATCGGCGATATCGCCGTTGGCCAGCAATACAGCTCCAACGGCTGTTTTACGATCTATGCGGGCGTCGACCGCCGGGCTGTCCGCATCGAGCGGCCTGTCGCCGCTCCGCGTCCATTCGACATGGATCAGTGTTATCCTCACCCCGTCGGACGCGATGTAGACTTAACCATACCGGTCGACATCGAAAGGGCCGCAAGCTATGAACTGGCAGTGTATGATATGCGCGGCCGCCTTATCGCAAGTTTGTTTAAGGGCGATCTGGCTGTCGGCAGGCACAGGCTGGTCGCGGACCTTGTGGACCTGCCGTTAAGCAGTGGACTGTACATCCTGCGCCTCGGCGACGGCAGGCAGGTACGCGAACGCGGTCTTTTGATTCGCTGAGCATGCTCGCAACAGCCAAATTTCGAGCAATACCCGGCCACCCTAATACCGGTTTTGCCGTTTGATACATTCGTTCACTATTAGTCACTCTTAGCTTCAGGAGATGGAAATGCGTAGTCACTATCGCTGGCGCTTCGGCGTCCCGGCTTTGCTATGCCTGCTCGCAGTCTTTCCCGCACAAGCACAGAATCGCGACCCTATAACGGCACAGTTGAGCGGGCCGACGGCCGACAGCAGTCGCGCTTTTCGATCAAGCGATGAATTTATTATCGGCTGGAACTGGGGCCAGATACCCAAGCGCAAGAGCCTCAGCGATTCGCTCTTTATCAATGCGGTGCATACGACCTTCAATCCGAAGGGCGACAGCAACAGCGGCTTTTACGACTTTTTGCGGCAATTGCCGGATGACGTGGCCATCGTGCCCGGCAATTCCGACTTAAGTCAAGGCAGCTACATCCCCTATGCCTGGGCGATCGCCATAGAGTTTGACCCGACCCTGGGAGTGACGACGGAGGATCCCGGCGCATTCCGGCCGCGCTACAAGGATACGACGGCCGCGGTCTACGGCTTCGCCGTGCGCAACTTCGGACAGGTTCCTCCTCCGGAAGCGGCTGACATTGAAGATCATCAACAACATCTCGATTACGACCGCTACATCATCGAAATCGAAGATTTGCAGAACTTCAACCAATCGCTCGGTCTACCGCTGAGCACGCCGCAACTGGTGCTGGCGGCGCCGTCGCCCGACAACGAACTGATCGTGGGCGGACATTACAGCAAGTCCAAAGAGCAGAAGTTCATCGACGCGGGCCTGGATGCCATGATCATCAAGGATCGGCGGGTAGACAATTCGCAGATCGTCTATAACGGCGTGCCGCTGGAACGATGGATGGACACCACGATCCGCGGCGGCGACACGACGCTGTACTGGCGGCGCAACGACACCACCGAGTGGTATGTGAGCATCAACCTGAGGCGCTATAATAACGACGACGGCGGCGGCGCGGCTGATGACCCGGTGCTGGCGCTGCGCGTGCCCTACATTGTACGGACCTACGACCGGCAGAACGATGAGCTCAGCTTCGACACACTGCTGGCCGTCTTTGACAGCGTCTCCGTGGCGGGCAATACCATAACGGACCAACACTACGGCATAATGGACCGGGACCTGCAGGCCGTCGCCGGCAGCCCGACCGAATTCTACATCACGAAAGAAATGCTACCGGCCCAGGCGGATACCTTGCCCAACAATAGCGTTACCCTCTCCGCCTACTTCAAGCTGCCGCCGCTCTGGCGCAACAGCCGTTTTGACGCTGCGCCGGGCCTGCCGGCGCAGCCGCTGGACCCGAACGATCCCTATGCGGCGCCCTCCTTTTCGCAGCCGCTGGATTCGGGCGCCGACCGCCTCTTCAAGCGCGGCGAGCGTATTCAGAGCGCGGCCTGCGGTCCGGACCTGCTCTGCGGCGTGGAGCGCGTGCAGCCCGAAGTTGTTTATCACGGCCGCTACAGCGTGGCGATAGACTGGCTGCGGCTGGAGAGCCGACTGGCGCGGCAGATTCTGCGCGGCGGCAAGGACAGCTTAGTCGCGGCGGCGGCGCAGCGCGACTACGACGCTCTCGACGCCCTCAACGGCCTGACGCCGCAGTGGCGCGGTCTGAAGCTGCTGCGCCATTACCTGGCCGACGAGACCACCCCGGCCTACTGGCGCGTGCAACGTCACTTGAGCACCCTGCTCGACAGCGCCGGAACCCAGGAGGGACAGTGGATCCACACCCTGCACTATGCGCACCAGGCCAAAAGCCCGGATATCTGGCGCGGCTGGATCGATCTGATGCCCGGCAGCGCCGCGCCCTGGCTGCGCTACGGCGACGGCGGTGTCGCCGACGACGACTCCGCCCTGCCCTACGGCCACCGCTCCCACCGCTGTATGGGCCTGAAATACGGCTACCGCAGGTCGGCTTATCCCACGCCGGGGAATGACCTTAACCTCGATTTCGACTACGAAACGGCATTGATCGACGTCGACGAGCTGTTTCCTCTCTTCGACCGGAGCGAGGAGGACTATGCAATCGTAATGGATGCTTCGTCCGACAATGCCTTTCTGCAGGCACGCTATGAGTGGCACAGCGCCCGAGAGTTTTACCGCTACAGCAGCGGATTCTTCGATACGACGCGGCCCGTCTGGTTCAATCCCTGGGTGCATGTCAACTGGCGATTTCGAATGCCCGACTACAGCGGCGATCAGGCCGCCTTGGGCTATCGGGATTCCGTGCTGGTGTTTAAAGATCACCGCCCCAAGACCGGCGAAGAATTCGATCTCTATCTCAATACGGCCATCGCCCACGGCGTCAAGGGCCTGTTTTATTTCAAGGGCGGCTCTGGCTTTCCCGGCGTCGCGGGCGGCTCGCTGCAAATGGGTGTCAGCCGCTCCAACCTGCGCGGCGACCCCGACAACGACGGCGGCGACTTTCTGGATGACCGGGACCCGCACTGGAACTACCTGGACCGCAGCGCGCTGGCCCATAGCATGGGGCTGGACAGCAGCAACCCGCGCTTCTATGTCGGCTCGGCCACCACGCGCGCCAAAATGCGACGTCTGAACCAATGGATTGCGGACAACAACGACGAGCTGATGCGCCTGCAGCTGCTGAATTTCTACAACAAGGGCTTCAAGGCGCTGGTGGCGCGGCGCGACTCGCTGAGCGGTATCGAGAACTTTTTGGAC
This sequence comes from Candidatus Kapaibacterium sp., assembly GCA_028284775.1. Classification (GTDB taxonomy): domain Bacteria; phylum Bacteroidota; class Ignavibacteria; order Kapaibacteriales; family UBA7675; genus JANQRB01. The sequence goes on along the minus strand of JANQRB010000018.1, from coordinate 9,765 downwards.
ACGAACCTGAGCCCTGAACGCCGACGATTTGCCCTGCACCGGCTGCACGACCGCCGCGGCCATGACTGGACCGGTCCGGAGGAGGCCTTCAAGGATTCGACCTTTTTCCTGCTGTCCGTTCTTAAAGATGCCGCGCTCGGCACGGACTCGATCTGGTATCTCTGCGCCGTTAACCGTCGCACAGACCCCACGATCCACTATCCGGACGGCACGCCCTTCGGCGGCGGCACGGACCTGGGCGACTCGATCAAATTTTTCTCGACCCTGGAATTTGAATCGCTGCTCGACAGCGATCAGCTCGGTCACTACGCCGAGCCGGCCTACGCTCAGCACGGCGCGCGCGCCATTACGATACCCTTCGATTATTCTCACCCCGATTTCTTCGTTTACCTGCGCGTACAGGAGGTCGGTGGCGGGCTGGACACTACTATCCGCCAGGATCAGGACCTGTGTCTGAATTTCAGGCCCGGCGAGGGACGGCTGCTGCGCATCCGCGTCATCAAGCCCGACCTGACGGCGGCCGGCAGCCTGGCTTATTCCAACCAGCGAAAGCTGATCGCAGCGCCGCTGGCCGATTCCTCGATTGTCTATCATATGGTCTATCACCGCGAGCTCAGCGGCGCGCCCGGCAGTTATGGCGTCTTCTATCGCCGCAGCCTGCCTTTGACGCAGGATAAGTTGGATGAAAAGATCGAATGGTCGCCGGGCGAAGTCTATCTTTCGAATGCTTTGGTGGATTTTCACAGCGGCTCATCCACGCCCGATACGATGCGGAGCTGTGCCTATCCCTCACTGGTCGTACGCAAGGATGCTAACGGCATCGATTGGGTCTACGTGGTATATGCCTGCCAGGGCGATAACGAAAGCCTGCTGGCCGGGCCGCACAGCCTTGCTATCGGCGAGAGTATTTTCCGCGCCGACGCCCTGCCGGACACCATCCCGGATCTGGCCTGTTATCTGGCAACTGCGGCCGGTCACAACCTGGATGAATGGGGCACGCCCGTCATCAATGCGTCGGCGCAGGGCAATTTCTATGCATGGGCGGATTCGCTGCAGGGTATTGCAACGTCCTACAAAACACCGGAGCCGGATGCCGCCGCCGCGGGCCCTGTGTTCGTCTCCTGGAGCACCCTGGCGAAAGACTGCAAACACCCCTCGCTTAACAGTTATTCACGCCCGGAATTCGACCAGAACGACTGCGGCCTGGCATGGGAAGAACGGAATGTCATTTACTACACGCGTCTGCGCCTGGACACCAACTCCGGCCTGACGGAACACTTCCTGGCCGATTCGCTTCGCGGCAGCGTGACGATGGTAGACCCGGCGCGAAGGATGATTAAGCTCAGCGAAGCCTGTTACACCAATCGCCTGCCCAAGGTCTACCGCAATATCGACTCCGGCGGTGTCTGGGTGGGCAACATCCCGGTGGTGTATCTCTTCTCCAACCTCGATCAGGTATTCTGGGAAGCGCGGGCCGACAGCGGTGCGCCGATGCGCGAAATTCATCACAGTATGATCGGCAACGGTGATCTCAACCTGGCCACGCTGCGCGGCCCCTGGTGGGTGACGGTTCACCGTCCGGGCCGTCTGCGGCACCTGGAGCTGGACCTGTTCCAGCCCAACGCTTCGCAGGGCGGCCTGCAGCTCATCACCGACCACTTCAACGGCAGCCAGTTCACCGTCAGCAATCACGCCGAGGATGCCGTTATTCTCAACTACATCGCAGCCGCGCGCAACGCAACGCCCGGCAGCGAGAGCGAGCTCTGGCATCTGCCGTTGCCGCTGGGCAATTGGACATCCTTTATGGGCGCGCCGCGGCAGATCACCGAATATGAACATCGGGTACGACTGAGCGGCAAGGGCCAACAGCCGCAGCTCGCTGCGCGCCGCTATCTGACCGATTCGCTGCAGATTAACGAAAACCGGCGCATCTACGAGCAGGGTACGCAACCGCAGCTCGCCGCATCGGTGGAGTATTTTTACAAAGAGACCGAGACCCCGAGTATCTTATGGGGCCCAAGCTTTTTTGAAAGTTATTTCGGATGTACGAGGCGGCGGATCCACCTGGCCGATGTGAAGAAGAACGATGGGCCAATTCTCTTTCGTCCCTCGCGCGGCATAGTATTCGACACGCTTTATAATCCCCCGACGCTAGCCGCCCCCGGCGATGTGGAAGACGACTCGGTGTTCACCGACTGGTTTACTGTCGCGCAGAACGAGATGTTAACCATTAATATCCTTGGCAAGGATACATCCTTCACACGCCTGGATCTCGTCAAGCAATCGGACGGCAGCCGTTCGCGAATTCCGCTCACGCCCGGCAGCGATACCAGCAGCGCGCAAGTGAAGGTGACATTACTTAACGGGGGTAATTCAAACTACCGCCTTGAATTTTACGCAACGACAACTTCGGCAAATTTGACCCAGGACATCGTATTCGGCCCATTGACTGTAGCCACAACGAGCTATGCGCGAGCTGCGGCCGAGCAATCTCTCGTGATCAACCTGGCCGAGGGACAAAACGCGGAAGGCGATTTCCGCTCGTCGGCATTGCGATTGGCCGCCTGGCCCAACCCGGCCGACGATTTGTTAAGCGTTGCAGCATGGTCGGAACGCAGCCTGGGAAACGCGGCCGACGGAGCCGTGACCCTCCTGCTTGTCGACCCGTTCGGACGGCGCTACGGAAGTTGGTCCGTGATAGCTGGTACAAGTATCAACATTCCGCTGGGTATGCTTGGCAGCGGCGCATACTTCTTGCGTGCAACGCAGCGCTATGGCGCGCGCAGCAATGAGCTGGACGAAAATGTCATCGGAATCTTTGTTAAATAGCGACAAGTTCACAGCACAATTCAGTTTGTTAACATCTTGGCTGAGACGCGAACGATGGCACTGTGTGGGACGTTAAATCGCAATCACCCGAAAGTGGGAATTCACATGGCGAAAAACAGATAAGGGCGCGGCTAATGCCGCCAACGGCGCGCATTTCACAAAAAAAGTGCGCCGGATGTTGCTCTTACAGCATCCGGCGCACTTGGAATATAGACCCTCGAAAAATTTCAATCTTGACGGGTAGGGCAACACAAAAATAAAAAATCCTCAACAAATTCCTAATGGGAAAGATCCAGATCGTCGGGCACTTCGATCTCCATTTGCAACATTGCCGTTGCAATCGTTTTACCCTGTGCATCGAGTTTGAGCGAGACAGTGCCGCCTCCGCCCAGGGTATTGTGTAACACAAAATTCAAGGCCCACAGCATCGGTAACTCATAACGATCGACCGGACCTTCACAAATGCCGGCAAAATGTTCCTTTACCCGCTCAATTGTCAAGGCGTCGCACAGGAGCGAATAAAATTCTTCTTTGTAGGCAATCACACCGCAGTTAGCGGCATCGCCTTTGTCGCCGCTGCGGGCGTGCGCTATTTTTGACAAGGGAATTCGCATCGTTTATCTTCTCGAGATTTTCAAAGATTCATCATTTGTACGCCACAACATACCGACTCTGCTTGCCTGATTTCGGCTGGGTACGAAGTGAAGTGCCTGAATTTACGGAGCAAAGCTAAGATAGCAATGCCCGGCGCATAAATTTCAAGCTGGGAAAATCTCTTCAAGGACCGCGTAACGCGCTGAGAGTGACTACTCATCGAATGAACTGTAAGATGACCAACCCGCCATCCCCTCTGGCAAGTGAAGGGTCGATCGTCAAGATTGTGGGAAAGAAGGTATTTTCAAGTCGCCATGACTACAAACACATTCACAAGATCGTCGAACCAACGCTCGCCCTTGTTGTCACGCGGCAGCATAATTACCATTCGCCCGCTCCGGATTCGCTGCGTGTCGTTGTCCGAAAGCTGTACATCGGGTAAGGTAATGCGTTTGCGCAGCAGATTAGACGATTCCAGTGCCAGCAGGCTCAGGTCAATCGTCCCTTCCTGCCCCTCGATATCGGCGAGCTCGAACTTGCCGCGCCTGGTCTCACTGGCCTTGCCGATCAGCAAACGCGCGGGAACATTAGCCTGATCGGGGTCCACTTCGGCCAATGCGACGCTGGTTTTCACGCCGTCAGCCGTTTCGCAAATCAACACCACATTGCGGCGTTGCTCGTCATTCAGCGTTGTCAGCGAAGCTTCCACCAGATCATAGAGCGCAAGCGAATAAAACTTACCAAGAATCTGCTGACGGGCGCAGATAATCTCCACCGCGCGCATTCCGTCGTGATTCATCAGCCGCGACCGGTCGATTTGCACGGTATCGAGCACCTCAAAACTCTTAGCTCTAGCCGGAATGAAAGAAACGGCAATCAAGGCTATTGCAAGGTACATTCGCAAAGTGAAGCAGTTCAGCATAATGATGAGCAAAATGATGTAATTCTGCAAAAAATCGGTCTTTGTTAGGAGATGAACTGAAAATAGGTCTTTTACGAAAAACTGACCTTACACTTTCTCGGACTTTATTCGTCTTCACACCCGCGGTGAGGAAATCGAAACATGCAGTAGCACGAGGGGCGTGAATATGGACCGCATCATGTTCAAGTCAAAAATCCACAGAGCGCGCATTACGGCCGCTGAACTCTATTATGAAGGCAGCTTTACTATCGATGAAGAATTGATGGTGGAAGCGGACCTACTGCCCTACGAAAAAGTGGCGGTCGTCAATGTCAATAATGGCGAACGTTTTGAAACCTATGTCATTCCGGGGACACGAGGCAGTCGCGAATTTTGTCTCAATGGAGCGGCGGCGCGCAAAGGAACTGTCGGCGATGAGGTAATCATTATCAGTTACGCCACAATGAGCGACAAAGAAGCGCGGGACTACCAACCGACCGTCGTGCTGCTCGACGAACACAACGCCATCAAATCCATCAGTCGTGAAGTGCGGCATTCCACCATTGTCGACACCCGCCTCTCGGAATTTGCCAATGGATAAAGCAAAAAAAGCTCTTGGCGTGGTTATTCTGGCGGCCGGCAAAGGTACGCGTATGCAAAATCCCGCCAAGGCCAAAGTCCTCTTTCAGCTGAACGGCAGGGCAATGATCGATTATGTTGTCGATCAGGCACTTCAGTTGCAACCGGAACGCATCGTTGCCGTGGTCGGCTATCGCAAGGAAGAGGTCAAGGCTCATCTGCAAGACCGGTATGGCGAACGGGTGGAATTCGCCGATCAGGACGAACAGCTCGGCACCGGTCATGCCGTTCAGCAAACCCAGGACCTCTTAGGAGACTTTACAGGCCCGCTGCTGATTCTGAGCGGCGACGTCCCGCTGCTTCGACCCGCCACCCTCGAAAATTTTTATGCTGCGCATCGGGCAAAAAGCGCAATAGCATCAGTGTTGAGCGCCGATATCGATAATCCGGACGGTTACGGACGGATCCTGCGAGCGGACGATGGTTCGTTTCAGGCAATTGTCGAACACAAAGACGCTGACGCCGAACAACGACGGATCCTTGAATTCAACAGCGGCATTTACCTTGTCGAGGCCCGACATCTCTATCAGGCACTCGCGCAAGTCTCCAGCGACAATGCTCAGAATGAACTCTATCTGACGGATATCATTGCCATTATCCGGGCCGCGGGCGGCGCTGTGCAGGCATGGCGGGCTGCGGACTGGCGGGAGCTCATCGGCATCAACACGAAGGCACAGCTGGATGCCAGCGAAGAACGGCTGCGGCGCTATGACGGCTAAGCTGTGGCGGAGCGGCCGCTAAGCTAACTGTAGTTCTCGAGCGCTGAATTGGAGGGAGAGCAAGCAATGATTAAGGGCGTTAATCACATTGGAATTGCCGTGCGTGATCTCGAAACCAGCCTGAAGCTGTTTCGAACGATTTTCGCCGATGCTCCAATCCATCGCGAGCATGTCGAGGAGCAGAAAGTCGATATTGCCTCGCTTCAGGTCGGAAGCGTGCTCGTCGAGCTGACGGCACCCACGGACGAAAGCTCACCGATTGCGGGCTTCCTGGCCAAACGCGGCGAAGGAATCCACCACATCGCCTTCGAGACCGATGAGGTCAACACGGAGCTGAAACGACTTTCGGATGCCGGCCTGCGTCTCATCAATGAGCAGGCTGTTCCCGGCGCGCACGAGATGCTCATCGCCTTCCTCCATCCGAAGTCCACAAACGGCGTCCTCATGGAACTTTGTCAGCCAAAGAAGGCCGAAGCCGGCACATCCGCCGACAAGGAATAAAAGCCGTCATTGCACGTCAGCATCCTCATCGCTAACTTGTGTGTTTGATCCATTATCGTAGTGGCGTGACAATATGCCTATCCTTGTTTTGCTTCGGCATGGCCAATCGCTTTGGAATCTGGAAAACCGCTTTACCGGCTGGGTGGATGTCGACCTCGCGCCCAGGGGTATCGAGGAAGCGGAGCAGGCGGGACGTCTCCTGCAAGAAATTCCGATCGATTTTGTGTTTACGTCAGTCCTGAAGCGGGCCACGCGCACGGCCGATATCGCCTTGACAGAGGCAGGCAAGGGATCGCTGCCCACCGAACGCGATCAAGCCCTCAATGAACGCCACTACGGTGATTTGCAGGGACTCAATAAGGATGAAACGCGAAGTAAATTCGGCGCCGAGCAAGTGCATATCTGGCGGCGTAGTTACGACACGCCGCCGCCGGGAGGGGAATCGCTCAAAGATACCCAGGAGCGTGTGATGCCCTATTACCTCAGCCGGATCGAACCGAAACTACGCGAGGGACGCAACGTACTGGTGGCAGCGCATGGCAATTCGCTGCGCGCCCTTGTTATGCACCTGGATCAACTCAGTAAGGATGAAGTTTTGCAGCTTAACATTCCTACCGGTGTGCCGCGCGTGTATGAACTGGACAAGGAGCTCAAGGTGCTGAATCACTATTATCTAAAGTTGGAAGAAAACAAACAATGATACATCGCAGCGCTTCCCGGATAACAGCCTTACTTTTCCTGAGCTTTCTATACAGCAACCCGAGCTTTGCCGCCGACGGCCTTGTTTTGCAGGCGATGGCAGAGGAGATGGAAAGGACAATGGCCGATACGCGCAACGAAGAACAACCGCCCTATTTTCTGTCGTACAGCGTAACGGAAATACTGGCCGAGACGGTCTCGGCCTCCTTCGGCCAGATTATGCAGGCCGAACCCGATCACACACGGATCCTGGATATCGAACTGCGCGTCGGTGACTACGACCTGGACAATACGCGCCAGATTCGCGGCTCTTCGTGGGAATCCTCGGGCCTGGCGCGCGGCTCGCAGCTGCCGCTCGGTCAGGACAAGGCAGCAATTCGCGCCGGCATCTGGAAAGCCACGGATCGGCAATACAAAGCGGCCGTGGAACGCTACCTGAAAGTCTTGACGAATCGCGCCGTCAAAGTGGAAGAAGAAGATAGCTCGGGCGACTTTTCACGCGAAGAGCATAGCGTCTACAAAGAAGATCTGCAGAAACTGCAATTCGACCGTGAAGAATGGAAGGGCAAGCTGCGGCGCCTCTCGGCGCTTTATGACGGGCATCCCCAGCTTTACAGCGGTACTGTTTACGTGCGCGCGGAAGTACTCAATAAATATTTCGTTAACAGCGAAGGCGCTCGCATTCAGACGAGCGAGCCTGTGATTCGCCTCTTTGCTATCGCCAATACCAAGGCGGACGACGGCATGACGCTGCCGCTCTTTCGCTCGTATTTCGCCTTCAAGGAGGAAAATCTACCGTCCGAAGAGCAGATCGCACAGGATATCCGCGAAATGATCGACTTGCTGGAACAATTGCGTACGGCGCCGCTGATGGAAACATATTCGGGGCCCGCCATTCTCTCAGGCGAAGCGTCGGGTGTGTTCTTTCATGAGATATTCGGTCATCGAATCGAAGGTCATCGCCAGAAAGACGTCAACTCCAGCCAGACCTTTAAGAATCTTGTCGGCGAAGAGGTTCTGCCCGATTTTATCGATGTGGAATTCGATCCGACCCGCCGCGTACTCCGCGAACGCGATGGCGAACGAGATCGCGAGCGCGATCTGGTTGGCTTTTACCGCTATGATGATCAGGGCATGAAGGCGCGCGCCGTCAAGACCGTTGAAAAGGGTGTATTTAAACGCTTTCTTATGTCGCGCTCGCCGATCGACGATTTTGCGAATTCCAATGGCCATGGCCGCAAACAGCCTGGCTTCGGCGTCGTGTCGCGCCAGTCGAATCTAATCGTACGCTCCGGCAAGCAAGTGCCTTTTGCAGAGCTGCGCGAAATGCTGCGGGATGAATGCCGGACGCAGAACAAAGAATTCGGCCTTTACTTCGTGGAAATTCAGGGCGGCTTTACCTTCACCCAGCGCACGATTCCGAATGCCTTTAACGTCCAGCCACTGGTAGTTTACAAAATCTTCGCCGACGGCCGCCCCGATGAGCTGGTACGCGGCGTCGATCTGATCGGAACACCGTTAACGACTTTCAAGAACATTATCGGTACGGCCGACGACCTGGGGATATTTAACGGAATGTGCGGCGCCGAATCAGGTGCCGTTCCGGTATCGGCCTCATCGCCGAGTATCCTGGTATCCGATATCGAGGTACAGAAAAAAGCCAAGTCACAGGCCAAGTTACCCATCCTGCCTTCGCCGGTCCAAAAAGGAATCGAATAAGCAACTCACGAGTACCAATCATAATGAAACTCAAGCTTCTGTTCAGCGCCCTGCTCTTCATCGCGGCATTCGTTCCCGGCCGCGGCAACGATTCCGAAAACATTATGCGTGCCATGAATGACGAACTGGAACGTTCAATGGACGAGCTCCGCCTGGCCTCGGTGGCGCAGCCATACTACATAGAGTTCAATTTGCGGCAGCGCAAAGTCTTCGAAATGCAGGCGACATTCGGCAGTCTGCTCGAATCGACCAGTAGCGAGTACAACAGTCTGACCGTCGGTCTGCGTGTCGGCGGTCCGGCTTTCGACAACAGTAATTTTTTTGACGTCAGCCTGAATTTCTTTGGCAGCACGGATGACGAGGAATCATACCGGAACCGACGGATTCCTAACGAGCTGACCTACCAGTCGCTGCGGCGAGAGCTGTGGTTAGCGACCGATGCCGCTTACAAACAGGCAGCCGAGCTCTACACCAAAAAAGAAGCGGCCGTGGAAAATCGGGTACGCCTTGACACAACGGCTGATTTTATTCTGATGGAAAAAGTCGAGGCGATTGACCCGGCGCCGGCGCCGCCCTTCGATCAGTCCTATTTTAGGGATCTTGTCACCCGCTTGTCGGGGGTGTTCAGAGATTTTCCGGCCATCGATCTCAGCCAGGTGAATCTTGAATATCTTCCTGAAACCGTCTATTATCTGAATACCGAAGGCCGGCGGATGGTGAAAAGCGAGCTTTTTACAGGCCTTGAGATAACCGCCGCCACCCAGGCAACGGATGGTATGCCGATCGCCCAGTCCTACACCTGTTACTCGCTCGATCCGGCCAAACTGCCGTCTGCCGACTCGCTGATGCGCGCGACCCGGGAGCTGGCGCAAACACTGACAAAGCAGGTTGAAGCGACCTTAATCGAAGCCTACTCGGGACCGGTGCTTTTCGAGGATCAGGCTGCAGCCGAGGTCTTCGCCCAGATTTTCCTGCCGAATCTGGCTACGGTGCGTGCGCCTTTGCAGGACGGTGGTTTCCAGGAACGGCCGCGTTTCTCGGCCTTTCAGAATAAGATCGGCGGCCGGGTGCTGCCGGAATTCCTAAGTATTGATGTCAGCCCTGACCGTCGCGAGTTCGAAGGCGCGGAGTTGAGCGGCACCCTGACATACGATGACGAAGCCG
>JANQRB010000010.1 GCA_028284775.1 Candidatus Kapaibacterium sp. | reverse complement strand
GAATGTCAGGATGCATTTCGGCATCAGCCGGGGTAGTATCATAGCCCGTCAGGTAGGCACCGTTCGCGCGGTCGATGGCATCAGCCTGCAGGTGGCGCAGGGGGAAACCCTGGGGCTGGTGGGCGAATCCGGCTGCGGTAAGTCGACGCTGGGCCGCGTTATTCTGCAATTGCTGCGCCCCACGTCGGGGCGCGTGATCGTGGAAGGGCGCGAACTGCAGTCGCTGCCGGAACGCGAACTGCGGCCGCTGCGGCCCCACATGCAGATGATCTTCCAGGATCCCTATGCCTCGCTCGATCCGCGGATGACGGTCTACGACAGCCTGGCCGAGCCGCTGCTGGCGCATCAGATCGTTCCCCGCAGCGAGCTGTATCAGGAAATCCTCCGCCTGATGGACATCGTAGGTCTCGCACCGCGCTTCATGAAGAAGTATCCGCATGAATTTTCCGGCGGCCAACGCCAGCGCATTGCCATTGCCCGAGCCCTGGCACTGCGGCCGCGGCTCATTATCGCCGACGAGCCGGTGTCGGCGCTCGACGTTTCCATTCAGTCACAGATACTGAATCTCCTGGCCGACCTGCGCCGCGAGTTCAACCTGACATTGATCTTTATCTCGCACGATTTATCCGTCGTCCGCCATATCGCCGACCGGGTCGCCGTGATGTACCTCGGGCGGATTGTGGAGCTCGCATCGGCCGAAGCGGTATTCGCTCATCCGGCGCATCCCTATACACGGGCGCTGATTTCGGCGATTCCGATACCGGATCCACTTCGGGAGCGCAGCCGCCAGCGCATAATCCTGGAAGGCGATCCCCCGTCCCCCGTCGATCCGCCGGCGGGCTGCCGCTTTCATCCGCGCTGCGCCTTTGCCGTCGATGCCTGCCGCAGCGGTGAGATTGAGCTGGCTCCTCTCGATGAGGGCCACGAGACGAGCTGTATACGGGCCGCTGAAATTTGACGCGTGGTAGATTTCCGGCCCTTCCGACCTTCCGTCAAATGCAAAGATTCCGGGCGTTCCGGGCAACGACAAAGCGCCAAAAGCGGAAGGCCTGTTTTTATGAATGATAATTCACTTTTTATTAATTGAATAGTTCATCGATCTGTCGCAGATTTGTGGTTCGATCTTAAAATTCAGCGTCTCATTGCGCCAATAATTTTCCGGCTTATTTCACGCCGAATCGCAATCGCCGGAGCAAGGGATAATCGGGGCAGCTTTTACGACGCAGGTGTACACTCAACGACCCAGATAGAATTGTATGAGCGAGGCGCGAATTCGCAGTTGGATTTGCTCTTTGACAATTGTACTGACAATAGCCGCGACGGCCTGTAATGACGGCAGCGACAATGCCGATGAACCGTCCGCCGCCATTTTCTACCTCAATCTGCCGGATGGCCTGAATACGCTCGATCCGGCTTTGATGAGTTACCGTGCGGCGATCTGGGCCGGAGCGCAGTTGTTCAACGGCCTGGTCCAGTTGGATCTCGACGGCAGGATCGCTCCCGGTATCGCGGAACACTGGCAGGTCGACAGCAGCGGCACTCTCTGGACTTTTCATCTGCGCGGCGATGTAGCTTTTCACGAAAGCGAGTGCTTCGGCGCAGCCGGCAGCCGGAACGTCACGGCCGCGGACGTCAAGTTTTCCATCGAACGCATTTGTAACGCCAATACCAATACAAAAGGCTTTTGGGTCTACCGGGAACGGATTGCGGGAGCGCAGGAATACCACCGCGCCACGGCAGCCGGCGAAACAAGCGATGGCCTGAGCGGCATTCGCGTGATCGACGATCTAACGATTGAGATTCAGCTCACGGCGCCCTTTCCTCCCTTTCTGACGCTCCTGACCATGCCCTACGGCTACATCGTTCCCCGCGAGGCTATCGAACGCTACGGACGCGACTTCGACAAAAATCCCGTCGGCACCGGGCCTTTCGTCTTTGAAGAGTGGATCGACGACGTCGAATTGCGGCTGACGCGCAATCAGGACTATTTCGAAACAGACGAGAACGGTAATCGACTTCCCTATCTCGATGGTGTCCACGCCACCTTCGTCCGCGAAACGAAGTCCGAGTTTCTCAACTTTCAGCAAGGCGACCTCGATTTTGTGTCGTCCATCGATCCCGCTTTCGCTCGCGCCGTTCTGGACGACGAAGGCAAACTCAGCGCCGACTACGCCCACTACCGTCTGCTGCGTTCACCGGGCAATTCCATCGAATACTACGGAATGCTGCTCGACAGCGACAATGAAGCAGCGGCGGCGCTTCCGCTGGCAAAAAGCAAAGAATTGCGGCAGGCGCTCAACTATGCGATCGACCGCGAAAAAATTATCAAATATGTGCTGCATGGAAAAGGCGTAGCGGCACATTACGGGGTGATTCCTCCGGGAATGCCGGGCTTTTCAAGCGAGCTGCAGGGCTACCGCTACGACCCGGCCAAGGCCAAGGCGCTTTTGAACGCGGCCGGATTCCCCAACGGAAAGGGTATTCCTCCGCTGACCTTACAGCTCAGCATGAATGAGCGAACGGCGGCAGTGGCCGAAGCGGTCCAGCAGCAGTGGCGGGAGCTCGGCATCGAGGTAGAATTGCGGCAGGTGGACTTTCCTCGCCATCTCGATATGGTCGCCAACGGCAAACTGGCGCTGTGGCGTACCTCCTGGATAGGCGATTATCCCGATCCCGAAAATTTTCTGGCTCTTTTTTACGCGCCGTACAAGGCGCCGCAGGGTCCCAACACAAGCCATATACAGCTAGCGGTATTGGACTCCCTGTATCAGGCGGCTCTTTCGCCCCGGCTTCAGGCGGAGGAACGCTACAAACTGTACAACCGGATGGAGCGCATCGTCCTGGACGAAGCGCCCTGGATCTTTCTCTATTATGATGTCAATCAGCGGCTGGTACAGCCCTGGATCGACGGCCTTTATATCGACAACCAGAATCGCCTTGTGCTTACGCAGGTGCGAACGAGTCGAGGGAGGCAGCAATGATCCGTCGTCCTGTACCGCTGCACCCAATCACGCACACACACAGGTAGTCATAGCGGAGTTTTTGCATGACGCACACGCGTAAACGTACCTTAAGCTACTTTTTTCTTGCAGTGTTTTTGATCGGGCTGCTGGCCCCCTTCCTCGAATCCGAAGCGACGCCGCGGCGACGCCGTTGTAATCCGAAGCTCGGCAAACAGCGGGCAATGGAATATCTGCAGTCAAACGAACGGCTCGCCCGCCTGGGTGATGTCACCTACATTGCGCCGACGGTCGATCCGAATTCCCGCAGCAGCTTCCTGAACAATGACGGTGAAATTCTGACCGATGTCGAGGATGTCGACCTCGATCGGGACGCTCAGGCCTTACTGGCGATGGAAAGTCAGGACCAGGCCGCGGCCGGCGATGAAAATCTCGACATCACCGTCTTTGAAGACGACTGGCTGTCCTATATGGATGACATCGAGGAGAGCGAAGATATTACCGCCGGCGGCATCTACAAAGCGGAGCTGATGCAGGCCATCGTCAGCTGGTTTGGCACGCGCTACCGTTTTGGCGGCACCACCAAACGTGGCATCGACTGCTCAGCCTTTATGCAGAAAATTTACAACCAGGCGGCCAATCTCCGCCTGCCGCGAACAGCCCGCTGGCAGCATAAGGTCGGCAGCAAAATCGAGGCGGCAGAAGAATTGCGCTTCGGCGATCTCGTCTTTTTCAACACCCGCCGGCGCGTCTATGTCTCGCACGTGGGCGTCTATATCGGCGACAATCTTTTCGCGCATTCCAGTTCGCGCTATGGCGTGACGATTTCTTCGCTCGAAAGTAACTACTACAGCAAGCGCTTCATCGGCGGCAAACGCTTAACCGTCGAAGACGTCGCCCGCCTCGGCCCCACCGACATCGCCGACTTCGACGAGACACTCGAACAAAGCGGCACACAACCGAGCGACACACTTTCCTCGCATTGAGCGTCTTTTTATCGGTGTAATAATTAACCTCCCGGCTTTGGCAGCCGGGAGGTTTTTTTGTTGGGGGTAATCCAGGTCTGCCCAGCCGATATTGGCCAAAGAGCTGTGCGTTGCGACGGGCTTGCTGCACCGATAAAACTGGCTTACAATCGCCGCAACCTCACGATGGTAGTCCATGTTGCCAGATCAGCTCATCTGGATTGAGCGCGAATGGATGTGCGGTTAGTTTGCGCTGCTTGCTGTGCGCTGGCTCGCCTTCGGGGCGAATTTGTAGTCTTCCCCAAAATTCGAACCATTCGTAAACAGAATCCCACGAATGACATTTTGGAGGCAAGCGATGAAGTAATCGAAGTTCAGTGAATCGCAGATCGTTTCGATCTTGTAGGCCAACTAAGTCGGTCGTAGCGTCAATGTGCTCTGTAAGGAGCACAGTATCAGTCAAGCGACGTTCTACAACTGGCGCAGAAAGTACAGTGGCAGGACGCCTTGCTGATCATGTACTTGCGCGAACTGGAAGCCGAGAACAGCCAGCACAAGCGCATGTACGCCATTCCGAGCTTTGAGAACGACGCGCTGAAAGAGCTGATCGAAAAAAGCTCTGAGACCCGCCGAAAAACATCGCTCGGTCAATTGGCTGCGCGAGAAGGGATTAATTATTCGACGGGCCTGCCGCAGCCTGCGTCTCTCGCCTTCGGTGTATCGCTATAAGCCGCAGCGCGATGATACCGAAGCACGAGAGGAGTTCGATAAGCTGGCCGAGGAAAAACCCGGCTACGGTTTCTGGATGATCCACGACACCTTGCGCCTGCAAAGCCGCCAGTGAAACCACAAGCGCGTCTACCGCGTGTACTAGGCAATGGGCTGAATATCCGCCGCAAGCGCATGAAGCGCGTTCCAGCGCGGGTTAAACAGCCGATGATCCTGCCGATCGGTCCAGACATCGTCTGGTCGCTGGACTTTATGGCCGACATTATTGAGAGCGGCCGCACGTTCGGTTTGCTTACGGCGATCGACGGCTTCAACCGCAAGGCCCTGGCGATGGTCACCGACGTGTCGCTGAGTTCCAAACGTGTTACGCGAGAAATCGATCGCGTGATTGAATGGCGCGGCAAGCCGGAAGCCATCGGCGTGGACAACGGCCCGGAGTTTACCGCAGCCTGGTTTGTGGAATGGTGCGAGGACAAGGAAATTGATCTGCGCAATATCCAGCCAGACAAGACAACACAGAACAGCTCGATTGAACGATTTAATCGAAGCTATCGCACTGAAGTTCTAAAGGCATATAGCTTAGAATCTCTCAGCCAGGTCAGATCTATGTCTGCCGATTGGCAGTGGAGATACAACGCCGAGCGTCCGCACAACGGATTTGAAAATCGAATGCCGCTTGAATTCCTGTCGAAAAATGGAAAACTCTCCGAGTTTCCCACATTCCAACAGGACACTTATTAACGTCCCTTTAATTTTACCTTGAGAATAAAGAGGGGAAGCTTACATCACTCTGCAGAGATCTATGTTGATCTGCTGAAGTACTTCCTGCAATTCCATATTCGCCCTTCGATTGTGAACGGCCAAACTTACCACATCCTGCTTTCGCAGATTGGACTAAATACGACGCTTTGCAGTGCTGCCGGAGAAGCCGAATTCATTGATCAACTTGGCTTTGAGAGTCGCAAAAAATGAACGTCGTCATTCTTGCGTGCTTACCTCCAGCCAGTGATTGCCTAGGATCAATTCCACCTGACTCAGCTCCGGTAAGAATCGACTTCCAATGTCTTTGAAGGCTGCGATTCAATCATTATTACTCAATTGTACCTTTCATTTCTTTTTTGTCAACTGAATGTCGGTGAATCGAATTGTCAAGTTCAAATATTTTTTCTTGGGGTGCACTTCTTTCTGCTGGGGTCGAATATCGTTATATTTGCCTTGCTAACTTTTTCGGTCTCTTCCGATACCTAGATCGTTATTTCAAATAGTCACGAGTTGTCAGCATAGCAATTTCAGCTGCTAATCTTAAAAACACTTATTCATTAAGGGTGCCAGATGGATACATCTGTACAGGAAAGCACGCTCTGTAAGTACCTGAGTATCTATACACTTAAACAAATACTAACGAATCGGACTATCCGATTTACCCAACCGAGTGTCTTTAATGATCCTTTTGACATGTTACCCAGCTATCTGGACCTTGTGAACCAGCAACAAATCTACGACGTCGACCTAGACGCTCCCGAAAACATTGAAAAAGTTCGTTCCGAAACACTCAAGTCGACTCCAGAATTCCGAAAGCTTCTAGAAACACACCCAAAACCTGAAGAGTTCGAACAAGCTTGGCTCCTTATGCAGAAAGCGTTGGAACCGATTATGAAAGATGTTGTCGCCCTACATGCAAAAGATATCTCATCCAAAATTAAGGAGAAGCTGCACGAGACAATATCGCGAAATCTTGGCGCACTATGCCTAACCGAAAAAGACGACCATCCTCTCATGTGGGCACACTATGCAGAAGAACATCGCGGAGCAGTATTAATCCTTAACACTGATTCTAAATTCTTCGACGACCCTGACAATATGCCTGAAAGTCAGTTGGATCGGATCAAATATGTCAGTACTCGACCAAAAATTCGCCCTGAAAAGTTTTCGGAGAGCCTTAAGACAATTGTATTCACTAAGAGTGAACATTGGGAATATGAACAAGAATGGCGGTATGTAGCTCCACTAGAAAACGCCAAAAAGTTAACTCTGAGATCAGGTGACGAGTTGTATCTTTACCCGCTCCCAGAAGACGTGATTCGCGGTGTGATTTTTGGATGCCGATGTTCGAGATTAGATCGCGAAAGCATAATTGAGCTACTTGAAGACTCACAGCTAGCAAATGTTGAAATTCATGATGCTGAGATGGATGAAAGGGAATACACATTCAGAATAGTTCAGAAATCCAATATCTCAATTCGCAATCTCACGCAGTTGTTTGAATCAATTACTCAGCTAAGCTCACTCTCATTCAGTCGTGAACAGCTGATAGACTTTCGGGCAGTTTGTGCCACATTTCAGATATTCAATACAGATGGTGTTAGCAAACTTATCCAAGAGACAAACAATCATCAACATGTCGAAGAGAATGACTCTGAACTAGATGTTATGATTGTGGATACTGAATCAGAAAAAGGAGTAACAGATTTTTTCCGAAAGGTCGCTCACATATTTCGCATGTCGAAGACAGAAAAATGGGACAGTTTTGTTGCTAGCCGGAACAAAACCCGGCTGAAACAAGGCAAAACGCCGCAGATTTCCACTCAAAGCATAGCTGAAACAATTGGAGATCCAAGTAAATTCTTGGATGCCTATTTCGGAGTATCCAACGTTATTGAGTTAAACAAGTTTTATAGTGTGTACGACGAGGAATTTCTTAGTTGGTATCAAAAACATATCTTACCTGTTTACAACAAGTATCCAGCCCCAAAACCACTTCTATCGATTCTTGAAACTGCACTTTCATACTCCGCTAAGAACACTGAAGATGATCTAAATGTCTTCGACCTGCTCATGGCAATGCTCGGAGAACAATCCCTAGCATTTGAATGTCTAAGTTCTTTAGGTATGGAAGACATTGCCGGACTTCAAAGTCGATTGAGCGAAGAACAGAAGAACAAATTTCCAGCTGATTCGCCCGAGCGGCAAGATGTTAAAGTAACGGTGAATACAATTAGTAGTCTTTCTGGTATGATGCCAATAATGAGTGTCAATTCAGGAGTAATTTTGGACATCTTAGTCCGATTCTCTACCCCAGTTCACAACCTACTTTCTGAGTACAATGTGAATAGATTTGCATTGCATTCAGAAATTGCTGATCGCAAATGTTGGCTTTTCCCAGAAGGTAGTGACTTTGTCTAATATCTTCGTAATGAACGGCCGACGATTGTATAGAATGGATTCCGTCAGTACATATGATGGGTTGGTATGTCCGTCGTGCTAAGGGTAGTTGTTGCCAGCAATACACAGGACGGACTAAAATTCCACACATCTCCTTTATATCCGGCCCTGCACGAATGAACAACACCAGCATCGGAGCTACAAATTCACGCCGATTGAAGGAAAGACACGAATCGAAAAGACGGGCAACTGCCAGTCAAGCCAAGGATCGGGATTATCGACAAAAATCGGATTGCAGCGTACCGTACGCGCCTGGTAAGCGCGGTTCCGGCTTTGCGGTGTAGACGACAGAAGAACTTGCGATCAATAAAGAAAAAAGGAAACCGGGTTTCCGCAGCCACTCGTTCGAAAAACCCGGTCTCGCCTTGGGCTCTGCTTGACCCTCTTTGAAATGTTTTCTGGCTGTGAACATACGCCGGGGATGTCTGCAAGACAATAGTCAATAAACGAACGTGCCCTGAACCCTGATGAACGTGCAGGAATACTTATTGAACGTGCAGGAAGCCGATGCAAGTCTAGGAATACATCGCCAGGCTGGCGTAGCTGACGGCCGAGCCTCGTTCGCGCTCATTCCATTGCTGGTAGTCGAGCAGGACGCCGCGCTGGACTGGCCGGGTGGCCAGCATGGAATAGACCGGCGGCAGTCCGCAGATACGACGGCGATCGCCGACAGCGGCAATATGGTCGAAGAAAGCATCGCTGTCGCCTTGTAGTAGCGTTTGGACAATGGCCTGGTCTTCGCGCCGTAACTCGTCCAGCAAGGGTTCGGCATCGAAGTCGTCGCCGAATTTGCGGCCGATGTGCGCCATATCAGCGCTGGCGATGAAGGCCGCCTTACGCACCGTCCGCGCCAGCGCCCTTTGCAGTGCGTCGATAAAGCGGCTGAAACGCTCTGTGGCATGCGGACGAAGACCCTGTTCGACGAATGGCTGAAAGGAGCTTACCAGGATCGGAAGGATTGTGAAGGGACGGTGGCCGAAACAGTGCTGCAGAAAGAGCAACTGAAATTCAATCGAATGTTCCGGACGATGCGCAATGTCGCTGCCCTGCAAGCCGAAGGGCAGTTCGCGCCGCAGGGCCTGCAATAGACCGGCGTCGTTCTTCACCCTGCCCAGTGGCGTGGTGAAATCCTTGTCGGTAAGAATAAACAAATCTTCATTGCCGTAATGCGAGGTGGCGAAAATCACGAAGACATCGGCGTCGGTTTCGCGGAGAGCGTGGTAGGCCGGCGCATAACTCGCGGCGCCGAGCGTGAGGTCGATATGCGGTACGACAATGGAAGCGGCACCCGCCTCGACCTGCTCCGCCGGGACGGAATCCAGCGCCGCGGCCAGGAAGCGCTTCAAGGCCCTTGTATCTTGTGGATAGGACATGCCCGCGCAGAAGGCGGGACGGACCTTCGCGCGCTGAAATTCGCGCTCGCGCGCTCGACGCATAGCCCTGTACGATTCATCGTCGAGGAAGCCGCGCCGCGCTATTTCCTCGCAGATTTGAATAATGTCAGCGGGGCTTGCGATCGGATGACCATCGCGGGCCAGAGTTTCCGCCACCTCTTGAGCGCCGCGTCTGCCGTCCAGCAGGTCAAAGCGCTGAAAAGGGCCTGTGATGACTTGCGTCGCAAATTCGGCATACTGCATGCGATCGTATAATAGCGTACAATGCTCGCCCTCCTCGACAAAGGGCACAAGGTGAACATCGCTGCGTAATGGCGGTATGGCATCGTCAGGGCTTAACACAGTTGCGGCTTTGTATCCGGGAATTCAACTAAATTATTTCTAGTTCCCTTCTTTGCGAAAGAAGGGCGAGGAGAGTTCGAAACGTCTAAAATTCACAATCCCCTGGGTTTTTGGCGCTCAGTCCGCGCCTCAGCCTCTTATCTTAAAGGAAAATTTACTCAAGAAACTAATTTGAAAAAGCGGCAGGATAACATAGCGACTCGTCCCGGCCTTCATTGTGGTTCGCTTTCTTCCGTCAGTGCGGACTCGGCGGTCGTCTCGGTATTTGATTCGAACAGCGCATTGACAAAGGCGCTCGCATCGAATGGTTGCAGGTCCATAATCTGCTCACCGACACCGATGTAGCGGACCGGTATCTTGAATTCATTGGCGATTGCGATCACAACGCCGCCTTTGGCGGTGCCGTCCAACTTGGTGAGGATCAGCCCGGTGACGGGAACGACTTTCATAAACTCCCGCGCCTGCTGGATAGCATTCTGACCGGTCGTCGCATCGAGCACGAGAAAAACTTCGTCCGGCGCCGACTCTTTCAGCTTTTGCATCACGCGCCCGATTTTCTGCAGTTCGGCCATCAGGCCCTGTTTATTGTGCAGGCGGCCGGCCGTGTCGATGATCACTACATCGGCATTGCGCGCCTGGGCGGCCTTAACGGTATCATAGGCGACGGCGGCGGGGTCGGCCCCCTGATGCTGCTTGACGATATCCACCTCGGCGCGCTGGGCCCACA
>JANQRB010000169.1 GCA_028284775.1 Candidatus Kapaibacterium sp. | reverse complement strand
AGCAGTGGGCGCGGACCTATGGCGGCGAGGCTCACGATGCGGGCAACGCCGTGCAGGTAACGCGGAACGGCGACATCATAATCGCCGGCGAGACGGTCAGCTACGGCGCGGGCGGCTTCGACCAGTATCTGATTCTGACCGACCACAAAGGGACGGCGCAGTGGTCGCGGACCTTCGGCGGGGCCGGATACGAAGCCGCGCAGGATGTCGTTCAGACAAACAACGATGGCTATGTGCTGGTGGGATCGTCAACCTCCTTCGGCCCCGGCAGCCAAAGCGCCTTTGTTAACAGTGTCGACGCCAATGGACTCTGGCAATGGTCGCTGGCCTATGGCGGCAATCAGGCTGAAGATGCCAATGCCGTTATCGAAACGCAAAACGGCAACCTGGTCCTTGCCGGCTACAGCACAAGTTTCGGTGCCGGCGGCAAAGACTTTTATGTGCTTCGCACTAACGCATCCGGCGCCATAATCTGGTCGAGCACATTTGGCGGTTTGCTGGACGAAACCGCCGAAGATGTTGTGGAACTCTCCGACGGCAGCCTGCTGATCGTTGGATCCACCGCGTCATTCGGACTTGGCGGAACCATCGATGTGTTCGTGGTGCGAACGAGCAGCGCCGGCGCAGTCCTTTGGGCGGCGGCCTACGGATCCTCTGTTAACAATGAAACGGCCTTTGCGGCAAGCGAAATCTGCGGCGAGTCGATCGTCATCGCCGGCGGCAGCAACAGCTTCAACGGCGGCGGTTTTATCGACGGCTTCCTGCTGGAAATCGACTTCAACGGCGCGATCCGGCGGACAAGGCTTTACGGCAATGCCGGCCAGGACAATAACTTCGAAGCGGTCCTGCTCGCCGAAGACGGTGGTATCGCGGCGGCCGGCTGGCAAACGGACCCCTCCGATCTGAGCACGCTGGATGCCTACCTTGTTAAAACCGACTGTGATCTGCAGACAGGCTGCGAACAGCAGGTGAGCTTCGTTCGGACAGCTGTTCCGCAGGTACTATCGCCGACGCTTACGACGACGACCGCGCAGCTGGCGCGCCAGTTCGTCTCGGCTCCGGCCTTCACGCCGAACGACCGCGAAGTCGATGTTTGCCCGGCCGCCGACAATCCCTGTTGTGCAGCCGGACAAACGGCCTTTGAGAATCGCTACGGCAGCTCCGATCGCGACAAAGCCTTAGCGACGGTCGAGACATCTGATGGTGGATTCGCTTCGGTGGGTGAAACCGCCGGCTTCGGCGCTAATCCAGACAATGTGTACCTGGTGAAGACCGATGCCGCCGGTACGCTGCAGTGGTCAAAAGCTTACGGTGGCACCGGCGATGACCTGGGCAACGATCTTTGCGAAGCGTCGGGCGGCGATCTGCTGATAGCAGGCGTTTCCAACAGCTTCAGCAGTGGCGGCGATGATGATATGTATGTCCTGCGTACGAGCAGCGGCGGCGCGCTTCAATGGTCGGTGACGCTGGGTGGCAGCGACGCCGATCGGGCGTATTCGATCGAGCCGACAAGCGACGGCAGCTTCATTGTAGCGGGGATGACGCGTTCCTGCGGCGCCGGCGGCAGCGACGCCTATGTCTGCAAAGTCGGCGGCGATGGCAGCTTGCTCTGGGCTAAGAGCTATGGCGGCAGCGGCGACGAGGAAGCGCGATCGATTATCCAGACTTCCGACGGCGGCTATCTCTTTGTCGGCTATACGGAAAGCCTGCCGATGGCGCCGCGCTCTATGTACATCGTCAAGCTCGATTTCTTGGGCGTCGTGCAGTGGACCAGGGGACTCAGCGATTTCTCCAATATCGAGGCGATGGATGTTATCGAGACCTCGGCAGGTGACTATCTGATCGTCGGCACGAACGAGCTTTTTGTGCCGCCCATGAACGACATCATTGCGGTCATGATCGATGCGAGCGGCGGCCTGCTCTGGGGCCGTACCTATTGGGGCGCCGAGGATGATGTTGCCTATTCTGTCAGCGAAACCTGCGAGTGTACCTTCGCAATTGCCGGCTATACAGCCACGTTTGGCGCTGGCGGGCGCGACGCCTGTCTGACGACCATCGATGACAACGGCGATCAGCTCTCCTGGTTGGCCTATGGCACGTCCGACAGCGAAGAAGCGCACGATCTCTTCCAGGCGTCGACGGGCGGCTTCGTGCTGGCCGGCTGGACGAATACCAACGCCGGCAGTGCCGAGGATGTCTACCTGATCAAAACGCTTTGCGACGGCACGACCGGATGTGAAGCCGAGAATACCGAACTGGCATGGGTCGATATTCCCACTCCGCTGGTGGAGCCCCCGGCCCTGACGCTTGCAATGCCGCTTTCGGCGATAGTCAGCACGGTGGAGACGAGTGCCCAGGCCGCGTCCAATACGGTCTGTATGCCGGCCGCCCTCGTCGTCTCGGATGTTGAAGAAGAAGAGGATCGGATTGTCCCCGGCCTCCCGGACAGCAATGCCGCCTTCAGCCTGTATCCGAACCCGATTCAGAGCGGCGACGCTCTCACACTGCGATTCAGTGGTCAGGCGGAAGCCGGTGTAGACATTAGTGTCAGCACCCTGGTTGGCCGCACAATCTATAGCGGTCATCACACCCCTGGCAGGGGAGTTAACGAAATCCTTGTGTCGACTGCCGACTGGCCGGCAGGTAGCTATATCGTTTCGCTGGCGACAGAGAACGCCGTGATGAAGCGATTCGTCATCGTTCTTAACTAATTGACGGGATAGCGCCTTGAGGACCCCAGCGGTTTAATAGCCGCTGGGGTCTTTTGTTATGTTCCATCGGCAGCGGATCATTTGCGTAATGCGGGACCTTAAAGTCAGGTTTGCCCCTGATTCGGTATATTGTTTAATCAATATCCGGGTATTGCTTCCAATCTTGTAGAGATACAAAAAGTGCTTCACTGAACTTGCAGATTCTTTATGTTTTTGAGACAATCATACCTATGAAGATTGAAAAAGTCCCTGAATACGAACTATCAAGCGATACAAAAGCAAAGTTACAGCAGTTGCTGGCCGCCTGTTTTCCCGAATATCTGTCTGATCGAATCTACTATAAACAATATCCTCACTTTCGTTACCTGGGATGGAATCATGACAATCTTGTTGCGCAGATGGGCGTTGAGCACAGAGTGATATCCTTGGGCAAGGATCCCGTCAGGGTATTTGGCATTGTCGATTTATGTGTTAATCCCGACTATCGCAACAAAGGCTTTGCGCGTGAACTCACGCTACCCGTCAAAAATTGTTAAATCGGCGAGATTTTAAGAAATAAGGCGCTGACGTCTTCGTGAGATAAGAAGTTCCTACACTTTTTATTCACTCGACCAAGTCAGCGCCCATGACTTCCGAACAACGACTCTTCAAGGTTTTGGATGCCTATTTACCATTCAATAAAGCACGAGTCAAGTTTATTGCTCATTTCGTACTGGCACTCATCATAATGTCGTCGGTCCATTCTTCCAATGAATCTGGCCTTTAGTGACAACCACCGAAACCAGCCGTAACCGAAAGATTCACGATCGACCACCAAGGCTTCCATACAATCGGACGGAACAATATCGAGCAGGAGTTTGATCCTGCGAATTTATTCGATTGTATTGCATGGTTGCTGAGCGGTTTGGAGTGCTTAGGTTTCGGTCTTCGGCTCCGCTCAGACCGCAGTGCTCAGCCAAGGCGTCGGATTGACATCCCGATTCCTGTGGGCTGAGCGAAGCCGAAGTCCACTGCTGTTGATTATGCACAGGCCGACAAACCGTCAAGAGTTCAGACGCTGCTTAACAATTTTTGACGGGTAGCGTGACGTGAACTTCTGCTGGAATTATGTCATCAGGCTTCCGCGCAGGTCGTCGATTTCATACTGCTGTTTGCCGATGACCACCTGCTGTACCACAGTGCTGGATTCAAGCGAGTCAAAAATCGTTGCGAGTGACTCGGAATTGACGAACACAGGACTATCAGAATCATCGAAGACTCCCTTGCTGATTCTATGATGGTGAATGCATTGCGCGTGACGATTGGTCAGACGAAAATGTTGATTTATTTTGGCTATTTGTTTTAGCGTTTAAGAGTGTTCATGCAAGAGTCGTTAATCGATTTATCCCTCGTCTAACTCTCTCCGATAAGGAAGGAAATTGCAATTTTGCAGCACAGTGGGACGTCCCGCCTTGTCCTTGGCTCGTGACCATGGATCGGGATCATCTGCGGCCGGTGCGGATGCAAGTTTGCTCCTCGGCCCGAAGTACTACAATAGTCAAAAAAACACAATGCCTCAGTCTGACCCTAAGCAATCAATTGCGGAACTGATCGAGACAGGCAAGTCCCTGCTCGACAGCGAGCCGCAGCGGGCCCTGAAGCTTTTGCGGCGCGCGCAGGCTCTGGCAGGCCGGCGGAATGACCAGGGGGCTTTGATGCGGGCGCTTTTCGCCGAAGCGTACTATCATCAGCGGTATAGCGACGCGGAGCGCAGTCTGCGACTGCTCCGCGAAACGCTGCCGATGGTCGAAGAGTGGGGCACGCCGGAAGAACGCTGTGCCGTCTATCACATGCTGGCGAAGGAAAGCCGGAGTGCCGGCAAAGATCGGGATGCCGCCGCCTGGTACGCAAAATCGCTGCAGTGCGCCGAATCCGCCGGGAATACCCGTTATCAGACCCTTGCCTGGCAGGGGCTGGGCTTGCTGGCCAAGGCGGCCGGCCGCAGTGAGGAAGCACTGATGCTTCTGCAGCGGGCTCTCGGCCTGGCGCAAAGCGCGGACAATGCGGTCAATCAGATCACCTGCCTGCAGAATATCGCCAACGTGCAGCAGCGGGCGGGTCGGCTGGCGGAAGCCGCGGCAAGTCTCAATGAAGCATATCGACTGGCGCTGCAGACCGGGGAGCTGCGCTTCCAGGCCTCGCTCCTGTACACGATGGGATCGCTTGCGATGCATCAGGGTCAGCGCAGTACGGCGATTGGCAAGCTGCGGGAGGCGCTTCAACTGTTCCGGCAGCTTGGAGACAGCCAGAATCAGTGTGCGAGCATTTACAATATTGCGATCCTGCTTTTTCTGGATCGCCAGTACCGCGCAGCCCTCGAGCTGCTTGCGAAGGAAATCGAGCTCTGCCGCAGCGCCGGAACTCGTCGTCATGAAGCTTATGCTCGCAGCCTGATCGCTGAAATCCACATGGCGGAGGGGCGCTATCAGCAGGCCGCTGCCTCCCTGGAACAGTGCGCGGCTCTCAGCGAGGACGTCAATGACGCCACGCTATCGGCCATTAGAGAGCGCCTTGGGCTCATTGCCGAGCTCCGGCGAACAGACTTGCAGCTGGCCGACGCTCGCGTGCAGGAAACGATCGACCGTTTTGAAGTCTCGGATCAGCAGCTCAGCGTCGTACTGCTGCTGATCGATTATGCCGACCTGCTGGAGCAGCGCGACCAACATCGCCATAGCATTGCTGTGCTGACAACAGCCCTGGCGCGTGCGCAAAAAGCCCCGTTTATTGACAAAATCATTGAGATCCACGGCAGACTGCATAAGCTTCATGAAGCAGGGGGCAATCAGCGGCTGGCTGTACTGCATATGGAGGCGGCGCTGAAGCATCAGCAGAATATCGCCGCGGAAGAACGCCTGACGCTGCTGCAGCACGCCGTCTTGCAGGAAGAGATCAACCTGGCCGGTGAAGTCGCCGGTCCCCAACAGCCAGTCTCCGCGTCCGAAGCCGAAAAACGCCTTCATTCGATTCTGAATGCGCAGCAGCCGCAACTGACCCTGATGGAAATGAAAGTAAGTCTGCTGGTGTTTCGGAATTATCAAAGCAAGGAAATTGCCGCCGCTCTTCGCATATCACACCGCACCGTGGAGTGGCACCGCAGCAATATCCGCCACAAGCTGGCCATAGGACCGGGCCGTTCCCTCCGCGCGACTTTACTGCAGCTCTCGGCCTGAAACAGGCACCCTACCCCGTGTCAATCCCGTGGTTCCCAGATCGAAAGGGATTCATAAATTCGTTTCTGCCATCATTGATACCGTGGATTGCTCTTCTTTGCCTGAGTTTTTTTGCGGCGCTCCCCCTTAGGCCAGCGCCTGTGTTAACAATTATTTCCCAGAGATTTCAATGCAGAGTCGTTTAAAGCTTCACTCAAGTCGTATTGTCGATTCGCTTCCCGGCCGTCTGGCCTTCATTCTTCTCCTCTCGTGTTTATACTCTGTGCCGCTGCAGGCGCAGGCGACGCTTAGCCGAATTGAGCTGTATACGGTCACAACCGCCACTGCCTTTTGCGGCGGCGGCGTGATGATGCAGGCCGAGCTGCGTCTGGTCGGCAGCGGCGCGGCCGGCGATCCTCTTAACTGGACAATCCGTCGTCGCAATGTCAGTCAGCAGAGTGCCCCCTTCGATGTTCAGGTGAATGGAGCGGGCGCCGATCTGGGTGTGCTCCAGGTCATTACGGTGACGACTGGGGGCATGAGCCCCTTACAAAACGGCGACATAGTTGAAGTATTCGCCTTTTGGGACAACGATCCGACAGTCGCCTCGCGCAAAGTCATAATGCAGTGCTCCGCTGCGGGCAACCATAGTGTTGTGGGGACGCTGTCCGACCAGCCGGGCAGCGACGACAACGGCAACGGCCGGGTGGAAGCCGGCGAGAGCATCGCCTTCAACGCGACGGTGTTTGAGCAGGGCAGCACGCATGCGCAGGCCGCGAGTTTAACGCTGCCTTTCGGGAGTACTGTCACGGCGTCGCAGGCCTCAATCCGCAGCACGCCGATCGCGCGCGACGACCGCTACACCGTTGTCGGCAACGTACATCTGCAAAGGGCGGCTCCCGGCCTGCTCGCGAATGACACCGATCCGGACGGCCAGCCGGGGCTGCGGACCCTGCCCGTCACCAATGCGACAACGCTGCGCGGCGGCCAGTTCAGCCTGCAGGCCGATGGCGCTTTTGTGTATCATCCGCCACTGGCCTTCGAAGGCCGCGACAGGCTCGCGTATTTTGTGGAGGATGCCGACGGGAATCGGGACCAGGCCGTGGTGACCCTGCTTGTTAATGACGTCGTCTGGTTTGTTGATAACGCGCGGCCCGGCAATGGCGATGGTCGTTTTAACAGTCCCTTTAACAACCTGGCTGCGATGCGCGCAATCCAGGGGGCCGGCGGAGCGGCGGCCAAAGCGGGCGACTACATATTTCTTCACAGCGGCAGCGCTCCTTATGAAGGCGGTCTGAGCCTCTTAAACAACCAGCGGCTCCTTGGCCAGGGCGTAGCCTTGAAAGTACAGGGACAGACAATTACAAGTGCCGGCCTGCGGCCGACGCTCACGAACAGCGCCGGTACGGCTCTCAACCTAGGCCAGGACAATGTCGTCCACGGCTTGAATATCGCGCAGAGCGCCGGCGACGGGCTGAGCGGCTCCGGCTTCGGCAGCCTGGAATTCAGCACCGCCAGCATCATTAACGTCAGCTCCGCCGCTTTGCGTCTCAGCAACGGGACGATCGCCATGAATGTCGATGCTTTGTCTTCGCAGGGCAGTAGTAGTGGCGGCGTCGCACTCGACAACATCGCGGGCAGCCTCACTGTGGGGAACAGTACAGCCATTATTAACGCGGCAGAAAACGCCCTGCGCATCAGCGGCTCGCCATCCCTCCTTTGCGACTTCGGGCAGACAAATCTGAGTGCCGCCGCCGGCGATGCCCTGCGCCTCAACGCCAACCCGGCGGCCCTTATTACCTTCGCTTCGCTGAATGTGCTGATGACGAATGGTAACGCTGTCCGGATTGTAAGCAGCGGCAGCGTGGCAGTGGCCGGCAGCTCGAATACGATAGACGCGACAGGCGGGGCGGCCCTCGAGATTCACGACACGCAGCTCGGCGGCGGCTGGACGATCGCCAGTCTGAGCTGTCTTAACAGCAGCGTCGCCGGTCTGCATCTGAGTAATCTGCAGGGTGAGCTGCGAATCAGCACCTCCGCCATCAACAATGCTGCCGCCGCGGCCCTGGATATCGATGGCGGCAGTGACGACATCAGCGTCGGCGGCAGCATCAGCAATAGCGCCGGTCGTGCTGTGCTTATTGCGAATCGCAGCGGCGGCAGAGTCAACATTGGCGCGAATGTTAACGAAACCGGCACGGGAATCCTGCTGAGCGACAACGATGCAGGCGGCCCCGTTATCGACTTCAGCGCTTCTGTGACGATTGTTAATTCGGCCGGCGACGCATTCAGGCTGAATGCCAATAGCGGCGCTTCGATCGCCGTGCAGAATCTTTCGATCGACAACAGCGTGTCGGCGCAGCGCGGCATAGCGGCCGAGGGAGGCGGCAGCTTGCAGGTCAGCAGCGGCAGCGTAACCTGCAACAACGTTGCGCTGGACATCGACGGCCTGAGCATCGACCTTAGCCTTCGCAGCGTCAGGTCGGTCGATAGTCCCGGCTTTGGCGTCGAGCTCCGCGATCTGGGCGCCAACAGCGTACTATCGATGCTTGTGACGACCAGTATTGTTAATCCGGGCAGAGAAGGGCTGCGTGTCGGCGGCATCGCCGGGGGATCGCTGCTGGATTTCGCGGACCTGGGAATCAGCGGCCGTAACACAACGGGCGCTTTATTCAGCAATGTCGCCGGCGGCATCACATGCGGCAACGTCGTTATCAGTAACGAAGATGCGGTCGGCGCGCACGGCCTGCGAATACAAGGATCCAGCGGCGCTTTTACCTTTGCCAGCCTGACGCTTCGCAATACCGTGCAGACTCTTGCCGAAACACAGGATGCAAATGGGCGGCCGACGAATGAAGGTGACGGCGACGCGGTTTTTCTGCTTAACAACAGCGGCAGCGTTGCAATACGTGGCGGCCTGCTCGATAACATCGCGGCTGACGGTATCGACGCGCGCAACTCCGCCGCACTTAGCCTGAGCGATATGACAATCGAGGACACGGGCGAGAGCGCCGGAACCAGCGGCAACTCGGGACTGCGACTGCGCGATATGAGCGGTGAGAATACGATTGACAACTGCACCTTCCGCCGCAACAAGGGCAGCAACGGAACTGCGATCTTCGTCCGCAACTCGAACAGCGACGGCAGCCTGACTATCGCCGCAACGACGCTGACCAACGGCCAATCCAACAACGGCCGCGGCCTCTTCCTGGACCTGAACGGCGGGAGCGATGTCGACCTGAGACTGGAAGACGGCACGCTGATCGAGGGCTTTTTCGGACCGGGCTTCGGTTTGGATACTATTAACGAAGGTAATTTCAGCGGCACCCTCAGCGTAACAATGGCGAACATCACGGTCGACGGACTGAACGGCGGCCTGGGAGGACTCGGCGGCGGCGGAGTCGATTTGCTGTCCGGAGCTACGGGTACATTGGTACTCGATGTCCACGACTCGATGTTTGAAAAATTCGCCGGCGCCAATATCAACGCTTTTGTCGTAGCGGCGCAGAACAGCAGCACCGTGCGTGCCACCATGCGCGCCGACACCGTTCGCACGGCCTCGCGTCAGGGCTTTCGCATCCGGCCGATTAACAGCAGTGTCGTCGACGTCACGATCGACGACTGCCTGATCGATACCGACTATGAAGGCATCTTTGCGCTTTTCGATGAAAACAGCACCGGAGTGTTTAGCATCAGCGACAACAAGATCGGCACGGTAACGGCTTTGACGCGCCATGGAATCGAATTTCGTACGCGCGACAATTCGGCGCCCGCCGGCAACCCGGTCAGACTCCTGGTGGATAACAATACCGTGAGGATTAACAGCAGCAGCCGCGAAACGGTGGACATCGACGTCGAAGGAACTTCGAATATGGAAGTGACTTTTATTAACAATACCCTGAGCAATCTCGGTACGGATAATACATGTGAAATCGATGTCGAAGCGGCTACGGCCTCACTCTGCCTCGATATCCGTTCTAACAGCGCCACCGGCCCGGGGGACGACTTTAACCTGGACAATTCCGGCGGCACATTCCGCGTCGAAGGGCCGGGCACAAATGCCGTGACGGCCGGTGATATTCAGAGCGCGCAGACTTCCGGCAGCGCGAGCGTAAGCGGGACAATAAATTTCAACAACAACACCGACTGCCAGGCGCCCTAAATCTCGCTCAGGCGGCCACTATGCCTTTGTCCTTACTCGCCTGCGCTCGTCCGCCGATGAGCCAGGGCTGGGCTAGGACTGCCATATTTTTAAGGCTTGATGGCGTTAAATCTTGCTCATATCCACAAGCTCTTATTTTGATTCGGGCTATGGCTTTCTTCGTTTTTAACTGATTTTCGGTGATTTGCCATTGAGTGTTGGTGTAATAATCGAAAAATAGTCCTTGCATGTTATATCGCACCGGTATATTTTGTTCGCAGCAATCACTCTGGCCCCGGGCAAGCTAAGTAGTAATCATTATTGCTTCCTTCAGCCTGTTGGTGATTCTCACTAATCTGTAGATTACCCGAATTACCGCCGCCGACCTGATCCTTATATCTAAGGGCAGCAACTGTTTAAGCTATCGGCGAGTTCAGTGGAAGGTGACGATGAAGAAAACGCGTCTGACATGTTTACTGTTGTTGACTTTCGCAAGTCTGTCGCTGCTGAGCAACACAAATCTGTGCGCGGCAAATGTAACAAGCCCGGCAGATGAACTCCATGTCGACTGTTGTGAAAAACGGCGAATTGAAACGCCGGCGGGCGACTATTTTGAGGAGCGCTGGACCTGCTTCTTTATGGCTGAATCTTACAGCCATGTTTGTCATGTAATGTGTGATTGCGGTCAACGCTACTATTGCGGGCGAGCGACATATATCATCTATCGCTGCGCTTCAGGATATGTCGGGCAGCACATCGAAGCATGCAATGAAATCGAGTGGAAGACGCACAGTCAATTGGGAAGCAATCAGAACATTGCCGCCCGCCAGGGATACGATATGGGATGCACGGGCTTTGACGCATGCTACGACTACGACACAATTCAAGATCAATGCCAATTGCTCTGCCCGGTGGATGAATAGTTTGCGCCACATAGCTTCGTTCGGATTATCGATCGGGACGACCCATAGACAGAGCATGGTTTCATTCGTGTTAAGCTTTTTACTTATCTGGTCCTGTGTCGGGCACGCGCAGCCGCCTGAATATCAATTTGTCATCACAGCGGAGGATGCTGAGTACCTACACTACCTGGACTATCAGAATCGCTTTAGCTACTCCGCCGTTGAATACCGCTTTGGCGAAGTACGCGTGACGAGTCCGACTCTTTCCCTGCGTGTTAATATTGCACCCTGGAATACAACGCAGTTGACAATCCAGGGGATTGCCGATCAGGGCGACAATACAAATCTGCTGGAATTTTCACGCACGGATATATTTACTCTTCCCGATGATGAGCCGGTGACGATCGATTTTTACCGCCGAATCGGCCTGTGGGCACCAACGCTCGCATTTCCTCCCGAGCCGGGCGATCCTCCCGGCACACCGGGAACGACGCCCTGGGATGTACTTGATAAGTCGGAGTGGGAGCTTCGCTTACTAAAAGCATCCGACGGCAGTTTGATCAAGACGCTCGATCTGGTTGGAGTGGACGCGCATGATGATCATTATGCCGACGCCTATTACGGTACGAATCCGGATCGTGTTAAACATTCGCTCGCCATACCGGCAGCTTATGCCGGCAGTGAAGTCTATATCCAGGTGATACCCAGAAGATGGGGACCCTCACCCTACGGTCTTTCGCTCATGCGCAAGGCGAGTGGCATGGTCAATCATTCGGCGGTTGAAGATCAATACGGCAACCCCCTGCCGGAACATCAAATCGCTTCAATCCTCGACCAGTGGTTTAACGCCGTGATGGAATACTGCGCGAACTATAAACAAAGCACGGGCACGCTGCCGGATCATAATCACTGGTCATTCGGCAGAGACCAGATGGATGTCTTTCTCAGCAGTTTTTTTACGCAGGTCGGCGGTCAGGCCAATGGCGTGTACGAAGAAAACCCGCCGGCCGAGCCGAAGCAGGGCGCGGCGATCCAAACCATTATCCAAGCTCCGGCAATGTTTCTCAGGGAAGTATCGCCGAATCCGGTCTCCGGTGAAACGATCGACATCGCCGTTAAAGGGCATGCTGAAAAACCCGTGATCATAGCTCTTCATACCGTCGATGGACGCGAGTTGGGCCTCTTATGGCAGGGTAGGACGGGCAGGGGAGACAAGAGCATCAGGGTCGATCTGCCCGAGCTGGCGGCGGGCACCTACATCATCACGCTCAAGAATGTTAATGGCGAACGCTACGGCAGCAAACAGATCACTGTTGTCAGATAGATGTATCAGAAAGGCGGTCGGAGAAATCTCGAAGTCTCAGAGCAGCCCGCAGCGGCAATGAAACATATCTCGTACGGGATAATATCTTCGACGATCCGCATCTCGAAGCAATGACAATTCTTATCGATGACGACGCCACCGGCAAAGTGCGCATCAGGCGTAAAACGATCACGGGCGACGTTGCCAATGTAATACCTGCCTAGGCAAGGGCTATCGCGTGCGGGTAGATGAAAATCCAAAGGGTATAGTGCTCATCGATAGCAACATTTTCAGCGGGATATAATTCAGCGGGAATACGGCCCTTTGTCGCGATTGTACCGGCGACAGCTCCCTCCCGGCGGCGGATCAGAGACACCTGGAAATCACGATCACGAACAATGACATCCAGAGCATTCCGATCGAGGAGTTCGCCCATTCCATCAGCGTCAGCACTCAGGACAGCAGGCCCTGCTGTGTTAATTTAGATGCCAACACAACACAATCCCGCTTCACCTTGAGAAACAGCATCTAACTGAATTGCACCATTCTCTCGCGGAGTTAGTTCCCACAAATGTGATTGTGATGTAGTATTTGTCAATCGACTTTTTGATAAATTGAGCGGATCGATGATTGACATCTGATCTAGAAACACGAATTGAAACAATCTTAGTGTGGATGCACCCAATGGTCGAATACTACGGCTGGATCAATATCAACCAGAGTGTTGATGGCGAGAATGAAGAGGATATCCGTTTGACTGTTAAGGAATTGGAGCATCAGCTGCATGCGATAGATTTCCCTGAGAGAATATTGACGGTAAAAGTCATCAACGGCAATTTTGTATTTAACGCCAGCGGGGTATGCAATCACTTCTCACAGGACGTAGAAGACGTATTCGAAATTTATCGCGTTATAGCTGCAAAAGCTCCTGGTTCATACGGCTTACTCTACATCCGCAACGACGAGGACCGTGGGAGGGACAATGAATTTGTTGTCTGGCGATTGGCCAGAGGGGCGTTCTCATCATTTCGGGATAGATACCTGTCTCCGTGTAATCCGGTGATTGAAGATTAGGTACTGTCTGAAAAATCAGCCCAGAAGAAATTGATATATTGCGCGTATGCGCAGATATGAATTAACTGATGAACAATGGGAGTTAATCGCTGATATCCTCCCGGCTTCAGAAGCACGTCGAGGCTGTCCCTGGAGTGAATTTCGCACTATTGTTAATGGAATGTTCTGGATTCTGTTCAGTGGAGCATCCTGGCGTGATCTGCCGGAACGCTATGGTCCCTGGCAAACCGTCTACAACCGCTTCCGCCGCTGGCAGGACGATTGCACCTTTGACAATATACTTCGCGCATTGCAAATGAAATTGAATGACGAAGGATTGCTGGATTGGAGCCTGTTCGGACTAGATTCTACCAGTGTACGGGCGAACCGTGCAGCCTCCGGTGCGCGAAAAAAAAAAAAACGCCTAGGCGATCTCGAACCGCCGGACCATGCCCTGGGCCGCTCCCGTGGCGGTTTCGGCAGCAAAATACATCTGGTGTGCGATCGCCAGGGGACTCCTTTGGGAGCAATACTCAGTAGTGCGGCCAGGCATGACTCTGCCGATGTTGAAGACTTACTTTCAACAGCTTGTGTCCGGCTAGGTCGTGGACGGCCGCGGACTCCACCGGAACATTTGGTTGCTGACCGTACGTATGATGCCAGTCGAATTCGCCGGTATGTTCAAAAGCGAGGTATCGGCGTCACAATGCCGGAAAAGTGTCTGGCTGAGAAACGTCAACGACGCAAACGCGGCCCTCATCCGCCGTTGGATAAGAGCATTTACAAAGAATGTAACGTTGTTGAGCGCTTGATCGGCAAACTGAAAGAATGCCGGCGAATTATGACTCGTTTTGATACACGTGTCAAAAGTTTTCTAACAATGATTCATCTGGCATTTATCAAAGTTTACCTTAATCTGTATTTATCAGACAGAGCCTAGAATAAATGCCTCATGGCTTCGGCGAAGCCCATTGCCGCTGAAACCGAAGAAGACTGCCGGACCAGGTGTGGGAAAGCTGGCATATCACTTATGAAGAACCGGCGTGACCGGCTGCAATGGCTGCGCAGGCGGGAGAGCTTGCGATCCGCTGCGGCAATCAACGCTATCTGGCCTTTGCGCGACTCTATGAAGGAATTTGCCAAAACCTCCTGGCTGCCCAGCCCAGGACGGAAAAGCTGCTGTTGCAAGCCCGTTCGCTCTTTGAACAGTTCGGACGCATAATAAATATCGCGAGTAGGGATCACGCGCCGGCGGGCGCTTTATATTCACGGCAGTCTGCTCGGAACGGCGACGCTCCCCTTGACAATCCAGAACAGCGAATTAAGAAAAATCTTCCTTTCGCCGCCGTACAGCACAGAGCAGCCGGCAGCGGCACGGCAACTTATCTCGTACAGGAAAATATCTTTGACGATCCGTAACTCGAAGCAATATTAGTCCTTATCGAAGCTTACGTCACGGGCAAAGTGCGCATCAGGCGCAAAACGATCACGAACGACGTGGCAATGTTAATACGCGCCTGGACAAGGGCATTCGCGTTCAGGTGGATGAAACGCCAAAAGGTATTGTGCTCGTCGACGGCAACATCGTCAGCGGAATGGAATTCTGCGGGAATACGGCCCTCTGTCGAGATCGTACCGGCGGCGACTTCCTCCCGGCAGCGGATCAGGAACGCCTGGAACTCACAACTACGAACAACGAAATCCTGAGTATCCCGATGGAGGGATTCGCCCAGGCCATCAGCGTCAGCTCGTAGGACAGTAATCTCTGCTGTGTTAATTTAGATGGGAATACGACTCTTGGCGGTCTTGACGGCGGCTTCCCCTGCTTCGGCGAGGGCGTGCCTGAAGGGCAACAGCTCGAAAACAATGAGACTGGAATTCGGAACAGCGATCCTGGCGAACCCTGCGACGACGGTTTTATAGACCAACAATCCGCCTGGCGCGAGTTGGAGCGTAAAGGGCAGTGCTTCGGTGGTGGCGGACGGGACCTGTGAGATGCCTTAGAACAATTGAGCGAAGGAATCAGATAGTAGATTGAAGAACACAACAAACGTGATGATGACGAAAATCGTCGCTAAGGGCCATTGTCGATTAAGGGAGGCCGTCGGGTTTTCGTGCGTAGTGATCCGGATTAGAAAGCTGAATGTTGATTCGCCGAACTCTTAACAAAACTAAATCACAACTACACAGGTGATTTTAACCTGTGTAGTTGAGATTCCCAAGTTGGATATCTTATTTCTTTTTCTGCCAATGACCCTCTTTTAACGGTGATGCCGGTATCCAGATTTTCTTCCCGTTCTTCGACTCCGGATTTTCGGATCGATGCTTATTGAGAGCGCTCCAGATTAAATTTCTAATGACATCGTCATCAATATTGTTAATTTGATTTCTGGCGACATCGGCAGGCGAATTTTTTGTGAAATTCTGACCAGCCAGATTGCTGTTAGGATCAAATGTGTCGTTGCCAAAGTCACGATGCTCATATTCAGTACTTTTTCCCGAATTCCCGTAGTCAATAATTATGTGGGAGTAAATCTCGTGAATTAGAACAAATATGAGGTTTCTAAATCTTTCCAAATGTTTCTTTTCTATGTCGGATTGGCGTTCGATATCATCCTGATCACCATCAAAAATATACTCCCAACCGGCATATCTTGGATTCACGAAAATCGCAGAAGCCTCACCCTTCAGGAAACTGGCAGTTAAGTCGACATAGTCCATCGAGAACAAAGGCCATTTAGCTCTGTCCTTAGTAAAGAACCGAGGGTTCCCGAGCAGGTCTCGTGTTACCAGACTACTTGAGTAATCACGTTTTAGGTATGGTTTCGCCTCAGCTATACGCTTGAAGTCTTTTGCGTCCTTATGGCCTGTGTTGTATAGGGTTATAAAGACGTCATGCGGCTCATCTGGATTGACAAATGCAGGCATGTTAAATCTTATGAAAATCTCCATCCCCATCTTCGTCTCAAATAATGCTTTTAATACGATAGCCAACAGTGGATCATCTGTTATCAGCTCAATATCTCTTCCATCAAGATCGATGAAATTCATCGGCGAGTTTGCGCTAAAAGAATAAGGAGACATGTCAGGGTATTTCATCTGAAAGGGATCTGTACTTAACCACTTGCCTATCCGAGGGTCATATATTCTGGCGCCGTAGTCATAGCTGTTTCCTTCGCCTTTAACTATGTTGTCTTGCTCCTTGCCGTTGAAGCCATAACGATACGTTGCATCAGAATTTTCCCATCTCCGATCTTGTTGTAACATCCCAAAGGGATAGTAATTTTGGTATGATTCCAAAGATACTGAATAATTGCCACCAGCTTCTGGTTCCTTGAGATCGGTAATGGTTGTACGAACGTTTGAGATATGGTCGCTCAACTCATAGGCCTTGGTATCGAGAAGCCGCGTGAATATTCCTTCAGATAGCGGTGTCGCTCCAAAACGATTGATTCTGGCCTGAACAACACCTACCCGTGAAGCACCATAGATTGGAATGTCCGTTACCGTAGTGATTGTGTCGCTGCCATTGTGTTGTTTACTCACTATGGCTACAACTCTGCCGCCAACCTCTCGTATGTACCAGGAAGATTTGTCAATAATATACATTCCTCCTGAATAAACGAGCTCCTCCTTGCGAATTCTATCACGCAGTACATCATATCTAAATATTACTCTGGAAGTATTCGTGTCGGTCACTTCCCTGACCTTACCGTAGGTATTCCATTCAAAGCCTAAATCCTCCTGGTCGTCGCCGATCAGATTGCCAAGCGCGTCATAGATATAGTTATCCGCTGCCTGATCGTCGATGTCATCCGCGCTCAGGCCCGACCCCGCCGCATCATCAACATGGCTCAGGCGATTGGTGCCGGCGGCGTAGTTGTAGGTTAAGTCATCGAAGACCACACCGGCCTTGTCCTTGCGCAGCAGGCTCAGAATGTTGCCGTTGGGATCATAATTGTATTCGCTGTGAAAATTATTCGTGAATGTCCAGCCGCTGCTGTAGCTCCAGTTGGAGTCGATCTTCAGGCGGGCATAGAGATCGTAGCGGTAGCTGTTGCCATAGAGTTCGGTATTGCCCGTTTCGGTCAGGTTGCCGCTGGTCCAGCTCGTGATAAAGCTGTTGAAGAGCGGCGAGCCGTTTAAGTTGTGGGCTTGCGCGCCGTCCGGGCCGGAGTTAAACTGTGACTGCAGCGTACCGGCGGCATTTTCGCGGCTGAAGTCGCCGGGAAAGTAGCCGAGCACCATGCCGAAGGCGTCGCGAGCGTGCTCGCTTTCATCGCCGCCAGGGTCCTTTTGCGCGTCAAGGCTGGGGTGGTTGATGCCCTTCAACCAGCCCAAGATTGTATAGACTCGATCGATGCCCTGTATCTTATCCGTGCCGATCTCCGTTCTCCGCAGCGGGCCATGTGCATAGTAGAAATATTCGGCGTCGCGCTCCCAGATGCAGCCGTCGCGCGAAGTTTCCACTTTCGTGATGCGACTGTCGTGGTCGTATTCGTACCGATGGAAGAACTGATCGGCCTTGCCCTCCTGGTACAAAAACTTGGTGACCTTGCCGCTGATGAGGTCGTACTCATAGCGCATCGAGCTTTGTCCGAGGCCGGGCAGGTCCTGGATCAGCCATTCCACATTGCCGTGCGGGTCATAGCTGTAGTAGGTGTATACCCGGTCGTCGGTCGTGCCGTCGTCACCGTCTTCATCGGTATAGGCATAGCTGACGCGGTTCTGCAGGAAGCTCTGCGGCAGGGCGCCCGGCTCGTATGTCACCGCGGGCGAGGCCGGGGTTGAATAAACCGTCCTGCTAATCTGGCTGAGCGGCGTCTGCAGCGTATTGCTCGTTGGAAACGTCGGGTCGTTAGCCAGAAAATAGATATCGCCTGTCGTTAAGTTTTTCATTTCGCCGGTCTCGACAATTCTACCCAGGGCATCGTATTTTGTGTAGGAGAAGAACTCCGTATCTTCAAAGGCCGTCCCGTAGCCCTGCACTTCATTCTGTGAAAAACGCAGGCGGCCGATATCGTCGTAGATGTAGCGCTGCGCGCCGCCGTCGGGCGTCTCCTGCCGGATAAGCTGGCCAAGGGAGTTGTACTTGTATTCAGTTGCCATCTCGTGCGCCGGATGATTGCTGCGCAAAATGTCGGGATCCCTGAGCGGCCGCACGCCGGCGGGCGGTACGGTCCTGACCAGGTTGCCGCTGCGGTCGTGATAGAAGAGCGTGTAATGATAAAAGTCTTCATTACGCTCGGCGATAAACATATCGGCCAGTGAATCGGGGTTAACACAGGTGTTGATATAAGTTTGACGCATTTCGGCCAGCCGCGTTTCCATGCACTCGCCGTACAACTGCTGCTCAAGGTTTGGCAGGAGAAACTCGATGGCCTGCCGAGCACAGGACTTGGGCCGGAAGACCGCCTGCGCCGGAATGTCGACTTCCTCGATCCAGCGGAAACAGATACTGCCGCAGGAGGCCGTGTCGCAGACATTGCAGATCGGAACGATATTGCAGGTGTCGGCCGGCGGCGGAGTGCCGCAGTCCAGGTTGATACAGTCGAAGACGACAACCTGGTTGCCGGTAACAAAGAACGTTTCGAAAGCCAGATAACCCTCGGCCGTCTGTATGAAGCGGCCGATGTCCTGCGTGAATGTCATATCCAGGTATTTGTGAATTTCATTTTTCGATACCGTCGGATTGCTGTCCTCCACATACCACAGACTTGTCGTTACATCGTCGCCGTCAGCCGCCAGTTCGAAGCGCATATTGTCAAGTGCGAGCGTGTCGTGGAGGTTGCCGCTCGTGGTGCTCCAAAAGTTAGCCACGACATGGCGCTGCGGGCAGAGCGTGATATCGATGCGGCCGGTCAGGTGCAACTGGGTATCGCTGGTGCTTAGGCGCAGCGCTCCAGTCGGTGCCGAATGCACGGTCAGCACATCCTGCAGACTGGCATTAGTGCCGTTGAAGCAGGGCAGGCCGATATTGCACAGTTCCCAGGGATCCGCCGCCGTCAGGTTAATGCCGTCGGTATCGCAGGCGAAGTCCGGTTTAAGCGGCATGTCCGCCCAATTCTGCAGGTAGTAGGAATCAAGGGTGTAAGACTCATAGTAGTTCAGGAGGTCGAGATGTTCGGTATTTGCGACATAGACCCACCAGGGGGTGCCGCGCTGATCCATTACACTTTTGTCGATCGTCTGCGCCCAGTTGTCGTCCAGGTATTTGTTTAACATTGCCACCATCGGATGCGGATTGGCGGGCGAGTACAGCGGCTCCTGCAAAAGCTGCGGCACGCGGTAGGAGATGTAACAGTTGTCGTTCAGACGCCGCAGCACGAACTCGGTCGACATCGTACTGTCTTTATAGACCACCGCCAGGCGCGCGGTATCGCTGAGGATCAAGGGATCGCCGAGGCAGGGGTCGAGGGCCGGGTAGTCAAGCGCCAGGTCTTCGAGGATTGTTTTATAGTCCCAGAGCGCCACGTCGGTGTCCATCGTGTCGCGGAAGCGTCGCAGGTGTTCATTCAGCGTTTCGACCGCCAGGTCGCCGAGGGACATCGGCTTACTGACAAAGACATAGTCGGGGCCGGGACAGGTGCCGCTGGTCGTCGGCACTGCCAATTCAAAGGTCGGAGCGTAACGCGCCAGGCGGTGGCGTTCGATCTCGGCCGGCGTACCCATCGTCAGGACCGTATCTTCGGCGCCGTTGAACTCGACGGTCAGTTCGCAGTCGGCGCGGCACTGCTCCATCAGGATGGAGGTGATGCAGGCCATCGCGCGCGTGGACAGCGTGTCGTTTTGCAGGGGCGGCGTCGGATCCAGATGCAGGTAGCCTTCCACGTGATAGCCGTCGCGCAGATAAGTCTGGATCAACGAATCGCGGAAGTCGCGCCGCCGCAGCTCGCAGCGGCTCTGGCAGGAGTCGACCCATCCATCGACCATATCGCGGATGCACTGCGCCGAGGTGCAGGGCGTTTTCTGCGTGAGCTCGGCATAAGTCTCGTTGGCGGCCAGGGCGTCGGTCTTGGCCGTCGCCACCAGGTTGTCGATTGTTGTTTTATAATGGGTCTGCCACATGCAGAGGCGCAGTCGCTCATGATTAATGTGCGCGGCGCTGTCGCTATACCCCACGCCGCAGTGCCAGGTCGTGTCGTTAAGATCCAGCGGCAGATAGCCCAGATTCGTTTTACAGTCGTCGTTGACATCCAGATCTTCATAATACTTCCAGGCTTGTTCCAGGTAGCCGCCCGCGCCGTAGGCCGTAGTGCTGAAGCCGCAGATCTTTTTACCGGCGCAGGTCAGGAAAGTTTCCAGCAGATCGAAGTCCTGCCGCCGGGCGGTGATAGTGCCGCTGCTGCTGGTTTCGAAGGCCAGCTTATCAAGCTGCTGTACGAGCGCGCTCCAGCACTTCCAGAGGTCTTCGCAGGCGTAGCCGCCATTGTCGATCATATCCCGGATCAGGGCGTTAAAGGCGCCGGTGTCGGCGGTGAAGGGCGCTGTTTGCGGGAAGGTGCGGCCGAAGTCGATGCGCCAGAAATAACCTTTGTGTTTACGCTGCCAGTTGAGCGGCACCACGTTTTCGGGCAGCTTGCCCTCCCAGCTGTCGTAGAGATATTCCTCGAAATTACGCAGGGGATTACAACCGCTTTCGCAGGGCGAGGGCGGCAGCGTAATCGTGCAGCAGGAGGCTATCTCGACGGTGTGGCTGCTGCTGAGCGCGTTATAGTATTTTTCATAGTTAACGAGCAGCGAGTCGTACAAGGCTTCATCTTTCGTGGAATCCGGGTGCAGGTAGTATTGCAGATGATCGGCGCCGAAAATAGCGTCGAGCGAATCGGCGGCCAGTGCGGCAAAGCGGCGGCGGAGACTGTCGACGTGTTTGTCGAGCGTCGTTCGAATGATCTCGACGCCGTCGATCAGTACGGTATCGGGGCGGTTAGCATTAACAAAACTTTCGATCACATAATCGCCGGGCAACAGCTCGATCGTCTCGGGCGTCCCGACGACGCTTATCGTCTCGCAGCTTTCAGGCGTAGGAGCAATCGTAGCCGTTGAGGCATAGACCACGGCGGCGTTTGGGCGCAGGCGACGCACGCGGCGGACTACTTCGTAGTCGCAGACGGCGCAGTACTCCTCGCAGATCACTTGCATGACTTTAGCGCTGATGCTTGCGTTGAAGGTCACTTCGGCGGTATCGATCAGGGTGAAGTTCTTCGCGCCGCTGAAGCCGTACTCGCCATTGGGCCGGATAGCGCGCACCGTATCGCGCAGCACCAGGCTGTTGAGCGTATCGCGGGCGTCGAAATCGTCCAGCAGGGGATTCTCGTCGAGCTTCATCAAACAGGTTGCGATTACTTTGCCGCTCTTTGCGATATACTGAACCGAGCCGACATCGTTCTGATCGACGCTGATGATTTTCGTGACCGTTGTGTCGATCGGCGCTTCGTCGCCGAAGATGCTGACAAGCTCTTTGTCGTTAACCGATGCATAGTAGACCCTGGTCGTTCTGGCGCCGCGTCCGGTGCCCAGCGTATGCGTCGCCCCCGGCGCCATGACTTCCTGCACCTTGCCGGTCGGATCGGGATAGTACAGGGTCCGAGAAAAGGGCAGACTGTCGGCCGACGGGATCGTCAGATCCGGGTTCTGATTGGAATAATATTCCGTTACCGGCCCGGCGTTAACAAGATCCGGATCGCGGTAGTCGCTGTCGTCGTCAAAATGTTCATCGCGATAGAGCGCCGCGCCGTTCTGCAAAAGCTCGGGCAGGAACTGAACTTTGCCTTCCCGCGCCGGGGCGGGAAGCGAGCCGAGGCTGCCGCGTCCGACATAGTCGTAGACGGTAGCGCTGACCAGCGTGCTGTCGTTGCTCATCAGATGCGTCTGTTGCTGACGGGGGCGCAGCAGGCCGTTGGCATAAGTCATCGATTCGCTGATGCCCGGCCGGCTGTCCTTGCCTTCCACGAAAATGCGTCCATACTGCCAGTTGAGCGTGTCGTCGAACTGATCATAATAGAAGATGCAATGATCGTAGAGCGCGGGTGTAATCACCGAGCCGTTCAGGGCAATCGTCATCAGGGTATCCTGCGGCGGCGCTTCGGCCCAGCAGCCCCAGTTGGCGTCATTGCCGATGCCGTTGGCGAAGCGGTCGCCGATCGGTCGCACGCGCCAGACGTAGAAGCCCGTGCCTTCGGCCATGGTCAGCGTCATCTCCTGTTTCGGACCGTAGGTCTCCAGGGACAGGGCCTTGCGCCAGTCGATTCTGGCGCGTATCTCCGCCGGCGTATAGCGATTGGCTTCGTCGATGTTAAACAGCCTCAATACCTGCACTTCATAGTTGGGAAAGCTGTCGTTCATACAGCCGGCGCGATTTTGCCAGCGAAAGGTCAGGGGATTGTCACCGACGACGTCTTTGTGCTCGATGAGGAGATTGCCGCTGCTGCAGTCCGCCGCGCCGATCTTTTTGGCATCGATCGCGAAATCTTCGATCAGCTCCACCGTCAGGCGGGCGCTGGTTGCGACCGAGGCCAGGGTCGCCGCGGTGAAGGAGGTCACCACCAGGCGCAGTTGATCGAAGACCGGGTTAACGGCATCGCACTGATCGGGATGATCCTGAGTGAAGTCGTAGAGGTAGACCTGCTCCGGCACAATGGAGTCGGCATTGGACTTCAGCTTCAGCGTCACCGGCTGCACGTTGGGCGTGGTGACCACGGCATTGACCATTGCGTCGATCTTAAAAGTCACCTCGCTCGTAAACTCCTGTCTGCCATGGCGAAACTCCTTCTGATCGCCGCCGACGTGAAAGCTGACTTTGAGGCGGGCGCGCTTCACGCAGCGTTCCGTGCAGTAACTTGGTGTCGGCTCGCTGTAGAGATCCACATAGGTCGTCGCTCCGCTGCTTAACATGGCGGGCGTGTAGCTCACATCCACCGTCCGCGAATGGCTGTAGTAAAGCGGTACTTCCGGTGTCGTCTCCTGGTTGGCATCCAAAATAGCGCGGCTCGCCTGGAAATGATCCTGATTGATCTGGGCGGACAGATCGGGAGACAGAAGGATGCTCAAGTTAAGAGCGAGCAGGATAAGCGTCGAGCGGGTTGAAAGTACCGACAT
The DNA here is from genome assembly GCA_028284775.1 of Candidatus Kapaibacterium sp. Taxonomy (GTDB): domain Bacteria; phylum Bacteroidota; class Ignavibacteria; order Kapaibacteriales; family UBA7675; genus JANQRB01. The sequence continues at coordinate 24,043 of JANQRB010000169.1, read as the reverse complement.
AGTTACCTCGGCCTGTAAGTCACAATGAATACAATTCACACAGTTGTCGAACTATTACATTTCGGTCCGCCTGTTGCGGACAGGTTCAATTCAATCGCTAGTACTTTTTCAGTTAAGAATTCTATGTTTGTCCCTCCCCTAAGATACGAGGGTGAGGCGCTGACTAAGCGCCGAACATGGAGGAATTAGAAGTAATAGAGGTCCTTCTAACTCCCCTAACCCCTCTTTCAAAAAGCGGGGGACTTGAAAAAATCGACTTGAAAAATAACTAGTCTGCATTGTCCCGATCGTCACGAATGTCGACCAGACGGAAATGGCGCAGTGCTTTGCGCAGTCGCTTGTCGTCAGAAAGTGCGAAGCTTAGCGCTCTGCGATCGATGTCGGCAGGCGCGGCTGCCGTGAAATTCACGTCGTGATAGCGCATTGTCACGCGCTCGATCTCGCTATCGCTTCGATACAGGAGGCTGATTTCCCTAAACACTTTATTTGCCGGGTCGAGCAGAAAGCGGACCTCGCTAAAGGGATAGAAATGCTGACGTTCCGCTTTGATCGACAGAGCGACCTGACGCAAACCATCGTCGGACAATTCACTGCATGTCAGCAGCGTGGCGTCATCGAAGAGGCCGCCCAGCACGCGATTCAGGAGATTCAGATTCTCGCGATAGGCCTGATGCGGCTGCATAGTGACGGCACGAATAAAGACGGACTTGCGCCGAGGCATTATCACCACGGCGTTCTCTTCATCCTGGTAGCTGCGCAGGTCGTCGCTCTCGATGCGAACTTTGTCGCCGCAAATTGTCACCTCAGTTGTCTGGAAGCTGGATTGAAAATCACTGCTCGCCCGATAGTCGATCGCATAGCTGTACTTAAGATGATAGCATTCGTCGTCGGAATCCGGCAACTGCATTGCGTTCCAGCTTTGATATATCGTTTTCACTTCATCAAGACAATCGCCTGCAAACATGACCGAAGGATTCAGCAGGCCGCCAAGGAGCAGGAAGACCGCCAGCGTTAACTTGAATCGTTCGTATTGTCTGTAGTTCATTATTGCTAATCTCCCGTGTACGTGCTGTTAATTATCAGCATAGAGTTTGCGCAATCGTTCGCCCATCGTCTTGCGCCAGGAAGCCATAAAGTCTTCTTCGCAGCGAAACTCGCATGGACCGACAATGCCGGGTATAAAGAGATGAAACATACAGGGCGCGCATTCTTTGGGCTCGAATTGATCCAGAAAATCCGGATCATAGTAGTCGTCATTACGCATCAGGTAAGGGTATTCCCAGAAGTTCGGCTCGAAAAATGTCAGATCGCCGCAGACATTCAGGATGGGGAACATCATATTGGTGCAGCACTCTTCGTCGTTGCAGCCGGCAATATCGCCGTCTTCGAACTTGACCCACTTGTTCGGATCGGCGGTAGAATCCGGGCCGTATTTGCGCCAGTAGTCGCATGAGTCCTGTTGCGTCAGCTCGGTCCAGCAGGCCGGACGGATGATTTTCCAGCAATAGCCCGTCAGGCCGATGTCACCGGAGCCGGGCGGAAATTGCATTTGATTCTGGAACACCATTTCACCGATCACCAGTTGCGCTGCATCGGCCGGGTCGAGATCGCTGCAATCGCCGGGAACGGTAGGCTTGATGTTAATAATCTTGAGCTCGAAACAGCCGTCCATCTCGCAATGACGCTTGCGGAAGTTAACTTCATAGGTACAATCGCCGATCGATACAAAGACCTTTTCCACCGGCAGGTTGCGCCACTGAACGTCAGTCCAGCGACAGGGATTACAGGGTGTCGGGTCGGGATTGTCATCGACCTGAGCCGTGACGCCGACGAATTGTAGCGCCGTCAGCGTCATGCAGATCATTAAACATCGCACAAACAAATTCATAGGCGCTGCCTTGCCCTTAAATACATTGTTTAATCCTCGTTGCCGCCGATAGTTGCGATAAGCCTGGAGTGTCATTTGTCGCTCCCTGTCTTTTGATCTCTGGCGGATTGTTTGCCGGCCGCCGCGCTGTCCGCTCCCGATGGAACCGCCAGTTCACCGCCCAGGACTTTAACGCCGGGCTTTTCATCGCCGCCCAGGTTGATGTCGAGCAGATCGAATTGATTACCGTCGGCGCGAACCGCATCGCGCAGGGCGGGTGTCGGTACCGGCGGCGGCTGTACGAGCGCCGCGGCCGTGCCGCCCGGGACGTCGTAGGGCGAACTGCCGCCGGACTCCGTCAGACAAATCTGCGGCACATGATACTGGCGTTCCTGGATAGTCTTCATCCCGCGCACCGTTTCCTTGATCTTGCGCACCAGGCGTCCTTCGCCATTGTATTGATAAAACAGACCGAAATGCTGATCATCGAAAAGGGCGCTCAGGCGCAGGTTGGACTGTTCATAGACATAGCAAACAGCCTGAGCGTCAAGCGGTTGCGCACGCAGGTCGTCGAAGTAGGTGCTGCCGAAGGCGCGAACAGAAATTCCGAGCGTGCCGCTGGCGGGCAATACCATCGGTGCATATTCCGCTCGGTATAATTTCCATTCGCCGCTCTGCGCAACCAGCGTCGGAACTTTCTGCAGGGAACCGAGTCGAACGCGGCAGGGTGTCGTCTCGTCGGACTTAAGCCAAAGCTCCACGAGGGCGCCGCTTGCCTGCAGGCGCGGCGAAGCTTCCAGTTCACCGGCCTGATACCAGCCGAAGGCCTGGGAACGGGCATTGTCGCCGGAGTGCGCCACGGTACCGACATTGCCGTTGCCATCTTCAAAGCTGTCGAAGAAGATACTGCCGTACTCCGCGTTTTGCGCCACGATACCAGGTACGCTGCTGTTATGGCTAAAACGCGCGGCGCTGGGAATACCGATGACGTTTACCTGTTCGATGACCTCGCCCTGCGGCGACCTCATCGTGGCACTGTCGCTCCATATCCAGGCAGGGTCGCTGCTGGTCGGGCTGGCCCAGTTAAACAGATCGAAATTGCTGATGACGCCGGCGGCATCGTAAGTGCGATTACTGCCGCCCACCGCGTGCGTGATGTCGCCCGTAAAGCGATAGCTCTGTCTGCTGCGCCACTTGCCTCGCGCGCCTTTTTCGTAGTCGGTTGCGTTGTTAACACCATTCGGCACCGTGCCGAACTGAGTTTCATCGTAGGGCCAAACATCGCTCAGCACCGTAGCGCCGGCTGCTACGACCTTGGTTTCCAGCGCCGCTTCCGAGGTCTGAAGCAGGGCGTCGGCGGGCGAAACGCCGTAGCGCATCAGGCTGCCGGCATTGAGCGCCAACAGGTTGCGGCGGCCGCTGCGTTGCACGCGCAGGCCCACCGTGCCGGTCAGCATGGCCGGCGAAAAAGATAGAGGCTGCAGGCTGAGCGTGCTGCCGCCTACCGCCGTCACATGAAAAACGCCGTAAACCGTCGACGGCGGCGAGACGATGCCCTGGCTAAGCTCTACCAGATCGCCGACGCTAAACTTGGCGGTCGAGCCGAGGGAGCTCACTTCGTGCGTAATAGCATCGTAACTGACATTTCCGGCATAGTAGCCGTCGTTAGAGGCTTTCTGACCCAACTCGGGATAGTATAGTGTTGCCGGCAGAGTATAGCTCACATAGCTGCCCGTGTGATCGCCGGACTGCTCGAGATCCAGTCCGTCGTAGCCGTCGCTGCTGGCGATCATCAGAGGGGCGCCGTTTTCCGGGTTAAATGCCAGATACTGCTCGCGGTGAACAACACCATCCTTATAGGTTCGCAAGCCTTTGCGGACAACCGGATAGGAAATGAGTTTGGCCGTCACGTGGCTGTGGAGCTTGCGCTCACTTCCGCTATAGCGGTAGGCCAGGGTGCCGAAGGGCAGGGGGAAGAACACCGCGCCGGGAATCGTGAATCCGGCATCAAAGGTTACTTCGTGATTGTCGTAGGTGTCTAACACTTGACGGCTTTCGACCACGACTTCCATCTCCTTACCGGGCTGCTCGAAGCTGACAGACTCGCCAACGCCGTTAAACATCGGGATACTCTCGCCGGGCTTGAAGTAGTCATAGTCGACTGCTTCAGCGAGATACCAGCTTTCGGCATCGTTGTATTGTCCGCCATAGCTGGCAATGCGTTTTACCTGGCCGTGCATGGTGTTGACAATGAAACTGTAGCCCTGCGTCAGCCAATAGTTGGAAACACTGACGCTGCTGAGAATTTCAAGAATCGGGTTGGGTGTCTGTTGTTCCTGCCTAATGGACGTGTGCCGTACCTGCATCGGAAAGTCACGTGCCGTGTGAAATTCAGAAACCACAAAGCCGGAACCGGTCTGCCCCTCATGAATATTTTTGACCACAACGCGGGCATAGCCGACAGAGGGAGCGGGCAGCAGCGATTCGCCCAGGGGGCCCTCGAATTGATCGAGATCCTTGCCAGCAATCAGCTTATCCTCCCAGCTCTTTTCGTCGCGGTGTACCAGCGCCCGGACGAGCGAATTCTCACCGCGTGCCCCGGCAGGCTCATTTGTCGCCACGCCGCTGCTGATGATCGTACCGTCCTTGTCCGCCATCTCATAGCGGTACTCGCTGCCGTAGAGGACGGCATCACCGGCTTCCAGTCCCTTGTCGTACATCAGGACGCGTTTCACCCGCACGCCGCCGCCCTTCTTACTGCGCAGCGGTATCCGCAGGTAGGAATGCTTGCGATAGGGCTCAGCCGAGCTGCCGAAGAGCGCATCGAGACCCTGATACACCAGTGCCGCGCCCGGCAGAAACTTGAGCAGTTCAAGCCAGAACTCCTGGCTGAAAGCATTCACATCATCCAGATCTTCGTTTGGTGAATTGCAGTTCAGCTTGCCGATTTTGTTAACTTTGGCGAACTCAGAGGCCAGCGAATTGGGCGAATAGTCGCCGTCCAGATCCACATACAAGCGGCCGGTCGCGCCGTCGATGCCAACTTCTTTAACGTCGCTGTAACCACTGACATAGTCGTTGAGCCCGCCGGGGAAACTCTCGATGTCGACGGCCGCACCGCATTCCTTGAATTTGTACAAATAGCGGAAGAATATCTTCTCACCCCCGGTTCTGAAGACATCGTCCATCAGACGCTGCAGGCGCTTTTTCTTGTTCATCTGCGTATAGTTTAAGTCATTCTCCACATCTAGAAAGTAACGGTATTTGTTGCCGCTCAAATGCTGCTGGCCATGCAGTCGAACGTATGCCATCGCAGGACGGTCCTGCACATAGCTGTAATCATGCTGTTCGTACTGCACCTGGATTTCTCCGCCCGAAGGCAGGCGTACGACCTTCAGATGCCATGCGGCCGGATCAAAGCCACCCGCCGGCGTCTGATCGACATGTGCCTGATGTCGATAAGTACGGAGATCACCCCACTTGCGATAGTTGCCCCAGCGATCGATGTCGTGATAGGTGTAGCGCGGGTTTTGATCCAGCTCGGAAAGTCCGTTGTTGGCCTTAATGATCGAACTGTATTGTGCCGGTACGCTTGCGTCCAGCGAGTCGCTGTGACGATAGGTATACTCGAATTCGTAGGGGCTGATCTTGGCCGAGAAAGTGCCCTCGTATTCGGACCAGACGCGCTTGAGCGTTAACTTGCCATAGCGGTAGCTGCCGACGCGTTCGGCTTTATGGCTTGCGGGAATGTCATTGGTTAAGCCGACGGCGGAATTCAGACTTGTCGGATGCGCATAGATCGTGTCGTATTTGTAATCAATCGGCTGACCGAAGAGCCCGCGAATCGTATCGATCCGTGTCCAGTAGCCATAGTCGGCCCACATCAACTCATAGTCATACTCGAAATGAACTCGTTTGGTCTGGGTAGCCGGAAATCCGTCTGTATCTTTAGCGTACACCTCGATGCGTTCCAGATATTCGGATTTATTAGGCGTGACGTTTTCGACATCGCTTTGCGTGATAAACTTTTGACCATGATGGCGGCCGCCGAAAAATTTTCCCTGAAATTCGGTTTTCCACTGGCCATCGTAGCCTGTTAACAGTTTGTCCCAGGGCTGACCGCTGATGCGTTCATTCGTTTCTTCGCTGGGATCACCGCGATAGGCCTCGTAGGCATCCATGCGCTCCTGTCCCGACCCCTTGAGATGGAGCGACTTGCCGTTGATCTGAATGACCGTATCGGTCTTATTCGTAATAAAGTAGGCCGCATGGGTTTTTGTTTCCGACGCAAACAGATAGTACAGCTCTTTTTCACCCGAAGCGACCGAAGCGAAATCGTCCCTGCCGTCCGCCAGCTTGCCGGGGTTAAAATGATAGCCGGTGTAGGGGCTGCGCCACTTATACCAATGCTGTGACGCGGCGTCGCCCGCTTCGATCTTGTCCTGGCTCCCGGCGCTCCGGCGGTAGCTGAACTTCGTATAGCCGCCGAAGTCGTCGGCCGTCGGACCGTCATACGTCCGATCGATATAGTCGTCGGTCGTGATTTCCGTCAGAAGATACATCGAGGCGTAGGGCGCCTTGCGTACTTCGCCATTAACATACGTGTCGTCGGATTCATGCTGGTAACTGGCGATGCGACGGGGGTCGCGCGGGTCCCAGTCCCTGAACTTGGTGAAGACCAGGTTGCGTTCATTGCGGGCATAGACCGGCAGGCCGTAGACATAGCGCAGGCCATTTGTGTTAAAGGTCGCTATTTCGCCGACGCCCTTGGCAATTGCCGGATCATCACGTTTAACAAGGCCACTTAAGAGTTTAGGATCTTTCGTGTACGACTTATAGTGAATGCTGGCGATGGTGGACAGCATATCCTCATTCGTCGTATAAGCGATGTAGGAAGAACGACCGCTGCGCTCGTTCATATAATATTCGATGCTGTCCGTGTTCAGGCTGGGCAACTTAAGGGATGTAATGTCTGCGCGGTAGGGTTCGTCACTCTGCGCAAAGGCAACCTTGCCGCCCATATCGTTCGTGAAGCGGAAATAGTAGGGTTCGCCGTCATACTCACCGCTGCCGACATCGTCGTGGCTTGCAAAGCGATACTGGTTCGACTGTACGCCTTTCCACTCTTTGACAATGACATCCTGATTGCCGGCGCTGGCATCGGCGCCGAAACCATTAGCGAAGCCGACGCCGAGTTCCAGACCGATATTGAATAATTTGGTGTCGCTTTCCTTGGCATTGGGACGGAAGGTGCCAACCCGTCTGTTAAACAGACGGAACCCGCCGCCGAGTCCTTCGCCGCTCAGTGAAAAAATATCGGCATTGCTGAAGGGGATACCCAGGAATCGATCCCGCTTCGTATATGGCGCTTCTTTTTCCGTGAAGTAATCCATCATGGCATCGTCGTCGCCTTCGGCCGCGCCCGAATACATGTAGCCGTAGGTATCGATCGTTTCTTTGTCGATTCCCTTCTGCCAGGTATAGTTGCCGGTAATCCCGGCTGTCGGGCCGATTTCCGCCGGTATGAAGGGCACGACCGACCCTGTCAGGCCGAATCGAACATTGTAGGATTTACTGTAGGATTTCAGCGTATTGGTTGGATTCGGCGGCGAGGTCATCAGGTAGATACCGTATTTGTCGATCGCGTTGTTAATATTGGAGCCGGTGCGGCTGACCGCTTTGCTTGCCGACGCTTCGGAGAATCCGATGCCTTCCAGCTCTTTCGCGAGCTTTTTGTCAATTCCGGTCGCCTTATTAAGTATTCCCGTCCAGTTGATCGACGCCGAAAACTTGCCGTAGCCGTCATCGATGTTGTAGGCCAGCGAAGCAATGCCGAAAGCATCGACCGAAAATCCCTGGACTACGCTATAGCCGGTGTGGTTGTTAAAGCGGAGCATGGAGTTCAGGCCAAAGGTCAAATCGCCGCTGAAGGCCTGCGCACTCAGGTAATAACCGATGCTGAAGGTCTCGTTCTTTTTAGTTTTGTTGTAATAGGTGACCTTCTCTTTGTGATAGTCATCGGGAAATCCGCGTTTGGAGCGATTGATCGCGCCGGGATTGAGTGACCAGCCGTAGCCCACCCAGGAAGCGTCCTCTTCGGGGCTCAAGCCTGAATGATAGGACAAGGACATTGCATAGCCGCTGCCGTTGGGACCCGGAATATCCACCACGGGCAGATTGTAGGTAAACTGCCCACTGAACTCATTCACCATGCCATTGGTCGCCACCGGCTCGAAATCGCCGAACTCCGGTTGCGAAGGTCCGGACGTTAAACTGAATACCGTCACCGGCAGGATAAACTCCAACAGGAAGCTGAACAGGACGCAGGTCGCAAGTGTTTTTGTTGACGTCGAAGTGCGATTCATAGGTCACTCGTTATAACATTAATGTTGGCACGGATTCGATGTGAGAGCGCTCGAAGCGAAAGCGATGAACGCCGCTGTTGTAGACAAGGTCGTCCCATTGCAATTCGAACGATGCCAGATCCGGATCGGCGGGTCTGGGGAATACCAGGATAAGACTGCGATGCGGCGTCAAGCCGTAGACGTTCTCGAAATTTGTTAAAACCGGCGCGAGTTGCTCCTCGCCTGCAATCAGGCTTATCGTGCGGTCCATTGCAAAGTTCATTGCCATGACGCGTTGGTGAAATTCTTCCGGGGAGCTGAGACCGCTAGTCATGACATCCCTTGCGGCTGCCTCGCTGTCATCATCCATTCCGATCTGGAAACGGAAACACATACTTTGGCTGTGCAGACTCAGAAGGCTGTCCCACTGCTGAGGGGTGCAGGCTTCGGCAGCCCGGTCGCGGGCAGCGAGACAAGCCGGTGGCAGGTAACACATTTGAAGTTCCAGGCCACCGGCATTGCTCGATTGCACGAGGCCATTTGCCGGATGTCCGATCCATTGTTGCAGTTCTTTCAGGCTCGTCAGGTTCTGATGCTGTACGGAGCAGGCCGATCCCGCTAAATTCCAGCAGCAGAGAGCCGCGAAGATCAGAAAATTGTCAATGCAGTTTTTCATGCTGACCCGGTCGATAGAGAGTGTTTAAGTGGTCCAAGACCTGGTCGGTGATGTCCAGTGCATCTTCGCCAAAGAGAAGATTGCCGGCGCTGAGTGTGCCGAGGATAATATCGTAGCCCTGCTCGCGACCGAAACGCTGGATGTTTGTGTTAATTCGAGCCAGGACGTTCCTCGTGACTTCCTCTTCTGCTTCGCGGGATTGCCGCGCGATGGCTTGATGATACTGCTGCAACTGCTCTTCCTTGCGACGAAGCAATGACTGATGAGCCCGCAACTCTCCCTGGTCAAGGTCCGAATGTTGACGGTCGAATTCCTTGCGCATGGATTCATAATCGAGCCGCAAGGTATCCAGATTGGCTTGCCGGGACTGCGATTGACGTTCAATTATTCGTCGTGCTTCCTGGATGCCCGCATACTCTTCAAGGATCGTGCCCGAACGCACAAAGGCGATGCGCGGACGATCGAGCGCCAGCAATACCAACCCGACAATTACAAGGAGATGAAGCAGCGCAAAGGCGCCCATCAGAATTCGGCGTCCTGCGGCAGCCGAGGACTTGTTGGACGGCTCCATGTGTTTACCATGTGTTCTTAGCATTGGATTCCCACTTAACGTACTACAGTCAGTTTGCCAATTTTTGTTTTGCCGTTAACGCTGCAATGAAAAATGTAGCTGCCTGCCGCCACTTTATTGCCCGCCGGATCAGCGCCATTCCACTGGATCGTGTGGTCACCTGCAGTTTGTTGCTCATTGAGCAGTTCTATTACTTCGTGCCCGGCACTGTTAAAAATGCGCAGGCTTAGCTGTGCGGTTTCGCTCAGACGGTAGGCAATTGTGACGGCGCTGTTAAAGGGGTTCGGAAAGGCATCTACTCTCAGCAAGACATCGCGTTCACCACTTGCGTCACCCTGGCCTTCCACCAGGCGATGCAGCTTGTTGGCGCTCAGATGACGGAACACTTCCCTGCCGCCGGAGCGTGTCGGCCATTGAACGGCAAGCGAGTCGACCTGCCGGGCATCGCCCAGACCAATGTGGATGCGCAGGGGATCCTGCATCATTCGTCCCCGACCGGCTACAAGGGCCCGGCAATACGTTTGTTCGCCGACATAAGCTGTGAGCTGCGCGCCGATGGCTTGTGCGTTGGCGGAAAGAGACGCCAGATCCAAAGCCAGCCAGTTGCCGTCGCCAGGGCGGGGTTTGTTCTTAAACACGACCGGCATGCCGTCAGTCACAGTCACGAGGTCGAGGCTGCCGTTGTTGTCCAGGTCCGCCAGGATTGCATCGTCTGCATCCGTGATGTCGCCGAGGCCCAGGGCGGCAGTTTGAAGCTCGAAGCGCCGATTCGCTCTTTGCAGATAGGCGTCGGCGGGACGGCAGGGACAGCCGGTCGTTATGATGCAGTCGGGCAAGCCGTCATTGTTAATATCACCGAAAACACCGCCGGACTGAAGCTCTTCATACTGCAATCCGTATTCCCGGCTGCCCGGGCGCAATCCGAAATCGGGTGCTCCCCGACCGGCCAGGATCGCGGTACCGCCCTCCCGGTGCTCGCGCTGTCGCAGCAGAGTAGCCGAGCGCGGCGAGAGCAGATCCATCACCCCATCACTGTCGAAATCAAACCAATGACCACCGCTGCTGCTGGCGGCGGTACTACCATTTTGCTCCAGTACCATACTGCTCACGTCGGTGAGCTCACCGCTTCCCTCGTTACGCAGCAGGCGGCTGGGCTGACGGTATGAGTTTGCGATGTAGAGGTCGATTAGACCGTCATTGTTAAAGTCGATAAAACTGGCGCCACTGGCAATCGCCGGCCCAACTGCGCCCAGTAGTTCGCTATAATCGGTAAAGGAGCGTCCGTCAGTATTGATAAGCAAAAAGTTTTGCAGGGGCCGATCCGCTGCTCGACTGTCCTGTCCGATGAAGAGGTCCGGCAACTTGTCATTATTGATGTCGGCAACACTGAGGGCGCTCGGCATGTGCAGAATCGGCGCATCGAAGGGCAGCTCCCGGAAGTTGCCGCTGCCATCATTGCGATAGAGCGTCGCCCGCTGCTTTGCTGCTGCGGGGATGGGAAAGTGAATGACATCGACGGCGGCATCATTATCCATGTCAATCAGAATGGTCAGCCCCGATGCTCTACCGCCGATCAACTCCGACTTGTCGACGAAACTTCCGTCGCCCTTGTTAAACAGCATTCGGCCGTCAAGCAATAGGTCCATATATGAATCACTGTTAAAGTCGGCGCATGCAATGAGCGGCGTATTGTGCCGAAGGGATTGCAGCGTGGCCGGCAGGCAAAGGCTGTCACGCTGAAAAGCGGCATTCGCCGTCGGCGTGTCAAAGTGCAGATCGACTTCAATCAAATACGCCAGGGTGCCATGATGCCAGGAGCCGTCGTTATGTTTAAGACATTGCAGGTAGTATGCTCCCGAAGCCGGGCTGGCACAAGACGGCAGGCGCGGCTCGGCATCGCTGAGCAAATGCAAGCCGGGACTTATTTTGTCGATGGCAACAAAAAACTGATCATTGTTAACCGGGATGCCTTCAGCAAAGCGCAGCGTAAGTGTTTGGGCGCCAACCTTGGACTTGACTATTGTTCGCGGCTCCACAAGATCGTTTTCAAGAAAGGGTGCCGGAGCTCCTCCCTCCTGACCGAAGATGCGCAAGCGAGCTGTACCGGTGGAGTCACCATCCACGGTAATACGGATTGCATCAATGAAACCCGGTCGCGTCACAGTGAAGCGCATTGCCTGCATACTGATGTCGGGGTTGCGGTAGAAAACGCGTGGGCTCTCGCTGCTGTAAGCTCGCAATGTGTCAGTTGAACCTGCCGGCGAATTACTTAACAAGCAGAGAAAAACGAAAAGGAGCGTAAAGAGAGATCGCATAGTCTCATCCATTCAATGTGTCGATCTGCTGTTAACGAAGGCATCGTCGAGAATTGCTGTTGGTCAGTCCGGGGCCTTCGTTGTATGTGAATATACGAGGCCATACGAGCTAAATCCCGGGCGTTGTACAAGCGGTAGGCCGGAGCAGACAAACGGTAGCTCTCGCCGATCGAACGGTTGAGATTCGGCCTTGACAACTGGAAATCGCAATTAGAGCTTGAGGTGGTTTGTGTCGTAACGAGATACAGCAAGCTTTGTAGTTTATGCATGACAGACTCAACCACTGTTGCCGGCTCGTTGCCTGCGACCTTCGGAAACGGCCTGAAAGCGGCGATATCGTAGGAGCCTGGAAATTGAAGTGCCTCCTTCAGAACCAAGAAGGCAGAATAAAGAAACCAAGTTGATGAAAACGGAAATTATTGTAGCTTTTCAACATTTGATGATCGCTTTGAGTCTTAGCCTGCCTATGGATATGCCGAAAACTTATTCAGATGACCATGGTTTACTGGCTATGTTAGTCTTACACAATGCAGGAAGAGAGCCAACTTCCGAGGCGCATGCGGGCAAGGGCAAAAATTTCGAACTGTTGCAACCTGGGAGAGAGAAACACACACTCTGTCGGTAACCCCTGTTGCCTGGGCATCTGATCCGCCTTTCGCACCCGACAGTTGTGGAAAGGGAAGCGCAGACCTGGTTGAGCTAAACGTCGTACATAGTGCTCTCTTCAGAAAACACGATTCTCCGACCGCTCGACGGCTTTGCCTGCCCGTTCAGACTGTGTTTTAGCAGGACCTCTGAATTCGCTATAGATGTTTGGCATTTGTTTGCAAAGTTGTGGTGGTTCTGTACGGATCAAAGTGATTGTGAGATCGGGAAATGTCGAAGTTGAGTCGCTGATTTTGTGAGGAAATTGGCGGTGGCTGCTTGTGGTCTGATCTCGAACCGAACTATTCGGAGGTGGTGGAGGGGTGGCACGCCTCTGGCGATATCTGGGAGGCTTAGATAGTTGCTTTGACAACTACTGTCTGCGATTTTCATCTCTCAAATATCAACTGTGTCAATCGGTCAGCTTCAACATTTGCGTCATCAACATGTTCCGAATTAGCTCTTGTAAAATCTCGCGAAAACTCCTTAAGACAATCACTAACCCGTATGTGCTCTTTGTGAATCCGGGCTTTAATATAATGTAGCCATTTGCTCAGGTAGATGGCAATGACGCTCAAGGTTGAATATCCCTGTCTTCTAATCCCGTAGCAATGTCGAGTGATCGCGATTAAACAGACAGTTCCCACGTCATTTGGCAGGTTGCCCTTAGCCCGAGAGCATTAAGGGGATGCTTGCTGCTAACGCGAGAACTGCTTTTTAACTAACCGCAAGATTGCTCCCCGCAATCCTATGTTAATTCGATCAATTCCTTGTGAATCTCGCTCTGGATGCCTCTCCTAAAATCGGGTGCTCATTTGATTGTTCTTGAAGCAGATTGTGTATTAGTCGCTAAGAACGAATCGAAGAGCTTGTACCCTATTGTTGAATCGGATCTGCACATAGTATGTACCGGGCATCCAGGCGTCGGTGCTAATCTCAACTGCAAATTGACCTCCCCTGATTACATCGGCTGCATCGTAGTGTACACGGCCCTGAATGTCGGAAATGACGATACGAGCACTTGAGGCAGAACCAGAAAGAAACTCCACCCTTAACTTTTCGCCATGTAGCAATATCGACTGCTGCAGTCGTGCCGCGAAACCATCGGCACTTGTCAAAGAACTCTGAGGTTTGGCGCCGAATTTGGCATTGGATCCGATCCAGATTCCCGGACATTCTTCGTTTCTGGTTTTGACATCAAATCCTTTAACGGAGACTTCCACGGCCTCGTCGAAATCAAAGAAACTAATGTCGCGGCCGATGTCGGCCACTGTATTGTCACTGTCCCATTCAAGGTCTTGCGTGCAGTCGGTTTTGCCATTCCAGTTCGTACGGGTCAACGAATGAAATCGTCTTGTACTATGCCAGGTTTGGTCTTCAGAAAGGGAACCGGCAATCCAGTAACCGCCGCCTTGGTCGTACTCCCGATTGCCGTTGGTAATGTCGATGCTGCGATAAGCGCCTGCTTCGATCTGCTGACGTCGTCGCATCCACAAAGGTGCCGACAGGTCGGAGGGAAAGGCGGCTGTATAAGGTTGGGTTACACTGGTCGCCGTCTGATAACGACCGCAAACCACAAACTCTTTATCTTCGGGAGCATAGACAATTGAGCGCGCGGACTCATGACCTGCTCCCGCCAGATTATGTCGATAACGGATCGCATTTGAAACGGCACCACTACTCGCGTCGACGGCAACGATGACACTATTGCCGAGTCCACTTCCACGCTGGTCGTGTCCGACTGCATACAACTCGCCGTTATCTGGATTTTCTACAACGTTAAGAAACCAATCGAAGAGACCGTCGTTCAGGCCATAGCTGTGCGACCAGCCAGGACTTCCAGCCGCGTCGATTTCCAACAACCATGCGTCCAGACCGCCGGCACTGGCAGCGATGGCACCGGCCGCGTACAAGTTTTCGTCGATGTTCTCCAGCAGACCGTGATTGTCATCGTCCCCTGCGCTACCATAATGATAAGCCCAAAGCCATGTTCCGTCACTCTTAAATCGTGCCACCACCAGGTCGTCGCCCCGATTGGGATCATTAATTGTGACTCCGGAAACTGCAACATCGCCGTTTCGCGTCTCGACGATTGCATGGGCGTATTCGTCCCGGCTGTTGCCGAAGCCGAGTAGTCTGGCCCATAAAACACTGCCGTCGGGGCCCATACGTACCACCAGAATGTCATAGCTTGTCTGGCCAAACAGAATCACGCCGGCCGTCCAGACAAAGTCCCCGTTTTCACATTGCGCGATCGACATATCGCGGACATAGGCCTGTTTGTCGTAGTACTTTTCCCAGACAGGATTACCCAGCGGGTCAACACGAATGATATGAATGACAGGGTCACCAGCGCCAAATGACTCGCTGGAGCCAATTGTGATTGCACCACCATCTTCGGTTGATTTAACACACATACCAAAGTCGCTGACCCCCTGGCGGCCATAAAAGTCTTCGAACACCCAACTCGACTGAGAATGAACTGTCGAAGGCAAACCTGCAATTAACAGAAACATTAGTGCGATACGAAAAGAGCAGATTCTTGGAAATCGTTTTGTGATCATAGGATAACCTCAAAAAAACAAAATGATGGAATGACATTAGAATGTCATGTTAATTAATACTAAGCGTGTCGAACAAAAAGGGCACAAATTCAGTCGGCGCGTAAGGGAACATCTGAGGATGCAATTGCCATGTACAGCTGTGACGCTAACATACCTGCTTTGACTGTGAATTCAACGTCGCAATGTACCTGCGTGGCCTTTGCTTGTACAGGCGTTGAGCTTGTGCAATAAGTGATGCCTGCCGGTTCCGTGAACTTGGTTGGCAAGAGCTGGCGGAATGACGTCGCTGGTGTTTTGAATCGGAATCAGAAACTTTGTCTATCTGACCGTTAGATACTCTGGGCGGGACGTTCACTCTTATATTGGCAAAAGTGTTCATCGCCGCTATTGATGTTTGGCTAAGCCTTCGTATTGTTGTAACTGTTCTCTGCAGAAGGAATGTGTGATCGGAATAACTGAGAGATTGGCGCCCCTGGTAGAAGCAAGAACGGGAGTCGATTGTCTGTGTCCCGATCGCAAGGTAAGTGTTTGGAGGTGGAGGAGGGGCGGCACGCCAACGGCGAATTCCGATTCCCGATTATAGTTGTTGTCGCAACGAAATTCACACTTCTTCTCTTCGCCACCACAATATTCAACTTCAACCTTTCACCCTCAGCCTCAGGCACGCCGCCGAAGATCTTCACTAACGAGATATCCTGTCCGCCCTTAAGTGATTCTCCCAAATACACACTCCTCCGCTTCTCTGGCGCGTAATGACGACCGCATTGTCGCACTTCGAAGAACCGTTCGTGATACCAGCTGCGGAGCTGCCACCCTACTGCGTCTCGACTCCGGCACGCGCGGCTTCTCTTCTGTCTAAATTTATTTGGATGGTGACAGCGCTTGAGAAGGAATGCAAACGAACTGCGTGTAGTAATATGAAGGCCGTACTTACAGCGTTAAGATCCTTTGCCGCTATGATTGCCTCCGAATGTACCTGCTTTGTAACATGTTAACACAGGAGGCGGGGCCTGTCTGCTACAAGTTTCGTCTTCAATGCTGAAAATCGGAAATTTGCTGCCCGCATTTTGTCCGGAGCGGCTTGCCTGAATCCGGCCCCGCTTCCATCGGACCGGCGGAATCTGTGCTGTGATTGCTTATCGCAGCTGCACATTCCGGGCACGCCAGACGCGGGGCCTATGACTGATTTCGATCTGCTGGCCATCACACATTTGCCATTGTATCTTCAATTTGGGCTGACATGTGGAATGGACTTTGTTAACAATTCAACGCGCCGGGTCTATTAAACAAACGTCGGCAAGCGTGCTGAACCATATCAATTATGGAGCAGAACCCGGAGTGTTTGAATGTTATTGGCGACACGCAATTGCACTACATAGATACCGGCGGCCCAGGCATCGGTACTGATATCGACGACCGTCTGCGAGTTGCTGCTCGCATAATGAGCATCATGATATTGTCGACCCTGAATATCCGTTATGACGATCCGCACATTTTGGACGTCGGTGCTTGTTAACGCCAGCTGGAGCGTCTCTCCGCTGCGCAGCGGCGATTGCGGCAGCCGGGCGAGGATACTGTTGTTTATGACGGGCGGCGTTTCAAGCTCCGCAGCGGATTTGGCGTGCGAGTCAATCCAGACACCGGGGCATTCCTCTGTCCTGGAATCGACTGCAACGCGCTTGGGCGAGATCTCCACGGCCTCGTCGGCGCCGTCAAAAGCGATGTCCCGGTCGATGTCGTCCAGGCTGGGGTCAAGATCCCAATCCAGCTCCTGGGTACAGTCGGTTTTGCCGTTCCAGTTTGTGCGGGTAAGCGAGTGGTAACGCCGCGGGCTGTGCCAGGTCTGGTCCTCTGACACCGAGCCGGCGATCCAGTAGCCGCCGCCCTGCTCATAGTCCGGATTGCCGTCAGTAAGGTCGATACTGCGATAAACGCCGGCTTCGGATTGATTTCGGCGCAGCATCCAGAGTGGAGCCGACAAGTCGGGCGGGAAGGCAGCCGTGTAGGGCTGGACAACGCTGTTAGGCGTGATATAGCGTCCGCAGACTACAAATTCATCTTCATCGGGCGCATAGACGATCGAGCGGCAGGTCTCGAGACCCGACCCCGCCAGATTGTGCCGATAGTGAATGGAGTGCACTACCGCGCCGTTGTTCGGGTTGACCGCCACGATCAAGCCGCTGCCGAAGCCGCTTGTGCGCTGGTAGTTCCCGACGGCATACAGCTCGCCGGTGCTCGGATGTTCAATCACATTGCGGAAGCCGTCCAGGAATCCATCGTCCGGTCCATAACTATGCGACCAGCCTGGATTACCGTTGGCATCGATTTCCAGCAGCCAGGCATCCTGTCCGCCGGCGTTGGCGGCAATCGCGCCGGCGGCAATCAGGTTCCCGTTGCTGTGTTCCGTCAGGCCGTGATTATCGTCATTGCCCTCAGTGCCATAGTGACCGCTCCACAGCCAGGAGCCATCTTGCTCGAAGCGCGCAACGATCAATTCGTGGCCGCGATTCGGAACATTCGCCGCGACACCGGAGACCGCAATATCACCGTTTTGCGTCTCGACGATCGCGCTGGCGTATTCGTCGCGTTCGTTATCGAAGCCGACCAGCCTGGCCCACAACAAGGTTCCGTCGGCCTCTGTTCGTGCCACCAGAATATCATAATCAGGCTGGCCCCGAATTATGACGCTGGCAGTCCAGACGAGGTCGAGGTTGCTGCACTCGGCAATCGACATATCGCGCACAAAGGCATTCTGGTCATAGTAGTTTTCCCATACGGGATTGCCGAGCGGGTCAACGCGGATGACGTGAATAACGGGATAGCCCTGACCAAATGACTCGCTGGAGCCGATCGTAATCGCTCCGCCGTCATGGGTGGTTTTAACACACATACCGAAATCACTGACGCCCTGGCTTCCGTAGAAGTCTTCGAACACCCAGCTGGCCTGTGCCTGCGCAGCCATGGTCGTAGAAATCGTGAGCAGGACGAGTAGCGATAGTCGGGAAAAAACAGTCTTGTGAGAATGCCTTGTGATCATGGAAATACCTCATGGAAATTAATGAAGGGCAAGGCGCTGGAATGCCGTGCCGATTGATTGGGATAAGAGAAATGACAAGCGCAGCGAGCCGCCTGGCAGTGTTCGTAGCGACCGGTTGGGGATATTCCCGGTAGTGCTGCCCTGGCGTCAAGTTGCGGCATTGAGCTGGTGCTGCTCGTTCGAATTGTACAAGTGTCGACTTTGGGTGTACAGGTGTCGATCATGAGCCACAGGTGTAAGGGTCCGGACGTCTTGTATCCGTCCGGACCCGCCGCCCGCCGGTCCAACCTTTCTCAGACTGGCAATCCTGCGCTGACCCGATCGATTAGTCGTGAAACAATCCGACTCGACGATGAATGTCGCTGCGACTGAGACGAGGATTGCTGCTATAGCAGTTAATGAATCTACGAATTGCCTCGATCGCTCGGCATCGCTGCCGGATGGGCCCAGGGAGATCATCGAGTAATTCCCACAACTCTGATCCGGCTTTGATTCGTGGCCCGATTGTCAGCTCAGTTACGGATAACAAAACGCATAGCCTGTACGTCGTCTCGCAGGCTAATTTGTAGATAATACGTACCTGACACCCATCCATTGGTCTTAACTGCGATCACCTCCTGATCCCCGCGGATCGAAGAGGCGGCGTCGTGGTAAACACGTCCGCGAACATCCGTAATGACAATGCGCGCGACTTTCATCCCGCTTGCGCCAAACTTCAGCGTCAGATCATCACCGCGTCGCAGCACGGATTGATGTAGCCGCGCTTGCAGGCCCTTGGTTTCGGCTTTTGGCGCCGCTATTGATTTAGCATGGGAATTCAGCCAAACAGCCGGACATACCTCGTTTCCTGACTTAACATTGCGCTTCTTGATCGAGAATTCCACCGCCTCGTCGGCTTCATCGAATTCGATATCGACAGCCCGATCGACCATGCTGGGATCAAAGTCCCAATCAAGGTCTTCGACGCAGTCGGTTTTGCCCTTCCAATTGCTGCGCGTCAGCGAATGGTAGCGTCGCGTACTCGGCCAGCTCATATCCTCCGACACCGAGCCGGCGATCCAGAAGCCGCCGCCCTGGTCGTACTCCTGATTCCCGTCGGTGATGTCGATGCTCCTGTATGTCCCCGCTTCAGGCTGCTGCCGGCGCAGCATCCATAAGGGTGTCGACAGGTCAGCCGGAAATGCCGCGGTGTATGGCTGAACGACACCGGCCGCCGTGCGGTATCGACCGCAGACCACAAATTCATCGTCGGCGGGCGCATAGGCAATGGAACGGGCCGCTTCAAAATTGGCAGCCGCCAGATTGTGACGATAGTGAATTGTGTGAACGAAGGTGCCGCTGTTTGGATCAACGGCAACGATCAGGCTGCTGCCGAAACCGCTCAGGCGCTGGTAATGACCGACCGCATACAATTCACCCGTAGCCGGATGTTCAATAACATTGAGGAACCAATCGTTGAAGCCGTCGTTCGGCCCATAACTGTGCGACCAGCCGGGATTACCCGCCGGGTCGATTTCCAGCAGCCAGGCATCATAGCCGCCGGCCTCGGCGCTGATAGCTCCGGCAGCGATCAGATTGCCGTTGCCGCGTTCCACCAGACCGTGGTTTTTGTCGTCTTCCGCACTGCCGTAGTGAAAACTCCACAGCCACGTGCCATCCTGCTCGAAACGGCTCACGAGCAAATCCATGCCATTGCTCGTTACGTTGTCCGTGACGCCGGAAACAGCGATATCGCCATTTTGCGCTTCGAGAATTGCATGAGCGCGTTCGTTCCGGTTATTGTTTCTTCCTACTAATCTGGCCCAGAGTGGACTGCCGTCGGGCCCGGTCCGGACGACAAGGATGTCCGATGTTGTTTGCCCCGGAAGGATGACGCCGGCCGTCCAGACGAAATCTCCATTGTCACAGACGGCAATCGACATATCTTGCGTAATGGCATGCTGGTCATAAGTACTCTCCCATACGGGATTGCCGAGCGGATCAACGCGGATGATGTGAATGAGCGGATTGGCGGCGCCGAATGATTCGCTGGCGCCAATCGTGATCGCTCCGCCGTCCTCGGTTGTTTTAACACACATACCGAAGTCGCTGACGCCCCGATTGCCGTAAAAGTCTTCGAACACCCAACTGGACTGGGCCTGTGCGGCGACTGTTGCCGTCGACAGCAACATGGCGATGAGCGCCAGTCGATTGAAACAGGGTCTGAATGCGCAGATGGTGAGCATAGCGTAATCCTCAAATTTTTTTAACAGGTAAAGGGGCACCGGAGTGCCTGGTCGAATTGTGTGAATCACAGCTAGCGGAAGAACATCAAACAGCCCGGCAGTGGTTGTTGCGGCTATAATGCTGATGTCCGCTACTGCCGCTGCTCGTAATTTGTTTGATTAGCCGGACGGACCGCTTACGTAATGTATAAGTGTTGCTTATGAATGTACACGCGTCGACATTGTATGATAAGTGCCGCAGTGCGCCCTCCCGGCTCATCATTGCCATTGATGATTGACTCCGGGAATCTTTGTCAGGTTTTTGTTGAAACCCGGAGAATTTCTTTTGGCATACGGATTCTTTATGGTGGCAGTCGAAGAGCGCATCGAATTCGAAACCAGCACTGGGCCTCTTTCGGTTCACGATCGCGAGTCAGGCTGAAATCGACATCGATCGACACTGTTAAACCCGGCCGTAGTAAAAATGTGATATCTTGATTATCAGAGATGACTGTAATTCTGAATTTCCTATCTTGGGCCGCTACACTAGGTCGGGTCAGGTGAAGAGGAAACAGAATGGCAGCGAAGGCGCGGCGCGGATATAAAATGGAAGGCACTTCGGATCTGAACCGGGATGCCTGGCTGTTGATGGACCACCAGTCGGAAAAATCACTCAAACTTGCCCGGCGCGCGGAGGATGAGGCGCGCGCATCCGGCGATGAATGCAATCTGGCGCTGGCTCTGCACATCCAGGGCTTGTGTTACAGTAATCAGCTGCAAATGGAGAAAGCAGGGAGGCTGCTTGGCGATGCCGGTCAACGCTTTGCCGCCATCGGGATGCATTCCGGCGTGGGAATCGTCGAACATGCTCTGGCTGGTCTTAATCGTCGAATGGGAAATTACACTGCCGCCGAAGAGCACGAACGACGCGCCTTGCATATCAGCGAAGAGCGTAAGATATATTCGCTCCAGTCGGCGGCCTGGCAAGGCCTGGCTTCGATTGCCTTTCATTCGGACGACTTTAAGCTGGCGCTGCAACACACGCATCTGGCCATCGCCATCGCCCGCAGCGCCGGTCACATGGGACAGTACGCAACCAGCCTGCAGGTACAAATTAACATCTACAACAAGTTGGGCTTGCTTGGTAAGGCATTGGCCACTGCCCATAGCGCGATTGCCATCCTGGAAGACGGAGGAAACACGCTTCACCTGGCCGCAACAACGCTGTCCCTCGGCAATGTCCACAAAAATCTTGGTATGCGCGGTCTTGCTATCGAAGACTACAGCAAGGCTTTGCGGCTGTTCCGACAGATCCATGATGCTTTCGGCGAATCCTCTGTCTTAAATGAAATCGGCATTCTCATGAAGCAGGACGGCAACCCCGGCGAGGCTTTACGCTATTTTCGCGAAAGCGCCGCACTCGCTCGCCGCTGCGACAATCCGCGTCTGCTGATCGGCGCCCTGACGAACGCCGGCCTGATCTATCTGATACAAGAGCAAATAGCATCTGCGCAGGATTGCGCCAATGAGTGTGAGTTACTGTTGCGGCGCGTTGATGACAAAGAGTCTTCGACAAACCTGTTGCTGCTGCGTGCGAGAATTGCGATGCACAGCATGCCGCCACCCGATGCCGAGCGCATGGTGCAAAATTCACTGGCAGCACTGGAAGGCGACGCAAAAATTAATGAACGTATTGATCTACTATGTGACTTCGCTGCCAAACTCGCCGCGGATGGTCGGCGGAGCAAAAGTATCAGAGTCTTAACAAAGGCCTTTGTATTGGCGCAGAAAGGACCTTATCACGAAAAGTTAATTGCGATTCACGAACAATTACATCATCAATATCGCTCGCTCGACAAAACAGGTGAAGCCGCATCACAACTTGAACAAGCCTACCATCAACAGCAGATGCTGGCAGCTCGCGAACGCAAACTGCTATTGGATCGCAAGATGCTCGCGCAGGAACTCGAGACGATGGAAGAGGAAGTCATCAGGCAATCGGGAATTGTCTGGCAGTCGGAAGAACAGCAGTTGCAGCGGATCCTGCTGAATCGTGCGCTTCCTCTGACGCCCGCCGAAATCAAAGTGTGTCAGCTCGTGCACGCCAATATGCAGAGCAAGGAAATCGCAGCTGCCCTCAACGTTTCGCTCCATGCCATCAACTGGCACCGGCAGAACATCCGCCACAAACTCCGGCTTGCGAGGGGAAGGTCGATTCAGGCCGCGCTGTCGGAACTCCTTGCCGACGGCGGCGACTAAACAACCTGCTAATAAACTGTTAGTGTTCGAAGACTGTTCAGGGCGTAATTTTCGCTTTGATTCGTACACAGAGGCCGTCGGGTCGTCGGCATCTGCGATATTTGAACCCTCCGCATCAGGACAATCCTTAAACAGCGGCACTATGAGTAAAGTCCTTAACCGGGCTGGTATTCGTAATATCGGTCCGGGCATATTCACATTCAGGATGGTCTGCCTTGCAGGCCTGTTTTCCTTGTTTGCAGCTCCCGAAACCTCAGCGCAGGTCACAATTACGTCGATCGAAATGCAGGTCGTTACAACGGGCAGCGCATTCTGCGGCGGCGGCACGATGCTGACAGCAGACCTGCGTTTTCGCGGCAGCACCGTTTCATCCGGCGATGCTTTGAACTGGACAATTCGTCGTGTTAACCGCAGTCAGCAAAGCGGCCCTTTTGATATCGCGCGCGCAAACGTGGGAGCGGACATCGATAAACTACTCGTCACGACGGTTGCCACTGTCGGGATGTCACCACTGCAGAACGGCGATATTGTGGAGATATTCGCATTCTGGGATGACAATCCCAACGTCGAATCGGCACACGTTTTTGTTGTTTGTTCCGGTACAGGCAATCCCGCTGTCTATGCTTCACTGCAGGATGCGCTACTGAACGACCGCAATGGCAATAATCAGGTCGATCCCGGTGACAACGGACAGTTCGATCTGCTGATCGCCAATGGCGGCGCGACGTGCGCCACGGCTGCCTCGCTGAGCCTTGCTCTCGACGCAAATGTCGCTGTCGTCCCCGGCTCGATCCGCACGACTCCGCTGGCTCGCGATGACAGTTACACAGCCATCGGCAATGTTGTACTGCAGGTGTCTGCACCTGGCCTGCTGGGCAACGACAACGACCCGGACGGGCAACCCGGCCTGCAGATCGTATCGGTCACCGGCGGCACGAGTACTCATGGCGGCGAGCTCGTCATAATGGCCAACGGCGCGTTTAACTACCATCCGCCACGCGGATTCGAAGGTCGCGACAGCTTCGTCTACTTCCTCGAAGACGCGGACGGCAACCGCGACCAGGGCCGTGTACAAATCGATGTGAGCGACATGGTCTGGTTTATCGACAATGCCGCGGCGAGCAATGGCGATGGTCGATTCACTACGCCATTTAACACGCTGGCTGCTTTTAATTCCGCGCAGGGCGGCGGCTCCGACCATCCGGGAGCAGGAGATATTATCTTTCTCCACAGCGGAAGCGGCGCGTATGACGGCGGACTGACACTGTTAAACGGTCAACGTGTTGTCGGACAGGGTGCTGACCTTGAAATACAGGGACAGACGATTACCAGCGCCGGACAGCGTCCGGTGCTCACAAACAGCGTCGGCGTCGGCTTACAGCTTGCGTTTAACAATGACGTCCGCGGCTTTGATATCAAGGGTCCCGCCGGCGACGGAATAAAAGGCAGTGCTTTCGGCAGCTTCACTTCAGCCTCTCTGAGCGTTCGGAATGCTGCCGGAGCAGCATTGAACCTTGAAAACGGCAGCCTTAACGCCAGCTTTGCCACACTGGTCTCCCGC
>JANQRB010000138.1 GCA_028284775.1 Candidatus Kapaibacterium sp. | reverse complement strand
CGGCCTTCCTATCTGGAGTTTTCTCTACGGCTGGCAGGGAGACGACAAAGCCTGGAGCGTGCGCGAAGATCCGGCGTCCGGCGATATGATCGTCGTTGGTGAAACCACCAGTTTTACCGTGGGCGGCGGTGACGGCGAAGACAGCGATATGCTCGTGATGCGCCTTGATGGCGCCACCGGTGCGCCGGTCTGGGCCAGCGTCGTGGGGCAGGAATGGAATGATATCGGCCGGGCGGTTCACATCGACCCGCAGGGCGATGTCGTGGCCGTCGGATTATCGCATAGCACCGGCAACAATTCCGGCGATGCCGTCGTGATAAAGCTCGGCATTGCCGCCGGCGCATTTCTGGCCGGGCACTCCTATGGCGGCAATCGTTTCGACGACGTCTGGTCACTAACCCAAAGTATTACCGGGGATGGATATGTGCTGGTCGGTGAATCCAATAGCTTTGCGGCCCCGGGCTTTCGCAACGGCGAAGTCTTCGCCCTGGAAGTACCGGCGGCGCTTGGTCCGGAGATTTGGTCGAGAATCTACGGTGGTCCGAGCTACGACTTTGGTCGTTCCATACGACAATCGCGCGGCGCGCCTCGTTTTCCGGGACCGTTGGGATACTATATCGCCGGGGCAAGCAAGAGCTTCGGCGCCGGCGGCGGCGATCAGTTGTTAATGCGTGTGGATTTAACCGGCGACTTCAGCGTGACGACCGGCAACTGCAATGTGGTTATCAATCCCTTGTCGAACAACTGGAATCCCACGCTTATCAGCACGCAGCCGGCCATTTCCTTCTGCCATACTTTTGCCACCACTTCGCTCAGCTTTACGGTTGGAACGATTACCAGCTCGATATGGTCGAGCGCATCGTCTACCGCTACAGCCAGAAGCGACGCTGAAACCCCGGCCCTCTACCGGAATGCGTCTTTCCCCGACCAGGCTGCTGAAGTTGCGTTGGGAGCGGAAGCGCGTCTTCCCTGGCGCAGCAGCAAAGGCGGCCCCGTCGAAGTCAGCGTAGTCGATGCCGCCGGTGCCGTGCTGCGAACCCTCAGCATTACTCCCGATCCGGGCAGCGACCATATTCGCCTCAGCACGAGCGGCCTGGCACCCGGCAGCTATACCATCCGACTCGGCAAGGGCAGCCGGGAGCGCAGTCATCGTCTGCGCGTGCGGCGTGAATAACCAGCGCCCGACAAGATTCTGAAATGACTGCAGAGGCTAAAAGCCGCCAATCTGGCGGCTTTTACTTTTCTGTATAAAATCCTGAGAAAAGGGAAGCGTCTTCCTTTGTTTAGATTTTTCTATTTTTGCTTGCGAAGCGAGTGTAGCGGACACCATTACAATTACCGAGCGGTAATAACAGGTAAGAATATGATAGGCCTCAACAACGCGTATCTGGAAGAGTTATACTTTCAATTTTTGCGCGATCCTGATTCCGTCAGCGCCGAATGGCGCCGATACTTCGAAGAACATCGACAGGAAATTACCGAGCAGATTGCGGATGAGCGCGGCGACGATGTCGGGCAGGCGACTGAATCGCTGGCCTCGACAATGCCGGAATCCGCCGGGCCCGCAGCGCCGCAACCGGCCGCGGACCGTGCCGATACATCGCTGGGCAAAACCAACGGCTTTTCCGCCCCGGACTCGGCTCCACCCGGAGCCGCCGGCAGTGAATCGCGGGACAACGGCAAAGCGGAACAAGCGACGCCGGCACCGACTGGCGCCGTTGCTGACAACGATATCAGCGTGTACGTCGGCCCCGATGATGAGGTCAAAGCGCTGAGCGGCATTACCGAGCGTATTGCCGACAATATGGACACAAGCCTCTCGATTCCCACCGCGACGTCGCTGCGTACGATTCCGATTATTGTGCTTGACGAAAATCGGCGGATGATCAACCACATCCTCGTGCGCGATGGACGCTCCAAACTCAGCTTCACGCATTTTATCGCCTGGGCGATTGTCAAAGCGCTGAAAAAGTATCCCGGCATGAATCATGCCTATGCGCGCAGCCAGGGCAAGGCGCAGCGTGTCAGTCGAACGACGATTAACCTCGGCCTGGCCGTGGATGTCGCGCGGCGCGATGGGACGCGTACCCTGCTGGTGCCGAATGTTAAAGATGCCGGCAGTCTCACATTTCTGGAATTCATCGAAGCCTATCATGCCATTGTGGCCAAGGCTCGCAGCGGCAAGATAGATCCCGACGATCTGATGGGGACAACTTTGACGCTGACCAATCCGGGCGGTATCGGCACCGTGGCGTCGATGCCGCGTCTGATGCAGGGACAGGGGCTCATCCTGGCGACGGGCGCTATCGACTACCCCAGCGAGTTTCAGGCGGTCGCGCCGTCGTTGAAGTCAAGCCTGGCCGTTTCGAAAGTGATGACAATCACAAGCACCTATGATCACCGAATTATCCAGGGTGCGGAATCGGGCGAATTTCTGCAGTATCTCAGCCGTCTGCTGCTGGGCGAGGATCATTTTTACGATCAGATTTACGCCAGTTTTAATATTCCCTTCGAGCCGGCACGCTGGTCGGTCGACAATTCGACGCATCGTTTCGGTTTGCTGGATGAGCAGGAAGTAGTAGAAAAAGAAAGCAAGGTATTGCAGCTCATCAATGCCTATCGGGTACGTGGGCATCTGTATGCCAACGTCAACCCGCTCGGCCTCGAGTACTACTACTATCCCGAGCTGGAACTCTCGTATCATGGCTTTACGGTCTGGGATTTCGAACGCTCTTATGACACCGGTGAGTTTTGCGGAAAGAAACGCGGCAAGCTGCGTGATATCATCACCTCCTTGCGCGACACTTACTGCCGCAAGATCGGCCTGGAGTTTATGCATATCCAGGAGCCGCGCAAGAAAACCTGGATCCGCGACAAGTTCGAGACTGAATACTGTCAGTTGAGTTATAGTCGCGAAACCAAACTAAAAGTATTCAGAAAGCTGGTACAGGCCGAGACCTTTGAGAGTTATCTCGGAACCAAGTTTTTGGGCCAGAAGCGTTTTTCGCTGGAGGGGGCGGAGGCAGTCTTGGCCATGCTGGAACACATCGTCGCCACCGCGGCCGAGCAAGATGCCGATGAAATTTATGTGGGGATGGCGCACCGTGGTCGTCTTAACGTTCTTGTTAACATTCTCGGCAAATCGGCGGAAAAAGTGTTCCGTGAGTTCGCGGGCGAGATGGACCCCGATTCGTTCCACGGATCAGGCGATGTGAAATACCACCTGGGCGCCGAAGGTTTTGCCGCGACAGCCGACGGGCGTAAGATCAAAATCACCCTGGCATCGAATCCGAGCCACCTCGAATCGGTCAACCCCGTGGTGGAAGGCATGGCGCGAGCGCGGATCGAAGAGCTGGGCGACAAAGAATTCAGGCGCGTGGTACCATTGCTGATTCATGGTGATTCGGCCTTTGCCGGCCAGGGCGTTGTCGCCGAAACCCTCAACCTGGCGAATCTGAAAGGCTACCGTACCGGCGGTACCATTCATATCATCATCAACAATCAGATCGGTTTCACGACCCGTCCCGACGAGGCGCGCTCGACGGTGTACGCGACGGACATTGCCAAAATGCTCCAAGTGCCGATCCTGCACGTGAACGGCGATGACCCCGAAGCGGTGTTGACTGCGGCGGCCTTCGCCGTCGATTATCGCAGCGAGTTTAATGAAGATGTGGTCATCGACATGTTCTGCTATCGCAAATACGGCCACAATGAAACCGATGAGCCCGGCTACACCCAGCCCTTGCTCTACAAAAAAATTCGTTCGCTGCGTCCCTGGTCCGAACATTACAGCAAACGTCTGTTGCGGGAAGGCGTGCTGACCGCCGAGGAAAGCAAGTCGGTGTATGATCAGGCCAAGGCCGAGCTGGATCGTGCCTTTGCGGCGCGTGAACAGCCGAATGAAGTAAGTGAAGCCTCCGGCTCGCGTCAGCGGCCCGATCCTTTTGCGGCTGTGTATACAGCCGTTGGCGACGAGACAATTACGAAGGTAATTCGCAGCACGACGGAAGTGCCGGCGGATTTTCAGATACATCGCAAGCTGGTGGATATGCTGCGTAAACGCCGCGATTCGGTCAGCAAAGACAGCGGTATTGATTGGGGTACCGGTGAAGCGCTGGCCTATGGGAGCCTGCTGTTGGAAGGTTATCCCGTCCGCCTCTCGGGGCAGGACTCGGCGCGCGGTACGTTTTCACATCGGCATGCGGTGCTGGTCGATCAGAGGGATGAACGAGAGCTGTTCCTGCTCAATGCGATCGATCCGGGCCGTCAGGCGGAGTTTCGCGTCTACGACAGCTCCTTATCCGAGCTGGCCGTTGTAGGTTTTGAATACGGCTATGCCGTTGCGCAGCGTAAAGGTCTGGTCATGTGGGAAGCGCAATTCGGCGATTTCGTCAATGGCGCGCAGATTCTTTTCGATCAGTTTCTGTCTTCATCCGAAGAGAAGTGGGGGCAGACCTGCAACCTTGTCATCCTGCTTCCGCATGGATATGAAGGCCAGGGACCGGAGCATTCAAGTGCCCGTCTCGAACGATTTCTGCAGTTGTGCGGCGAAGACAATATGATTGTCGCCAATTACACGACGCCCGCCAATTATTTTCATGCGCTTCGGCGTCAGGTACTGCGTGACTATCACAAGCCGCTGATAATAATGACGCCGAAACAAAATCTGCGCCGACCGATTTCTAAAGCCGCCGACTTCACCGAGGGCGGCTATCAGGAGATAATCGACGATGCCGAAATCAAGAATCCCGCTCAGGTACGAAGGCTGAATTTCTGCACCGGCAAAGTTTACTTCGAATTGGCGCAGGAGCGCGCCAAACGCGGTGTCGAGGATGTGGCTCTGATACGAATCGAACAGCTTTATCCATTTCACGGCGCCCGTATTAAGGAATTGCTGCAGAAGTACCGCTCGGCGGTTGAGTTATGCTGGGTACAGGAAGAACCGCGCAATATGGGCGCGTGGATGTTTGTCCAGTCCCGGCTGCTCGACCTGCTGCCACCGGACCAGCGCATTCGCTATATCGGCCGTCCCGAAAGCGCAAGTACCGCCACGGGCCACGCTGTGATTCACAACCGGGAACAGGCGGGCATTATCGATAAAGCGCTGAGCTGACGAGTGTCCTTACTTACCTGTAACTTTTGCGATTCCCTCGCTGTCTGAATCGGCATCAGACATTGATAATTCATGTGGGGGACGTCATGGGTGGAACTATCCTCAGCTCGGAGAGCCGCGGTCGTAAGCAAGGCACTGGCGGAACGAATCGCAAAACGCGTCGGCGACTCGGCGTGTCGCTCGATATGACGCCATTGGTGGACATAGCATTTCTGCTGTTGACTTTCTTCATGATTTCGACCACTATGGTCACGCCGCAGGTCATGGAAATGGCTATCCCGCCGGATGAAGAAGTCGAAGTCAGTGAGAAAGTACTGAGCATTCTCATTCGCAACGACAGCCGCATTTTCTATCAATTCGACGAGGCCGAGATCCTGGCGATCGATGCTAAAGATCTGCGCAACGTCGCCAGCAACCTGAATCTACGCTTCGGCAATGACATTATTACGGTTGTTAAATCCTCACGCGGCGTTCACTATGGAACTGTTATTGCGGTGCTCGACGAGTTGAATCTGGCGGAGCTCGAAATTCGCTCGCAGTTGCAGAGCGGAAATTCAAAACGTCAACGCAAGTTTGCATTGCTGCCCATCAGCAGCGATGAAGAGTTGGAGATCGCAGGAAAGTAATGGAGCAACATAAAGCGCCGCGGATTGTGAACTGCGGCGCCTGTTTTTTGCCGGGCTGAAAGAATGCCACTCTCGGGCCTCGGTCCCTTAGAATTAGCTTGCCCGCCTTCGAACTTTTTGTATCTTACTGCATTTATTTCTGATCGCGGAATTCGTTTGCCAACCACTGCCGGAACGAATTGCAGCGATCTTGTGTTTTGAGCATAATTTTTGTGATATATCTTACTATTTCAAAGCAAGTGGAGGAATGAAAATGAAGCGAGCCTTAGTTGCGCTTTTTGTCATTTGCTTTTCGACGACTCTTCTTTCCGCGCCGAGCAACAGCGATAATTGGAGTACCGATATCCAGTCGGCATTGAAAGAAGCGAAAAGCAGCGGGAAATATGTTCTTATGGATTTCACCGGTTCCGATTGGTGCGGCTGGTGTATCAAACTGAATAAGGAAGTTTTTAAGCAAGACGCCTTCATTAAGTTTGCAGAGAAAAATCTCGTTCTGGTCGAACTGGACTTCCCAAAGAAAAAGAAGGTTGATCCGGCGACCAAAAAGCAAAATGAGCATTGGATGAACATTTTCGGCGTCAAGGGTTTTCCGACCGTGATGCTCTGCGATCCCGACGGCCGCCCGGTGCAGCGTTTTGGCTATCGTAAAGGCGGTGCTCAGGGTTACATCGATTTTCTGGCCGATCTGATTGCTAAAGACAAACAAATGCTCGGAAACAGTTAATCGGCAATTTTGTTAACAGCTCGTAGAATATTGCTCAAATCAGGGAGCGCCAACTTAGGCGCTCCCTTCGTTTTAAAACCTCGCTGATTTTGCCGTCGAAATCACCGGCTCGCCTTTAAACTATTCAGTCAGCACCAGAATCTAAACCGCCGATCTATACGCAACGCGCGGCATCGGCCCGGACGACACAGTCAGCTGCCAATACGGCCCAGCTCAGTTATTCAGAGGTTGAAGTCTCGCAAATACACTTGCTGCCGGTGGAATTCGAAGCTGTCCGCGAAAGGACATTCCACGAAGAGAGCATTGTGTTTTGGGAGATGAAAGCCGTGTGCTGCGCAGCTTCATAATGCAAGATGTTTTGAATGCTAAGGAGGATAGTATGACAAATAACATGCGCAGAATGCTTGGATTTGGTCTGGCACTCGGAATGATGAGTGCAATGACGCTATTGCTTGCCGCACCGGTCGATCGGCAGGCAGTCCGTAGCGAAGTTCGCGCCGCCATCCGGGATTATGTGGACGTCAACCTGGTCCCCACGCTTACAGCCTGGAAAGCAAGAATCGATGCGAGCCTGAATGCCGAAGACCTGGCGACGCTTGAAGCCCTGCGCAGTCGGGCGGAACTGTTAGGCGAAAAAAGACGTGCGCAGCACGCGCAGATCCGCGAGGCATTGGATAAAGGTGAGGAGCTCGATCACGCAAGCCTGCGCAGTCTGCGCCTTGGCCTTCGGGAGGAATATCGCTCCCTGCTGGCTGAGTTGCGCGTACTCTTCGAAGACAAGGAAGCACTGGTTTCGGAGATCAAAGCCGAGCTGAACGAAAAGAGGCCCGGTTGGAAAGAAGGCATCCGTGATGTAGTACGTGGTTTCAAGCACCGTTATAGCGATGTATTTACCAAACATGAAGCAAAATTCAGACATCGTCTGGATGATCAGGATCGACACGCACGGTCGTCATTGCAGCGCGAAAAAGCCGTGAGCCGTCCAGGTCTTCGGGCACAGGCGAGTAAGCTGCGCCGGCGCTTGCCTGCCATGCTGAGCCTTGGACGGGTTTTACTCTGGAACGGACGGTCGTCAGAGGGAGTGATGCCGCCGTCGTTTGACCGGTCTGATCTGCGGACCGGAACTGCCGGGCGAAGGGCAGACATGGCGAAACAGGGGGTAGAAGGCACTGCGCAGATTTCTATGACAAGTTTTCCCAATCCGGCCGGAGACCTCGTCACTGTTAACTTCTCGCTGCTTGCTGACGACGAGGTCTTACTGACAATTCTGGACGGCAGCGGCAGGGAACTGGCTACACTTGTCAATGGCCCCTTGGCCGAAGGTAGCCATAGTATTGAATTTTCTCCCGCCTCGATTGGCGCCAGGGCTTCAGCAGTGTACTTCTGTCGTCTGCAGACCTCTGCATCCAGCCAGACACAACAGCTGATCTTTGCACCCTGAGGCAGCCGCTTGCGATGCACTGCACTTAACTACCAGTGCGAACAGATAACGGAGAGCATCGCGCCAGACCCTGAGGTCTCAGGCCACGTCAATCAGAAAACCCCGGCGATCAATATTGCCGGGGTTTTTACTGTAGGATAGCTGAATTGTCTGCGGCCGGGAGAGCCGATTATTTCTGCCGTACAAAGGGTCGGGTTTGTTGATAGTTGCCCGTTTGCAGGCGATAGTAGTAGATGCCGTCGCTGAGATCATGCGCTTCGAACAAGACCGAATGATCGCCGGCAGGCAGGCGCCGATTGATGAGAACCTGAATTTCACGGCCGGCGGCGTCGAAAATCGAAAGGCGCACCGGCTGCCCGTCGCTGCGGAAGGGAATGTGGGTGGACCCGCGCACGGGATTGGGGTAATTATCGCCCAGGTATACCCGGCCGGCCTCAAAGCCCGGGCTATCGTCCACGTCGGTTCTGCGTTTGTTGATGATGGGGATTATCGGGTAGTCGTCGAACAAGATTGAACGAATGTCGCTGTCGCTCAGCAAAAACCAGTCTTTGAGCAGCGAAGCGTACACCGAGCGAAAATCGATCTGCATCGGGACATTATCCTGAATGCTCGCGGATGTCGATATACTGGGATTAGCTCCGATGATTCCGGGGTTGACGTTACTGCCGAACACAAAGAGCGGCGCCGCCGCGCCGTGGTCGGTGCCGGCGCTGCCATTCGAACGCACCCGGCGCCCGAATTCGGAAAAGGTCATGCCTACTACTCGATCTTCAGCGCCAAACAGGCGCAGGTCATCCTGGAAAGCCGCGATGGACTGCGATACGCTGTCCAGCAATTTTGCATGCGATCCCAGGCTGTGGTCTTCTTCTTCGACCTGCCCCGAATGAGTATCGAAGCCGGAATAGTTAACGACATATACCCTGGTTTTAACGCCCGAGCCGACGAGACGGGCAACAATTTTTAACTGTTCGGAAAGTGATCCCGGATATGGTTCGGGATAAAGATCGGATTTATTAACGGTATCATTGATGGCGGCGCGCAGGCTTTCGTTGTAGCGATTAATCTGCTCGCCCAGGCTCCGAATATATTTGAGCAGGTCGGCGGCGCAATCGTTGATGGTGATGTCGGGCCGTTGTTCCAGGATGAGCGACGCAAAGGTCAGCGACGAGGAAAAGGCCATTCCCATCATACCTTCCGGACCGTCGAGCAGGGTCGAGACCGACGAGCCGATTTGGATCGCCAGCGGATGGGGCTGTTCTGCATTGGGGAAGTTTTCGGGGAAGCTCGGATAGCGATTTGCCAACTGCCTTCCGACCCAGCCGGTAGAAACATAGTCATCACCATGGGTTGCCGTCAGCCAATTGTCCATGGCGCGTTCGTGCGAAAAACTGGGACTGGGATTGCCGACATTCTGTACGACCACCAGGCGCTCGTCGTTGTACATAGAGTGCATGCCTGTCATCGCCGGATGAATCCCGGTAGCGTCGGTCAAAGGCAGGATTGCGCTTTTCGGGATGGCGATATTCCGACGAACCTGAGCGTAGTTATCGTACTGATCGACCGGGATCACGGTATTTAATCCGTCATTGCCGCCGTTGAGCCGAATCAGAACCATCACACGATCCGATTCCGGCGCAGCGCGCAGTATCGAGTCGAGAGCCGGCGTTTTGCCGTAGGCCCTGATCTGAAATCCGCGGAACACCAAAGGAAGGCTGAGGGTCGGCACGGTCGCTTTCAGAAAATCCCTGCGTTTCATACGCATAATCCTTCGATCGATAAAATGTGAATGTTAATTGTTGCACTTGCTGCGAATGACTGCTGTGCTTCGAGCGTACAGGTATTCAGGCTCAACCCAATTGAAATTCCGGCAATCGAAATCCGAAATCCAACATTTTGCGCAGCTTTTCCTCCGCAATCCTGCGGGTTTCCTGGTTCAGCGGATCCTGGGAATAGTTGTCCCAGACCTCGGTCCAGACATAGTCGCCATTGCCGGCACCCACCAGATGTTCTTTCAGATCGGCAAATTGCTGGTTGCTCAAGGGAACCGAGAACAAAAAATCAATCACCGCCTGCGTCATGAGCTCCGGATTACCCGGATCTTCCGTCAGACTTTCGGCCAGAGTCAAAGTACTCATCATCGTCATGCGCTCGTTAAACGGTTCGACCTTGACGCCTTCCGGCCTTATGATTTCAAGGGCAAACTGAATACGTCGGGTCAGGGTCCCCTCCGACAGCCACATTTTTGTAAACAGCGGATTCTGGTAATAGGCCGGCCAGCCGAAAACAGTCGGGGGATTGCAGACGTCCATTCCCGTCAAGCGCATCAGAGTCCGAATGAAATCGGTGGCGTAAAAGTTGCCACTGCTGGAAATGCTGGGCAGGTTGACTTCAAGATTGCGACACATGCCGATGAAATATTCCGCCGGAGACTTGATACTGCAGCCGGCCAGCTCAGGGTCGAAAAAATGTTCGCTGCCAAAGAGCGCTCGCATGACGGGGATCATATCAAAAGCTTCGTAGGGTGCCGGCGGATTGCGGAGAATGTCGGCCATCGGGCCGATGATATTCGCTTCGATTGTGTCGTTGAGATCGTGGTTAACGAAGAAGCGGTAGAGTTTGCGGCAGATATAGCGCGCCGTCTCTTCCTGGTCGAAGATCATATCTATGAGCTCATTGAGTTCCTCGCGGGCGCCGTCCTCACCCGTTCGACCGCGAATCAGCCGATTGCCGTAGGCGGACGAAAACTCTTTGTCGCCGGCATCGTGCTCCGCTTCGATAAAGGAATGGCCGATCGTATCCGCATCGTCGACCCAACCCGTCAGTACTCTGGCGGCCGCCTTAACATCGTCTTCGGTGTAATTCGTGTAGTTGCCGGATTCGATTTCCGGCCCTTTGCCGATAGTAAACAATTCTTGTAGTTCACGGGCATAGTTTTCATTGGGAGCGCTTTTGAAGTTGGTGTTGCCGTTGAGATAGCGGAGCATGGCGGGGTCGAGTGTTATCTCCTGCACCATGTGCTTAAAGTTGCCGAAGGCATTGCTGCGCAGCAAGACATTTTGCCGGTACATCATGCGGGCGTCCTTAACCACTTCGGCACCTGTCGCAAAGTGATTATGCCAGAAAAGAGCCATCTTTTCTTCCGAACGAAAATCGTCGTTGGTAAACAGGCCGGTGTTAATCATCAGGTTGACCCACCAGGACTGCAGAAACTGAACGCGCTGACCGTCGACGCTGCTATCGTAGTCCAAATCGACCCAGGGAGTGAAATGCTGGCCTGGAATCGTGTAGCTGCCCGGCGGCGCGTGGTGCAGTCCGGGCTGCAGGAGGTGATCGATCGCGGCACCGAGACCGATACTGTGCGTAAACTTCACAAGGCGCAGGGGAGCGCCGAAGGAAAGGCGGCGCAGCAAATGGGCGGCCTGCTGGATTTCCCAGGGGCCCGTATAGGGTGCCAGGGTTGTTGTAGCGCCCAGAGTTCGGTCGCCGTCACCTTTGGACGTCGCTTGCCGGCGCGACGGCTGACCGTGATTGTCACCTTCCTGCGCATTGAATGATGCTTGCGTTCCGACTAGAAATTCGCGTCTGTTCATACGGCAATACCCCAAAGTAAGGATCGTAAAAGCGGCAGATCACAAATAGCAACCAAGCTTCGCATATTGATGCGGCCTTCCCGGTTAAGCCTGCTTTCAATACAGTAGGATTTAAGAGTTTCCAGGTCGCCGGCGATTTTGTCCGCCCGCTACAGAGAAACCCTGGAATAGAACGAACCACATCGCCCGTTCAGCGGATAAGACCGACTGAATTGAGCGCGGTACGGGCCGAGCAGCGGAAGCCAGCATTAAGACCCCGAAGCCCGTTTACGGTCTCCGGGAGAACTGCGGGAGCGGCGCAAAGTGCATTCCGTATTGATACGCAAAACGCACTTGAGTTACAGAGTGAGGGTCAAAGCTCGAAAAAATACCAGAAAATTGATCAAATGCAAGGGGATAATGCGGTGCCAATGGCGGCGAATGGATTTAAATGAACAATACCCGAGGGCAGCATAATGCGCCCCCGGGTATTGTTTTATCACCGGTAGCATTTTCTCTTAGCGAACGACGCGCAGTTCGACGCTGCTAACGAAGGAGTCAATCTGAATACGAAGGAAATAGACGCCGCTCGCGAGCGACGAAGTATTCAGTTGTACCTTGTTCGGTCCGTTCGTGCCCGTAATCGCTTGTGTCAGCACCTGGAGTCCGGCGTTGTCATACAGCGTAATGGCGCCGGTGCCGTTAACGGCATTGAAGCGGACACTGACGAAATCGGCGGCCGGATTCGGATAGACATCAACCTGCGTGATGACGCCCAGCGGATCCTCAACACCGGTCGTAGCACCTTCACTCATGGGAATGTCTGTTTCGATCAGGCTACGGCTGCTGTAATCAAAGTCAGCCGAGGTCACGACGGTATTGAAGCCGATTTTGTCGACGATGACCTGATAGTCGCCTTCACCCAGCTCGTTAACCTGAAAGCTGCCGCTGTTGTCTGTCAGGGCGTAGTCGCTGATTCGGCCATTCTGGTCAATCAGATAGACGAGCGCTCCGCTGATACCTTCCGAGCTTTGTACTTCACTGCCGCCGTTTTTGATCGTGCCTTCGCTGTCGCGAACGACACGGCCGCGGAATTTGGCGAAGCCGCGCGTACCATCAGCCTTGGGCAGTTGAATCTGGATGCCGCTCAGGTTAGAAGTCTCGCTGATATCCAGCACCGTCGCATCTTTCCAGCGCATCGTCGCCACATCGCCTTCCACATAGTAGCCGGGCGCCAGCTCGCGTTTCATCGGAAATGCCAGCAGGATGTAATCGCCGGGCTGCAGGTTATTGATCGTAAATTCACCGTCTTCGTTTGTTTCAACGCCGCGCAGGCGTCCGGGAAGGATTGTTCCGGCGCTATTGCGTTCCATCAAGGGCAGTGCCGCAACCATCGCCGGCACAACGCCGCTGTTTTCATCGGTCACCGTGCCACTGATAGCATTGTCATAGGAGGGGAGCGCTTCCAGCACGAAATCGATGTCGGTCAGATTGCCTTCCGGTTCGAGGACCGTCGCGTCCTGATAGGCCGCAACGCCATCATAGAACTGCGGCATGTGATTGCTGTTGAGCGGAGTCGCCTGCAGCACATAGCTGAAGTTATCGGTTACGTTCAGCTCATAGTTGCCGTTTTCGTCTGTCCGGGTATGCAGGTGACCGGCGAAATTGCGGCCGTCGGCGCTTCTGGCATCGCGAATGATGGCGCGTACCAGCGACACGACCGGGTTGCCGTCCGTGTCAACCACTTTTCCGCTGATGCTGTAGCGGACTGGTTCCGGCAGCTTATCCAGGATGAAATTGGCTTCGGCTTTGTCGTCGCATTCGACGGTGAGCATTTCGGCGTCGGCGAATTCCGTCGCGTTGTCATAGTATTCAGTCTGATATCCTTCAGCCTGAACAATAATGTAATAGCTACCGGCCGGGACATCCAGGGAATATTGACCGTCGATAACACGCGTAAAGCCGGCCCAACCCGCAATCGTGCCGTCCGGATTGGGTTTGTTGCGATCGCCGCGGGCGACGACTTGCAGCATTCCGAATTCTATCGCATTACCAGCCTCGTCGGACACGGTTCCACTGATCGTTGCGCAGACATCCGGACGAGGATTGTTGATTTCACCGACACTGATGATCCATGTCATCACTGCGTTGATATCTTCATTATCCGCCAGGTAGGCGCGAATCGTGGCGCTATAGCGGCCGTCTTCGCTAGGCACCCA
Source organism: Candidatus Kapaibacterium sp. (assembly GCA_028284775.1). Lineage (GTDB taxonomy): Bacteria > Bacteroidota > Ignavibacteria > Kapaibacteriales > UBA7675 > JANQRB01. The sequence continues at coordinate 3,814 of JANQRB010000138.1, read as the reverse complement.
TTTGACGATGCCGGTCTCGGGATCGAGTTCCATTCCATCCGGCCCCTTATCGAGGGCATAGACTACTTTTGCGTCGCGATCTTCGGAATAGTAGGCATCGAAATCGACGCTGTATTCGTCACCGACGGCAACGTTATCGGGAAGATGCGGGCGATCGAATACGATGTGATGGCGGCGCGGGTCATCGTTGCCGTCACGGCCGATAAGAATGCGGAATTCCTGGTGACCGCTGATGTCGGGATTATCTTTCAGCGCAGCCACAACCACGACGCTGTATACGCCGTTTTCATTCGGTGTCCAGTTGATAAGGCCGCTCTCTTCATCGATGCGCATACCATCGGGAGCTTCCCGCAGTGAATACACCAGGGCAGCGTCCTTATCGCGCGGATAGACTGCATCGACATCATATTCCCACAGCTCGCCGGCGACGCCGAAGGGTTTCGGCTGCGTCCTGAAATGAATGTCTCTGTTGATACCACCGTTGTCCGAATCGCCCTTGTACACAAAGGTCAGTACCGGGCTTTGCTTGCTTTCACCGTCATCATTGAAGGCCGTGACGTAGAAAGCATAGGCGCCGATTTCTTCGACCGGGTAGCTGAATTCGGGTTTCGTGGTTTCGGCGATACGTTCGAAAGCAGGCGTCCCGTTCGAATTGCCGTCTGCAGTGGCCAGGTAGACATAGTAACCGGAAACGTCGTCGTTGCGATTGGCGGACATCCAAAGATCAATGGTCGTTGATTCGTTACCGTTGGCATCGATGGAAGTTTGCAGGTCGCCGCGCAGATGCGGTGCATTGGGAACATCGGCCATCGTCGCCGTACCGGCGATCACAAAAGCTCCAAGCAAGATTCCCAATAACTGAACATTGCGAAAGTCCAGCAGTTTCATAGAGATAGACTCCGGAAATTTTGAAGAACACTGTTGATTACCTGCTACCTGTGGTTGACCTCTCTCGAACAGCCGAATATCGGGTATCGGGTCATGTTTTGGCTACAGTCAACAGTAACACAGCTTATTCGCGAACGTTGCATTCGCCGGAAACAAACAGTCGATTTTTTTTGCACAGCCTCTTTTGACAGCCTACCGGCAAAGCGTCCAAAGACGACATCGCTCCTTATTCCAGGCGTCGCACCTGCCCCGTGCCAAGAATCGAGCTTGTAATTTCCGGATCACCGCGGTACACGACGTCGCCGCTGCCGGCAATGGTTACATTGAGCCGCCCGGAAACATCCAGCAAGCAGGTGCCGGAGCCGGCTATCGTCACGTCGATGCTCTCCGTCGGCATTGCCAGACAATCGATATCGCCGGAGCCCTCGACAACAATAGCGTGGTGAATGGCGCTGCCGCTCAGCGCTACATCGCCGGAGCCCCTGATGGTCGTCGCCAGCTCCCGGACCTGCAGTTCGAGTTGCAGGTCGCCCGAGCCATTAATTGTCAGTGAAGTGGAATCCTGCTCGAATAGCCCATTGCCGTTCAGGTTGCCGGAACCCGCAATCGTATATGCCCGCAGCTGGGGCATTCTGATATCGGCTCGGACCTGTTCCGAATGACGCAGACAGCCCTCATTGTCAAATATCAGGACCTTATTGATGACACGGGAATCGATTGCCGCCAGGATATTATCCTCGCCGGTGATCATAATCGGCGCCGTCGCGGCAGCCCGCAGTTCAACGTCGATGGCGCCGCGGATCTCGATGCCGTCGAACTCGGCAAGCTCACGTTCTTCCGTGACGACATTGCCGGAACCGTCGACGCAGTCATCGTTGTCATCCGAGCAGGCTGTCGTTATCAGAATCGCCGTGAAGATAGTCGTCGGAATGATTGGGCCGATTTTCATTGTTTAGTCCTGCATGTAATGGTTGCGCGAAACAAGGCAGCAATTTACGCAATCGAAGCTTGTCGTGCCGGAATTCATCGTCGGAGTCCCACCACCTTTGTTGAGCTGACGATTGTCTTGTTGATTCTGCTCTCAATTCGAAGATGATCAGCATAAAGCCGGGTAAGCCGCAAAAAATCCCTGAAGCGATGGTCGGCGGAATCGCGTGGCGGAAATTTTGTAACTTCCAAGTTTGGCAGTTGCGCATTCCATAAACATTTACGTTGACTACCTAGTGAAAAGAGGCGGATATGAACTTTCGAAGATGTTGTCGGGCGGGCTGGTCCCTAGAGCTTGCGGGGGCCCTGGCCTTCGCTGTGATGCTGTTGCCGGTAACGCTGTCGGCGCAACTGCTTGTTCCGGCCGACGACCTGTCCCTCGTCATGGACGGCGGCGACTCCTGGGGCTGCGCCTGGACCGATTATGACCTGAACGGAGCGCCCGACCTCTTCGTTGCCAACCGCGGCAGCGCCGATGAGGCGCAAAGTAATTTTCTGTACCGCAATAACGGCGACGGTAGCTTCACGCGCGTGAGCGATGCCGACGTGGTCGATGCCGCGTCTCTTTCTCGCGCCGGCTTCTGGGCCGATTACGACAATGACGGGCGTCCCGACTTGCTGGTCGTTAACCAGGATTACAGGCATAATGCACTCTATCGCAACATGGAAGGCGCGACGCTTGTTAAACAGACTACTGGCCCGGTTGTTAACGATGAGATCGATGAAAGCGTCTTCGCCGGCAACACCTACGATGGCGATTTCGGCGACTACGACAACGACGGCTGGCTGGATATTTTCGTCGTCAATCGCGATAACGAGCGCAACTTTCTCTTTCGCAACCTGGGCAACGGCGCCTTCGATCGGATCCTTTCCGGCAATGTCGCAAGCGATCGCAATGAAAGCCGCAGCGGTAATTTTATCGATATCGACGGCGATGGCGATTTGGACCTATATGTATTCAATGATCGTCAGAACAATATCTTATACCGCAATCGGGGCGGCGGTGAATTTGAACAGCGTCCCGGCGGCGCACTGCCGCAGATTGAAGGACGTGTCCGGGGCGCTACCTGGGGCGATTACGACAATGACGGCCTGCTGGACTGTTTTGTGATTTACAGCAACGAGCCAAACGCCCTGTATATCAACCGCGGCGGCGGCCGCTACCGCTGGCGCGACGACGCCCTGCCATCATTGGACGGGAGCGGCTGCGTCAGCGCCGCATGGGCCGATTATGACAACGATGGCTTTCTGGACCTGGCCGTCACCAGTCTGGACGACCATAACTTCCTCTATCGCAATAATGGCGACGGCAGCTTTAGCCGCGTGGTCGACGAGGCCTTCGTGACCGATCGCGAAGGCTCAACAGGGCTGGCCTGGGCCGATTTCGACGGCGATGGTTTCCTGGATCTCTTTGTCTCCAAGCGCGGCGGCAGCAATAATTGTTTCTATCGCAATCAGGGTAATGAAAATCACTGGATAGTGCTGGCGCCGCAAGGCAGCGTCTCCAACAGACAGGCTATCGGCGCGCGGGTGAGGGTGATTGCCACCATCGGCGGCCAGCGCCGGGAGCAGATTCGGGTAATTATGGCGCGGAGCGGACCGATTGCTCAGAGCTGTCCCGAAGCATGCTTCGGTCTCGGCGACGCTGCTGCCGTCGATACTGTCATCGTCGAATGGCCCGCCGGCGGCCGGGATACCTTGATCAATCCGGCGCGGGACATGCGGCATGTCGTTGTGGAAACGCCGCGTGAAACCGGTGTTGCTGCGGCGGCGCCCGACGTCGATATGATTGAACTGCACATCAGCCCGAATCCGCTGCGGCAGGACGCGAAGTTGTCGTGGACGCAGCGCGCCAGTGGCTTCGTACGCTTGCAACTCTTCGCGCTGGATGGCCGCCTTCTGCGTAATGATAACTTCGGCTTTTATCCTGCCGGAACAC
>JANQRB010000108.1 GCA_028284775.1 Candidatus Kapaibacterium sp. | reverse complement strand
ATCATATCGGAATCCGAATACAGCCACCATGCACTCGGCGGCATCCTGCCCTTTCGCGACGTGTTTACTTCCTTCTTTTTTGTATCGATCGGCATGCTGTTCGACCTAAGCTTTCTGCTGCGCGAGCCCTTGCTGATTGCCGGACTGACCCTGGGTGCGCTGCTGCTGAAGTTCCTGATCGTCGTCCTGGTAGCGGGGCTGCTGCAGCTACATCTGCGAACGGCGATTATGCTGGGATTCACCCTCAGTCAAATCGGCGAGTTTTCTTTCATTCTCGCTAAGACCGGCCTCAGTCATGAGCTGCTCACCGCCGATCACTATCAGCTGTTTTTGGCGGTCTCTGTTCTGACGATGGCCAGTACGCCCTTTCTGATTGCCATTGCTCCCCGCGCGGCCGCCAAGCACGAACGTCTGCCGCTGCCGAAGAACCTGTTGCGGCGTTTTCAGGGCGCATCGAATTCAGAGCAGGCTGAGGGCCAGGCCGGCGGCGGCCTCAACGATCACCTGGTAATCATCGGCTATGGCGTTAATGGCGAGCTGCTGGTACGGGCCGCGGAATCTGCCACCATACCTTTTGCCGTCATCGAAATGAATACAGATACCGTAAAGCGCGAGCAGTCCAGAGGCCTGCCGATCTTCTATGGCGATGCTTCAAGCAGTGAGATATTGCACCAGGTGCACATCGACCACGCCCGGGTGGCAGTGGTTGCGATTTCGGACGCCTCGGCCACACGACGGATCGCGGTGCAGGTAAAAAAGATGAACCCGGCTGTCTATTTGCTGGTACGCACACGCTTCGTATCTGAAGTCGAACCGCTCTACGCCCTGGGCGCCGATGAAGTCATTCCGGCCGAATTCGAAACGGCTGTCGAGATATTCGCCAGAGTGCTCGCCCAGTATCTCGTACCTCACAATGAAATCGAACAGTTCACCGATGAAATCCGCGCCGACGGATATCAAATGTTCCGCTCCCTCTCGCATAAATCGGCATCGGGAAGTCATTTGCAGCGCTATCTGTCTAAACTGGAGATTCGAACACTGCGTATCGCCGGCGAAGCGGCGGCGATCGGCCAGTCCCTGCTGGAGCTCGATCTGCGCAAGAAGTACGCAACTACGGTCCTGGCAGTAAATCATAAAGAAAGCGGTCTGCAGCAGCCGGATCCGCAGCTCCGTTTCGCGGCCGGCGACATCGTTGTAATCATGGCCGACGCGGAACATATTGCGCGCGGCGCGACTCTCTTCAGCGACCCGCAGTCGTAAGCTATCATCAGACAGCGGCGGATGAAAACGCAAAGTATGTGTCAAATGTTTAGGATCTTCATGGAACGACCGGCGGCAATTGACGAAGTCGCCGTGAAGCAGCCTGTCGGAGAGATACTCAGTGGTCGATGATGATTAAACGCGTCTCTTGCCTCTCGACGCCCAGCAGTCGCAGAAGATATAAACCCGGCGCCAAATGCGCGACCGCTAATTCGAGACTCTCCCTGCCCTGCATTTCCGCCAGCAGGACAATGCGTCCAAAGCTGTCGCTCAGTGTCAATCGAGCGTTGTGCCACCCGCTATTCACCCCTGTCAGGCGCAGAATGTCGCGGACGGGATGCGGCGCAACGACAAACAGCTCGCCTCCGCCTTCCGTCTCTTCGTCGATGTCCGTCACGCGCAGGCTGCGGCAGTCAGGGTCAAGCTGATGGAAATCAGCTGAAGAGCATGTGCCGCAAAGAACTCTTTTCACAAAACAGGCTGTATTGTCGAAGCGATAGCGAATGTCGTAAGCTGCGTGCGTGCCGTCGATTTTTGTATGAAGCTCGGCGCAGCCGCCCTGCGACCGAATTCGGCGTGTCAGCGCAGCGGCGCCCAATGCAAATTCATAAGCTACCGGTTCGTAGCAGCGAAGAAAAGCGCCGCTGTCATAGGGTATGATACTATCGGCGGTGCCGTGCATGGCCAGAACGGGAATCGCCGCATCGACGGCATCGACATCGTGCAACAGAGCGCCGGCAACCGACACGACAGCCCGAATGCGGTAGCTATCGCTCAAATTGTTGCCCGCCTTGTCCAGCATTCCCAGCTCCCGCTGTAATTCCGGATCGAAGTGCTTGAATTCTTCCTGATCGACAAATGCCGTATGCAAAGCGCAAATGGCGCCGGCACTGTAACCATACAGAAATATCGCTTCAGGATCGATGCCGTAGTTTTCCGCTGCAGCGGCGAGGAATCGCAAAGCAGCCCGACAATCCTGCACGGTCCGATAGAGCGAGCGGCGAAAATCGGCCATGTCTCCTTCGCAATCGAATATGTCGCCGTTGGTATTCCAGCCCAGCCTGTAACCGACTGCCGCCGCCGCAAAGCCCCGTCGGGCGAGATCAATCAGGACCGAAGAGAAGTGATCTTTTTTGCCCCCGAGAAACGAGCCGCCGTGCAGCAATACCAGGAGTGGACGTCGGGTAACTTCATCAACAGCTTGCCTGGGATAAGCGAGGTTCAGCTTCAATGCCACACTCCGCCCCTTCCAATCCAGAGCCCGGCCGTAAACGATATTCCTGTCAAAGGCAATCTGATCAAGATCGAAAATCAGCGAATCGGAATAGCGCCCCTCAATGCAGTGTTCGGCGGCATTCACGTGAGTTAACTGGAGTGCAACAGCAATTGTCAGTAGCAAAGCTAAGGCACTTGGAGACATTCCGGAGACCGGATGAGGAGTTGGAAGCTTTCTCACTGTCTGATGAATCGCGCGCTTGTTTTTAGTTACTATGCGTTGATCGACGCCGGCAATCGTACGTATCAATCAAGCACTGGCAGTTAATGGGAAATGCTGGGCGACAATAAAACAGATGCAATTGGGGTACAGGAATATAAATGATAGTCTGCTTCTGCGAAAGTGCAATATTTGGTGTATTTTTGTGGCGCTTGCATTTCCGATCAATAGATCATTCAAAAGCAAGCCCAAGCAAGCGATCTTCCGTGTTGCCGTCCATGCTGAATTTCCACGAACTTTCCGTAGTCGAGCGTCGAGCTGCCGGTAATAGCCGGGAGATTATCGAAGCGCGCCACAAAGAAAGCGGAGAACTCTATCGCATCACAGTCGATAAAGCTGAGATTGCGGGGCCGGAAGCAATGATGCCGGATGAGGCGGCCCCCCGTCAGTCAGCACTATCCGGCTCATCCGCCATTCAAATGACCCCGGCATGGTACGAGAACCTGCTTGAGGGAATCCGGGAAGTTCTTGTTGTCTACGATAAGCAGCTGCGCATTGTGTTCGTGTCATCGTCCGTCACGTCGATTCTCGGCTATCGGGCTGATGAGCTTGTCGGCCAGGCCGTGAATACGCTGATGCCGGAGGCCGATCAGACACAATTGCGGGAACTTCTGAAAAGCAAAGCTGATGTGACGGAGGAGCCACGATGGCTAGCGTCGCAGGCAATCCGCCATCATGACGGACGCTTGTTGAAGCTGGACCTTCGAAATTTGAACTTGCGAGGGATACATAGCATCGCAGACTATGGTGCCTGTGCGATTGCTCCGGAATTCGGGGAAGGCAGTCTGGCGGCAGAGGGCGGACAAAGCGCGAAAGTCTGCCGGCAGGAGCTGAAGGCCAGGACGCAGACGCTGCGGCAACGGGACCACGAACTGAGGGACAGCCAGCAACTGCTCGCTACAGCGCGCGAACAACTCATTAATTTCGAAAAACTGGCCTCGCTGGGACAGTTGACGGCGGGCATCGCGCACGAGATTAATAACCCGATTAATTTCGTCTCATCCAACATTGGCCCCTTGCAGGCGGATTTCGCTGAGCTGCGATCCTTGCTTGATGCATACATCCGGCTGGAAGACAGCCCCGACAAAGAAGCGGCGCTGCGGGAGCTGCGAGCAATGCGGGCGGATATCGACCTCGATTATCTGCTGGAAGAAATCGCCTCGCTTCTTGCCGGTATCGAAGAAGGGGCAGTCCGGACCAAAGAAATTGTAGCCGGCCTGCGCATGTTTTCACGGCGTGAAGAGCAAGGCGTCCAACCGGCCCAGATCCATGAAGGACTCGACTCGACACTGCTGCTGCTGCACAACAAGCTTAAGCATCGAATCGAGGTTCATCGTGACTACGGCAGCTTACCTCCCATCCCCTGTAATGCGGGAAAACTTAATCAGGTGTTTATGAACCTGTTAAGCAATGCAGCACAGGCCATTGAAGGCAAAGGCAGCATTTTCATTACAACGCGGCACGTTGGCGATTCAATCAGGATTTCCATTCGCGACACGGGCAAGGGAATACCCGAGGAAATTCAGCCGCATGTGTTCGAGTCTTTTTTTACGACGAAGCCGGCCGGCGAAGGTACGGGACTCGGGCTCTCGATCAGCAAAAATATTGTTGAGAAGCATCGCGGTAGGCTAAGCTTCACGAGTGCCGCCGGTGAAGGAAGCGAATTTATTATAACTCTCCCCATTCATCTTTGCGAAGAATAAAGGTTATGAACTCTGTACAAAACAGCGTTAAGCAAAGTGTTCTATATGTCGATGATGAGTCCCAGAATCTGACATCCTTTCGAGCTGCCTTTCGACGCCAGTTTAAAGTATATACGGCTCAGAGCGGTCAGGAAGGATTGGAGATTCTGAAACACAACGAGATTGCCGTTATTATTACCGACCAGCGAATGCCGGAAATGACGGGTGTCCAGTTTCTCGAAAAAGTCATTCCCGACTTTCCCGATACCGTGCGCATGATTTTGACCGGCTTCAGCGATGTGGAAGCTATCATTCGAGCTATTAACACCGGTCGCGTCTTCCGCTACGTAACCAAGCCCTGGGACGAAAATGAACTGCGCATGACCATAGATAATGCCTGCCACTTTTATGATCTGCAGCAGAGAAATAAGAAGCTGCTGAATGAGCTTCAGCAAAAGATTACCGAGCAGGAGAAAACATTGCGACTCTTTCGCAAATATGTGCCGGTTGAAGTTGTCGACAAAGCGCTCTCCGCCAGTGAAGACTCGATCTTTGAGGGCGAGACTCGTGAAGTATCGGTTATCTTTTGTGATATCCGTGGTTTTACGGCTTTTAGCGAGCGCTTTGCGCCCAGAGAAGTTGTCGCATGTCTAAACTATTACTACAGCCTAATGACGGACTGTGTCAAACGACATAACGGACTCGTTAACCAGTTTGTCGGCGACGAGGTTTTCGCATCCTTCGGCGCCCTGGTACCCAATCTTAACAATGAGTACAACGCTGTCAGCTGCGCACTCGACATGATCGGCAAGGTGAAAGACTTCAATGAGGAAATCACTCGTATCGTCGGTCAGGATGCACACTTGAATATCGGCGTGGGTATCAATTCAGGTGTTGTAGTGGCAGGCAATCTGGGATCGGAAGACCGGATCGAATTTTCCATCACCGGCGACACTGTTAACACTGGTAAACGAATTGAAACGCTGACCCGCGATCATCCCAACACGATTCTTATCAGTGACAGCGTTTATCACAAAGTTAAGGACAAAATTGCCGTCTCGCCCTGGGATCCTGTACAGGTTAAAGGCAAAGCGGAATTGTTGCAGGTCTACGAACTCAAAAACCTTCTCTAGTCACGGCGTACATTGAGTCTGAGCAATATTCTGACAGGCAGTACTTCAGAGCAGTGCCGACAGGGGTGACAGCCTGCCGGCCGTTTAACTTCTGAAAAGCATAGGAGTGCTTCTGATGCTCTTGATCCTCAGCTACATACATTAGTAAAGCTAAGGGCCCGGTGCACTTGTCGGGGTGCCGGCATTTAAGGAGATAACAGTGATCTCCGCCAACCCTTGATCGCATGACGGATACTCGGCACTATCGAGCTCAGCCTGCGCAACAGGCCGAAGCATAAATGTTCGGTCAACGCCCTCCCGTCGCGTCAATCACAAAAAAAAATAGCCGCAAAGACATTGTCTTTGCGGCTTGTAAACTTTCTATTGCTCAGTCAAGAAGATTAATTCTTGCTGGAATCCTCTTTCATTTTAGAGGCTTCTTCCTTACCGACTTCGAACTCCTGCTGGAAGAAGTCGCGCACTTTGGCGGGTTCGAAATCCAGAAATGTGCCGCCCGACTCGAAATGCTGGATAAACACTTTGCCGACAGCCCAGGTAATAGCAGCCGAGAATCCGGGCATTGACAACATACCGAGCAAGGAACCCGGTCCCGGGATGCCTTTGAGGAAGCTGCCGATGCCGCCGTAGGCAAGCGCGGCAGACGATACACTGCCGATAAGCGAACCTACAATCGACTTGGCCAGTGAACGGCGAAACTCGAGCTCGTAGTGGTTGGACAGGTCTGCCAGCATTTTCAGTTGAACGGCGGTAAGTGCGGCGACATCAACGATAGGAATCGGTACAAGACCGACACCGGCCGACCACCACATATAGCGGCGCACAAGTCGCAGGGCGCGGGGTTCTTTGGCGGTCATGTCAGCTGTGCAAGCCGACTCATTTGCTGTTTCCATGGTAATTCCTTGTTTATGAAATGAAAAAGGACGCTGGTCTTGCTCTGACAGACTTTGTTGAGGCGACGATATGATCGCTCTGTCAAAGTCACTCGCTTCAGGCTGATGGCACCTTTTTTCCTGTCTTCAGGAAGTCAGCCATCGCCTTTCGAACTTTTCGCGGTAGTCGGCGCTCTTTGCCGATCATCAGAATCACCAGAGTGACAAAGGGTGACACTACCACCGACAGGATCAGAAAACCCCAAAATCCGATGGTGCGGTTACGTCCGAGAATGGCAACAATCACACACAAAATGGAATACGCAACTATTGGTATCATTGTGTTATGTCAATTTACTCTTAGTGAAGGTTGCTCAACGTGCCGGCATAGTGGCTTTGTCGTCTCTCTTCCTCAACCGCCTTAACGTCGTGCACTTTGGAAAGAACTGTGTCTCTAAATGCTACTCGCTACAAGATTGCGAAAAATAACCACTACGTGTTCAAATTCAAATTTATTTTTGTATTTGTTTTCCACCGCTACCTCCGGTCGTCCAAATGTCGGGCATTCTGCGCAGCCCGGCAGGAAATCTCTCGTGGCTCGCACACACGGCCAGCCGATAGCCGGAGCCGAGAGGATACTGCCGAAAATACCAGGGGCCGCTGTCATGCTCACTGTGAAAATGAATGGCGCCCGCAGAATCCACGGCCATTGAAAAGGAATGCAGATCGCATGACATTCCTTCGCCAATCGCCTTGATATAGCTCTCTTTCAGCGTCCAGAGATCAAAAAAATAGTCTAGTTGTTGATCTTCCGATTTGTCGAATAAGTCGGCGCGTTCGGCTTTTGTGAAGCAAGTTCGGCTCACAGCCAGATCGATTTCCTGGATGCGTTCGACATCAATCCCGACTGGCGCATCGTCAATGACACAGACGACCCAATTGCCTGAATGCGAGATGTTGAAGTGGCAACCGCGATCGTTCTCGAGGAGCGGTTTGCCGAATTCATTGGTTTGAAATCTTAGAGAGTCTGGCTCGAGTTGGAGTTCAGTCGACAATGCCGTACGCAATAACCATTCACCCGTCCTGGCTCTCTGCCGGTCTTCGAAACGTATGAAATTCTCGACTCGCCGACGTTTGGCAGCGTTGGTACCTGGGGGCATTTCGTACTTCGGAAGAATCTTTGCCACTTCTTGGAATGTAATTGCGTAAACTTTCAAGCGGAACCTCGATAGTAAGAGAAGATATCAGAGTTTGTGGAGTCTCAACACGAAAATCGAGTAGCTAGCATATTAACTATACTGGTATTGTTTATTAGGCAAGCAGTTGTATTTAATAGTGTTATCAATCTTCGCTGGTGATTCCTTCGTCGCGGTCTCTGAATTCGAATCATAGATTTTATAGTCCAACCAGATTATGAGCTCTTGTAAACCTAAAACTGGTTTATCACTATTTGTCTCACTAAAAATCTCGATATTATTTCTTAGCTTAACAAGTGTTGCGTGTCTGCGTTCTTTACTTGTCAAACTAGGCAGACGACGAATTACGCTTAGAAGTTCAAATTCAATTGAATTCAGCTCCTTCATTTGACTGATGAATCTTTTATTGTTGCGATATAGATTTTCAATCAAGCCAAAGTTCCCCAATTCGTAGTGAATCACCGGCTCTAGTAGATGTGCGAATACCACTAAATCGTTGCGTGTTTGACGTTTTCGATGACTTAATAACTCATTTAACCAATGCAGTGAATCTTGAAAATTCCCCTTGATGAAATGAAGAATCAAAAGATTGTAGTAAGTCGCCAATAAGCGTGAAGGGTTAAGTTTTGATGAATATTTACCCAAGCCATAGTATATTTTCGGCAACCATTCGCTATGGCCTTCATAGCTCGGGTCATTTAATGCCAGTAGTAGCTCAATATGGACTCTGTTTTGAAAGTGTTCTATTTCATCATAAACGCTACGTGTGGGGATCTTTTTAATCTTTTTTAAATAAGAATGAACTTGGTCGAATTGCCCTATCTCGAAACACAAACCGGCACAATTGGCAAGTGCCTTGAGGTAGCCATTTGGATTGTATTCAATCTGATGCGAATTATTCTCCCATAAGCTTAATTGCTGTTCATAGGCTTCAATAGCTTTAGATCTATCTCCTTTCAGCACACAAATTTGCGCGTGAATTAAACAATAGTAAATCTTCGCTTCAAAGCTAAGTGCTCGATCAATGGACTGTAATCGCGGATCATCAGTAAACTTTTCGAGCGAGTTTATTTTTTTTTTGCTTGTTCCTGAATAATCTGATCTAACCACTAAATAGATACGATCATAAACATTTCTATAAAAATATACATTCTCCAATAAGCTTGAAATGGATGATGATTCAGCAATTATTTGTTCAATATGAGAATTATCTTTTCGATCTTTAGCACTAAGACAAACTTCTCTCTCCAAGTACGAGATGTTCAGTAAAATACTTAACAGATCGTATTTTTGGGCTATTTTTTTGGCCTTATGTAATCTTCTCCTACTTTGTTCATATAGACCTTTATTTTTCAGAATCTCGACATCTTTTACCAAATTTTCCACATTTGACTTTATGTTGTCATTATTATTTGAACGAAGACTTACTAGTATCAATTCATATAATTGCGATTTTAGGGATGCAAAAGTATTCGTTTTGGAATGTGAGCCAAATTCCTCTTTGACAATTTTCTCGTCGTAGTGTGTACACTTATTAATGCTGTCAAATAGTCGCACATAGCGATTTTGTTTACCAATGACGTGTCGCTTGGAGTTTAGCTTAAAGATTCTCTTTTCTATTGATGTTAAACTCTTTATGAGCTCATGTAGATAATCTGGATTCTTCATGAAATTCTATAGTATTCTTTGAAAGTCGATATACCGAAAATTTAGTTGTGTTTTCACCACATAAGACTTTTTACCATATAAAACTAAATCGCTGTGCATTTCGACCGATCAACTAACTCAAAAATCATCATTCCTACAGTTTTTAACCTCCAACAACAACCAATTTTCAACCAAAAGCGGCTAATGAACTGTATTCTCCCCAATATTTTTGACGCCTTTTTATAGAGTCAGTTCAATGCAAATATGTATTCATATCCAGCTCAATTCTCTAATGTCCGGTATATTCTCATTTATTGTGACTATCACTAATATATTTTTATTTGCTCTCGTTTGACTTCTGATTTTTGCTTTTTTTTTGTTTGAAATCATCGGGCAGAAGATTGCATATTTCCAGAAATAGTCCCCTTAAATGTTCTTAAGGGGACCTTGGGTTTCATATTCATCATCCTTTAAATACTTCTATGATTCTCGTTAGAGAATCGAGAAATTGAAGAAGCAGTAAAAATTTGATGAGATAATCTCTATTTATTGGATCTTTTGATCCTTGTCGTCTTCGGCGAGAGGGGTTTCTGAAGGGGCGACCAAGACTTGCACGGTTGTGGCGCCCTTTCGTATACCTGGGTTTCATGGTTTTACCTACATCGTTATTGAAAGAAAATTGTGAGCACTTAGATCTTTGTCATTGCATGTTGCCCCTCCTCAGATAATTTTGTAAAAATTTTGCTCTGGAATTAATAGTGAATTGTATTCGCCAAGAATATAGACTCAAACAACATATTATTACATAAAGCCAAAAACAACTAAATGTCAATAGAAATGTTAGAAAAGGCGAGAAACTAATTACTCAAGCGATTCAAAACCTTGGTTACACATCGCAAGGCACCAAACTTTCTGGCGAGATAGTTGAAATAACCGTCAAAATCGACCATTTGGACACAATAGCCAAATCGCTCGAATGACATTTTCACCATATTTTCAATTGCAATTATTCTTTCACCATTCAACTCTTCTTCTGCAGCAAACTTTGGCAAGTAGACATTTTTGTGGTTTGAGTAGCGCTCTATTAGACAGTTATTGTAGGACATAACAATGTCCTCGCCGCTGTTGAAGAGTATTATTGGAATCCTCTCTACATGAAATTCAATTGAGCTGTTTTGTTTCTTGCTTAGGTTGTCCGCAACAGATTGTAGAAAATCTTTCAGATCATTTAGCATACAAGGATGTACATTCCAACCGCTCAATTCGCTTATTTCGGCAACAAATATCAGTTCTTTTCCATTGCTTAGTTTTCCCCCTAGTGTTATATACATATCGATATGCATAAATTTTGCCAGACTCACTGGTGAGGGCGCCAATGGTGAGCACGAATCTTCAATGTTTTGTATCCAAACTATTTGTTCAACGCCAAGTGCATTTCTGATTTGATTCTCAATTTGCAAAAGACCAGATGATTCATCTGAAACGATCAGGTTTTTTTCCAACACATCACTTCCTATCAAACAAAAGTCATCTCCAACGAGTATATTACCACCTTCCAGATACACCGGCAGTGGTTTCAAGAGAAATTTTGTTTGAGCTGCTATTCGGTCGGCAATCAATTGATCGCCGGCTTGGTGACTATTATATCGACTAAAGGTACTAGATTCCAACAAAATATCGTGACCCGAATCAGCCTTGAGAACGAGGAAAGGATCTTGTACCCATTCGCTGGGTCGCGTTTTTTTTGGTCGTTCCTTATCCTGAAATCCCTCGTCCCGATCTAAAAAGTGTGCGAGCAACTCGACCTTAAAACATGTATCATCAAAACCATTTTCACTTAATATCAGATCAAGCTGCTTTTCCAACTGACCAAGATTGGTGGGAATAGTGCCGGAGCTCTCAATACGTGCGGGTTCCCGTTGTACCAGTATTAAAATATTGGCAGCATTTTTGAATGCTTCGAATATGCCATGATAATGGTCAAATAACTGCTGAGCATCGCATAAGTTGTGTGGGAAGCTCAAAAGTAGCTGTTGAATTTTACCATAGACATCGGATAAGGCTTTCGTTGGGCGCACACTCATTCAGCGCTGGGCGTTGTTTAGTAGTACTACAATGCTCTGATTACTTATTTGAGCTTAGCTGATGTATTCTTTTGTCAATGAAAATCCCGGTTTGGAATCATTCAAATTCAGATTGAATTCGCGTTGACACTCAACATGCAACAGTGTTTTTGTCTTAAATAGCTTAATCCTGCATTCTAGAAGATTGAATTCATACCGTTTCTGAAGGTTTCGGTGTAGCGAATTCGTGAAAAAACCTTCGTAACGAAAATCTTCAGTTCCAATCAGCGCCAGCAATTTTCCTTGGTCGATTCTATGAAATTGTACCTGACTAGATTCGATACTCAGATCAAAGAGTGTTGAAAATCTGGGCAATGGAATTGGCATTAAATCAGCAGTTCCCAAGCGAAACTTCCGGATTCCACCTTCCTGAACTACGTCAACAGACCAGGCACCCTTACTAATATCTGCACTGAATACTTCAGTGTGATTTTCTACGTCGCGAACAACAATTCGTTCGTTATCTTCAAGGAGAATACTGCAATCATCAATGTCAAACTCACTGATAATTGACTTAGTCTTTTCTTCCGTAAGTGTCATATTTCCTACCTTGGCACAATTTCGTAGACCGATTGCCTAATGTTTGAATTAGAATTACGAAGAATGAGACAAGGATATCAGAAAAAAATTTCAAAAATCAAAATACTATATGAATATCATTACAATCGCCACGTACTCTTCTATTTGTCCACAACAATTAATACCAACTGTTTTTCGGGAATTCTACACTCGAAAAATATGGAAATTCTTAATCCTGTCCGGCATTCAAGATTATCGGCAGGCTTTCATCATCGGTACCGACAACGACGATCTTGGTATTTGGAGATTCCGCATACTTTTGCGTTACTTCCAGCGCGCGCCATTTGATAATTGAGATTCCGGAAATCGAATCGAACTGCGCAATACCCTGGGCCTCGATAACTTTCCGTTCTTTTTCCTGGCGTTCACGATCCAGCTTGAATTCGTAAGCCATCAAACGCTGTTCGAATTCCAGCTTTTCCTGAATGGCATTATCAATCGTCGCCGGCAGACTGAGCTCCTGAATCAGGATTTTGTCGATCATAATTTCAGGATGACGCTCATTGACTTCGCCGATGTAAACATTGCGCACCTCCTCAATAAGGCCGGATTCATCCGCCGCGTAAATCGAATCCGCGCGGTAGTTGCCGAGAACTTTTCGCAGAGCTTCCACAACCTCCGGCTCGACTACTTTCTTGCAATAATCGGGGCCGACCTTCTGATGGAGGGTCGGCAAATGGTGGTGGTCATAGGTCGTGTCTGGACGATAGCGGGCCGAATAACGAACCGTGATAGGCAAGCCGTCCTTTGAAAGCAGCACCAGAGTGTCGCGATATTCCTGCACCCTGGTGTCGTAGATATAGAGTTTGTTCCAGGGCATTATCACATGAAGCCCTTCGTCAAAGGTATGTGTGAGGTCCGTACCGGTGAAACGATCCCAAAACACACCCGCCTCTCCCGGCATCAGAGAAAACACCATGTCATTCCAGAAGAATGCGACGAAAAAGGCAACCACGAGAAGCGCAATGGCAAGCCGTGCGCCATACTTGTCGCGCCAATTCTGCCAGCGTTCACGACGCTTCACTTTTTTTTCACTCATAGAAAAACCTGTCCCGCCAGGGTTTTGATGTTAAGTGTTAGGCTTCATAGGGTACAAATTTGCCAAAGTCCATTTTGACCACTTTGTCCGCATATTGGAAATAATGGTCGTCGTGTGTCACTGCAATGACTGTTTTACCGCGTCCTTTCAAATCCTGCAGCAATGTCTCATAAAAATAGCGTCGGAATTCGGGATCCTGTTCGGCGGCCCATTCGTCAAAGACGTAGATCGGCCGATCCTCCAACAGCGCCACAGCCATTGCCAGCCGTTTGCGCTGACCGGTGGAAAGATCGATGTTACTGAACTTGCCGTCGGCAAAGTGCGTTTTACTGTCGAGTCCTAACTTCTTCAGTAATTCGTTGACACGCATCTCGTCTGCATCGCGGATGCCGTAGAGCCGGTCGAATAAATGGAACTCCCCGAAGATAGCCGCGAACATTTCGCGATAGGACTGCAATTCCATATCGTTAACTGTGTGCGAATCGATTGCCAGATTGCCGCGATCCGGCCAATACAAGGCCGTCAGCAACTTCATGAAGGTCGACTTGCCGCTGCCGTTGCCGCCGACGACAAATACGATCTCGCCGGCCTTAATCCGCAGGTCCAGCGGTCCCACCGAAAAGAGGGGCCGTCCCTGCTGATCGCGATAGGTAAACTCGATGCCGAACATTCGAAGTTCTTCAAAGCGTTCCGCCAGCGGCGTGGCAATTGTCATCGACTCGGCATCCGAGCGCAGGCGGTCCAGCTCGTCTTCGAGAGCGATAATATCCATAGTGGAAAAGTTGGCCTGAGAATAGGCCGGAATCCCGACAACAACCTGTGAAAGCGGTCCGATAATAAACAGGATCGCCGCCGTTATCTCCGTAATCGATTCCGTGTAGGTCGGGATCAGACGGGGCAGCAAAAAGACCATCACCGCCAGCAACACATAGAAAAAGCTTTGCGAGAAGATATAGTTCACGGTAAACAAACGTCCCGTATCAACCTTGATGTCGCGCAACTCTTCCGAAAGCAGATGCGTGCGGGCCGAGAGATCATTGCTGCGGGCCGCGTTTAACTTGGCTTCCTTGAATCCGTCGAGCGTATGAGTAATGGATTGAAAAAATTCGACTTCCTTGTAGGTCGACTTCTCCAGATTTCCGAGAATATGTTTATCGTAGCTGAGGTAGATATAAACGCCGCCCGCGATCAACAGCAATGTTAAGGCAAAGGCCATCATGGAAAGCGTTGCAATGTAGAACACGGCAAAAAGCACCATCATCCCGGATTGAAGCGCAGCTATCATCTGCACGGCGGACTGCGAAACGACGGCCGTCCCCTGCGTAAGACGGCTATAAATATTGGCGCGCCCCAGGTGCTCTATCGTCAACAAGTTGGAGCGCCGGATTTTATCGGTAATACGGGAACGCAAACTCGAGACTACGCCTTCTATTATGCCCGTCGTTTCGTTAAAAATGAAACGCTGCGTATAGATAAACGCCAGCATCGCAATGATGAAGAGTACGAGCAGACGAAAATTGGTATCTTCCTGGGAGGCGCTTCCGGCAGCCGAATTGATAATCGCAAGAATTCCGGCATTCGACATACCGGAAATGGACGCCATCGTGAATATCGTCCGATGCGGAACGTTGGTTTCTTTTTTGATTAAATGGAGTAAATTCATAGAGTTGATTGAAGAGTTCGGACGATAATGTCACACATGGCTTGCGGGCGTTCAAATATAAAAAAATGGCCGCCTGGCAAATTCAGCATACGCACGGGAAAGTTTGACTCGTTCTGCCAGCCCGTCAATTCCTCCGGCAGGATATCTTCAACGTCGCCGGTCACAACACTGATGGGGATGTCCAGCGCCGGACGCGGCCGATAGGAATACTGCGCCACCGCTTCAAAGTCGGCGCGGAGAATCGGCTCCATAAATTCCATCAATTCATCATTCGCGAGAATTTCATCCGGGCTGCCGCCAAAACCGCGCAGCTCGGCCACGAGCTCTTCACGCGGCAGCAAATGATAGTCGGGACTCCGGCGTGGTGCCGAAGGCGCCTCACGTCCGCTGCACAGCAGATGCCGCGGCGCCGGCAGACCGGCGTCCGGCAGGCGCCGCGCCAACTCCACCGCCAGCAGAGCGCCCATACTGTGACCGTAGACGACAAAGCCGTCGCGGATTCGCTCGCCCAGACGCTCGAGCATATCGTCGACCATTGCGTCGATCGTGCGAAGCAGCGGCTCGCGCACACGCTGACCACGCCCCGGCGGCTCCCACACAATCGTCTGAATCTCACGCGGCAACAGCCGCTGCAGCGCCGCGTAGGAAAAACAGGATGCGCCGGCGAAGGGCAGCATTACAAGTTGAATTGTCATAATGTACAGCGTACCTTTCCACAAGCCGCAATCGCTTGAGCGCCGGAATGCGAAGCTTGCCTCGTTCAGTATTCGGACAGGCTTTCATTGCATGTCCGTACTCCGGCTCCCTCTCATCGGAAGGCAGGCAAGGACCGAATCCCGAATAGACCTGACTTATTTAGCGGACGTTTCACGGGCTTTCCGCGCATCTTCTTCCATTTTCTTGCGCAAACTCAGCGGACGCATGTCCGTCCACACTTCTTCGATATAGTCAAGACATTCCTGCTTACGGCCGGTTTTGCCGACAGCTTTCCACCCCAGCGGTATTTCACGGTCTTCGGGCCAGATAGAATACTGTTCTTCGTGATTCATAACGACAGTATAGATTTTTTCATCTTCCGCTTCTTCGTCCCACATATCAATCTCCTGAATTGAAAGTTTGTGCGTTGTTGATGGGCACAAATTTGCAAAAAAATCGGCAGTACGAGCCATTTATTGTCAGCGCCCGATTGCCCGTTGTTGTATTTTTTCCGCGAGTCCGGCGACATTCGGAGGATAGACAAAGTCGTCGTGCCGGCCTGAAACAGCCTCCACATCCATTCCGCCCGCAGGGCATATTGGCCGCCATCGCTCAATAAGCTCTTCCGTGCGATAGGGTTTGTGATCCGTCCCGTGAAAGAGACATAAGCGGCCCTTATAGCCCTGCGGAACATAGGTGTTAAGCGAATTGGCCTTAAAAACCCCGAAGAAACGCTCAGCCTGTTCCTGATCGAAGTCGGCGGGTACACTGCCGCTGTCTTGTAGTTTTGCGACCAGTGTCGGAATGCGATCGGCGACCGGGATAGCGCGAATGTCATCAGCGCTCATTTGCAGCGAATCTTTAACCATTGCCGCCAGCATCGCCGCATCATCCATCGAGGGCGCATCCCGTGGATCGGCGGGATCGCGCGGATAAGCGTCCAGCATCGCCAGCAAACCGACTTCGAAGCCGCGCTCTTCCAGTTGCCGCGCCATTTCATACGCCACCATCCCGCCGAATGACCAGCCTGCGAGCTGGTAGGGTCCCGTCGGAAACGACTCCAGCAGGGCTGCCAGATAGGTTTCCGCCATCGCCGGCACGCTCTGTATCGCTTCCTGGCCGCGCACCAGGCCAAAGGCCTGTAAGCCGTACAGCGGCTGCTCCGGTCCCAGGGCCTGCGCCAGATCGCTGTAGCAGAGCACATTGCCGCCCGCCGGGTGCACGCAGAAAATCGGCGGACGCGTACCCTGAGTGTGAATGGCCACCAGGGGCGACCACTCTTTGGTCGCAATCCCGGTCGATTCAAGGAAGCGTGCCAGCGCGGCGATACTGCCGTTCTCAAACAAGGCCGCGAGCGGTAACTGCAGACCGAACTCCTGCCTGATGCGGTCCATCAGACGTGCCGCCATCAGGGAGTGTCCGCCAAGAACAAAGAAATTATCTTCGACGCCGATGTCCGGCATGTCGAAGATTTCAGTCCAGATCTGGGCCAGCCTGTGTTCGACGGATGTGCGCGGGGCACGATAGCTGCGTTTCGTTTCCAGCGGGAGGCTCGCTGGCCAGTAGTCGGGGATTTCCGCGTCGCCAATTTTTTTCCGCACTTCGTTCGGAGATGCAGTTGCTGCCTGCGGAATCCGCCGCAGGAGGCTTCGAAGATGTTCCGCGATCCGGCTTACGGCCTCATTGCCGAGACGCCCCCGGTCGTGCACCAGACGCAGATGAAGACGCGTAGTCTGTGCCGCCAGGATATTCAGCGCATAGCCTGTTTGTGCACCCTGTGCCTGCATCGCGTCCACCCGCAGGAGCTCGCCCGCCTCCAGCTCCACCGCGCCCTGGGCGGGATAGTTCTCAAAAACAAGAATACTGTCATAGAGCGCCTGGCGTGCCTCGCGTCCGCTCCATTGGTGAATCTGGCCGCTGGAACAGAATTCAAACTCACGCTGCGCAAGCTGCTTGCGATGAAGTTCCTGCAGCCATTCGCCGAGCGGGCGATCGTCATTGCAGTCGGTGACGACCGGCAAAGTGCTGATGAACAGTCCGGTCATGGTTTCGATTCCCGCCATCTCGGGCGGACGGCCCGCCACTGTCGCACCGAACACCACCCGGCTCTGCTCGCTGTAGCGGCTGAGCAAGAGCGCCCAGGCGGCTTGCAGGATAGTATTGACGCTGATGCGCTGGTCCTGGGCAAAGGCGAGCAATGCGGCGCTTTCGGCGGCGTCGAGGGCCGTATCCAGAGCCGCGAAGCCCTCCCCAACATTTGGAGGCCGCTCGGCAATCTTTCCGGGCGGCGTCGGCAGCTCGAGCTCGGACAACAATTGACACCAATACGCTTCGGCCTTGTCGAGATTTTGTTGGCCGAGCCAGCGAATGTAGTCGCGATAAGGACGTGGAGCAGGCAATGGTTCATGCCGGCTTTCCTCGCCGAAGAAATGTTGCAGCTCGTCCATAATGGTGGCAACCGACCAGCCGTCGAGCAGGATGTGATGATGCGTCCAGATAAAATGGTACTCTTCCTCGCTCAGCCGCGCGAGCACCAGCCGCATCAGCGGGGCCTGGTCGAGTGCAAAAGCTCGCTGCCGTTCGTCCGCCATCAGTGACTGAATCTGTGCTTCCTGCGCTTCGGTGTCGGCAGTACGCAGATCGATGCTGCGCCAGGGCAGCGCCAGCCCGCGCCGGACAATCTGCAGCGCTTCACGTCCGCTGCGCCAGTCGAATTCCGTTCGCAGGACATCGTGCCGCTCGAATACCCCTTGCCAGGCATCCCGCAAGCGCTGCGGATCACGCAGGGCCTTGAGGCGGAAAGCCGACTGTTCGACGTGGAGGGCGCGCGAGGTATTCAGCAGCGACTCAAAGAGCATCCCCTGCTGCGACGGCGACAGCGGATAAATCGCCTCGACGGTCCGAGCCGGTCCCAGGGCACGCAACGCTTCATAGCTCAGTTCCGCCTCGGGAAAATCGGAGGGCGTACAGGCGCCGGCACCCGGAGCCCTGCAGTGCTCGATGATGCCCCGCAGTGCCTCCTCAAAGTGCTGCGACAGCGCTGCAATGCTGCTGCGTCGGTGGATACGACTGCCGTAGCGCCAGGTCAAATGCAGATGGCCGCCGCTGCTGACGGCATTAACTTCGATCAGGTGCCGCCGCCGCAAACGCGGACTGTACATGGGCCCCGTCGTCTCCTCCGCGCCGCGCAGCAAGGCATTCGCCTCGTCCCCCGCTTCCAGACGACCGTGGTAGTTAAAGAGCAGCTCGGCCTGCGGCGCTTCACGCAAGTGTCTGCGAATTTCCTCGTCCGGACTCAAATAACGCAGCAAGCCATAGCCGACGCCGGACAGCGGCATTGCCCGCAGCCTTTCTTTCACCGCCACCAGATCCTCGCCCGGTCCGGCATCATCGGCCAGATCAAGCCGCAGGGGAAAGATCGAGGTGAACCAGCCAACCGTGCGCGACAGGTCGATGTCCTCGAACAAGGCTTCGCGGCCATGACCTTCCACATCTACCAGGATCTGCGCTCCGCCGGACCAGCGCGCCAGAGCCCGCGCCAGTGCCGCCAGCAAGGCATCGTTGATGCGGCTGTTGTAGGCGGCCGGTACCTCGCGCAGAAGAGCATCCGTCGCGGAGGCATCGAGCGTGAAAATAATCTCGGCGGCGGCTTCGACGGTATTGCAGTCTTCGTCGTCGCATTCCCAATCGCGCGGAAGCGGCGTAACCCCGGTCTTGGCGGCATCGCGCCACATGTCGGCCTGAGCGAGGAACTGCGCACTGCCGGCGAATTCCGCAAGGCGCAGCGACCAGTCGCGAAAGGAGTGTGTCTTTGGCGGCAACCCTCCATCTTCTCCCGCGCGCAACCGACGATAGAGACTTTCGAAATCTTCCAGCAGAATACGCCAGGAAACGCCGTCGATTACGAGATGATGCGCTACAAAGAGCAGCCGGCCGGCTTGTTCGTCGCCATACTGAAACAGTGCCGCTCGCAGCAAGGGCCCGCGCGCCAGATCGAATCCGGCCTGCATCTCCGTGGGTGTGGCGCTCAGTGCCGCGCTCCTTTCCGAGGCTGGCAGCGAACTGTGATCGTAGACCGTAAACGGCGGCTCGTCGAATGCGCTTTGATGCTCCTGGCGCCAAACCTCCCCTTCCCGCGTGAAGCAGAGGCGCAGCGCGTCGTGATGCTCTGTCAGCAGCCGGAGAATATCGGGCAGCAGCTGAGCATCCAGGTCGGGCGGAGTTTGAAACAAAAGCGATTGATTGAAATGATGAGCTTCGCTCATCTCCTGCTCGAAAAACCAGTGCTGAATCGGCGTCAGTGGCAGACTGCCGCTCACCGTTCCCTGCTGGGCGCTCGTACTGCTTTCGGTCTTGGCAATTGTCGCAAGGCTGGCCACATCCTGATGCTGGAAGAGCTCTTGCAGACCAAAGTACAGACCATGACGCTGCGCCTGCGAAACGATCCTTATGCTAAGTATGGAATCGCCGCCCAGTGCAAAAAAGTTGTCGTGAATGCCGATGTTGTCCTGCTGCAAGACATCCCGCCAGACCGCAGCCAGGATCTTTTCCTTATCCGTCCGGGGCGGAGCAGACTCCCGCTGGCCCGGAGCAGCGCTGTCATTGCGTTTCAGGAGCGCCGAACGACTGACTTTACCATTGCTGCTCAGCGGCATCGCATCGAGCTGCATCCAGTGCTCCGGCATCATGTATGCCGGCAAAAATTGTTGCGCGAATTTCCGAAGAGATGCCACCAGATCGATGCGGCTATCATCTTTGTGCGGAACGAGATAGGCCCAAAGAGCTGCAGCTCTGATTATTACCGCTACCTGGGCAATGGCTGGGTGATCATTGAGGCAGGCTTCGATCTCGCCCAGCTCGATGCGATAGCCGCGCAGCTTGATCTGATGATCGCGGCGTCCGATAAACTCGATTGCGCCGTCCGGACGGAAGCGCGCCAGATCACCGCTCCGATACAGCCGCGCACCGGCCGTCGTGCTGAAAGGATGCGGCACAAAGGTCTTTGCGCTTAATCCGGGACGTCCGCTATAAGCGCGAGCAAGGGCAATGCCGCCGATATACAATTCACCGTCGATGCCGGCGGGCAACGGTCGCATATTTTCGTCGAGGATAAAAATCTGGCAGTTGTCGATGGGCCGGCCGATCGGGACCGCGGCCGTTGATGCCTGCCGGCTGCAGTGCCAGGCGCTGACATCGATTGCTGCTTCGGTTGGTCCGTACAGGTTATAAAGATCAGCATCGCAGCTTTCGAAAAATAAATCCTGCGTTGCTCGCGGCAGCACATCGCCGCTGCAAAACACGCGGCGCAAGGAGCGGCACGACGCCAGACCGGGTTCGTCGAGAAAGGCTCGCAGCATTGGCGGCACGAAGTGAATCGTGCTAACTTCTTCTTTAGCAATTAGTTCCGTCAGATAAGACGCGTCGCGATGGCCTTCAGGACGAGCTAAGACCAGGCGCGCGCCGACCAGCAGCGGCCAGAAGAATTCCCAAACAGAGACATCGAAATTATAGGGTGTTTTTTGCAGGACAGTATCATCTTCATCCAGCGGGCTGTACTGCTGCATCCAAAGCAGCCGATTGATCAGCGCTTCGTGACTCGTAATGACAGCTTTAGGTTTGCCGGTCGAGCCGGAGGTGTAAATCAGATATGCGGCATTGAGACCGACGGCGGCGGACGGGGCATCGAGCCTGTCCGGACTTTGGGAATCAGACGGGCAATCGGCAATCCGGAGGAGCGGAATCGGCAGCTGCGCCAGAGCGCCATCGTCCGCTTCATCACTGATAAGCAGGACGGCTCGCGCATCGTCGAGCATAAATGTGAGGCGCTCGGCCGGCAGATCGGTGCCAAGCGGCAGGTAAGCGCCGCCGGCCAGCATAATGCCCAGCAGTGTCGGCGGCAATTCCAGGGATCGCCGCATCAGAACGCCCACAATGGACTCGGGGCCGACATTGCGCCGGCGCAGTTCATGAGCAATCGCCCCCGCCCGCTTCAGGAGACCGGCATAGCTCAACGACTGTCCTTCGAAACTACACGCTGTCCGCTCCGGCGTCCGAAGCGCCTGCGCCCGGATCAAGTCTGCAATGTTGCTGAACAGCCGGGCATCCTTTTCCGGCAAGGACATATTGGTCGACACAGGCCCAATCGACCATTCATCGATAACCCGTTCCTGTTCCGCCGGGCTGAGCAATGCAATGTCTTCAACTTTTACGGCCGGATGCCGGACAACTTGCCACAGGACTCGCAGCAAATGCTCTGCCATCTGACATGCGAATTCTGCGCTAAACAGGTCGGAGTTGTATTCGATTTCACCGGAGATCGCCTCCGGTCCTTCGGTCAACGACAGAGTAAGGTCGAAACGAGCGACCTTGCGTTCCAGGTCGAGTGGCGCCAACTCCAGCCCCTCCAGCTGCAATTCGGCCTCCGGCGCATTCTGCAGTACGAACATAACTTGAAACAGGGGACTGTGGCTCAGGGAACGCGTAGGCTGCAGCTCGTCGACCAGCTGTTCGAAAGGAAGGTCCTGATTGGCGAAAGCGTCCAACAGATTGCCTTTGCTCTCCCTGACAAGATCGCGGAAGATGCTGTCCGGCGCCGGTCGGCTGCGCAGAACAATCGTATTCAGAAAAAGGCCGATCAGACTTTCGCTGCCGGGGAGTTGGCGGTTGGCGATCGGCGTGCCGACCATGATGTCGCGCTCGCCGCTATACCGGGCCAGCAGCACGACGAATGCCGCATGCAAGAGCATAAACAGGGTTGCGTCCTCCCTGCCGGCCAGGCGGCGCAGCGCAGCGGCCAGATCGAAGGGTATGGTCAGGGGCTGGCTGGCGCCGCGATAACTCTGCACGGCCGGTCGCGGATAGCTGCCGGGCAGCCGAAGCAGATCGGGCGGGTCGGCAAGCTGTCGCAGCCAGTAAGCAAGCTGAGCCTCGCTTTGCCCCGCTTTGCTGCGCCGGCGCTGCCAGAGGGTATAATCAGCATACTGCAGCGACAGGTCGGGCAAAGGCGATGTCGCCGCCGCGGCAAAGGCGGCGTAAAGGGCGCGCAGTTCCTCCACCAGGATGCTCATCGACCAGCCGTCGGCCGCAATATGATGCAGAGTGAGCAGCAGAACATGCTCATCCGGACCGAGGCGCAACAGACGAACACGCAGCGGACCTTCCTTTTCCAGGTCGAAGGCCCGGTCGGCTTCCATCCGGGCCAGCTCCCTGGCGCGCCGCCTGCCATCCTCGCACGACACTTCGCTCAGGTCTTCAGGCGGCAGCGAGACAGTGGAGGTTTCGCTGATATTTTGTATCGGTGAATCGTCGACCAACGGAAAGCTCGTTCGCAGGATCTCGTGCCGCCGGACTATTTCGTTGAGCGCGCGTTCCAACAGCGCCGCATCCAGACGGCCCCGCAGTTGCAGTGCTACCGGCATATTGTAGACCGCTGCGGCCTTGTCCATGCGATCAAGAAACCAGAGGCGCTGCTGCGCAAAGGATAGCGGCGGATCGCCCGCGCCGCGATCGATCAATTCGGTGAGCGGCGCTTCCGCTGCATTCGCCGCCGCGCGATCGATGACATCCGCGAGGTCCAATAAGCGGGGGGTCGCGAAAATCTGGCGCACGGGGACCGCCGTGCCGAAATGCTCTTCAAGCCTTGCACACAATCGCGTCGCCATCAGGGAGTGGCCGCCCATGGCGAAAAAGTCGCTCTCGCGGCTCTCCGGCATCTGCCCCAGCAATTCCGCCCACATGGCGGCTATGCCGCGCTCCGTCGCTGTTGCCGGCGCCTCGCCTTTGTGGCTGCTTATGTAGGGGTCGATGGCGGCGAGAGCCTTGCGGTCGATTTTGCCGTTAGGAAGCAGCGGCAGCGCTGGAAGCTCAACGAAAAGCGAGGGCAGCATATATTCCGGCAAAGCCGAGCGCAGGTCTTCACGTAAGCGGCGGAGGTCGAGTATCGTCGAATCTTTATCCTGAGATAGATTCACCGAGACTTCACCACTGTCAGTCTCGCCCCGAATCGGGATTGCGACATCGGGAGCGAATGATTTGGATGCTTTGACTGGGTCCGATAATGTTGGCGACTGCCGGACGGATCTTTGATGCGGCTCGGCCGCCGCGGAGATGTGGCCCTTAAGATCGGTTCCATTCACATCCAGCGTGCTAAGTCCGTTGCTGTGACTTCCATTGACAGGCGGAATCTCATGCGGCTGCTCCCGATCGACGGCAGCGGGCACGACGAAGGCGACAAGCTGGGCATCAGCACTGTCCTGGCGGCGCAGTAGCACGGCACACTGCCGCACCAGGGGGTTTCTGATCAGGTGGGCCTCGATTTCCCTCAGCTCGATTCGAAATCCGCGCAGCTTCACCTGTCCATCCATCCGGCCGAGAAATTCGATCGAAGCGTCGTCGCGCCAGCGTACCCGGTCGCCGCTGCGGTAGAGGCGCTCGCCGCATTTGGCGCTGAATGGATTGGGAACAAAGCGTTCAGCCGTCAACGAGGGCCGGCCAAGGTACGCGCGTGCAAGGCCGCGTCCGCCAAGATAAAGCTCGCCCGGTACGCCGATCGGCGCCGGATGTCCGTTGCGATCGAGAACAAAAGCCGCTGTATTGGGAATCGGCCGGCCGATCCTGATACAGTCCGCATCGCGCAGCGCAACAGCTGTGCTGCAGACAGCATTTTCGGTCGGACCGTATTCATTGAAAAGTCTGATATGCGGATGGAGGCGCACATGCTCCTCGACGAGCGATGAGGGCACAGCTTCGCCCCCCAGCGCTAGACAGCGCATCTCATCCGGCAATCTTACGCCCGCTGCCAGCAATGAGGCATAGTGACTTGGCACAATGATACAATGCGTGGCGCCCGCGCGGCGCAGCAACTCGGCCTGCATCCTTAAATCGACGCGGGCGGCGCGAGGCAGCAGCAGCACGGAGCCGCCCTTTATCAAAGTGCCAAAAATTTCCAGGACCGAGGCGTCAAAGGCGAAGGAGGCAAAATTTGCCTGTATGCAGTCGGGGCCAATTCCATAAAAGGCGGCACGCCACGACAAAGTGTTAAGCACTGCACGGTGCGTCATGGCGACGCCTTTCGGCATTCCCGTGGAGCCGGAGGTATAGATCACATATGCGAGATTGTCGGGACCGACGGTGGATCTGCGCCGTGACGCCGTCGCATTAAACCTGTCTTCCGCCTTTGTAAAATTAAACAATGCGACGTCTTCCTGTTCCCACGCAAGCGCAGTCCGCTCATCGCAGATGACGAGCTTCAGTCCTGCGTCGCGACCCATGAAGGCCAGTCGCTCGCGTGGATATTCTGGGTCGAGCGGCACATAAGCGGCGCCAGCCTTCAGTACGGCCAGCAGGGCAATAACCAGACGCGGCGAACGCTCCAGCGCGACGCCGATACAATCTTCCACTTCCACTCCGCGGCCCTGAAGGCTTGCGGCAAGCCGGTCGGATTCCAGGTCGAGTTGACGATAACTGAGCTGCTCTTCCTCGTATATCAAGGCCGTGGCATCCGGTTGAAGCCCGGCTTGTCGCGATATCATCTCGTGTAGAATGGTGTCGGAATGCGGGCGCGTCTTAGCGGCGGCCCAGTCCTGTGTTAACAAATGATGTTCCTTCCGCGTCAGCACCGCCAGGTCGCGTATCGGCCTCGCAGGCTCTTGCAGGACTGACTGCAGCAGCTCGCGATACTGCCCGATCATTCGATCGATCGTTGCCGCGTCGAATAAATCCCGATTGTATTCCAGTCCTCCCCGCAGCCCATCGTCGCCCGGATACAAAAACAGCGTCAGATCAAACTTTGCGACCGGGTTATCCACCGCAAGCCCTTTGATGGCAACACCCGGCAGACTGAGATCGGCGGCCGGTGTATTCTGCAGCACAAACATAACCTGAAAGAGCGGCGCGCGGCTCAGACTGCGTTCCGGCTGCATTTCTTCCACCAGCAGCTCGAAGGGCAGGTCCTGGTGGGCGTAGGCATCGAGGGCTGTGCGCCGTACCCGCGGCAGTAAGTCCTCAAAACTCAGGGCGTCTTCCAGCGCGATGCGCAGCACGAGCGTGTTAACAAAAAAACCGATCAGGGTTTCAACTTCAGCGCGGTTGCGGTTGGCGATCGGCGCGCCGATTACGATATCGCGTTGGTCGCTGTAGCGTGCCAGTAATGTCGCCCAGGCCGTCAGTAATGTCATAAAAAGTGAAACGCCGCGATCTGCGCTCAGGGCTTCCAGCTCTCTTGTTGTAGCGGCATCGATCGCGACCCTGCGCGTCGCGCCCGCAAAACTTTGTACCGCCGGACGCGGCCGATCGGTCGGCAGCTTCAGCTCGGCCGGCGCATTCTGCAGCTGCGCCCGCCAGTAGTGCAGCTGCGCCTTCAAGGCTCCTTCTTTCAGTGAACGGCGCTGCCAGACAGCGAAGTCGGCGTATTGCACCTTAAGCGGCGGCAGCGACGCAGGTTCGCCTTTGACTGCCGCCTGATAGAAGAGGGTGAATTCGCGGACCAGCACGCTCATCGACCAGCCGTCGGCGATAATGTGGTGCATGGTGAATAGCAAAGCATAGTCGGCATCGGCAAGCCTGATCAGGGTGGCGCGCAGCAGCGGGCCCGTCTGCAGGTCAAATGCCCGCCAGGCTTCGGTATCGAGAATTCGCTGTAGCGTGACTTCGCCTTCCTCCGCGCCGAGCGCTCGCAGGTCGCGTTGTTCGAGCCGCATTTCCCGCGGAGGATCGATGATTTGCCGGGCTTCGCCACCATGGGCCACAAAACGCGTGCACAGACTTTCGTGACGCCGGCATAGATCCGTCAGCGCCTGCTGTAGCGCCTCGCAATCCAGTTCGCCGCGCAGTCGAATGGCGCTGGGAATATTGTAGTTTCCGTTTGCTCCTTCCAGCTGATCCAGGAACCAGAGACGTTGCTGGGCGAAGGAAAGCGGAACTACGGTATCGCGAGCTGCCGGAACTATGGTTGCGCTGACCGTCTCCCCCGCCCCGGCACGCTCCCGATCGATAATGCTTGCGAGTGCCGCCACCGTGGGTGAAGAAAAGATATGACGCAGCGGCAGCTCGCAGTCAAAGGCGGTACGCAGCCGCGAAACAATTTGCGTGGCCAGGAGCGAATGACCGCCGAGCGTAAAAAAATTATCATGGGCGCCGACGGTGGAGCGGCCGAGAACTTCGGCCCAGATACCGGCGATGATGTCTTCGGTCGGTGAAAGAGGGCGTGCGGAATGCCCCATTTTAA
The DNA here is from genome assembly GCA_028284775.1 of Candidatus Kapaibacterium sp. Taxonomy (GTDB): domain Bacteria; phylum Bacteroidota; class Ignavibacteria; order Kapaibacteriales; family UBA7675; genus JANQRB01. The sequence goes on along the minus strand of JANQRB010000108.1, from coordinate 4,774 downwards.
CTTGTACGCGGGTCCCTGCTTCCGCAAGGGCGCGGCGGTCCACCTTGCCGCTGGGCGTCAGGGGCAGAGCATCGAGGAAGATGCAGCGCGCGGGCAGCATAAATTCGGGCAGGCGCGCGCTCAGGAAGCTTCGTATATCTTCTTCACTGGGAGTCGACTTTGTTTTGTCCGGCACCAGATAGGCCAGCAATTCCTGAGCGCCGGACGGCGTGGACTGTGTCTGGCAGATGGCTTCGCGAACAGTGGGGTGTTCCAGAATAGCTGCTTCCACTTCCGCCGGCTCAATCCGAAAACCGCGAATCTTCAGCTGCTGATCGGCGCGGCCGAGGAATTCGATACTGCCGTCCGGACGATGGAGCGCCAGATCGCCGCTGCGATACATACGCGCAGCTCGCTCGTCGCTGAAGGGATCCGGTACGAAACGTTCCGCCGTCAACGCCGGCTGTCCATGATACGCGCTCGCCAGGCCTTGGCCTCCGATGTAAAGTTCACCCGGGATGCCCGCCGGCTGCAATTGCAGCGACTCGTCCAGCACATAGAGCAGGCCATTTGCAATCGCCCGACCGATCGGCGGCAGCTCCGGCCAGGTCGCGGCCCCGCCCTCCAGGACAAATTCGGAACAGACGTGAGTTTCGGTCGGACCATAGTGGTTGTGTAATACGGTCTGCGGCAAACGACGGAAGAGTGCGCGAATCTGCGGTGTTATCACAAGTTGCTCGCCGGCCGTATACACCTGCTGCAGCGCCGCAGGTAAACGTGTCACGCCGTCGGCGGACAGCGCCAGATTCTGAAGGGCCTGATAGGGTAAAAATACGCTGCCGATCGAGGCATCACACAGGAAGTGCCACAAGGCTTCGGGGTCACGGCGGTCCGCTTCGGGATACAGAACCAATGTTCCGCCCGAACATAGAGTGCTGAAGATCTCCTGAAAGGAGACATCAAAGCTCAACGCGGCGAACTGCAATGTTCGCAAGCCCGGCGTGAATCCTGTGCCGCTCACCTGCCAGTTAATCAGGTTAACGAGTGCGGCATGGCTTAGTACGACGCCCTTCGGACGACCCGTCGAACCCGAAGTATACATGAGATATGCGGAGTCAGTGGGATGGCCTGCCCGCGGTAAATTCTCTGCGGCGGCGCTGAAGCTGTCGTGCTCCGCTCCGGGGTCGATGATCGCAAGCCCGACATCCCCCGTTAAGGGCGCGGCTGTGTGGTCACCAAGCAATGCGGCAGCCTGCGAATCCTGCAGCATAAAGCGCAGCCGCTCGCGCGGGTAGACCGGGTCGAGCGGCAGATAGGCACAGCCCGCCTTTAATATCCCCAGTATCGCGGCAAGCGCCGCGGCCGAGCGCTCCATACAAAGAGCGACGAGCGATCCTGCGACAATGCCTTTGGCGGTGAGCAGCCGCGCTACCTGGTTGGCGCGAACATTCAAGTCGCTGTAACTATAGCTGTTCACGCCGTCGAGGAGCGCCTCACGGGCGGGTGTTTTGCCAACCTGGGATTCGAAAAGCCGGTGAACAAGCGCGCCATCGCTTCCGTCCTGCCTGGGAGTTGCGCTGTGCGCGCTACGTTTCATGTTCTGCAGGATGCGGCTGCGCTCCTCGGCGTCGACGAGCGGCAGGTCGGCCAGCAGCCCCTCCGGTCGCTCGATCATACCCCGCAGAATAGTGGTAAAATGTCCGGCAAGCTGTGCGATACTCGCCGCATCGTAGCGCCAGCTGTCATAAACAAAGCGAAAACTCAGGCGCTCTCCGGGCAGTGCCAGCACGGTCAGAGGATAACTCGTCCGCTCGAAGCCATGGACCTCGCCGATCTCGATCGCGACATCATTATCCTCCCTGTCCGGCGGGCGCAGGGGGTAATTTTCAAACACCAGCAAACTGTCGAAGAGGCTGCGATCGGCGGGCAGACCGCTTAATTGCCGGATGTCGACAAGCGGCAGGTATGAATATTGCTCGCGCTCGTTGTGCGCCGCCAGCAGCGATTGCAGCCAGGGCAACAGCTTTTGCGCGGGGTCGACAGTGAAGCGGGCCGGCACGGTGTTAATTAACAAACCGACGATGCTATCGACGCCGGCCAGCTCGGGCGGTCGACCGGAAACCGTTACGCCGTAGATCACATCGCGCCGGCCGGTGTAACGGCTGAGCAAAAGCGCCCAGGCCGCCTGTACGAGCGTGTTAAGTGTCACGCGGGTCCTGCGCGCCAATTCCGTTAAGCGCGTGCTCAGATCCTGATGAAGCGTCAGGTGATATTCGTCCGCGGTTTCGCGTTCGCGATCACCCCCTTCCCGTCCGCTGTCGATGGGCAGGGATATCGGCTCCGGCTGCGGCCTCATCTGCCGGCGCCAGTATTCCTGTGCGGCCCCGACGTCGCGTCCCTGCAGCCATTCGATATACAGTCGATATGGACGTGGCGGCGGCAGGTAGGGCTCTTGCCCGCGCGTTAAAGACTGATAGAGCAGAAACACTTCCTTAAACAGAATCGGCAGCGACCAACCATCGAGGATGATGTGATGAAAACTCCAGACAAACAGATATTCATCCTCTGGCAGTTGTACCAGGCTGCAGCGCGTGAGCGGCGCTTCTGCCGGTTGAAAACCGCGTTCTCTGTCCGCGCGAAGAAATTCTTCGATGGCTGGGGCCAGCTCGTCGGTCGGCAGGCTCCGCCAGTCTTCAGCGCGCCAGGGCAATTCAACTTCCGACAATACAACCTGCAGGGGCTTCGCGATGTCTTCCCAGATAAATGCCGTGCGCAGCACACTGTGCCGTTCCACCAGCCTCTGCCAGGCCCTCCGGAACGATGCCGTGTCCAGCGGACCGCGAATGCGGCAATGCAGCTGCTCGAAGTACACTTCAACGCCGGGCGTATAGAGCGCGTGGAAGAGCATTCCTTCCTGCAACGGTGCAAGCTCGTAGATGTCGGCGATATTATCCATTCCCTTACCTTCCGCGCGGCTTAGCGAATTTTGCCATTACTTTGTCCAGGTCCCTGGCCTGCAGGCGCGCGGCTGGAAAATCCGAAGGCGTAGCTCCACCGGCGTCTTCGGATTGGCAGTGAACAATCAGTTTTTCGAGTGCGGCCTCAAAGCGCTGCGCCAGGTTTTCAATCGAGGCCGCCCTATGTAGCGCCGTGCAGTAGGTCCAGTGGACTGACAGTCGTCCCTCAACGACCACTGCATTAACATGAAGCAGATAGGGCCGCCGTTCGGATGGGCTATTCGTTGCTCCTGCCCACTCAGTAGCAGGCCGCCAGAGATCAGCGTCATACAGTACCCCGTCCATCTGTCCGAGATAGTTAAAGCTGAGTTCACTGGCAGAAGCCCGAGCCAATTCTTCGCGCAGGGCCGTCGGTCCCATATAGCGCAGCAGACCGTAGCCGATTCCCTTCTGCGGAATAGCGCGCAGTTGCTCCTTGATATGTTTAAGCAATTCACCCGCTTCCCGATTGCTGCCGACGTCCAGCACAAGCGGATACAGACTTGTGAACCAGCCGACACTGCGCGACAGGTCGCAGTCTGCAAAGAGCTCTTCGCGTCCGTGGCCTTCGATGTCGACTTTATGCTGCGGGCCGCCGGTCCATTCCGCAAGACAATCGGCCAATGCCGCCAGCAACACTTCCTGAATCTGCGTCTTGTAGACGTCGGGAACTTGGTGCAGTAACGCGCCGGTCAATTCCTCGGATAAACGGGTACTGGTGATGGCTGTAGCGCCGACAGTATTCTTGCTACGGCCTTCCGGAAAGTCAAGTGGCAGCGGAGTACCGGGTGCGGCGGCTACCTTTCGCCAGAAGGATGCCTCTTTCAGCAAAACTTCCGCCTGAGCATAGTTCTCCAGACGTTGTAGCCATGCAGCGAAGCTCGTTTGTTCGGAATTAAGTGCAGGCTCGCCCCCTTCTCTCAGGGCTGACATTGCGAGCTTAAGATCCTCCGTCAGGATACGCCATGACACGCCGTCGACAACAAAATGATGAGCAAGCAGCAGCAGGCGTGCCGGTCGGTTCGCGCCGCAGTCGAAATACACGAATCGCAAGAGCGGTCCATCCCGCAGGTCGAGCGATTGCTGCGCCGCATCGCATCCCGCTGTGATCGCAGCGCTGAGATAGCTATCGGCCAGCGAGCGGCAGTCCTGGTAGGTCAGCACGCGATCGATGTCGATATCGCCCGGCTCCTGCCGCCATAGTCTTGCTTCCAGATCAAAACTGGCTGTAAGGATCGGATGCACCTTCAAAATCGCTGCGAGCGCTCGCCGCAGCATATCCGCCTCAACATCCCAAAGCAGCTCGAAGAGCAGTGCCTGGTTGTAGTGTTGCGGCGAGGGCTGTTCCTGATCGGCATACCAGCATTGAATCGGGCTCAGCGCCAGTTGTACCGGGCCGGTATCCGTGCCGGATCGCTCCTGCTCGAATTCGGCCACCACCGCCAACGCTTCGATCGTTTGTTCGCTCATCACCTGCCGCGGCGTAACCTTCAGACCGGCGCTGTTCGCTCGCGCCACAATCTGAATACTCTGAATCGAATCGCCGCCCAGATCGAAAAAATTGCTGCGGACATCGGGATCCGGCATTGCGAGTACATCCGCCCAGATTGCGGCCAGGATCCGCTCCTTGTCCGTGCGCGGCATAAGCTTTGCCGGCGTCGGAGGAGCCGGCTCAGCCTCCGATAGCTGCAAAAGAGCGGCGCGGTCCGGCTTGCCGTTCGGCGTCAGAGGAATTGCGGGGAGTACGTGAATGGCGGAGGGCTGCATATAATCCGGCAGCCGTTCACGCAGGAAGGCGG
>JANQRB010000124.1 GCA_028284775.1 Candidatus Kapaibacterium sp. | reverse complement strand
CCGCCGAGGTTGCAGTCTTTCGACCGCTGGCCGACGCGGCGCTGGAGCCTGTAGCAAGCCCGCCGGCCGAATTGGTCGGCCGCCGACAGGAATGCGCGGCGCTCGACGAGTATCTGCAGGGGGCAAAGCGAGAAAAGCGCCGGGCCTTTGTGATTCTGGAAGGTGAAGCGGGCATTGGCAAAACTTCGCTGCTCCGTTACGCCCGGGATCGCGCCGGTGAATTCGGCATGCAGCATTTCAACGGTGGCGGCAATGCGATTGAAAAGTCAACGCCCTACTTCGCCTGGCGCGACATCCTGGCGCAGCTCTTCGACCTGACGGCTTCTCAGGGCGACGCTGCGGCGCGAGGGCAGCGTGTGCTGCGATACCTGCAGGACGACGGCGAGCTGCTGTCGCTGGCCTCGCTGCTCAATCCCATCCTGGCCCTCGACCTGGCGGAAAGTCCGCAGACGGAACACCTTCGCGGCCGGCTGCGCGCGGACAAGACACAGTACTTGTTGTCAGCGATAATGCAGAAAGCCACCGGGAAGGCGCCGGCCCTGCTGGTGCTGGATGACGCCCAGTGGCTCGACTCGGCTTCCTGGGCTCTGCTGCCCCGGGTGTGCGCCGATGTGCCTGCGCTGGTGCTCCTGCTTGCCACCCGACCATTGAGCGATCCCCTGCCGGACGAGTATCGCAGGCTTCGCGGCAGCAGCTCGACGCATGTAGTATCCGTGAAAGCCTTGCCTGCCGCTGATTCGGAAGAGTTAGTCCGGCGGCGTTTAGGTGTTGATGCACTTCCCCCGCCGGTAGCCGCCCTCATTCGCAGCAAAGCGGAAGGACATCCCTTTTTCAGCGAAGAGCTGGCCTATGCCCTGCGGGATGCCGGTTTGATTGTAATTGAAAACGGCCGCTGCCGAATGAGCGGCCGTGGCGTCGACCTGGCCGACTTTGACGTTCCCGACACCGTGGAAGGCGTGATAACGAGCCGCATCGACCGTCTGCCGCCCGAGCAGCAGCTGATGCTGAAAGTGGCAAGCGCGATCGGGCGTATCTTCACTCTGCGTATTCTGAAAGATATCTATCCCATCCTGAGCGATAAGCCTAAGCTGGATGACTACCTCGGCACATTGGAGCGCCTGGATATTGCGGTGCTCGAAGCGCCTCCGCCCGAGCTCGCCTATATTTTCAAGCATATCATCACGCAGGAGGTGGCCTACAAGCTGATGCTCTTTGCCCAGCGTCGCAAGCTGCATCGCGCCATCGCCGAATGGTACGAGCGGCATCACAACAACGACCTGAGCCCCTATTATGCAATGCTGGCGCACCACTGGAGTCAGGCCATCGGCAGCCCGGAGCTTGAAGCGGAAACAGCAGACAAGGCCATTTCGTATTTGCGTCAGGCCGGCGAACAGGCAATGCGCAGCTCGGCCAACGTCGAGTCGATAACGCATCTGCGCAAAGCGATCGAACTGCAGGAAAAGCTGCCGCAGTCAACGGAACGGCAGCGGCGGGAGCTGTCAATGCGGATAGCGCTCGGCAATGCGATTATGGCGACGAAGGGTTATGCCGCTCCGGAAGTAGTCTATACCTATGCGCGAGCGCGGGAGCTCAGCCAGCAGGTGACGGATCATGAAGAACAATTACCGGTGCTCTACGGCCTGTTTGTGTACTACCTGGTTCGGGCGGAACATAAGACCTGTCTCTCCCTGGGCGAAGAGTTTCTACAGGTGGCTGAAGAGCATAGCGACCCGGCCCTGGTTGTGGCGCACCGGGCGCTCGGCTGGCCGCTTTTCAGCCTGGGCGAGATAGTGCGGGGGCGCGATCACTTTGAAAAAATCCTGGGACTTTATCAGGCCGACAAGCATCAGGCGCTGACGTTCCGCTATGGCCAGGATCCGGGAATCGCCGGCCGCTCCTGCCTCTCGCTCGCTTTGTGGGTGCTGGGCTTTCCGGACAAGGCACGCGAACAGAACTCCGCGTCCTTGCTTCATTCCCGCGAGCTGGATCACCCCTTCAGCCTGGCCTATGCCCTCGTATTTGCCGCCCTGGTCCATCATCTCCGGCGTGAAACGCAGCTGTGTCACGAGCTCGCAGCCGAAGCCATGACACTCTGCCGGGAGCATGGATTCGCGATGTGGCTGGCCTTTGCCACAATTCTGCACGGCTGGTCCTTCGCGGCGGCCGGCAACACGGCAAAGGGCATGGAGCAGATGCGGCAGGGGCTCGAAGCCTTTCGCAACACGGGCGCCGAAATGCTTCGTCCCACTTTTCTGGCCTTGCTGGCCGAGACCTGTGCCGGACTTAACAAATCAGATGAATATCGCAATCTGCTGAATGAAGCGCGCAGCGCCGTGGATTCTACCGCCGAGCGTTGGTACGAGGCGGAGCTGCTGCGGCTCGAAGGTGAAATGGTATTGGCGGATGGCGACGAATCGCGCGCGGCGGAGTATTTCAACAAAGCCCTGGCCCTGGCGCGGCGGCAACAGGCAAAATCATGGGAGCTGCGCGCGGCGCTGAGTCAGGCGCGGCTGCTGCACAGGCAAGGACGCGGCGACGCAGCACGTGAGCTGCTGGAAGAAATCTATGGTCGCTTCGACGAAGGATTCACCACAATGGATCTGCGTGATGCAAAGGAACTTCTGGATAGGATGACGAGCGCTTAGTTAAAACAATTCTTCGGCATTTTTCGAGATCTAAGTCCGTCGCGCTGCCGTGAAACTGCGTCACTCCGATTTTTTTCCTTTTGCCTTACCTGCGTCGCTGATATCTTTATTGCGTCCGACCGGAACCCACCCCAATGGATAGTTTTATCCCTCTGACTTTACCGGCCTTTTTGGAAGTGAAATAGTTATGTCAATCAAAGCTCCTTGTTGTAAGCGCCGTTGGATGCGGCTGGCGCTCTTCTTTCTACCCTTGTCAGTCTCGGTAATGTTTTCGCTGCCCCGGTCCTCCGCCGACCGCATTCAGTTGCTGGACAAACCGCGCGACCTGATTCCGGAATTCCAGGTCAACGATGTCAGCGGAAGCACGCGCGATATCCGTCGCGAGGATCCCATCGTTACGGCGGATTCAGCCGGTGCCTACACGATTGTCTGGCGTGAAAAACGGCTCAACCAGCTCGCGCGCCAGGGCGATATCTACGCGCGTCGCTATTCCGACAAGGATATACCTTTCAGTGACAACATTCGGGTCAACCGGGTAGGCCGTCAAAAATTCGACATCGGAACGATCCTTGCTTCTTCCGACGCCGACGGTAATACCTACGTATTTTGGGAAGAATTACACGAGGCGGAAGCCTCCGAATGGTTCGTACAGCGAATTGCGCCTGATGGAGCGCTACAAGGGTCTAATCAGAAGCTTGATCTCGACGAATCCTTTGCTGTTGCCGATTCCCGTATCGGCGCCGCCTGCTTTCCCGATGGCAGCCTGGCTGTCTACGGCAGTGTGGCCGGAGAAGTCTTTCTGCAACGGTTTTCACGAGACGCTGAACCGACCGGCGCAGTGCGGATGATCAGCGAGGGACAGCAATCTGCCGCGGCGCTGAGGCCCTTGTTTGCAGCCAACAACGCCGGTCGGCACATGCTGGCCTGGATCCGTTACGACAGCAGCGACACCCGCAGTCTGGGAGACCAACAAATATATGTTCGTCTCTTCGGCGCTGACGGCAGCGCTCTGCACGATGTCCTTCGCGTGGATGACGACGGCCTGGCGGCCCGCCGTGATCTGCGTGCGGCTGTTAATAAACACGGCGACGCCGTCTTTGCCTGGGCTGCCGAAGAGCTCCGCGACACGGACGCCGTCAGAAGCGTCTACGTGCGCTTGTACTCAGCCGCGAGCCGGGGATTCGCCGGGGCAAGCGCTCAGGCAACGCAGCAGAGGCCGGAAAGGCCGATCAATCTCTTCGCGCCCCGCTTTAACAGTCAGCGAAACTTCACGCTTGCCTGGGCCATCGAGGAATTTGCCGACGATCGTGTTTTTCTGCGGACTTTTCAGGCGCCCGACCTACCGGTCAGCGACATCCGTTCGATGCTGCGTGAGCCGGCTGGCGCGGGTCGTGTCGCGTCGCTGGACCTGGCATTGCGTCCCGGCGGAGGCGTCATCGCGGTCTGGATCAGTGATCGGGACATTTCATCGGGAACATCCAACGTCAAAAAGCAAGGCTTCGACGCCAATGGCACGGTCGCGAGCGCCGAAGCAGAGGTTGGCGACGGACGCGATGCGGTCCTCCAGCTGCATGGCGGCCTGGCGTTGAGTCCGAATGGTATCGTATTCGCCTATAGCGATTACCAGGATATTACTCCGGGCATGCGCCTGCGTCCCTTTGACCGCAAAGGGCTGCCCCTGGCGCCGTCGCAATGGCTCGGCGGTGAATTTAATCTCTTCGAGCCTCCTTGTATGGGCGTGGATGCCGAGGGGAACACCGCGCTGGTATGGCTTGCCGGCGATCGACATCGCTCATCAGTCTTCAGCGGACGCTATTCCGCTGACGGCACGCGCCTATTCGGGCTGAAGAAAACGGAAAATGTCTACGGAGAGAAAGGGGAAGGAATGCAATCCTCCGCCGTCGCCGCCGATGCGTCAGGTCGTTTTGTCGTGGCCTGGCACGTGGAGCGCGACGACTTCTCGCAGATCTATGCGCAGCGTTACACCGCCGATGCCGCCTTTCAGGGGGGAATAATCGATGTCAGCACCGTGGCTGATGCCTCAGCGCGCTGGCTGAACGGCGTGGCTCTGAACAACGATGGTACATTTATCATTGTCTGGAGCGATAGCAGACCGGAGTCGCCGGGGCTGCGCGCCCGACGTTTCGACTGGGAGACCGCGAGCGCCGGGCCGGAAGTTTTAGTTGATCCGGGTGTCGCCGTCCTGGATTTTTCCGCCTCGCACGTCCGGCTTTCCACCACCGGCAGCTTCATCGTGTCCTGGGTTCATCAGGCCGACGAGCATGAAGGTCAGCCCTTTTTCCGTCTCTTCGACGGCGATGACAAAGCCGTGACACCGGCCCGCCCGGTTGATGTTGCCTCATCCGGCGCATTCACCACTGTCCACGATTTCGACAGGGACGGTAGCTTCGCAGTTGCCTGGATCGACACTCTTGACGCTTACTTCTCAAATCTCTTTGTCCGGCGCTTCACAGCGGCCGGGGAAGCTTTCGGTCCGTCGCTGCGACTCAATGCCGATGACGGACATTGCGTTTGTCCGGCCATCGAACTGGACAAGGCAAGCCTGTATGCCTGCTGGACTATCGACACCTACACGGGCAGTAACTATGACATCCACGCCCGGGCCATCACCTGGGAAGAAGAGCCGATCATTAACAATATCGCCGCAGGCGAATCAGACCTGGACCCTCCCCTTGCTTTTCAACTCTCTCCCAACCCCATTGGCCGCTTTGCCGAGTGCCGCTACCGCCTGCATCGGCGCAGCCGCGTCAGCCTGACGCTCTTCGATGTGCACGGCCGGCGATTGCGCCTGCTGCTGGACGACATGCAGGGGCCGGGCGAACACAACCGGCGAATCGACGGCGCGGGGCTTCCGACGGGTGTCTACTACATCGAGCTGCGCGTCAATGCCGGCGCTTCGGTGCAGCCGCTAATCATCGGCTCGGAGTGATGGGCTGGGGCCGGGCGGGATCGCTGCTCTTCTAACTGCCGAATAGCGAACATCATCCAGTGAGCGCATCTGACCTAAACGCCTGGATAGAGTTGTCGGCCAGCTGTTGGCTTAAACCTTGAGCCGAAAGCCGATACTTTAATTTGCCCCGATAATGAGAGCCTTGGCGGAGGCTAAAACGGCGCTGTTTTTTTCCTTTTCGATTGCCGGGAGAAAAGCTATCTTCACGGCGTTTCGTCGCGACCCACAACCGAATCTGTACCCCACAGATCCTGGTCAACGCTATTAATGTTGTGGGTTTCGAATGTCTTCATTTCCTGTCTCTTCCCGCCGCGGCCTGCTATGTCTGGCGATTTGTTTACTGCCGATTTTCGCCTCTGCCGTCGTTGCTCTCCCAAAATCGTCTGATGACGGCATATTGTCGCAGGATGAGCCGCGCGTGCTCATCCCGGAATTCCAAGTTAATGAAAATGTCGGCACAGTCGCGAAGCGGTGCACCGAACCCATTGTTACGCTGGATTCTGCCAGTGCTTATACGATTGTCTGGCGTGAAATGCGGGGTCGGGCATTGGAGAACGGCGGTGATGTCTACGCCCGCCGATACGCTTCGGATGGTCAGGCCCTGGGCGATGGTTTCCGCGTTAACCGCGTGATCACCGACAGGCTGTTTATGGGAAGCATTCTGGCTTCCGCTGACGCCGCGGGTAATACCTATGTTGTTTGGGAAGAAGAACATAAACCTTATGCTTCGGAGTGGTTCATGCAGCGAATTGCGCCCGATGGCTCGCTGGATGGGCCCGATCGACAACTCGATCTTGACAGCTCCTTACTTTCAAACCGGACTCATCTCGCTGCTTCGTCTTTTCAGGACGGCCGCTTTGCCATGTATTGGATTAAGGAGCAACAAGTTTGGCTGCAGGTGTTTTCACAAGATGCCAGGCCTTTCGGCACTGCAGTCGTCGTCAATGACGCGCGAAGTCCGGCAGCGCTTGAAGAGCTGACCTTTGCCTCAAATTCAGCGGGCCGCTATGTACTGACCTGGGTTAACGTGAGCCTTGAGGACAGCAGCCCCAGAGGCAACCAACATATCTATGCGCGCGAATTTGCAAGCAACGGATCAGCGCTACGCGCACCCTTCCGCGTTGATGACGACGGAAGGCCTAAGGCGCAGCGACAGGTGAGTGCCGTCATCAATTCGAACGGCGACATTGTTTTTGCCTGGGTAGTTAATGATGTCGACGACCTTCGTACAGAATTCACTGTATATGCACGGTCCTATAGCGGTGAATCCAGCAGCTTTTTGGCTGCCGGCTTGCCTGTTAAGGAGCCGGACATTTCAGACGCGTTCGTCATGCTTCGTCCACACATCGATGAACAGCGAAGACTGAAGCTTGCCTGGATTGTTAGAGAAACTATAAACGGACCGGCCGTACTTCAGCGCGTCGATGTAGATTTCAGTTCGGACGGAACAATACGCGAACTCCCGCCAAATCATCTTCCCTACCCTTATATCACGGATGCCGAATTCGGGTGGCAGATGCCTGGTGAGATTCTGATGGTCAGGGAATACGGCAGTTCCAGAATCAAATCCAGAATCGAAATGCAGCGCTTCGATACGTCCGGCGCGCTGCTTGCAGGCGAAGTTGTCAGCAATGACGATGGTCCCGACAAGCAGTGGTGCTCGAGCGTGGCACTGCGCAACGAAAAAATGGTTTTTGCCTGGTCCTGTGGAGAAAATGACGATTGGGATCTGCAGGCGCGTTTTTTCGACAGCCAAGGCGTCGCCCTGTTCCCGTCATGGCGGGTCGGTCAAAATCATATACCCCATGAACCGCCCGGGCTGACCGTGGTGGGAAATGGCGACCTTGCCTTCCTTTGGACTATCGACGTTAACTCCGGGCTATTGGCAGGACGATATACTCCTTACGGCAATGCCGTGTACGGTACAAAAACTGTTAACACATACTTCCCTCCGGGGAGTGTTTCCCGGAAGTTTATTAAGGCAAGCTCAGATGCTAAGGGCCGATTTATTGCAACATGGCATGCGCAAGAAGACAGTGTCTGGAAGATCTATGCGCAACGGTACAACAAATACGCAAACCCTGTCGATCGATTAATAACTGTGAGCGATGTCTCCGACACTTCGCGCCGATGGGTGAACGATGTTGCGCTAAACAACGACGGTAGTTTTGTGATAGTATGGGGTGATCTGCGGGACAGGGATAGTGGAATGTATGCCCGGCGTTTCGAATGGGACAAGTTGGAAGCGGGACCTGAGATATTTATTCACAGTGAGCCGGGCGCTAGTTATTATTCTCATACGCAAGTTGCAATGTCGGAACGTGGTGCATTTACCGTATCCTTGGTGAAGTCGGAATCCGAAGCAGAGCATCAAGCTATAGTATATTACCGACTCTTTGGCAGCGATGACCGACCTTTGACGGAAGCCCTGCCGGTTGACACAGGTTTTGTCGGCGCCTTTTCCACTGCCGTCGATTTCGATCGCGACGGCAGTTTTGCCGTCGCCTGGATCGACACGGTGGACAATTATCGTCTTTCAACTCTGCATGCGCGGCGTTTTTCAAAGTTGGGCGAGCCTTTGGGCCCATCGACTCTCCTTAACCGCGACGTAAAAGGGTTTTGTTTCTGTCCGGACATCGAGCTGCACGACGCAAGCCTGTATGCTACCTGGTCGATCGACAGCTATGCCGGTACGGGTTTCGATATTCGCGCCACTGCTCTGGCCTGGGAAGATAAGCCTATCATCAACAACATCGCGGCAGGCGAAACAGACCCGGACCCGTCCGTTTCTTTTCAACTCTCTCCCAACCCGCTTGGCCGCTATGCCGAGTGCCGCTATCGCCTGCATCGGCGCAGCCGCGTCAGCCTGACGCTCTTCGATGTGCACGGCCGGCGATTGCGCCTGCTGCTGGACGACATACAGGGGCCGGGCGAACACAGCCGGCGAATAGACGGCGCGGGGCTTTCGACGGGCGTCTACTATATCGAGCTGCGCGTCAATGCCGGCGCGTCGGTGCAGCCGCTTATCATCGGCTCGGAGTGATTGCTACCTCCTTCGGCCGGCTCGCGGATGCTCTGTCGGTCCGTCTCATTGATGCGAACGCGCAGAGATTTTCATCCGGTACCGGAAAATTTCCCTTTTTCGGAGTATTCCTTGCTCTAAATTGCTGTCTTGCGCACGGCAATTCATACCAAGGCATGCAATGTTCACAAACGATCTCCGCAGCTGGATTACAGTTGTCTTCTTCATTGTTTTGTTTGTACCGTCGACAGCGACCGACACGATTGCTCAAGGACGGAAATCAGGTGACAGGTTCTTGGCGCTGGCAGAGCCGCGTGAGCTGGTGCCGGAGTTTCAGCTTAACGCCAATGTCGGTATCGTGGGCGCGAAACGCTATGGTTCAATAATTGCGCTGGATTCAAGCGGCGGCTTCACCATTGTTTGGCGTGACGAGCGCCGTGGCAAATCGTCGGGCAGCGTCGATATCTATGCCAGGCGCTACACGCGCGCCGGTCTGGCTCTGTCGGAAAACTTTCGAATCAATCGTGTTAACTTCGAAAATATTCGTTTAGGACGATTGATGTCTGCCTGTGACGCCGGCGGCAATACCTATGTCGTTTGGGAAGAAGTTCGCTATCCCCAGCCCTCCACCTGGTTCCTGCAGCGCATCTCGCCGGACGGATCGCTCGACGGCGCCAATCAGGCGCTTGTAAGCGAAAGAACGCTTGACTCGCGCTTCGCAAGCATCGCTTTTTCTGTCCTGCCGGACGGCCGCTTCGTTTTCGCATGGAACAAAGACGGCCTCCTGATGATGCAACGCTATCTGAAGAATGGGCTGCGCTTCGGTCCGTTGGCAATTGTTAACAATGATCAAACGCCCTTGGCCCGCGACCAGGCGGCCTTTGCCGCTAATGCTTCCGGGCAGCACATCGTGGTCTGGCCCGTTCGTGACAGCAGCGATGCCGAGCGGAGCGGCAACCAGCATCTTTATGCCCGCCGGTATTCACGCGACGGCGTAGCCGAGGGCGAGCCTTTTCGCGTTGATGACGATGGCCGCCCGGCGGCGCAGCGCAGGGTTGAAGTGAACATCAATCGCGCCGGCGATGTGGTTGTTGCCTGGGCCGTCAATGACTTTGCCGAAGTCAATGAAAACAATAGCGTTTATGCGCGTGTCCACTATGCGAACAAGGGCTTCGTCCGGGAAGGATTTCGGGCGACCGTGCATACCCCCTGGCGCGAGTTCACGGTTCACTCGGCGTCTATCCGTGAAAACCGGGCAATCCTGCTGGCCTGGAACCTTTTTGACATGCAAACGCAGCCCCTGTACCTCCTGCGTACGGATGAGTTTGGGCAGGCGACCGCTCCTTTGACCACGATGAAAAATGCCGATGTAAGCATCCACGAGTTTTCATCGCAGACAATGGCTGTTAATGATGAAAATGAAAGTATTGTGGCCTGGACCCGCACTTCGAAACTACCGCAGGATATCGTTATGCAGCGCTTTGCGGCGGATGGAAGCGCCCGGACGGATGCTGTGCCCGTCAGCGATGAAAACGGGGCTGCTGACCACATCCGCTCGGAGCTGGCATTGCTGCCCGATGGTTTCGCCGCCGTCTGGCTTGATCTGCAGCGGGACAAGCCGGCGGTTCGGATGCGGATCTTCGATCGGCAGGGTCGGGCGCGCGGGCCCTCCTTTGCGGTCAGCGACGATTCAAGCCGGGTACGCAAGTTCGCGCCCAACATCGCGGCCGATGCGGCGGGTAACATTGTCATAGCCTGGATCGACACGCGTTTCCCGGAGGCTGCCCTTTTTGCGCGGCGCTATTCTCCGCGGGGAACTCCGCTGGGAGCTGAATTTACCGTCGACAGCAAGCTTGGCGCATTCGGCTTCGATGCGCGGGCTGTCGACCTGAGCTGCGATTCGGCGGGCCGCTTTGTCGTGGCCTGGCATGCGGAACGTAATGACAGGAGGCAGATCTATGCGCGCCGCTATACCGCCGATGCCCTGCCACTCGGCGACATCATTGCCGTCAGCGACCTCGTCGATGATTCCTACCGCTCCCTGCAGGGAGTGGATATTAACAATACCGGTGACTTCGTCATTACCTGGTTCGACACCCGACCCGAAGCCGCGGGAATCTACGCGCGCCGCTATCGATGGACGTCGACGGCGGGCGGACGAGAAGTTCATGTTAACGCCGACCTGCTCGACGGCGGCAGCTCCAGGCCGGACATCGCGCTGGCGCCGGGCGGCCGCTTTGTCGTTACCTGGATTCATGGCGCTCCGGAACAGCCTTCCTCAATCACTCCCTATCTGCGGATCTTTGCCCCCGACGACAGGCCCTTAAGCGCTTCAGTGCCCGTCGACGCGTCGTTCACGGGCACACATAGCTCGACCGTCGATTACGATCGCGACAGCAGCTTTGCCGTCGTCTGGATCGACACGAACCGGGTTGATCAACAGTCAAGTATTAACGTGCAGCGTTTTGGCTATGACGCGGCGCCCATCGGCTCGCCGGCGCGTATCAATGGCTCGCATGACGGAATTTGTCTGTTTCCCGATATCGAGTGGCATCGGGAAAGCCTTTTAACCAGCTGGACTATCGACGCCTATACGGGCACCGGCAGCGATATACGTGCTTCGCTCCTCAGTTGGGCGGAAGAGCCGGTGATTAACACGGTTGCCGGACAGACCGCGGCCTTTCACTTCAGTCTCACACCCAATCCATTTCAAGCTGTTGCCGTGTGTCGCTATGTATTGAGTGCTCAAAGTGAGGTTGCACTCACGCTCTACGATGTCGCCGGCCGCAGTGTACGCGACATTCTGCGGGAAGGACAGGGTCCGGGCGAGTACAGCCGCAGCATCGACGGCGCCATGCTTAGCCCGGGACTGTACTACCTACGATTGCGCGTCAACGGTCGATCCTCGGTATTGCCGGTAGTTGTCGGCCTGCCCTGAGCAATCCGGCGCTACCCGGCTGCTCTGCCGCGCGACGTCGAATTGATCGCAATCCGGCCCTTGAAAAAGGTCGGCGCATGAAGCCTGCATCCTTAGGCCTGAGCCACTACGAAGCAGCTACGGAATCACGTCCTGTCGGCGGCGTAAGCCTGTCCGAATTCTCTACGCATAAAAAAATTGCCAGTAGCTGCATAAATTCCTACTTTCGCGCATCGCCGCGCTGGATTTGATAGCTGGATTGGAGCGCAGCAGCGGCGAGATCACTATTCTCCATAATGTAAAGCGAGACTGTTACTCTATTGGAAACGACTCCATTCTCCACAATCGAAGGCTATCGCATGAGTTCCCTCAATGCCGGCGTAAGCTTGTTGAAATTTCTCCTGGATCGCAAAGGCTGTCCCTACGAAGATAAAGTTTCGGAGCTGTCACGGGAGCGTAAAAAGCAGGTTGCCAGACGCGTACTGCGTCAGATTGGTCAGCCGCCCCCAATGACGCTCGAAGAATTCAGGACCTATTTCCGTAAGCAGAGTATGGCTTATCTGAGTGCTCATCTGTCCGCCTTTATTCGCCGTGACGTCTGTTACGCCAGGGCTGACCTGGAGGAAGTCTACGGTTTCCTGGAGAACTGGCGCGACATCAGATCGCTGGACGGTAAACATGCGCCGCACCCGACTGAATTGTTTGTCTCTGCTACCTTGTTGTCATTGCAGTGGCGCTTTGCGGAAGCCGCCGCCCTGTTTCTGGATTCGGCTCGTCTCACACTGGAACGACCGAACAAATATCCCGCTTTGCCCAGCCTGTTTAATGCATCCTACTGTCTCGTGAAGTGCGCCGCGATTGATGAAAGCAAAGAGGCACTGCATAAGTTGGAGGAAGCGATACAACTCATGGAATCTACCCCGGATTGGCGCAAAATGTACAGGCAGCACTCGCTCGGCGGCAGCAAGACGCACGAGCCCGGATTATGGCTGCACCTGGCCTGGTGCGATCATTACATTCACCATCCGGATTGGTTCGCCAGTGAAAAAATTCGCGCCTCCTTCAATGCCAAATGGGACATCCTGACGGGCGGCGATGTCACCCGCGGCAACACCCTGACAATCGACCTCGCGGCCGTAATATTCTGTGATCCCGAATGGGCGTTCAAGCGCAGCGATCTGGTGCAGGCTGTCTATAAGACAATTCGCGTCGAGACAGCCGGCGGACCGATTGCCCGTCTCCCGCGCAAGCTGCGTTTAATGTTCACCCGCAGCAAAATTGATTTCAGCCATCTGCGCAGGACGGCGGCCTTGTGGATGTTGATGGTCCTGACGAGTTTTGTTCACCTTAATGCCGCCGGCATAAAACCGGCTCCTCTACCCCATCAATCCATCTCCTTCGTCGGGGCCGACGATATCTGTTACGAGGACATCTGATCGCCGGCGCCCGGCATGCATCAGCATACATAGTCGGCATAACTGCTAGTGCCGCCATTATTTTCTCATCCGCCATCTTGGTGTCAGAAGCCGGATTGAAGACCGTCCGACAATTAACCTAATCGCGCGGTACGTCGCAAGGATCCGGGAAGAGAGTGTTGCGGCCGATCGCTTGCGGCCCTCTTCTGTCCCGGATTGTCGATCCAGGACCCGTCTGCCCATCGAATCGATAGCTGAATCATCATTGCCGTTTTCCAGCTCGTACGGGCACCTGCACCTGGAAAAATTTGATGAAGTGGGTTACCTCTGCCTGGCTGATGCTATCAATTGTCAATTCCGCCGCAGGGCGACGGCTTTCTTGGGCGCGCATTCTGATCGCCTTATACAAGGCTGCCCGGCGTGTTTGTAGATTTTTTTTTGGTCAAGGTGAATATGATGACAAGCCAATCGCGATTCGCAATTCTGTTTGTTCTTGCACTTCTTTGTTCGGCGCTTGCACTACCGGCGCAATGGGTGGGCATGAATCCGATCTCGACCGTTTCAATGGTCGGAATCGGGACTGCAATGCCGCAAAACTTTCTGCATATTCATACGGTTCCCCCGGGGCAGCCGACCTTCACGCAGTCTTCGGTCTTGCGCTTTTCACAGGGTGAAACCTGTACGGGCGGGGGCCGCCTGTTTCTGAATCCGGTCGCCGGCCTGTTTAACCTGGGGCAGCAGGGTGACTTTATCCTGTGGGCTAATGGCATTAACGGCCAGATCGGCGGCGTGCAGGAAAACGGGGAATGCGGGCGCAACCTTGTTCTGGGAGCCACGCACGATTTTTTAAGCGAAAACTATGGTATGATTCGCATGATTACCGGCGACGGGAACGGTACCTCCGTCGGCGCAACGGAAAAAATGTCGGTATTTTCTCAACTCGTAAACGGGAAGCAGCACAGCATCGTGGACATCAAGAACGGCGCTTCCGTCAATGGCAACAGTTTGCTGCGCTTTTATGAAAGCGATGCGACCGGCCTGATCGATGACGCCAACGTCGGTTGGACCGTTGGCCTTGATGCCAGCAGCGGAAGCGCGTCGAACAGCTTCAAATTCGCCTTCGGCAGCAACCCCGAGTTTAACAACACCCAAATGGCCCTGACGCGCTGGGGCAATCTGGGGCTCAGTGTTGAAATACCCAACGCGAAGCTTCACATGCGTCAGAATCAGCAAGACTGGGGTTCCTGGATATCCATGGAAGATAACCAGGGCACTTTCGGCTATTCCTTCTGGAAATACGATCAGAAAAATGTGCTTTCGCTCTCGGCCTACGATTTAAGTCAGGGCGGCAGCTGGCAGTGGGACATCATGGCCTTTACGCTGGACGGCCGTGTCGGCATCGGCACCCACGAACCGACACAGCAGGTACATATTAACGTGGACGGAACAAACACGCGCGTTCTGATCGGCGCGGATCGCAATAATCCCCAAACGCATAACGACGCTCACCTGATGGTCGGCGGGAAAATCCTGGCCACCGAGCTTGTCATTACCCAGGAAGGCTGGGCCGACTTTGTGTTTGCGGATGATTACGAACTGATGCCGCTGGAAGAGCTGGAAAAGGCCATCGCAAGTGATCGCCACCTGCCCGGGATACCCTCCGAAGCGGAAGTAAAGGAGAACGGCGTCAGCCAAAGTAAACTTAACACGGCCTTGCTGCAGAAGGTGGAAGAGCTGACCCTGTACCTCATCGAAATGAATAAACAAAACGCCGAATTGCGCGACGAACTGAATGCTGTTAAGGATCTCTTGAACTAGACAACAGGATACATTGCAGCCCGCGTGCCGGAGCTGCCATACACTCGACGGGATAAATCCGAACAATTGTACTGCAGGAAATTTTGACATTGAAATTCAGGAGATTTATACATGAAGGGTAAAATGTCCGTAGCGTTGCTACGGCACTCGCTGCTGATACTACTCTGCGCGGCTCCGACGATTCTGTATTCGCAGGAATCGGTCACTGAGGGCTCTCGTCCAAGCGAGCAATACGCGCCTGGTATCTTTCGCCTGCAGCTCAGCGAAGCCGCTATGCCGCAGCATAACAGGGCCACTGCATCCGGGCCGGAAGTGTTTGCGCAGTTAACAAGTCTGAATCGGCTCTGCGGCGACTGGCAGGTTTACAAAGTCGAACGCTGTTATCACGCGTTTCGGTATGTAGAAACCGCTCGCAGCCTGGGCCTCGATCGCTGGTTTGTACTGCAGCTGCCGAAAAATGTCGAGCTGAAATCGGCCATCGCCGAGTTTAAGAAGAATAAGCATGTGGCTGAGGCTACGCCGGACTGGACCGGCAGTCTCTTTGCAACGCCCAACGATCCCCGCTTTGGTGACAACTGGGGGCACAACAACAGTGGCGACTTTCAAGAGTGGAAGACGGGCGACGGCTTCGGAGCTCATACCGGACCTATGATCGGTAACAACGCGGGTGACGATGCGGATATTGAAACGGCCTGGGACGCATTTTCCGCCTATGGCGATCAGAATATCATCATTGCCATCATTGACAGTGGAGTCGACTGGGACCATCCCGATCTGGCGGCAAATATCTGGACTAATCCCGATGAAGTCGCCGGAGACATGATCGACAACGACCTCAATGGTTATGTCGATGATACCCGCGGCTGGAATTTCGTGAACGGCAATAATGATGTCACCAATAGTATCAACAGTCATGGTTCGGAGGTGGCCGGTATTGCTAGCGCAGTGGCCAATAACAACATTGGCGTTGCGGGAAGTGCAGGCAACTGTACCATTATGCCCCTTAGATTCACAACTTCCGGTAATATAGACTTCAACCTCGCGGCGGATGCGATTTGCTATGCAGTCGACAATGGCGCGCATATAATTAACATGAGCTTTGGTGTATTCAGTACGGCGAGTGATATACGTATGGAGCAGGCTATTGACTATGCGGTTCTTAATGATGTGTTGTTAATTGCGGCTACCGGTAATGAAAATGAAGTAGGCATTGCATACCCTGCCAGCAATGCCAACGTGGTCGCTATCGGCGCTGCATCACCTTGCAACGAACGTAAGTTCGGCCACTTAAGTCTTGGATCCTCTTGTGACAACCAGCATTGGTGGGGCTCCAACTGGGGTACGTCAGTTCAGAATGCGGCTGACGCGGTAGACCTGGTCGGACCTTCGATGCTTCCCACGACTGATAACATTGGCGCCTATCGTGATGTGTTCTGGGGTACTTCCTGTGCTGCACCCTATGTATCGGGTGTCGCCGCCCTTATTCTTTCACGCCGACCAACTCTCACTCCAGCTCAGCTACGTACAGAGCTGCGAAACAACACGACCGATATTAACAGCGGCTCGCATCCCGGCTGGGATGAATTTATCGGCTACGGTCTGATTGACGCCGGAGCGGCATTGGGAACTTGCCTTGCGGATGTGACCATGAGCTACAGCAACGTCCATCCCGAGTACCAGACGGTGACGCAAAGCCGTACCGTCCGGGCGACGAATACGATTACGGCCGGTGGCAACTACTTCATCGATGATCCGGGCGAAGTCGATATGCATGCCGGTCAGGAAATTCGTCTGACTCCCGGCTTCGAGGCGCGCGCCGGCAGCGAGTTTCACGGTCATCTGATGGCCTGCGCCTTTCCCAAGCACGCGAGCGATGGACTGCCTGAGCAGCCGGCGGCAAATAAACAGCCTGCATCCGCAGGCTTTGCGCCGCTTAAGGTCAGCGCAATTCCCAACCCCGCTGAGTATGAGGCGACGATTGCCTTTTCGCTGGCGCAAGCCGGGCCGGTACGCCTGGAAATAAGGAACTTGTACGGTGCGCTGGTTCATACGATTGCGGACGGGCGAATACTGGCGGCGGGACGACAGCAGCTTGTCCTGCCCCTGCAGTCGCTGTCTTCGGGTGCCTACCTCTGTACCGTGCAATCCGCGAGCGGCATCGGCAGCGTCCAGCTCCGGGTGCTGCGATAAACGTAGCCGAACGACGGCGGTACTGGCTGTGAGGCCCTGTTTCTGCCGGTTATTCCGATCAGCTTGGTACTGCGATGTGAGAGCCGCCGTGTGGACGGTAGAACAGGAGCCGGTACAGCGAAGCTGCCTGCAGATGACAGGGGGCAATTCCGCGCGCCAGCTTCCGTTCCAGTTCTGCGCGGCGGCGGTCTCACCTTAGCCGATTCGTTGTCACGTCAGGAGAGTACGGCATCGAATTCACGCTCTTATTGAATAATGCAATAGTAAATCTACGATGAAGGTATTATTAACTTTTGCAGCCGCGATGCGTCCGGCGCCTGTATACACCGTAATTTATGCGACCCTGCTCTTTGCGCTGACGCTGACGACGGCGAGGGCTCAAGCGGATATCAACGGTGATTTTGAAGACTTAAACTGTACCTGTACATCATGCCCGGCTTTCCAGGACGGCTGCGCCAATGGCCCCTGGTATGTTTCCCATGGTACGCCCGATATTCTCGAAGCAAGCGGCAACCACTATGCTCATATGGGGGCAATTCGGCAGTCGGGAAGTACCTGGCTCTTTGAAGGTCTGTTCCTGGAATGTGAATTTGAAGCCGGTGTTGAATATTCACTCAGTATTAAATTTAAGCTGGCGCCGTTCAATGACCGTATCCCGGAAATCAAAATCCTGCTTGCCAATAATCTCGTCCATGTTCCCCTGCCGGTGCCAAACCCAGACGGATTCGCCGTGCCGACCGGTATTACAAGCGAGGAAATTGCTGTCATCGAAGATTTCGGCGATTTTGACTGGCAGCAGTTCGATTATGTGTTCACGCCATCCGAGTCCGGCTTTCGGCAGCTTTGGATTTATCCCTGGGTGCCCGTTGCACACCCCTTCCCTGTGTTTTCACAAATCGACATGGACGATGTAGTGATCGAAGCAACTTGTCTGGCGAGCCGGACATTTATCGATGCAACCGATCCGAACGGCAACCCGGCCTTGCCGATTCAAACGCGAGTTTTAAACAATATCGAGCTGCTTGGTGTTAATGTCGTCGCCGCGGACGAGGCAGCTACCTTTCAGGCAGAGCTCGGCCAAATCCGTTTTGCTACGGGCTTCGAGGCTCGTGGCGCCTCCTTCGTGCATGCGCGAATCGCTCCCTGCGACTATCTGAATTGTACGGAATCCGCGAACAAGTCGGCTCTGCCGATTGACATTGACGCTGAGAAGAACGATCCGGTCCGGCAGGAGGCAAAGGCCCAACTTCGTCTGTTTCCGAATCCTGCCGCCCATCAGACTCTGCTGGAATACGACCCTGGTCGCGCGGGGCCGGTCACACTTAAACTCATCGATTTGTATGGTCGCACGCTGGCCGTTCTCCTTGATGGCGAGGCGCATAAACCGGGACGCTATCAGGTGTATCACGGCACGTCTCACCTGCCCGAGGGCTGGTATTTGTACACGCTGCGGACGGCGAAGGCAAGCACAGCGGTACGTCTGCTGATTGTGAAGTGAAGGGAGTATTAACATTACACAGGGCCGGTACACCTGCATTGTTTCAAATCAGTTTTTCGAGCCCTATTTTTTGCGAAAGAGGAGCCAGGAGAGTTCGAAACGTCTAAAGTTCATAACCTCTCCTCGTTTGACGATCAGTCCGCGCCTCATCCCATTACTTTAAGGGGAGGAAGACATTCAAGAAACTAATTTGAAGGAGAATTAATTTTTTGTCAATGAAAATATTTATAGTTACACCTCCCCTTAAGGTAAGGGGAGGTTGGGAGGGGTTATGAGTATTTAAGGACTTCTTAACTCCCCTAGCCCCTCTTTCAACAAAGAGGGGGACTTG
>JANQRB010000123.1 GCA_028284775.1 Candidatus Kapaibacterium sp. | reverse complement strand
CGCCGTCCTGCAATGAGCGTTAGCGAGAAACATTGCGGAAGCCACCGGTAACAACCGAAAACTTCACGATACTACTGGCGCCATTTGGCGTTTCCACATGAGCCACGAGCGTCTGGCTGCCTACGCGCTGACGACCATCGGAGAGTAGATCATAGAGTTCGAATCCACGCTCGCCCGGCGCAAAACCGGAGAGCGATTCATCATGTTCGATCTTCCGAATCAGGTCACCGTTGATCGTATAAATGCTGATTGTGCAGGTTTCCGGCAGATGCGTAAAGTAGATCTTGGTCTGGTCAGTGGTCGGCTGGCCAAGATGCGTCACGAAAAAGGGATTCGGGACAACTTTAACCTGCTCGAGAATCTCGTCGGTATAGTCGGCCAGATCGGGAATCGACTCGTTGACTTTGAAGCGTACTTTCGTGCCGGGCAGCGGCAATCCGAGCGTACCGCCGAAAGATTCGAGAATCACCTTGTCGCCGGCTTTGAAGTCGACGGTCGGCAACGCATCGGCACGAGAATTAAGATTTGCGCCGGAACGACGGCCGCGTTTGTTGGCAAAGTCAAGGCCGAATTCCAAACCGCCGACAGCGACAATGTGTGTGAATTTCACGGTATCCTGACGATCCGCGGAAAGCGCGTTCAAATAGTAGCGCCCCTGTACACCAACCGGCTCGCCGGAATCTTCATTCGCTGCCTGACGCCGGCGGCGGATGATGTTGTCCGATCCTTCGGAGTTCAACCAGCCGTATGCCGACAGATTGAACGAACCGATAGTGACAACCCGCGGATCCGGATAAGGCAGTTCCTCGACAGTGGGGCCGTTCGGTCCAATGGTTTGATACTGTGAAGGCAGCTCGACGTCCTGATGCGGCATTTCACCCGGATAGGATATCGTGGTCGTCTCTGTCCGCGACACCGGCCGATCATAGGAAACCAGGTTACGAACGCGTACGTTCAGCCAATCGACGGAGAATTGTACCGTCCGCGTTTCGCCGCCGCCGGCATCAACGGTGATGTCCATGATTTCACCGCTGCCGCCGGGCAGGAACTCGACTTCGTAAACGCCGGGTCCGTTGTTAAAGCCTGTGAAAAGCCCACCAGCGCCCGCTTGAACGGTGGCGACTTCCTCGCTCCACGAAATATGCGTGTCAGGCGCGTTGCCGTCCGCAGCTACGACTGCGCTGGTAAAGGGACGATATGCACCGCCGTACTGCTGGATATAGTGGTCGAATTTGAGGCCGAAGGTACCGTTGATAAACTGGTTCGGTGCCCAGCGACGGCTGCTGGCGCTGGACTCGAAGGTACCGCCGCGCGCCACCACCGATGCGTTAGTAGCATCCTGGACTCCAACACCGAGGGTATCGCCGCCGGTGTAAACAACGCCATTCTCGGAATAGGAGCCGAGGATGATGTTGGACGGGCTGAAATTGTAAGCCGGGAAACGAACCAGCTCTTTATCTTCCGTAACATCCGTCAGGACGACATCGCGGGCATACAGACCCAGGTTGGTGTACGTCCGCGTTTCGCCGCCGTCGATCACATTGAGCTGTCCGACCTGCAGCCAGACGGGACGGAATTCAACCTCGAACTCATGGCCGGAATAAAGCTGTGCCATGCGTTCTTCGTCGAGAACTTCCAGCCGGAAATTATACACACCACCGATACCGGCCGAATCCTGCGGCGTCATCGACACCTCGATGTCAAGGTCTTCACGCGCGCGCGCAGCGAAGGGAATGGCGGTAATTTCGTTACGACCTTTGATCCGCGAGTTGAATTTACCCGGTGTCCGCTGGTTGTAATCGCCTTCATCGAAAGCGAGCATACTGTAAAAGTAATCGACGTTGTTGATCAGACGCTCGGTTGTCGTCAGGTCTACCGTTTCGGTGATGACACCATCACCATTATCATCACCAATGTCGACAAAGGTAAAGTTGTTGGTTACGCTGTCCATCAGGCGCATGCCATACTCTTTAACGTCGGTGGCATCACCAAAGGGAACGAATTCCGCAATGGCCACGCCGCGCTGCATGTATGCATACATTGTATCCTGGATGCCCGGGTCGTTGGCAGCGACTAGCTCAACCGAAGGATCGGTGACTACCACGTTGCCGACCAGCAATTCGCTCAGGCGCTCAAAGCCATCAGGCTGATCATCAATCGACTTAAAGTAATCAAACCAGGGCAAGGTCGGTACGGCGAAGAATCCGCGCGAATTCATCCCCTGGGCCTGCAGATCGCTCCGCCAGTTGCCGGTATTGGGATCGAGAATCGGGAAAATACCGCTGGCAAATCGCACGACGCGATAGGTACGCGCCGCGTTATCGAGGCTCAGCACATGCAGAGAATCCAGTGCCGGCGAACGTTCGAATTGCACGTTGAATTCGCTGGCTGCCAGCGCATCCAGTGAATCTTTGACGAAAGGCGTCGGCATAACAAATTCCGCGACCTGCTTCCACCCGAAGGGGCCTTTACCGTTGGAGTACTGCAGCGAAGGCGAAATCTGATCGATATCGAAAGTATCGAGGTCGACACGACGCGCGCGATACAGTCGGTAACCGAAGAAATCGAGGCCGTCTTCCAGCGAATCCACCGACAACTCTGAAAGGGTATCCCATCTAACGACGACGCCGTTGTTGACCGGTTCCCAACTCAGACGATTGGCGATCGGCGGCACCGGTGCCCGGAAGTTGTCGTCATAGACTGTCTGCGCGAATTTGTCTTTGCGCACCAGTTCGGCAAGATCTTCCGTCGAGCCGTCCGGTACGGTTTTGCGTCCGGCATCCGTCGCGGCCGAGGCGATAATGATACCGACCACAACGCGTGCGGTCTGACCGGGCTGAAGATTAAAAGGACCAGTGGCCATCAAGAAGCGTTTGTCACCACGCTCGGTGTCGCCGTCTTTGACGCGCGCCGAGATAAAGTCATAACGCTCTTCATCGGTTGTCGGGTCATTCTGAATTACCCAGTTACGGAAGGTTGCAAGACCCAACTGCTCTTCATTGTCATAAAATTTCTTATCGGTGCGGATATTGCCCTCTTCGTCAACGGCGGGACTTTCCAGGAAGTCAAAGCCGATATAGCCGAAGCCCTGGCCGTTTTCACCGCGGTTGCCTTCCGACCACTGAACGGCGAAGTTGAGATCTTCCTCTTCGTCGTAAAAACGTGTCCGGTCATTATCGGCACCATTCCGCTGGTTGGACTGCAGAGCAATGTCCATATCCATAGCGGGCGCCATGAAGCATTCCAGCAGCGGCTCATCCGAACGGTTCGTGATATTGTAGGCGATGAAGATAAAGTCTTTGTAATCGCCGAAACCCCAGGAATAAATATTCTGTTCGATATCAAGATTCATCGGATAGCCGCGACGACGACGCAAGTCTGCGCCACCTTCATACAAGGTCAGATCCGTATCTTTATACACCGCGAAAATATCTTCCTGCGAAATGAAAGCCGGGCCTTTGGGATTGGCAGTCTGATTACGTTCATCGATATCATGGACATAATTGCCAAGATAGCGATCGCGCTTGAGCGTTTCGTCGAAATCAGTATCCCACACCGGCCAGTTAGGTCCGTCGTTTCTGTTCAACGGCTCGCCGTTGGAAACATCGAAGTCCGTCGAGAAATAGGTCCGATACTTCCGGATGGCATCGATGTTGTTCTGAATCGCTTCACCATCGGAGACCCGGCCGGGCGCCAGCCACGACAAACCGGAGTTAGGGTTGTATGAAATGATGACCAGTTTATTCGGCACCGTCGGATTGTCAACAAATTTCAGCGCACCGAACCAGACACCGCCGCCGAAAATGTAAGCGCGTCCGCTGTTACGCGGCCAGAAACCACCGCCGGCGTTGCCTGAAACGTTCAGGCCGAAAATACCATAGTTGGTTGTGTAGAACTGAATATTACTGACGGTGTTCTGCTGCAGATCGAAGAGTGAGCCGGTTCGCTGGACAGCGTCCCGCTGGTTGTTCTGCGACTTCTTGACCGCCGTAGCAGCGGTGAGGCTTTCTGATCCGCCCATCACCAGCGCTGCCGCCAGGAGCATTCCGAGAAGGAACCTGAAGTTTTTCATTTTTAAGGCCCTAATAATGTATAGGATTCTTCAAAAGTCAATGTTTGTCGTCCGGAGCGTTTCGTTCACCTGTTGTCAGAAGCGGAGTTCAACGCCAACGAAGACCTGACGCGGGAACTGGTAACGTCCGCGCTGGTTCTGGAAGTCGCTGACAAAGCGCTCGTACGCTTCGAATTTTTCCGCCTGTGTCACGATACCGTCAAGATTGCTGTCGGCATCGATCGAGTACAGACGGTTGCCGAAGGTGTCATACTGATCGGCACGCGAGGCGCGCGGATCGGAATCCTTGTCGGCGAAGAAGCTCGTGGCCGAAAAATCACCGACCTGGCGGTCCAGTACATTGCCGTCATTGTCCGGATTACCGGTGCGGGCAAAGAAGTTGGTCGGCTCGGTGCGGTTGAGGACATTGATGACATCAACAAAGAGGCTGATCCGCGTATTGCCGAAGGAATCGCCGAAGATGTCTTTCAGAGGAATGACGCGCTCGATGCGCGTGTCAACCCGCCAGAAGTCAGGATGCCGCTCGCCATTGTATTCACCAACCTGATCGCCGGCGCGATTGAGACGCGTAAAGGGCCTGCCCGACTGGTAAACGCTCGTGAAGTTGACATTCGTATGCTCGAGCAGCTTCAGGCCACCGATGGTCGGTCCTTCGTCATCACCCCAGATCAGATCGATGCGTCCGTTCAGAACGTGACGACGGTCGAAATCCAGGAAGTATTCGGTCAAGGGGAATGTACGCACCGAATCGGTGAAACCGTCGTTACCGCTGGTCACGATCAAAGTGTAGTTCGTGCCGGTTGCCGACGAGGTACCGCGCGCCTGTGACAGCGAGTAGCTGACCGAAGCGCCGAAGTTGTCGTTGTTCGGAATCTTACGAAGCGAAAGTTCCACTCCGCGCGTGTTGCCGTACTCGGCGACCGACACAAGCGAATACGGCACCGGCGTGGCGGGAACGAAGGTAATCCCCGTCAGATTGAACATATCCCGGTAATAGGCCGTCACATCGAATGCGAAGTCGTTGGTAAACTGACCGTTGTAGGCCACCTGATAGGCTTTCACCGTTTGCGGCTCGAGGTTTGGTGTACTGATGATCTGATTACCGCGCAGCAGATCAGTGTTAAATGAATCATACAGGTTGTTGAAGGGCGCGCGCTGGTATTGCACGCCATAGCTCAGGCTGAGGTTCGAACGATCCGTTACCGGATAGGCAACGGTCAATCGCGGGCTGACGCGGATACGAGCCGGCGCATCGTCAAAAAGCTCAGGAGTGGCAACCCGGTCGCGGATCGAAACGAAGGAATCGACGCGTACGCGGAACTGCGCCTGCGGGTCCATGAAGTCCAGGCGCAGACCCGGCGTGAAAATGATGCCTTTGTATTTGATCTGATCCTGCAGATAAATGGCGCCTTCGATCGGCTCGTAGGCCTGGCTCGTCAGATCGCGCACGGTGGGATCTTCGGCGTAAATGTTGCCGCCCCACTCCGAGGTATAGACATCGTAAAATGGCTGGTCATTCCACGGCAGCGAATTCTGGTGGCGCTCGAGCGACAGAACGCGCAGTTCGAAGCCGGCTTTGAGATAATGTTCGAAGTCATTCACTTTCTGAATGGTCGTGAAGTTACCATCGACCTGAAAGTACGTTTGACGGCGAAGATCAAAGTTGCGCTCGTTGCCATGCGTAATAAAAAAGTTGTTGCCGGAGCCGCTCGTCAGACGCTGTGCGCCGTAGGGGTTACGCGTGCCGGTGTTGTTCTGATCGCCTTCGATATAGCCCGTCAGAGGGTTGATGCCCGGCCGCGAATTAGGCAGCAGGCCGTCTTCCGTCAGCCCCTGCTCGTTGATAACGGCATAGTTATCGAGGATCCGGTCGGGTGTATTTTCCACAAATGCCAGACCTTCGGCATCCGTCGTCAAACGCTGTTCGTCGGTCGGTTCCCAGGCTTCGATATTCCCCAGCAAGGTGGGATCGTCGAAGCTTTTGCGTTTCGAAACGTCGTTGGAACGGAAATTCCAGGAGAAGGTCAACTCGTAGAAGCTGTTTTGGGACAGTGTGTGGTTCATCCGCACAAAGGCCTGATTCAAGATGACATTGTTCACCGACTGTTTGGCATCACGTTCGGCAATATCGTTGGTGCTGCCGTCGGGGAAAAGAGCCGTGTCCTCGGCATACAGCCACTGCCAATCTGATCTTTCAAGAGCGGTAGCGCCGTACTGGCCACCGAATTCGAGGCGGATGTCGTTGGTGACGCCCAGGACAAAAGTACCTGTCAGGTTGCGCACCCAGGATTCGTTATTGGGCCGCGCACCGAGATTATAGCCCCAGGAATCGACAACGCCGATACTGTTATTGCGAAATTCTTCGTGAAAATAGGAACCGGAGACAAAGAAGGTAAACTTATCGATGCCGGGGATCGGACCGCCGATACCGAAGCCGATTCTGTCTTCGTTAGCGGCTTCGGCCTGGAGACCGTTGTCAGCATCGCCGAAAGCAAAACCAAGGTCAGTACGATAGCGTAAATACGCTTCATAGCGGTCGGTGCGACCACGGCGCGTCACTGAGTTGATAACGCCGCCGAGGGCATTACCGTATTCGGCACCCAGGCCGCCGGTCACCACCTGCACCTGCTCGGTGCCCTGCGGACTGGTGATAGGAATGTATGCCGTTCCGAGATTTCCGAATCCTCCGGAAAACTGATCATTGATATCCAGACCATTGATCCGGAACTGCGTCTCCGAAGTCCGGGCGCCGCGAACGTTAAAGCCGTTGCCGCCGGTAAGGACGCCGGCCGTCAGGGCAATCGCGCCCGATATCGTCTCGCGAGGGAGACGTATGGCATCGCTGCCGTCGATGCCGCGTACCGTTCCGACGGCATCGTTGCGAACGATGTTTTTCTCGCCGACAACTTCAACGACATCCGTCTGGGCGCCTTCAGTGTCATCCCGAAGTTCGATTTCCAGTTTGGTAACGGCATCCGCATTGATGACGACCCCCTTCCGGATCGTCTCTTTCTTTCCAACGTAGGAGACCTTAACGTCGTAGGTTCCGGCCTCGATCTTGACGATCTGGAATTCGCCGTTAGGTCTCGTGAAGGCCCCGTACGTGGTTCCCACCAACTGCACGGTTGCTCCTACGAGCGGTTTGCCCTCTGCGTCGACAATCTTGCCGTTGAGCACGCCGTAGATACTGGCATAACCAGCCATAGGCAGCAGCAAGACGCCTAACGAGAGGATGAGTAGCCTTCGCAGCATAATACTTCTCCTTCACAAAAATGAATGAACGCCGTCGTTTCGGAGAATCGCTCTACACGCGGATTCGAACGTTCAATAGTTTGACAATAGGTATACTCTATACAGTAATTTTTCTTGCTTCAGCTACAGCAGTGAAACTTTCAATTTCGCCTGCCGTAAATGGGATTCACAAGCCAGAGATTGGCAGAAATCGCCTGTTTCACCCGAAAATCGAAGATAATTGATGGTTACACGATCGAGTTTTCCCCGCTGTCTGCGCCCCGCACGGGCTCGATCAACCCGGTAGACAAGAGGCCCGAAAAAAAGGTTACAATTTGATAACCTGCGGGAAAAAAAGACTGCCATGCAACATAACAGTCCCAAAAATTGTTCCGCCGCCTGCCAGCATCCACGGGCAGTTTGATGACTTTAGACCACCGAAACAAAAGCAAAAAAAGTGCAAGATAATCAAGAATCTCGAATCTGGCGCCAAATTTTTTCCTTGCTATTATAGCGATGTTAGCAATCGATTTTGGTAGCTGGCAGTGTTGTAGACTTTGTCGCCCCGAAGAATCGCTGATTGTCAAGCCGGCCGCTCCCTTCGAACAGCCCTCCACTTTTCCCAGGTTTCCAATTACGGCACAATAAGCATAACGCTCGTCTGATCGGCGGGTCCGCTAATCCTGCAATAGTAGCTGCCGGCCGCGAGACCGAGCATCCCCGAATCGATCTGCACGCGGTGAAGACCGATGGAAGTGTCACGCCGATACAGTTCGGCGACATGCCGGCCGCGTGCGTCAAATAAATTTATCGCAATCAGTCCCGGAGCAGTTGTAGTGAAATTCAGAATACCTACCGTATTAATCGGATTCGGAATGATACGAGCCGAGGCGATCATATCCGTCGCCGCCGATGGAACTTCATGAACATCGGTTGCCTGCTGATTCAGCTCATCAACGGACAGACTAATGAGCCTGACGGCATTAATCTCCAGCGCATCCTCAGTGCCGAACTGAATTCCTGGCTTACTCCCGGATTGATACGCGACAAAGAGCCTGTCGCCGACGGTATTGGCAAGGCTGCCGTACAGGCAATCTTCACCTTCGGGCGTAAGATCAAGAGGCAAAGACCAATCGCCGTCACCCAGCGAGTGCGTGAGATAGACATGACCATACAGTGCCCTCTCAATCAAAGAGCCTTCGATTGTCGCCGGTCCGTGATCGCCGTTTTTGACCGATGAATACACGCAATAAAGCGTATTATCCTCGTCGATCCCCCACTGCGGAAAACGCGTGTAATTGCTGCCGAACTCATTGCCGCTGACGAAGACGCCATCACCGTCCCAGCCACTGCCATTAGGCAGCCCCATGGAACGAAGTCGGCTGTCACTGTCGCGCAGCATTCCAAGGCCGAATCGCATGAAAGCGCCCCTATCGACATTGACCGTGTCTCTGCCGCTGCGGTCGATCGTGCTGCCGTTTTTGGTGCCGACACCCGTCAGAAAAGTGCGCAGCAGGGGGAAAACAACGTGTGCGACGCCCGTGTTATCCAGGATAACATCCAGGTCGCGTCCCGGCGTAAAGCTTGTATCGGTACGGTAGCGCACCTGATTGCCGTCCAGCGGCTCGATCTCAAAATTGCGTTCGTATTCAGCTTCCAGCAATACTCTGTCGGCTTCCCAGCTTTGACCATTATTCCGCGAACGCCGTTGGTGAAGCGCGAAATTGGCGTCGAGATACACGACAACGACATCTTCCCCGCGCGCGCTGATTGCATAGGTGTCGAAATCAGCCGTCCTCGGCGCGGACCCGTTCACCGCATCCGGCCCGGTCAGCAATATTTCGTCCGACCATGACAGGCCGCCATCATCGGAACGAATGTATGCTAGCTGATTCAATGCGGATCCGGTAATGAAGGTATATATCAGGTGTATCATATCGTCCGCGGCGATGGCAACGCGCGGAAAAAAGGATGAGCTGCCGCCGGCGTTGTTCGTAACAAAGGCATCGGTACGCGGTGCGACATTGCGGGAGAACTTGGCCGGCGTGTGGGCTGCGATGCCTACGGTGCCGTCACTGAACAGCGCCAGGCTGGGCCAACCGTCATTGCCAAGGCGTAAGGCATCCCAGTCGTTTAATTTCTCGACACCGTCATTCACGTCGAAGACGGCGAAGTAGCTGCCGCGCGTCGTTTCGGCCTGCGGGTCGGTCGCCGCCATCCAGACGACCTGAAGGAGCTCGCGTGCCGGATCATAGCTCACTCGATCAGCCATGGAGTACTTTGTCTGTCGGTCGAAATAAGTAAAGCCGATAGAGTCGGTCTGGCGCGCCAGGATGCGATCGCCGCCGGCGCCTGCACGCAGCAGAGGAGCATTCTCTCGACTGTAGTTGGGGGAGGTGATGGAATCTGCGGAGTGCAGAAAAACTGTGAGCATGCCACCAATCAACAACGTCAATATAGACGCAAGCAAGACTTGCGCTTTATCTTTCATGCAGAATCACTCCGCTAGTGTGGTCATGTCTTGGAAAATGTGAATCTCAACAAGAAGGATGTGCCGCAGCGCCCATGGAAACGACTGGATATTGTTGTCTACAAAGCTCAGAAATTTCCGCTAAACAAAAAAATGCTTTTTCGGCCCGCGAGACCCCGGAACTATTCAGAAAGCAAGGAGGTTTGGAACCTGTTTGGACAGTCGGTGTCACATCGAAGAATTAACAACGAAAAAGTAACGTAAGTCGTCATCGCTGTGTCAAAGACAGGATCGGCCCCAAATCCGACTTCGCTGCATTGAGGATGTCGGCTTTTGCGAATTCAGTATATATGTATAATTTATAGGTTATCGTCTTATAATTATCCTGTAAATTCCGCGCACGGAAGAAATTGACCGTGACACTATAGTTTCCTTTGTTTGCGATTGTGCTCACACTCCCTATACACATGCAGATAAAGAAATTACGGCAACACAACCAGCGAACCAGATAATAAATTTCATTTTTTGGTCTTTCTTAGGAGCGTGATTTATGAAAAAATTGCAACTTTTTGTTAGCGCCCTTGCGCTTGCAATACTGGCCTCGGCTGGCGTCGACAGCCGCGAGCAAGACAAGGCGACGGCCAAGAAACAACTACTGGCCACCGATGTCAGCATCGAGCATCTGCTCGAATTTCAGAAGAGGCGTAATGCTGACCGCATCCTTGGCCCCGACTACGAAGTGTTCGATTCGCTGGAAAATGGCTTTTCCTTTTATAATAATGTCCAGAAGCCTCTGGTCTATGAGCCGAACACTCAAACTCTCACCATGATCCTGCGGGGCGGCATTCTCGGCGATCCCGTCTTCAATCGCAACAAAGGATTCATCCGCATCTCGGAAGATATGGGCGAAAGCTGGTCGCCGCACTATGGCCCGG
The DNA here is from genome assembly GCA_028284775.1 of Candidatus Kapaibacterium sp. Lineage (GTDB taxonomy): Bacteria > Bacteroidota > Ignavibacteria > Kapaibacteriales > UBA7675 > JANQRB01. The sequence continues at coordinate 7,653 of JANQRB010000123.1, read as the reverse complement.
TCAATGAAGGCGGTGATGCTTTCGGCGATTCACTGCGCTACCCCAACATCGAAGTGTGGCATAATCCGGAGCTTGGCACTGGCATCGAAAGTCTGACCTGGGTTCACTCCTTCCCCTTCACCAATGGCGGCTGGGGACATTATGGCGTCGGCGCTATGCTCGGTGATGACCTCGATCCCTTTTCGGTACGCATATCACCGACGCGGATCGGCGGTCTGGAATTTGACTGGCTGCCGAATACGGCCCTGACCATTTCGCCTGATGGCCAGACAATCATTATTGTCGTGCCGCTGGATTCGCCTGACAATGTCAATCCCAGTCTGAACAGCAATATCGGTTTGATTCGCTTCAATTATCTGGACGGCGATAAGGTGGAAACATCGGTGCCGGAACAGTGGGCCACCGATCAGTTTGTTCGGCCGCAGGGCGACGGAACGACCCCGGCCGAAGATATGCGTTCTTCCTTCGTTACGAAGCTGGGATGGGATGATAGCGACAACCTGTATGCCGGATTGTATGCACGCTCAGCCAACTCGGATGACGGTACCTTCCTGCTGCCCGGGGTCTCGAAATCGACGGACATAGGCCAAACCTGGAGCGAAATTGACTTCATGCCTGCCGAACTTCTCAAAAACTGGATCAGCTCGCAAGGCGCCGTGCCTAATGCCGATACGACCTTTTTCTTAGGTCGCGACATGCACGTATTGGGTGAGAATCATGTCACCTTCCTCTTCGGCTTCATCGACAACAGTGACGATGACGGCATCGCGAACCGAATTCACCAGATTGTAGAAGTTGTGTACAAAGACGGCGAGTGGGAATTTCGTCCTGTATCGCCCTTCAGCGGTCTGCGCTTCAGCCTGTATCACGATCAAGCCGAATCCGATCTCGACGGCGACGCCATAACTCCTTCGCCTGCCAACTCTGATCAAAGTCAGACGCAGCCCGACATTCAGATATCGCCGACTCTCGACGGTAAATTCCTGATCGCCAAATGGGCCGATATCGTCATCTATCAGGATGGCGAAGGTAATCAATTCATCGGCAACGATGTCTTTTTTGCCATTCGTTCGACGGAAAATGACTTCTGGTATCCGCGGGTGCTTAACGTAACGAATACGCTTCTGCACGACAAGATCACCTGGATTCCCGATATCATCGCCGATGTAAAAAACATTCCCCTGATTGCTGCGCAAACCAATTTCGACGCTCTTGACCGCTTTAACAATAGCGCCAAGACAGTTCTCGACAGCAATCGTGCGCAGACGGAAGTCTGGGCACCGCAGCACGTTGTATTGAAACATGTGAACATCCGCGAAATTCTGGCTACCAACGTTAACGAGGAGCCCGAGTTCCTGCCGCAAATCACGCTGCACGAGATTTACCCGAACCCGACCGGCGTCGAAACCGCGGTGCGTTTTACGCTGCCTGAGTCCGGCGTTACGGTTGTGGACGTGTACAATACCACCGGCAACCGGGTGGCGACTTTGCAGAACGGATTTTTGCCCGCAGGTGAAAATACGCTCAGGTTTTCGACCGAAGAACTTCCTGTCGGCTCCTACTATCTTAACATCGTGATTAACGGCAAAACTACCGCCGGCAAATTCACGGTGATTCGCTAGGAGCAGGATCACGGCAGTATTTGTAAACTGACTTGACAATTCCGCAAGAAGGGGGCGTTTTTTGAACGCCCCCTTTTTTGTTGCTCCCAAATTCAACAAGATTTTCTGTGCTGAGGCCATGCCGGCACTCCGCTGCAGAGCCACCTGCACAACAAACATTTCATTTTTCCGGTTGTAGCTCCGTATTCAACAAACACCGGGCGAGCGCGGGCTGCAGTCGTGGGTTTTGCACTAAGGAGCATGACTATCGGAAGCTAAGTCAGAACTGTTCGTGGCGGCGCAAAGAGTCGATGTAAGTCCCTATGGTGGCCTTTGTTAACAGAACGCCGAAGTCGGTCGACCTTGGGGTTTCGGGATCGCCGAAAATCTGTTGAAACATGCGTTTACCGATTCGCGGTTTGAAGTGCCAGCCGTTGCCGTCGAAGTTTGTGGAATCGCGCGTAACTTCCGAGCGGCCATAGAATGACCAGACCGGTCCGCGACTGTGCTGCACCAGGGTTTCGATTGCCCGGTAATACTGCTCGGCAACGTCGCTGCGTTCGAAATGATCGTACCAGCGAAAATACTTCGGGCAAATGACAAAGATATCCTGTCTTCCGGCAAGAGCAGCAAACTGTTTAATTCGTTCAGCGGAATACGAGGTAAAGCGAGAAAATTTCTTTTGGGCATCGGGCTGAAAAGAGACTTCCATCAGATCTTCGCGCATCGGCGCGCGTTCGTTTTCCCAGACGGTAATAAGAAAATCCGTCGGTTTGCCCCTGGCATAGCGATAGAGTGTTCGCGCGCTCTGTGTCAGCGTACTGAGATTGAGCAACTGGATGCTGGCGACATCATAGGCGACAGATTGACTAAACACTTCTTCGAAACGCTGTTGCTTGGTCTGTTCCTCCCGGTACGATTCGCGCCATTCGTTGAGCGCAAAACAGTCAAAGCCGCAGACAAACTGCTTTCCGCGGCTTTTGATTTTCTCCAGCAACAACATGTTTAAGCTCAGCGATGCGCCGGCCACAGCCAGATTCACGGTGCTTCGGCCACTGACGGAGTCCAGCCACTTAGGTTCAAAACGAAAGAAACGCGACGAGCCCGCCATCGCCAGATCATAGTCACTGACACCGAAGCGTGTCTTGACGATTTCCGGGCTGTCCTGGTAAACGATATCAAGATAACGGCCCTGCTCGTCCCTGAAGCCGTAAGGGTCGACGAGGTAGTTAACAGCGGCGACAGCCGAGCCCGCTATGCCCGCAACTGCAACTACGAATCCAATCCATCTGCCTGCCGTCATAGATTGCTCGTTACTAAAAGTTGAAATAGAGAAATTCGCTGATTCGGCTCATACTCATAAAAGCCAATACTGCCAGCAGAGCTGTCAGCACAGCCGAAGGCAGACCAAATTGCAGCGATGCCGTCAGTTCATTGGAATTCCGAAAGCGCAGGGCCAGCAGAAGGCTCAACAGCACAAACATCATGTATTCGCTTTCCCAGCCGGTATAGATACCACTGACGTTGCCGAAGACAGCCGCGAAACGGACTCCATACTCCGACAAAAAGCCCAACTGATCGGCCCAGGCGGGCTTGAGTACGATTCCATCCATCCCCAGCATTCCCCGCAAGACCTTAAGCGCATCGTCGAAGCTGGCGGCCCGGAAGAAGACCCAGCTAACGTGCACGAAGAGAAACGTCATCAGCCACGCGAGCCAGCCCGGCAGACGCAGATTCAGACGCTGCCAGCAACGGTGAACTACCATCGCCGATCCGTGCAACGCGCCCCACACGACAAAAGTCCAGCCGGCGCCATGCCATAATCCGCCAATCAGAAACGTCAGCATAAGATTGGTATACACCTTTACTTCCACGCCGCGGTTTCCGCCAAGCGGTATATACACGTAGTCACGCAAGAAGCGGCTGAGGGTGATATGCCAGCGACGCCAGAATTCCCGGATGCTGCGAGCTTTGTAGGGCGAATCGAAGTTTATGGGCAGACGAATATTAAACAAGAGCGCGGCCCCGATTGCCATATCAGTGTATCCGCTGAAGTCGAAGTAGAGCTGCAGGGTATAGCAGAGGGATACCGACCAGGCTTCGATAAACGTCAACGATGCGGCGATATCGAATCCATTCGTCGCCCATACGGCCAGCGTATCGGCGACAATCAATTTCTTAAACAAGCCGATCGAGAAGATAAAAACCGCTTTGGCGATCGAATCTGTCTTAGGCCGGCAATTGCGCGGGTTGTCGAATTGCGGCATCATTTCTTTGTGATGAACAATCGGACCGGCGATAAGTTGTGGAAAGAACGAAACGAAGAGCGCGTAATGCAGCAGATTATGTTCCCGGGTCTCGCGCCGATACGAGTCGACAAGGTAGGCGATTTGTTGAAAGCTAAAGAATGAGATCGCCAGCGGCAACAGGAGCCGCAATGCGGGAATGTCGACATTAGCGAGAACGTTAACATTCGCAATCAGAAAGTCGGCGTACTTAAAGTAAGCCAGTAGTGCCAGATTGCCGCTTATGCCCAGAAGCAGCAATACGCGCCGTGCCGCATGCCCCGGCATCCGCGATGCCAGTCGTCGGCCGATGCTGTAGTTGAACAGGATCGAGCCAAGTAAGAGCGGCAGATAGGCAGGATTCCACCAGGCGTAAAACAGCAGCGAGGCGCCGACCAGAAAATACTTAGCACCCTCGCGATAGCCGCCGCGGTTGATGAGAAAATACAATGCAAACGTCAGCGGCAGAAAGGCAAGGATGAATTCATAGGAGTTAAACAGCATACAAGCGGCACGGCATTGGAGGTAATACCCGCAAGCAACGATATGTAGGGACGGCATATCGAGGCAGGGCCAAAATTAGCAAATGCCGGTCGATAAAAAAATCCCATCGGCCAGTGCGGATGGGATTCATCTATTTTAGTCTATTGCGCACCAAGCCGTATCAGGCAACAAGCTCCGCCGCGCTCGTTTCTTCTTCGTAGGCGTCGACCGGCGGGCAGGCACACATCAGGTTGCGGTCGCCGTAGGTATTGTTGACACGCGCAACGGCGGGCCAGAATTTGGATTCCCGAACAGCGGGCTGCGGGTAGACGGCCTTTGCTCGCGAATAGGAGTGTGTCCACTCATCGCTCGTCGCCATCGCCGCAGTGTGCGGCGCATTTTTCAGAACATTGTCACTATGGTCGGCGCGTCCGTCTTCGATCTCAGCGATCTCCGCGCGGATAGCGATCAGCGTATCGCAGAATCGGTCCAGCTCTTCTTTGGTTTCGCTCTCCGTCGGCTCAATCATCAGCGTGCCGGGCACCGGAAACGACACCGTAGGCGCGTGATAGCCATAGTCGATCAGCCGCTTGGCGATGTCTTCGACTTCCACGCCGGCCGATGCTTTGAAGGCGCGTGTATCGACGATCATTTCATGACCGACGCGGCCGCGGGCGCCAGTATACAGCAGGCTAAAATGCGCTTCGAGACGCGCCTTGATATAGTTGGCATTCAGGATGGCAACCCGTGTCGCCTGCGCCAGACCTTTACCGCCCATCATAGCGATGTAGGCATAGGAAATCAGCAGGATGCTGGCACTGCCCCATGGCGCCGCCGACACCGCTGAAATCGCCTGCTCGCCGCCGACGGGCACAAGCGGATGCCCCGGAAGAAAGGGCGCCAGGTGAGAAGCGACGGCAATCGGTCCCATCCCCGGTCCGCCGCCGCCGTGCGGGATACAAAAGGTCTTGTGCAGGTTGAGATGGCAGACATCCGCGCCGATCCGCGCCGGGCTTGTCAGGCCAACCTGCGCATTCAGATTCGCGCCGTCCATATAGACCTGACCGCCGTGCTCATGAACAATGCCGCAGATGTCCTGAATCGCCTCCTCGAAGACGCCGTGGGTAGAGGGATAGGTCACCATCAGGGCCGCCAGGTGATCGCCGTGCTCCTCGGCTTTACGCCGCAGGTCGTCGACGTCGATGTTGCCCTGCCGGTCACACTGAACCACGACGACCCGCATACCGGCCATCACGGCACTGGCGGGATTGGTACCGTGGGCCGAGGAAGGTATCAGCACAATGTTGCGCTGCGTATCGCCCCTGCTGCGATGATATGCTTTGATGACAAGCAAACCGGCATACTCGCCCTGAGCGCCTGAATTGGGCTGCAGCGACACGGCGTGAAATTCTGTGATAGCGCAGAGCTGCTCCTCCAGCTCGCGGATAAGCGCCTGATAGCCACGCGTCTGTCCGGTGGGCGCAAAGGGATGAATCGCGCCGAATTCCGGCCATGTAACGGGAATCATCTCGGCCGTGGCATTGAGCTTCATCGTGCAGGATCCCAGGGCAATCATCGAATGCGCCAGCGATAGATCGCGGTTTTCCAGCCTTTTCAGATAGCGAAGCATCTCTGTCTCCGCATGGTAGCGGTTAAAGACCGGGTGCGTCAGATAGGCAGAGCGGCGACGCAGAGCTTCGGGGATAGCCTCACTCAGATTGGACGCCAGCTCATCAGGATCAGCCGGAGCAGACTGGCCGTCGAGAACAGCGAATACGCTCAGCAGACTTTCGACGTCGCTGCGGCCGGTGGTTTCATCCAGTGCGATTCCGACGGCGCTTTCATCGTCAAAATAGCGCAGATTGATCCCCTGCTCCGTCGCCGCAATACGCAGCTTCTCCATGGCGTCGGCATGGCTCAACCTGACTTTTAAAGTGTCGAAAAAGTGCCTGTGGACAATTTCGAAGCCTTGTGCACGCAGGCCGTCGGCCAGCAGACGGCTGAGGGTATGCACACGCCTTGCGATCCGCCGTAAGCCTTCCGGTCCGTGATAAACGGCATACATTCCGGCGATCACCGCCAGCAGCACCTGCGCCGTACAAATATTACTGGTGGCTTTTTCGCGGCGGATATGCTGTTCTCTTGTCTGCAGGGCCATCCGATAGGCTGTGTTCCCCTGCGAATCCATCGAAACGCCGATAATGCGTCCGGGTAGCTGCCGCTTGTATTTTTCACTCGTGGCAAAAAATGCGGCATGCGGACCGCCAAAGCCCATGGGAACGCCAAAACGCTGCGATGACCCCACGGCAACGTCCGCACCGAATTCGCCCGGCGGACGCAGCAGCAGCAGGCTGAGCAAATCGCAGGCCACCACAACCAGAGCATCGTTGCTATGGGCGGCCTCGCAAAAGGCGGAATAATCTTCCACGCTCCCGTCGCCCGCCGGATACTGCAGAAAAGCACCGAAATAGTCCGCATTCCATTCCAGCTCGCGGTACTGTCCGATATGCAGCTCGATCCCGAGGGGCTCCGCGCGTGTACGCAGAATTTCAATTGTCTGCGGGTAGCTGTTTTGATCCACAAAAAAGACATTGGCGCCGGCCCTGCTCTTGGGACGACTGCGCGCTGCGTAAAACAAGGCCATTGCTTCCGCCGCCGCCGTGCCCTCGTCCAGAAGCGAAGCGTTCGCGATTTCCATTCCCGTCAGGTCCATCACCAGGGTCTGAAAGTTCAACAGCGCTTCCAGCCGCCCCTGGGCGATTTCGGCCTGATACGGAGTGTATTGAGTATACCAACCCGGATTTTCCAGCACATTGCGAAGAATGACAGGCGGTGTGACACAATCGTAATACCCCATTCCGATGTAGGATTTGAAGATCTGATTCTCTTCGGCCATCGCTCGCAAACGCGCCAGCAGCTCGCGCTCCGTCAAGGCGGTCCCGACCCGGATCGCCTCCCGCGATCGAATGCTTTGCGGCACCGTCTGGTCCATGAGCGCATCCAACGACTCGACGCCAATACTGCTCAGCATCGCCTCCACTTCTGTGGCCGAAGGGCCGATATGTCGATCGGCAAATTGTTCTTCCGACAAGCTTTGTTGCAACTTCATACAATTCAACCTGTGAAATTCGCGTAATTGGAATGGAAACTGAAACTAGTGCATTGTCAATAAAATTTTTTACAGATACACCTCCCCTTAAGGTAAGGGGAGGTTGGGAGGGGTTATGAGTATTTAAGGACTTCTTAACTCCCCTAGCCCCTCTTTCAACAAAGAGGGGGACTTG
>JANQRB010000116.1 GCA_028284775.1 Candidatus Kapaibacterium sp. | reverse complement strand
AAAGTCGAATGGCCACAGCCGTGGCGGGGCGGCGATGCTGAGCGTGCTGGAGTTACACGCGACGCCCGAGAAGACGAAGTCGAATGCCGAGCTGCGTGCCCGTATGATGGAACTTTGCGAAGCGCGAGAGCTGCCCTATGGACTGATAGTTCGCAAAGCGCTCAATCTCAATCTGCTGATCACCTCGCTGTATCAGATGACCGAAGGCGAATACCCCTTTACACGCGGAGAAGGCATCGTTCCGCTCCTGGAAGTTTACAAATTATACCCCGACGGCCGTGAAGAATTGATCCGCGGTGTTGAAGTCAACGGTATCTCGCATCAGTCATTCAAAGATATTCTCGGCATCGGCAAGCGTCGCTTTGCCTACAATTGGCTGGCGGGCGCGATCACTTCGCCATTTTATACCGGCGGCCGCCAATATCTGGCCGCCTCGTTCATCAGCTCCGACGTTTTGTTCGAGGATCTGGAAATCAGTCCGGTAGAGGCGGACTTTGAAAAACCGCCGCTATTACGTCATCCGCATTTCTCCGACATGCAGTAAGCTTGGGGCAACAGGCTGATTCCCGCGGTCGAAGTCTGTTCTTGACTCCGCCGTCTTCCGGTAATTTCACGGCACACACTCCCGGTTTGTCATCGTTGCGCAATCCGTAAATTCGCAGGGGGATTTCCCCCCGCGCCTTGCGTGTTGTAAGCGATAATTGCCTTGTAAACGGTCCGTATAATACGTAAATCGCAGACCGTGAGTTTTTGGCCTTGCTGAATTCCAACATTGATATGAGAACACTTATGACCCGGCCCACAGGGAGCCTTCCGATTCTAATCCTCATTGTCTTTGGCGGCCTGTCAATGGCCTTGAATGCCCGTGAGCAGGCGCGTCACTATCTCCCCGGCAAGATAATCGTCAAATTCACCGGTGGCTCGGACTTGATGAAGGCCTGGAGCGCCGCTGGCCGCAGCGGCGAATTGGCGGAATTGCGCAGCCTGCTAGGGGCGCACGATAGCTACGGATACATCGGCGATGCCACTCTTCAGGCCTGGCGGCAAGTGCGCAGGCGCAGTCTCCTGAAAAGCTTTGGGGCGGCCGACGACCACATCACGGGCATCTGTGTGCTTAACTGCGCCGCCGCACTGGATGTTCGGCACCTTGCGGCAAAGCTCTCACGGCATCCCGACATCGATTTTGCAGAGCCGATGCCGCAGCGCGACATACTTTTTACACCCAATGACGAGCTGTTGGACCAGCAATATCATCTGAGCGGTATTTCAGCTTTCGACGCCTGGGATCTGCTGCCCGACGATGCCTCGGCAGTGGTGGCGATCATCGATACGGGCATCGAATACGACCATCCGGATCTCGCGCCGAATATCTGGAACAATCCGGGCGAGACGGGCACGGACGGCGACGGGCTGGACAAGCGCAGCAACGGCATCGATGATGATAACAACGGCTTCGTGGATGACTGGCGCGGCTGGGACTTTATGAGCTCCACCGACGGCGGCGACAATGATGCCAGCTTCGGCAACGAACATGGCGTTCATGTGGCTGGCGTGGCGGGCGCGGCCATCGACAATACCATCGGCGTGGCGGGCGTTGGCCTGGGCGTCAAAATACTGCCGGTAAAAATCGGTCCGGACAACAACAACTCAACCTCGACTTTTCGCGGCCATGAAGCGATCCTTTATGCCGCCAGCCTCGGCGCCGATGCCATCAACTGTTCCTGGGGCGGTGAAGATTTTTCCTTTGCCGAACGGATTATCGTGGATGAAGCGACACGGCTCGGTTCGCTCGTCATCGGAGCAGTAGGCAACAATCGCAAGCTGGGCACTCGCTACCCGGGTGGGTACAGCAACGTCGTCAATGTCGCCTGGCTGACGCAAAGCGATCAAAAGGCCGGCGGCTCCAATTATCATTATACGGTAGATGTTGCCGCGCCCGGCACCTCGATCTGGAGCACACTGCCCTTCGGAAATTACGGCGGGGCCGCCTGGAGCGGCACATCAATGGCAGCCCCTATGATCAGCGCCGTGGCGGCCATGATCAAAATGAAATATCCGCAGCTCAGCCCGCGTCAGATTGCGGCTCAACTGCAGGGAACAACGGATGCAATCGATGGCCTCAACGGCGAATTTATCGGGCTGATCGGCAGTGGTAAGGTCAATGCCCGCCGGGCGCTCGGCGACCTGATCACGGCTATCGACCTCGTGGAGTACGAAGTGCGTGACGCCAACGGCAACGGCATCCTCGAGGCGGGTGAACGGGTTGAGCTTTATCTCAGCCTGCAGAACCTGTTCGCGGCAATTCCGTCAACAACGATTTTCGCCGAAAGTGCTTCAAACGCCGCCGAGCCGGACTTCATCGATGCTGACTTCACGACGGGCCCCATGGCTAGCGGCGAATCGCGCAGCTTCGACAACGATCCCATCATCTTTACAGTGGCGCCCGGGATCGCCACGGATGTCGAATACTTCCTGCGTCTTAACTTCGGCGATGAAAACGGCGCTTTCGGACGGGAAACCATTCGCCTGGTATTCAATCCGAGCTACCTGACACTGCACGAAAACAATGTCGCCATCACCTTCAATAGCGAAGGACATATCGGATATAATGACTACAGCGACAATTTGCAGGGCGACGGCTTTCGCTACGGCGGCAGTGAAAATCTGCTGTATGAAGGTGGAATCATTATCGGCAGCGGTAGCCAGACCTTGTTGTCGACGATCCACGAGAATTCGTCCTTTCGGAAGGATGATGATTTCAGCCCGGTCGCCGGCCCCGTAATCGAAGTGGCGGCAGATGGCAGTCCCGCGATCGGCAGCGCGCAGTTCCGGGATGCCGAAGGCGCAGTGCTCGGATTGAACATTCGGCAGCGCATTCGCCAGTGGCCGCAGGATCCATACCGCGACCTCGTTCTGCTCAGCTATGAGATCACGAACACGGGCCCCAGCGAACTGCGCGACCTGCATCTCGGCCTGTATTTCGATTTTGACATTTCCATCGACGGCCTCGGCGATGAGGTAGGCTGGCGTGCAGACGAGGAATTTGGCTTTGTTCGCAATGCAGGCGAACGAACGCTGCCACTCATCGGTCTTAAGCTTGTCTCTGATCACCAGCCTCATTACTACGCTTTCGACAACAATGGCGCCGGCGGCAGTCTCCGTACGGTGCCCACATTTAACGAAGAAACTAAATGGGATGCGATCAGCGGCGGCATCGGTCGGAGTTCGGCGGGACCGGGCGACGTCTCTGTCGCCATAGCGGCCGGCCCCTTTGACCTGATGCCGGACGCCAGTGAAATCGTAAGCTTCAGTTTATTCGGCGGACCGAATGTCGCTGCGTTGACGGCTACCGCCGACAGAGCGGACGAGGCATTCCGTTCGATCGGCGCCACCAATGCGCCACCGCTGCCCCTGCCCGGTCACAACGCCGCATTGCATCTTGCACCCAATCCCATGTCTACGGGTCAGCTTGCCGTTACGGTCGTGAATGCGCCGCCGGGAAATGCCCGACTCGAACTGGTCGATTTGTTCGGACGCGTGGTGCTGCGGCAATCGGTGCCGGTAGATGCTCCGAGCTGGCGCAGCAGGCTACAGACCGACGGCATTGCAGCGGGTCATTATCAGGTACGCATGACCGTCGGCGAAACAATCCTCAGCGCTTCCCTGCTGGTATTGCGCTAGCGAAATCGCACAGAGCGGAATATCCGGCTCTGCCGGGAGGACATTCACAGGGTCGAAGCAGGATAATATTCTTAAGGTAGCTCATGTTCCGTCATCGTCTGCACAAACAAATCACACTCGGGCTCAGCGCCCTCTGTCTGTGCGCGGCTACCGTGACGGGCGTTGCCCAGACAGCGACATTTTATCCCGGCCGGCTTATCGTGAAATTCGAGGCTTCATCGCAAATCTACCGGGCCTGGCAGGCGGGCGAGCGCCGGAGCTCCCATGCAGAATTCCTGCCCCTGCTGGGAGAGCATCGTACGGAAGGGTACATCTCCGCCGCCACCCTACAAGCCCTGCAACAACGCATCAGCCGGCTGACCCCTAGCTTTCTGCTGTCACCCGTGGAAGAAATCGCCCGCATTTGTGTAATCGACTACAGCGCCGCCATCGATCCCAGGCATGCAGCCGCCAAGATCGGTGCACTGCCCGACGTGGAATATGCCGAGCCAATGCCCCGGCGTGAGTTGCTCGGTAAACCCGACGATCCGCTCGTGGACCGGCAGTACTATCTCGACAAAACAGGTGTCTACGATGCCTGGGACATCGTGCCGGATGGGCCGCCCCTTCTTCTGGCCGTCGTCGATAGCGGCATCGAGTACGAACACGAGGACTTGGCGGACAATATTTACACTAATACCGGCGAAGACGGTCTGGATAATGAGGGCAATTCACGCCGGACTAACGGCATCGACGATGACGGCAATGGATTTGTAGATGACTTGCGCGGTTGGGATTTTATCGGCAACGACAATGACGCAAGCTTCGGCAATGACCATGGCCTCTTTGTCAGCGGCGTTGCCTGCGCCATCGTGGATAACACGATCGGGATAGCGGGGGCCGCCGGCAGCCGAATTCGCCTTCTGCCGGTCAAAGCCGCCAGCGACAATCCGAATTCGATCTCGATTTCCCGCGGTCATGAAGGTATCGCCTATGCCGCCGCTCTCGGTGCCGACGTCATCAACTGCTCATGGGGCGGCCTCGATTTCTCGCTGGCAGAAGAAGAAACGATAGCGCTCGCCACGGCCCTTGGCGCAATGGTCGTTGCTGCCGGCGGCAACCGTGACGGACGGGCGATTCGCTATCCTGCCGGCTACCGGCAGACAATCGCCGTCGTCGCCGTCGATGCGGACGACCGCCTGGGACCGCGCGGCATCACCAACTATCATCCGTCGGCAGACCTCTCGGCGCCCGGCGTTGGCATCTACACTAGCGCGCCCAATTCGACCTATGCATACGATTCCGGCACTTCGCTGGCTTCTCCTCTGGTCGCCGGCATTGCCGCGCTCGTCCGCAAACGCTGGCCGGAGTATTCACCCGCCCGCGTTCAGGCTCGCCTGCAGGCCACAGCTGACGATGTCGATCAACTCAATCCCGATTTCGCAGGTGCGATGGGCAGCGGTCGCGTCAATGCTTTGCGCGCGCTCAGCGAAGAAGAACCCTTATGGCTCACAGCGCAGCGCTTCGAAGTGCGCGATGCTAACGGCAACGGCGTACTTGAAGCCGGTGAACGCGTGGACATCGCTCCGCATTTGATGAATATGTTCGCTCCCCTGCAGACCGTGCGAATCCTCGCGGATCATGGGTCCCTTAACAACCTGCCCGACTTCCTGCGAGATGAGGCGGAGGCCGGGGACTTCGACCGATTCGAGCTTAAGTCGCCTGCCGACAATCTCATTAGCTTCGTCGTACCGGAAAATGTCGCACTTAACAGTGAGTATTTCTTGCTCCTGCGATACCGTGACGGACAGGATCGAGAAGTAGGACGCGATGAGCTGCGGCTCTTGTTTAACCCGGAATTCGTCACGATGGCGGCTAACAACATTGCCCTGAGTTTTAATAACCTCGGCCACCTGGGCAGCAACGATTTCGACGACAACCTGCAGGGCGACGGCTTTCGTTATCGCAGCAGCGAGAATCTGCTCTATGAAGGCGGCTTAATTGTGGCGCGCAGCGCCGAGGTACTCTCCAACAGCGTTCACAGGGTTCTCCCGGTCCGCAATGCCGAAGATTTCATCGGCAGTGCCGCGCCGCTGCTGCGCACGCCTGGCCGCCGGGCAGCCCAGGAAGGCGAGGTACAATTTCGCGATTTGGGTCTGGCGCAGCATGTGGGCTGCCGCGTTACGCTTACCATGTATCAATTCAGCGACGCCGAATTCCAGGATCTTGTCTTTCCGGTGTATGAGATTACGAATACTTCCGGAAGGGACATCGATGGCCTGTATTTAGGGATCTATCTGGATTGGGATTTGAGCGAATTCGGGGCTGATGATTTGCTGCGCATCGATCAGTCTTCGAAGTTCGCCTATGCCTACGATCCCGCTGACAGGTCACGGGCGATGATCAGTATGCAGCTTCTCAGCGGCCAGGGACTACAGTTGCAGGCCCTCGATATCAACGACGTCAGCGCTCCGATTTCGCCCTCGCCCGATTTCAGCGCGAGCGAAAAATTTCTGGCCGTTTCGTCCGGCGTCGGCGCGTCAGTCGAGCAGGCGACGGATGTGGCGGCAGTGATCGGCGCCGGCCCCTTCGCGTTGGCGGCGGATGCCAGCGAAACGATTGCCTTTGCGCTGGGCGCAGCCTACCGGCTGGATGATCTTCAAAAGCTGGTGGATGCCGCGCCGCTCGCCTACAACCGTATTACCGCTGTCGGCGATCTGGAAGCGTCCGCCGGGCTGCAGATAGTTAATCTGCGACCCAACCCTCTGCGCGACAACAATTGGCACTTGATTTTGTCATCCGCATTCAGCCGCAAATTGCATCTTGAGCTTGTCGACGCTCTTGGCCGCAGGATATCGGCCCGTGACGAATATGTCGAGGCGGGCCTGACGACTCTCAGCATCGCGGGCGCTGAGCTGCGGAACGGCGCTTATCTTCTTCGTGTTAGCGCTGAGAATACGATACTGACGCGCAGCCTGATTGTGGCGCGTTAGTATTCTGCAAACGCCGGGACAGAATTGCGCCACCGCCCGAACTTCGACGGAAGACAAGGAGCAGCTGGCGCTTCTCTGTCACGTTTTGATCAGGAAAGTCATGGTGAAATACATTCGCGGACTCTGTTGCCTTTTCTCAATGGCCGGACTATTCTTGGTAACGGCTCCGGCGATTTCTTCGGCGACGGATCACGTTCCCGGCGCGGTGCTGGTGAAGTTCCACGAACACAGCGCAACGCTTGCGGCCTGGCTGCAGCAGGGACGCCGTGGCACTCTTCCAATCATACAGCGTCTTTTTGGCGCGCACGGCAGCAAAGGATTCATTGGCGACGCCACGCTGACGGCACTGCGCAAAAGCCGTCAAACTTCTCTGCTGAAGTCCAGCGCCGACGTCGTCCATAATCTCGGGCGAATCGCCCTGATTGAGTTTTCAGCGGCAAGCGACGTACATCTTCTGGCCGCTAAACTGGGACGGCTGCCGGATGTCGAATACGCCGAGCTCCTGCCGCGCCACCATATCAGCGCCATCCCCAACGACCCTCTTCTCGACGACCAATATCACCTGAGCAGCATTCGCGCCTTCGAAGCCTGGGATGTAGTCGCCGAAAGCCGCCCGATGCGCATTGCCATCATCGATACGGGGCTGGATTTCGCTCACGAAGATCTCGCGGGCGTGCCATACATTAATCCGGGTGAAGACGGTTTGGATGCCGAGGGTAACTCGCGCCGCAGCAATCGCATCGATGACGACGGCAACGGCTTTGTCGACGATTGGCGCGGCTGGGATTTTGTCAACGGCAGCGAAGCGGGCGACAACGATCCCAGTCCCGGCAACGGCCACGGTACCCACGTGGCGGGTATCGCGGGCGCGCTGGTCAATAACAATATCGGCGTGGCGGGTTCCACGCCATGGGTCAAAATCATCCCGGTGAAAGTAGGACCGGACAATTCGCGCAGCCTGGAGGTGGCCCGTGGCTATGAAGCGATATTGTATGCCGCTGCGCTGGGCGCCGATGTGATCAACTGTTCCTGGGGCGGCTCCACCAAGTCGATCGCGGAACAGGAAATTATCAATACCGTCATTGACATGGGCGTAGTCATCATTGCCGCCGCCGGCAACAACAATGTCAATCGCAACTTCTATCCGGCCAGCTATGACAACGTCATTTCGGTGGCTTCGGTTGATAGAGACGATTTCAAGTCATCGTTTTCGAACTTCCATTTTAATGTCGACATCTCGGCGCCGGGTACGGGTATTTTTTCAACCTTCGCAGGCAACGACTATTCACATGAAGACGGCACCTCGATGGCGGCGCCGATGGTCGCGGCGGCGGCGGCGCTCGTCAAGGCCGCCTTTCCGAATCTGAGTCCTGTTCAGATCGGCGAGCATCTTAAAGCTACGGCGAAAGACATCAGCGCGACGACGCGCAGTTTCCCGGATATGATGGGACGCGGTAAACTCGATATGCTCGCTGCTGTCAGCCGAGGCGACACCAGGTCGATTGTGCTGGAAGACTTCGAGGTTTACGACGCGAATAATAACGGCCTGCTGGAACCGGGCGAAGACATCGAGATCGGTATCGCTGTGCACAATGTCCTGGCGCCGGTAGTCAATGCCAAAATCGACTTTGCGCAAGGCTCGGCCGAACTTCCCCAGCTTGAATTTCCGGCCCTGCAGCTCGGTGCGATGGCTACGGGCGATCGCAGTTCTGTCGGAGACGACCGGCTGCGCTTCCGAATTCCAGAGCAAGTGCCGACCGATTTTCAGCTTGACATCAAGCTCGACTTCAGTGAAGAGTCCGGTACGGTCGGCAAGGATCTCATCTCCTTGATACTGAATCCGAGCTATCTGACCCTTGACGGCAACGATATCACTTTAACGATTAACAGTATCGGCAACCTGGGATTCAATGATTATCCGAGCAATGCAATGGGAGATGGCTTCCTGTATCGCGGCGGTGACAATCTGATATTCGAGGGCGCCCTGATGGTCGGCAGATCGGAACGCCATTTATCGAACGTCGCCCGCGCCACCTTTCTCCGCTCACAGGAACGATCGTTTTTACCGATCGAGGTGACGCGTAAGCAACGACCCGGCTTGCTGGCGCCATTCGAAGCCGTCAGCGAATACGGCGACACGCTGGCTCTGGGCGACGCCGGTGTGCGAGTGCGGCAAGTTTCGCGGCAATTCGACGAAGCGGGGCATCGCGACTATGTCTTGCTGAGCTATGAAATCACCAATAGTTCCGGCAGCGACTTCGACGAACTCTTCGTGGGCCTTTTCTGCGACTTGGATATCGGCGCTACCGGGCTCAACAATATTGCGGCCTTCGACTACGATCGCGTCCTGGCTTATGTGTTCAATCCCCGCGAAGAAGGATTGCCCTACGTAGGAATGCAAATGCTCAACGATCATGATGTTAACTTCTATGCCATCAGCAACAACAGCCGCAATGGTGTGAATCTCTACGACGGATTTTCACGTGCGGAGAAGTGGTTTACCCTGAGCAGCGGCATTGCCAAAGAGAGCGCCGGCATAACCGACGTATCCACCGTCATCAGTGCCGGGCCTATTTCGCTCAAACAAAATACGGCTGTTTTTGTATCATTTAGTATATTTGCAGGCGAAAGTCTCGCAGAAATGCACGAGCATGCGGACAGCGCTCGAGCACGGGCAATTGCAACGGGGATCGGTAGCGAGTCCCTCGCATGGTTCCCGCGGGTTCCACAATTGAAAGCAATATACCCAAACCCCGGCGGCAGCGAGGTCGTCACGATCGAGTACGAACTTTCGCGTAAAGTTCCTGTACTGATAACACTCAGCGACCTCTTGGGCAGGTCCATTGTGACAGTGCTTGACGAAGAACAACGGGCTGGCGATCATACTGCCAGCTTTGATGCTGCCGCCCTTGCTGTGGGAGCGTATCTAATTCAATTCAGAACCTTTAATGCAATCGAAACAATTCCCTTTGCGGTGACACGGTAATTGAAATTAATTCGGAAAATGTGGAACAACAGGAGATAGGTTCACATGGAGAGGTATCAGGAACTCGTCGCACTGGTAGAATCGTTTCAGAAGGATTTTGAGAAGTTCTACGAAAAAGGGAACAAAACCGCCGGAATTCGCCTTCGCAAGAATATGCAGGAACTGCGCAAATTCGCGCAGGATATTCGTCAGGAGGTTCAGGATCTCAAATCGGAACGAAACGATGGATAGCGCAATCTAGAATGACAAATAAACTAGCCAAGATATCCAAGGCCGCTCTGACAGCGGCCTTTTTTTGTGCCCGTCAATCGCGAGGCTGGGCGGGTCAATCACCTTGTTTCATCAAGAGATTATATGAGTAGGCTTCGAAGATGAAGTGGGCGGCCAGTTGTTGCGAAAAGGGATTTTCGGGGGCCATCCGCTCCGGATGCCATTGCACCGCCAGCAAAAATCCACCGTTGGCGGGTTCGGCCAGCTCGATTGCTTCGACCAGACCATCCGACGATTCGGCCGCCTCTACCAGTCCCTCGCCAATGTTTTCTATTGCCTGGTGATGGGCGCTGTTCACTTCCCCTTCCAGCTCGCCGGTGATTTTTTTGAGCAGGGTTCCCGGCTGCACTACGACATGATGGCCGGCATCGACTCCTTCAAGCTGGCGGTGCTCGATTTCCGTCTGCACGTCGGTCGGAATGTCCATTACCAGGCTGCCGCCCCGGGCGATATTGATTAATTGCAAACCGCGGCAGATACCCAGTACGGGAATGTTCATCTCCAGCGCTTTGGCCAGCAGCCGAAACTCCAGCTCGTCGCGTTGCTCATCGACCTTAAGGGCGCGTCCGCGTTCTTCGCTCCTGTTGAACCGGGCCGGATCGACATCGGGGCCGCCGGTAAGAACCAGACCCGAGCAGCTCGCGAGCTCCGCTAGTGCTGCGTCGAGCGGTAAATCGATCAAATCGCAGTACTCGACATCATCGTCAGCCGCTTGCAGCCAGGGGATGTAATTCCGGTACGGTGCTGTTCCGCTGGCCTTCGAAATGGCTATTTTCATCGCAGCCTACTCCTCGAATAAATCCTGAAGATGTGTCAGAAAATCCTCTCTGCCCGCCGTCAGATGCATCTCAATCGCTAACGTATAGACCGACAGCTCATTGTCCATAAAATATTGCCGGTGCCGCTGCAATTTAACGGCATCTTTAGCTGTACAGACTGCCCGGCGCATCCCTGCCGCGCGGCAGGCATCGCGGATGCGGTCCAGCTCGGCAAGCTCATAACGCTGGTGATCATCAAAGGTCAGGAGTTCACCGAGGGCAAGGCCCGCTTGCTTGGCCGTGACAACAAAACGCTCAGGCTGCGCGATGCCGCAAAATGGCAGCAGCGGAACGTCAACCTCCTGCGCTTCCGACTCGGCAGCGAACAAAAGTTTCAGAGCGCCGGGAGAAGTCTCCGCATGCAGACAGAGCGAAGACAGTTGCGGCGCTGCCAGAAGTAAGGACTCGCAATCCACATCACCAACTGTACAGACGATGTCGGCGCGCTGCAGCGCGGCCAGCGGTTCGCGCAGACGGCCCTCCGGCAGCAATGCCTTGTCCTCGATACTGCGTCGGTCGATCAGTACGATGTCGCAGTCGCGATGCAGGCGGCGATGTTGAAAGCCGTCGTCGAGTACGGCCACATCGCAGTCGAAGTGCCGATAGGCGGTCAGGACACCGGCATGGCGGTCGGCATTGGCGATCACGGGCACCTGCAGATTTTCGGCGTGCAGGGTCAATTCGTCGCCGGCCTGCTCCACATCTGCCAGCAGATCCTGCCCGTCGCTGACAATCACTTCACCGCGGCTGCGGCGGCCGTAACCGCGCGCCACCACCGCCGGATGCGCTCCGAGCGACTGAAGTTCCCGCACCAGCATTTGCACGAAGGGCGTTTTGCCTGTTCCGCCCACCGTGATGTTACCGACACTCACAACAACGATCGGCGCTTCTTTCACCTTTTCCTTGCCTTCGTCAAAGCGGCGGTTGCGGCGGCGAATCGTGCCGGCATATAGTTTCGCAAAGAGTCCGAACATGCTGGCTTTTACCTTGCGGCTGTTGTAGAAAAAGGAAGCGAATCGTCCCGGTTCAGCATAGTCGTGCATTGCTCGATCCAGGCGCTGATGGTGCTGCGGTCAGCTTCCGCTGGAATATGAAAGGGTCCGCTGAATTGTAATTCGATCCGCGCCAGCGGCCAGGGGATCAGAAATTTGTCCCAGCTCTTTTCCAGGCGATAGCCCCGGCAGTGAGCGCGGCAGAGATAAAGCGGCGCACCGGAACGCGCGGCGGCGACTATCGCGCCCGCCTTGCAGTGGTGCCGCGGACCCCGTGAGCCATCCGGCGTGATCAAGAGCAGATTGTCACGCGCAAGAGCAATCATTTCATCGAGTGCGGCGCTGCCGCCACGCGACGAAGAGCCGCGAACTACCCGGTAGTTCCAGGACTGCAACAGCGCCGCGAGCAGATCGCCATCGCTGCTCAGACTCGTGAGCGCAACCGCTCCCTGCGTCGCGAAGTAGCGCCAGACAGGCAACATTTCATCGTGCCAGAAGGCCAGAACGGCGGGCGCAGCGGGGACGACCCCCTGGGCTTGAATACGCCAGCTCGCGGCCAGGCCGCGAATACCGGCAAGTACTAGTTGCTGTTTCATCCGAGTTACGAAGCTAGAAAATTTGCCGCAGGAAAAATATAAGAAAGCGCAGCTCCGAAAGATCGGCGGAACTAAAATCGGGACTTCGGTGAAGCATGTGCTGCCGCTCGTATGTCAGGACTACCGAACTCGCGGTCTCGAACCAGGATCCTATCTTTTGTCTTGCCTTAGCGAGTTATCTGCAAAACGCTTGTGTGCTTGCTTGCACCGGCTGCGATTTGCAAAAAATATTGTCCGGCGGGCAGGTGAGATGTCGACAGCGTAACTGTCTGGCGGCCGGCAGCGCGCGTCCCGTCAATAATCTTCGCGAGGGATTGACCCCGGTTGTTAAAGATAGTCAGCTCGACGTGGCTATCGTGTGCCAGATCGAATTCCAGGTGACATTCATTGGTCGCGGGCTGGGGTCTCAGGGCAATCGACAGGGGTTCAGGATGGTCTGCGCCGGGGACCGAAACCACGGACCCGACACTTCGGTAGTTAGCATCGGTGGCGACAGCAAACAGGCGGCCGTCCGCAAACTCTACCATGTCGAGGACGGTACTAAGTTCATCCGTGTTCAACTCAGCGCCGCAAAACGACCAATTGTTTCCCTGGTCGTCAGATACGGCAAGTTGAAGTTCATCCTGTTCCCATTTCGAGAAGAAATACAGATTGTTGTTGGAGCCTACCAGCATGGGAGAGTAAGAGAATTCAGCGTGGAGAATTGCTTCCCAACTCTGGCCCTTATCTGTGGAGCGATGAGGCATGGTCGTAACATAGCAGTCCCATTTCTTTCCGTAGATTGCAAAATTTCCATACCAGGCACCTTCAGCATCGAAAAGCAACTCACCTTGCAAAACCAGCAAGTCCCTTCGCCTGTCATAGGCATCACGTATTGTCCATGTCCGGCCGAGATCGCTGCTCCAGATCAGACGTTCCTCACCATTGCTGGCTAAAATGTCGCCATCAGATCCAACAAAAATTCGATGTTGAGAAGGTGAATCGCCCAAGGTCATCGGCCGCGTCATCCAACTGTCGCCCGCATCGCTCGAAACGTGCAGAACGGCAATTTCGCCATCGTCCAGATGCCGGGATTCCAGCGCACAGCGGACTGAATTCCGACTGGCAAAATCTACTATTCCACCGTCGATGACGAGCGACGGCATTTTAGTTTGCCAGGTCAAACCGCCGTTATCGCTATACCAAAGACTGTCTGCGGCCAAAGCATAGACGCCGGCACGATCGTCACTGACCAGATGAGCGCCCTCCGATGCTTCAAAGCCGCGATGCTGCCAGGAATCGCCCTCGTCATAACTGCTGAAAACACCATCGGTCGTCGTGACGAATATTCGCTGACGCGAATCCACGACCACCTGCCGGGTTGGCAAGAATCCTCCGGGGAAGGGTCGTTCCTCCCAGGAACGCCCTCCGTCGCTGCTGCGGACAATTGTACGTCCGGCCGCCAACAGTAACACACTGTCGCCAATGGTGGAAAGAGCATGGAGTTTTTTGGACGTCCGATACATCAACTCCCAGTCCAGTTGCGCGGCGCTGTGGGCACTGTAGAGTCCGGCTTCGCCAAAGGCAAACAAAGGACCGGAGGGTGATGCCTGAATGCTGTTGATCGAGACGCTGCTTTCCTGCAGTTCAAGCCAGGCGGGATTATCCGCAAGCTGCCGAAAGAGTTTTGCTTGCAGCAAGCGAACCCGGCCATGTTCCTTTACACTTGGAACAACTTCAGCGAGTGTCAAGCCCTCCCCGGTCGGAATGATCCGTTCCACACGGAAGGTTGAATCTTCACCAATGTCCGCAAGTAATGTATCGGATGACCATGTTTGTTTGTCGGCGTGATAACGATGGATACGAGCTCTTGCATCGCCGGCCAACAGGTCGCCATTCTCCGTAAAAACAAAACTTTGAAATCTAACGAGCGAATCAGGAAATTGTATATCGATTGCCCAGCTTTCTCCGTGATCGGACGAGAGTATAAATCCGTAATCATACACGGCTGCAAGCAGCCTCGAATCGTCTTTGCTGTATTGTGCTATGCCCAGGGCCCGGTCAGCCTTCGCGGGCACAGGAATAGTTTGCCATTCTGGCTTGTCAACAAAAACCCGACGAATATGGCCTCGTTGAGAGAAAAACAAAACGCCCGTCGGGTCAACGATTAATGAGCTAAAAACAGTTCTGCCCGTCGGCCGAGGCAGCGAATTCCAGGTAATTCCGCTGTCAGTTGAAAACAAATAATCTTCGGACTCGCGACGAACTAGAGCAATTGCCTGATCGTCATCAGCCATCAGTCGAATACGACCACCAGAGGGAAAGCCCGTCGGTTCCCACTCTCCGAAGGCGAGAAGTAGGGCGCTGGCTTCAAAAAATAAAGTAAAACTAATAACGCACAGAGTGCCTACATTACTTATGCAGTTAGTCATCACGGGCCGCCTTCAATATGCCACA
This sequence comes from Candidatus Kapaibacterium sp., assembly GCA_028284775.1. GTDB lineage: Bacteria > Bacteroidota > Ignavibacteria > Kapaibacteriales > UBA7675 > JANQRB01. The sequence continues at coordinate 5,016 of JANQRB010000116.1, read as the reverse complement.
TATCAACTACTACTTGTCTTCACCCTTAATGTCGCATTGGGTCTGATCGTAACATAGTCAGGATTAGTAAATCCGAAACTACTGCAAAACTACTGCCTGAGACGATGATCTGCCGGGCTGCGGTGGAGTAGCCCGCCGACGGCTATAGGAAAGCCTGCCGTCAAACAATGCGGCGGATTTGCCCCTGATAACCGATTGACTCTGATAATTGGCTGATGCAACTCACCCCCTTGTTCAGTGCCGCTATTCAGCGCAAGCAAGCGCATTCCACTCAGCGCAATCAGCTCGCCGGCAGTCCTAATTACAATAATTCATATGGTTTCCTGCGGCCACGCAATCTCCCGCCCTTCATTTTCAGGTTTATCCGCGAATTACACCGAGGCAGAAACCGGCAACGGCGACAGCAAGGACTCCTTGAGATGAGTGTACGGCAAGGCACGTGGCCCCGGCGGCATTTTGCTTAACTCAACGACGCCCTAAGCCGAATCATTGGACTGCGCGCCCGGAAATGACGAAGGACACCGACTTAGCTTCTGATACCATTTGCGGAATGAAATGGCTAATTGTTAAACGGTGTCAAGTCAGAAGATCAGCAATTAAACCAGCCGCGCGCTGCGAGGCCCCGCTGGCGCCAAGCTCGCGGCGGATACTCAGAAATGCGCTGCTCTGGGCTTTACGATAGCTCTTGTCTTGCACTAAGCGCAGCACTTCGGCGGCGATGGCGGCGGGATCGGCCTCGCGCTGAATGAACTCTCTGACGACATCCCCTTGCGCAACGATGTTAACCAGAGCGATGCGTTCCAGCCGCACCAGACGTCTGGCAACCTGATAGGACAGCCAGGAAGTACGATAGGCCATGACAAAAGGCATACCGCTGAGTGCCGCTTCGAGCGTGGAGGTGCCTGTTTTAACAATTCCGGCGCGCGCGCGGCGCATCAGGCTGCGGCTGTCCGAATCAAAACTGAGATCGAGATTGGCATGTCTGTGTTGGCTGTAGAGCCCCGGAGGAACATGTGGCGCTGTCGCCACCGCGAAGTGAAGGCCGGGATCCTCGCGCGCAACGATCTCGGCGCAGGCCAGCATCAAAGGCAGATTATAGCTCACCTCCTGAGCGCGGCTGCCGGGTAGGAGCGCAATACAGTTTTCGCGCTTGTCATCTTCAGGAGCGGGACTGATAAAGGCCGGCGCTTCCAGTAGCGGATGCCCGACAAAACGGGTTGGAATTCCGTAGCCGGCAAAAAAATCTTCCTCGAAGGGAAACACCACCAGCAGCAAATCCACCAGATGACGCATCTTGCGCGCTCTCCCGGCGCCCCAGGCCCAAAGTTGCGGCGCAATGTAGTACACAACCGGTATGCCGGACTTACGAGCGGCGGCGGCAAGGCGCAGATTGAAGCCTGGATAATCGACCGGCAGAAAGGCGTCGAATTGGCCGCTGCTTAACTCCCGGGCGCAGCGGCGCAGCAATTCTTTGAAGTAGGTGTATTTTTTAGCTACCTCCCAGAATCCTACGACATTAATGTCGCTGAGCGGCACCATGCTGCGCAAGCCTTCTTCCGCCATTGCGTGACCGCCGATGCCGGCAAAGACACAGTCGGGATATATATCGCGCAGCGCCCGCATCAGGCGGGCGGCATGCGCATCACCGGAAGATTCGCCCGCCACAATGAAAAATCGCTTCACCGCTTTCCGTCTTGATCCTGTGGATTGTAATCAGCGCAAAGCTACAAAATTATGTTGTGTAGCTCAGGGACAAGGCCGCTGTAACCTCCTCGCCGGGCAAGTTTACCAACTGCCGACCGCGGAAGCGCTTCCGGATCGTTTCGGTCTGAGAAGCATAGTGTTATTCATCGGGCCGAATTGACAACAGCATTGCTGTTCGTGGCTGTGAATCTTATAAATCAAACACCGGCAAAGCGGCCCGGCTCAAGTTCATCGGCGGATTGCGCGACGTCTATTGCTTCGACAGCTGGGTCTTCCGTCGCAACCGGATGTGAATCTTCCTCGGCATTCAAAACGCCAGGTCGTCTACTAAGCTGATGAAAAATCAGCAGCGCATAGGCGAAAGCGCCGCAGCTCCCGCAAAAGAGAATGATAAGGTAAGTTAGATTGTGTTGTAGAATCGCGGCCCCGACGATCCCCGTAAGCAGGGCAGCTATCGCGATTCCACCCAGGACATTGACGAAACGCATCAGAACATTTTCCCCAAAATGTTACCTCCCGATTTTGACAAGAGCTTGACGAATGCCCGCAAGTTATGCGGACAGCGCGTCATCGACGGCACTCCGGCAAGATCGAGAAAGATAAGCGCTGGCGGCAGGGCGATCAATAGCCTGTTCGCGCCATTTTTGCGCGGACGCAATGCTTATTTTTGACTATTTTTCGGCCCTATGCCGGATCAGATTGACCAGACCACAGAGCGGGAAAGTGTGGCCGCCGAGGCGGGCGGCGACCGCAGCTATTCGACCGACTTTTTCGACCGTATGGAAGAATTCGGCTTTTTCGATTATGTAGAACGGCATCTGCCCGAAGAGTTCGTTCTGGTCTATGAAATCGCGCGGGTGTTTGAAAATGCCGAACACCCGCTCAGCAAACGCCTGTCGCCCATTTTCTGGCAGAACAGCGAGGAGCCGCCCGCTGAACAGGAGGACAGGCCGCCGCCGCCCGTGCCCGTAGTTACGCATTCGGAGGAATACGAGGCGGCCACCATCCGGACGCATCGCGATATTGTCAGAATCTACCCTCATCAGTTTTTGCTGCCGGACGAAGTATTCTATCGCAGGTTGGCCGAACGCTCGCTTATGATGCCACGGCCCGTGCCGCCCAGGCACTTCCGTTATCAAAGCGACCAAAGCGACTATGCGCCTGACAGCCGCAAGCAAAAAGTGTATCTGCTGCTCGACACCTCCAGTTCGATGCTGCAGCACTATCGCATTCAGCTCGCCAAGGCGATCTGCTACTTCTTCCTGCGCGAAAACCGCCGCGAGCTTGGCACGATCTACTTTCGCAGCTTTGACGTTGTCATCAGCGACCTGCTGATAGCCGACGACAAGCGTTCATATACCGAGCTGATTCATCACATCGTCGAGATCGACACGCTCGGCAATGGTACGGCAATGGACAAAGCACTGCGCAAAGCCGTAGAGGATATTCGTTCGCAGGATGAACTGACGGAAGCGGAGATTCTGATGATCACCGACGGCGCCGTTCACCTGGATAAGGACAGCTTAGCCGATCTGCTCGGTGATACGATCCGGCTGAATGCCGTCAAAATCGGCAGCGAGTCGATTGTCCCGAGCGCAACGTACATTAAGGATCAGGTCTTGATCGGCGACTCTGAGCACAGCAAGATGCTCCGTAAATTATACGACCGCGAAGAAGACGTCCGTAAGAAGCTGCGCAGCGGTGCCGGCTCCGATCAGCGACGCCATCAGTATGAGGCCGAGGTCGCGGCCTTGCAGCGGCAGATTCAGGCCGGCATCGAGAAGTTTCGCCAGACCATCGATTCGACCTACGGTCACGAAATCGAGGAGCTGGCTGCCACGTTCGTGCAGGTAGACGATGTGGCGCCCGAGTTGCTCTTTACCCCCCGCGAGATTCGAGTCCGCGAACTGGAAGGCGCCACCCGCGAAATGCTGGCAGCGCTCTCCGATCATGCGAATGTAGAGCAGGTCAAGCAGGCTGCGCTGGTTCATAGCAGAGTCGATTTCTTTCTCGACCGAATCGACGACGGTAAACTGGAGCTGCGCGAGAAGGCCGATGAATTACAGCAGAAACTGGAAGAATACCTGGAACAGGGCAGCGCGCTCCAGACGGGCCGGGAGCTGGAATTCAGCGAGCGCGACCAGCAGCAGATTCGCCTTCTGCTCCGCAAAACCGTCAATTCCCAACGCAGATCGCTGGCAGTTGTATTGCGAATAATCTATCGCCACTGGCGTAAAAAATATCTCCTCTGGCGGCAGAACCGTAAATTTCGGCGCTAGGCGGACGGCAAAGCAGTTTTTTTTGTATGTTTGACTGCTTTAAAATGGCAGGCCGCCCCCGATAAAACCGCCGTTCCCGCCAAGGCGTGGAGCGCACTGAGTACTTTATGGCATTTATTCGTTCTATTTCGGGTTTGCGTGCGACGCTGAGCGATGCATTGACGCCGCGGGTGGTGGCCGATTATGTTTCCGCCCTTTGTGCGACACTGCCGCCAGGTGCTGTCGCAGTAGGTCGCGATGGTCGGCAATCCGGCGCCTGGATCGAACAGGTGGCCTGCGGCTCAATCATGGCGTCGGGCCGCGACGTTATGCAGCTCGGGATCGTCCCCACTCCCACCGTTCAGATTTTTGCCGAAATGGACGGAATCGCCGGCGGCATCTCGATTACCGCCTCGCATAATCCCGCCGAATACAATGGTCTCAAGTTTCTGAATGATCGCGGATTGTTCCCCGATGGCGAAGAGCTGGAACGCATCTGGCAAGCCGTGGATGTCGGACGGACGGCGCTCGTTCCCACAGCACGTGAAGGACAGCTCTATCATTGCAGCGATGCGCTGCAGAAGCATATTCAGCGAATTCTCAGTCACCCCGCGTTCACTGCGGATGAAGGACGCCTGCTGGAACAAATCCGCGACCGTCAGTTCAAAGTTGTGGTCGATGCGGTTAATGCCAGCGGTTCACAGGCGTTGCCGGGGCTCCTGAAGGCCTTCGGCTGTCTTGTAATACCTCTGTATTGCAACAGCAGCGGCGTTTTCCCTCATACCCCCGAACCGCTTCCGAAACATCTCGGCGAATTGTGTTCGGCCGTCCGCAACGAAAATGCCTCCTTCGGTATCGCCGTCGACCCCGATGCGGATCGCCTGGTTCTGATCGACGAACAAGGACGCGCCGTCAGCGAAGAACTAACGGTTGTGCTCGCCACAATGGCGGCGCTTGAATATCGAAGCCATTTCGCGCTGCCGGACAGCGAGGAATTGTTAGTAGTGGTGAACCTTTCGACCACTCGCGCCATCGAAGATGTGGCGGCGCGTTA
>JANQRB010000096.1 GCA_028284775.1 Candidatus Kapaibacterium sp. | reverse complement strand
GGCGCTTCAGCGCGAATCTCTCTGTTCGCAAGGCCGGTACTTGTGCGCCCGCTGCGATACAATCCGTAGCCGAGGGTGGCGGCATAGACGTAGCCATCCGGCGCCACTTCAAGACTTGTCACAAGCTCTTCTTCCTGCGTTTCCTTGCCGATGCGCTGCCACTGCTGACCGCCGTCATACGAAAGCCAGGTGTTAAAAATCGAGCCGGTGCTGAAGAAAAGCGTCCCCTGGCTGTTAAGTGCCAGCCCCGCCGCCGCTACATCACCGGATACAGGACCGATGCGCTGCCAGTTGTCTCCATTGTCGTCGGAGCGATACAGCCCGGTCCGGGTCGCAATGTAGATTACACCATCCTGGCTATTAACAATTTTATACACAGGGGTCGTGAGCTCGTCATTGAAATTCAGCTGTTGCCAGGATGCGCCGCCGTTGAGCGATCGCTGCAGGCCGCCGTCCAGGGGTGCCGCGAACAGTGTTCCGGAGGGTGTCAGAGCTAAGGCGAATATCGATGTTCCCTGCAAGCCGATGAGCATCCAGGAATCTCCCTCATCGCTCGATCGAAAGATGCCGTTGGCCATTCCGGCATAGACGTGACCGGCCCCGGAAACCGCGAGGGCACTGACTACGGCGAAGGGCGGCGTATTCGTCTGCTGCCACGTAAGGCCCTCGTCCTGTGAACGCCAGGCGCCGGCGAGTGCCGTACCGGCGTACATATCGCCATTCGGCGCTCGTACCAGACTAAAAATGCTGGCCTGCATATCGCGTTGGAGCTGCCAGGAGGCACTCCCGTTTGCGGATCGGTACATCGCACCCGCACCGGCGCCGATAACAGCGCCATCGGCCGAAAAAGCAAGCTTGTCAATCAAAGCAAAGGGAAAGCCCCCATTGGAAGTCTCCCAGCTCTGCCCTTCGTCGGCACTGCGGGCAATCCCGCCCGTGAAAGAGCCCGCCAGCAACTCGTCGTTATAGTTGTGACTGAGCGCAAGCAGCAGAGCATCCCGAAGCTCCGTCTGCAGCCACGTCTCTCCATCGTCCGGCGAATATTGCAAACCTTCGACGGAGGATGCCCAGACCCTGCCGTTGCCCTGGTAATACAAAGTGTTAAATCCGAATGACTGCAGGCTGCCGATTGACCATGACTGTCCGGCATCTTCCGAGACGAAGAGTTCGGTATCCGTCACCGCCAGGGCACGCTCGCCTCCCGCAAAAACAAGAGATCTGATCCTGCTGTCGGGAAGCTCCATTGCAAACCAATCCGCCCCACCATTGCTTGATCGAAACGAAGGCTGTCCCTCGCCGGTGCCGGCCAGGATCAGGCCGTCGGAACGCAGCTGCAACGAGGCGATTGTCGTCCCCTGCAAGCCAAGCAGGCGCCAGGAAAGCCCATCGTCATCCGAGGCATAAAGCCCGTCGTCCGTGGCGCAAAAAATCTTTCTTTCGGCCCCCAGAGCCAGCGCCAAAACCGTCCCGTTAAAGTTGGTATTTATCCAGTTTTGGCCGCCGTCGCTGCTGCGGTGCAAATCCTCGTCCGCTACGCGAGCCAGGATGGTCGAATCGTCAAGAGCCAGCAGGCTTGTGATACTTCGTGTGCCGAATCCACTTAACGTCCATTCCCTGCCGCCGTCCGACGAGCGAAAAACGCCTCGAGAAGTTCCCGCAAAAAGCATCGTCTCCGGACTTCGCGACAAGGAAAGTATGCTCACCGAACGCGGACCGCCAATAGCTTCCAGCTCAAAGGTCTGGGACAGCAAAATGCTGTCCGACCACAACAGGATGAGCAAAAACAACAGTAGTCTCATAGCGCTTTGCTTCCGTTTTGGTGCACAATTCTCCAGTCCGCCTGCATCGGACATTGCCGTTGAGCGGACTCTGCAACGAGCTTGGTCGGGATTGTTAAGTACTTGCGGAACTGAGCTGCGTGGTTGGGCTGCCAATATACGATTGGAATCCAATTTTTCCTATTTCAGTTCTTAAAATATTTGCCGGACGCTATCAATCGATCGAAGCATCAGGTTCATGTGGTCGCACAAAAAATGGCGGTACAGTGCTATCTGTACCGCCATTTTTTAACACTTATTACTTGCTTTAACAAGACGAAGGCCAATCGACAATTACCGCAATCATCTGCCAACGATCAGGCTGCGCCATTGCAGTGCATCGCCAAGCCGTACGCGAATCAGGTACATTCCTTCGGATAGACCGCCGGTAGCGATGGCCACCCGATGGAGGCCGGGAGATCCGGTAGCGCTTTTAACCGCCTGTACTTTTTCACCCAGCATCGAATAAACATCCACGCTGTAATCTTGTACCTCGCTAAGGTTGAGCGTCACAAAGCTGATTGCGGCGGCGGGATTCGGGTGAGCCAGGCCCACGGCAGCGGCCAACGCGTCGTCCTCAACATCGGTCGTGGCCTTCACATCAACATGGTGATGCGCGGCATTTAACACGGGGCGGAAGTTGGGATCCGAATCATGAAATGACACAAAGGCGACAACCGATAATTTGGTATCATCGAAGTCAGCGGGTACGGTGTAAGTCACGCTTTCGCTGAGGATTTCGCCGGCTTCGAATGCGCCTTCGAGCGGGCGCCCCCACGCGCCGAGCGGCATTGCGCGCAAGACGTGATTGTGTACGTAGTCTTCTATCAGCCGCGGCTTGTCATAAAAGGGGTGTCCCTGGAAGCCATTGCGATTGCTGATATAATTCTGCTGGGTATAGCCCAGGCCCTCGCCGGTTACGCCATCTTCAATGATGAGGACGTTTAGCCGTAAGTCGGCCTCGCCGATGAAATCGACAAATTCGGTGATCGCAGTTACGGTAAGCTTGCGGCCGGCGGCATCGTAGCTGGTCTGGATGTCTACTGATAAAGCCGTCTCCTGATTAAGGGCTTCAGCCACGGCGTCTGCCCAGAGCGTGCGCGTAATTGAGACGCCGTCATCCCATTCCAGCCGGTCGATCATAGCGTTGGGAAAGCTCGGACGGTAGGTCTGATTTAACTCGACGCCTTCGGGAATCTGCATGGCGTCGGGGTGCGCCGAGCCGGAAATGTGAATGGCGGCCGCCGCTACTTCGGGATGCGCGGTCACAATCTCGTCCACAATCACGGCGCCGTCGGTGCACCAGCCACACCAGGTGCCGGTGAATTCTTCCAGCAGCGCACCCTTGGGCGCGGAAACACCCATTTGCCCCAAGACCTGATGCTCAAGGCCCGCATTCTCCGCGCTCACGAACTGGTTGTCGATTGCCGCAATGCGCAGCTGAAGGGTATAGAGCTCGCCGGCCAGCGACGGCGCCCAAAGGTCGGTGAGTGTTACCTCCGCCAGCTCCTGCGAGCCGAGCTGCAAATTCGTTACGAGCCGCGTATGGTCGGTTCCTTGGTTAATGGAATAATACAGCATAAAGGAATTTACTGTGTTCTGGCCGGTGTTTTGAAGCCGGATACTTAGGTCCATCGGCTCGCCAACCCTCTGCCAACGCGGCGCTTCAATCGTATACCGCAGCTGTAAATCCAGCTCGTCGTGCTTTGCAAGGTCGACAGCGCCGGGGTCGAACTGCGCCATCCCTAGCAAGGGCCCTTCGATTTTTTGAATGTGGAAGCCTGTTTTGCCCGGCATGCTCATTACTGACACGGCCGAAATCATAACAACAAGTGCTAACAATCTTCGCATGAGATTTACCCCCGGTTTAAATAAATGGGTCGGAAAAGGAACAGCTAATCCGTAGAAGCCCCTGAATGCAAACCTGGCAGTTGATATGCAATTTGATCGTATGGAGTCGGCGGCAGATTTGCCATTGCCCGCAGAAAATCGCGAAAAATCGCATAGGAATCAATTTTTTTTACGGCGCTGAGCATCTGTGCGACGGAGCGAGAGTCAGTATCCGGACTATTACGCTTCCTGCCTGCTCTTGCGCCGAATCGGAGCCTTTGCAGTGAAGCGATTCCGACGAGCCTGACAGAAGGCAGCCTGGCCCGCGCCGCCGACCTTAGCGGGAGCTTTGCCCTGCAAAATGAAAAGCCCCTTGCCGAAAGACAGAGGGGCTTGCCATTGGATAAAATAAAATCGATGCCGGTGTTTACATCGACGCCATCTGACGGACTTCCACCGAACCGCCATGTTCGAAGATCGGGCATTGTTTGGATATTCCGACCGCTTCATCCAGGCTGGCGGCTTTGACGTGGAGGTAACCGCCAACTTTTTCGCCATTGGCTTCATACGGACTGTCCGACACCGTTTCGCCATTGTTGGTGACGACGCGTCCTTCCAGTTGAAAAGGCAATCCCGAGACCAGCTTGCCTTCCTGGCCCAGCGACTGCATCCAGGCGCCCCACTTTGCCATGTGAGCCTGTGACTCTTCTGCGCTGAGAGTAGCCATTCGTGCGTCGCCGCCGCGGAATAAAAACATAAACTCATTCATTGAAAGAAACTCCATCGAGAGATTGAGAAAGCTGATTTTCGCTTGTACTACGAATGGGCAATGGCAATTCGGACAGGTGATTACTAATTTTGTGTCGTCGTCTCTTTATCGTCAAAATGTCGCTCGATCTCCTCTGCGAGCAGGTCCTGTTTATCCTCCCCCAAAAACGAACTCCGCACGGCATTCAACATCAAGCGCTTCACAAGAGACGGCGTCAAATCAAATGCATCGATGATCGCCAGATACTCGTCCGTCAGCGTCGTATTGAACATCGGCGGATCATCCGAGTTGATCGTAACGCAGAGCCCCTCGTCGAGCAGGCGCGGCAGCGGATGCGCACTCAGTGCGGGCACAACTTTGAGGCAGACGTTACTCGTGGGGCATACTTCCAGGGGAATGGCGCGCGAACGCAGTACTTTAACAAGGTCGGGATCTTCGAGGCAGCGGACGCCGTGGCCGATGCGGTCGGCATGCAGCTCATGCAGGGCGCCGCGGACGCTCTCAGCGCCGACCGTCTCGCCGGCGTGGGGGACGCGCGCCAGACCGGCCTCGCGGGCAAGGGCAAATGCCGCGCTGAATTTGGAGGGCGGGTTACCGATTTCCGGTCCGCCAAGGCCGAGTGCTATAACTCCCTCGCCCATCCCTTCAATCGCCCAGGCGGCAACCTGCAAACCTTCCTCGGGCGTCACATTGCGTGAGATGTCGACCACGAGCCCCATCCAGACGCCCAGGTCGGCGGCGGCCCAGGCACGGGCGCGATTGATCGCCGCGAGCTGCGCGCGAAATGGAATGCCGGCATTCCGGAAATGCGTTTGTGGCGTATAGCTCACTTCAGAGTAGCGTATATTCTGCTCCGCCTGTCCCATCAGAAAATCACGGGTAATCTCCTCGATGTCCTCGACAGTTCTTATGCAGGAAGATATGGTCATCCAGATCTCGGCGAAGTGCGCGAAGTCCGTGAACTGATACCAGTGGGCTAACTCGTCCTCGCTCTGCGCCGGTAGATTGACACTATTGCGTCGTGCCAACTTCAACAATGTCGTCGCCTGAATCGTACCCTCAAGATGTACGTGAAGTTCTACCTTTGGAATCGATCGAACGATATCCCGCAGCAGCTGCCTTTGTATTTGCATGGCATTCCTTTACTACAATCCATTGAAATTAACAAGCTGCAATTTACGATGAATGAGTGAATCTACTCCGGCTCGGTACCTACGGATCTGATCCTGACGGGCAAAATTCCATAGACATCCTTCCGGACCTCATTGTCGCTGCGCCACGTAATCAATCAATTTTAGCTGTCAGGAAATTTCATTTGCTTAGCAGCGGCAAAACCTGTAAACTGGCGGGTACGATCCGCCAGGCGCAAGCGAACAGCCCGTACCAGCGCAGGAAACGATGCATGAGTATGCCAATACTGCCCTCAAGGTCAACACCCATAGTGCATTGTAAGCATCAGGATCAAAGCGAAGGCCGAGCGCGCGGCTATCATCAGGCCAGGACAAACGCGAACTGAAAACCACTGCCCTGAGTTTCCGGAACCAACTGCCCCGGGACATTAACAACTCATTTCTTAACACCTCACATTCATCCGGAGGATGTATGCAAAGAATTATTTGTGCCCTTAGTTTTCTTGTTTTCATCTGGGCTGTCGACGCGGCAGCAGCGAGTGCGGAAAGCGACTTCGCGTCGACCGCCATCAATATTAACAGCAGCGGCGAGTTGGCCGCCTACGCAAACCTCAGCTCCCTCATGGGCGCGGTTGCCTTCATACAGGACGATAATATCTGCGAAGATCAGGAGCTGCAGCGGACGGGCGGAGTAGAGCGCTATACCTGCTGCGACTTCGAGGAACGCTACAAGGCCACATGCAAGGCCGTTTTCCAGGGACTCGAACGGGCCTTCGCACTCTGCGATGAAAAGGGCTGCGATCAGATTGCAATCGCGGGCATAGCTGTGAAATACGCCAAAATTGATGACGAAACCTGTGTTGCCAAAGCCGTCGTTTATTTCTATTGTTGTTGTTCCTGCCCGCGCGAAGTCACGGTACCCGACATCGATTACAACGATGAGCCTTGCGATGAATTCGAGGTCCAGAAAGTGACCGAGCGCGTCGAGTTTAAATGCAAGGATCGCGATGCGGCGCTTGACGCGATCAAAAAGATTATCGAGAGCCTTGCGGAACAACAAAAAGCAGCGTGTGAAGAAGCGGGCTGCGATGCCGCCGACTATCGCGGCTTGTTCATTCGTCTGAAGTGCGAGGATGGCGAAGTCTGCAGCTACAGCGGCGTGCTGTATTTCGTCTGCTGCTGCTGTGAATGTTAAACGAATATTGCTTAAACAAAAGGCTGCTTCATACTAGTGTTTTTCAAATAAAATCTTTACAGTTGCCCTCCCCTTGAAGTACGGGAGTGAGGCGCGGACGAGCGCCAAACGGGGACGTTTTATGAGAATCTAAGGGCTTATTAACTCCCCTGGCCCCTCTTTCAAAAAGAGGGGAACATTAAAAAAACTATGTTGAAAAAACACTGGTATTGAAGCAGCCTCTTTCAAATTGTTGCGTCTCAACGGCAGCAATCGAACAATTGCAATGCGCTGATCCGATTTGCGGTTTCATTCCACAGGTAAGGCTCGCGCAAGAAATGGAACAAGGATTGCATCCGAAATCTAAGGGTTATTTCTTTTTGCCGAATTTGTTCATCATTTCCTGCAAGTGAGCGCTGCCGGAGAAATCGATGCCTTCCGGAATGGCGAATTTGTCAGCGGGAATACTGGCATTCGCTTCGAATTTGACGGCCGTCATTCCCTGTGTCATGCCCATCATAGTGGTTTCGGTTTTCAGTTCCACGGAATTCCAGGCCCAAATTTTGGTCCCCATACTTTTCGCTTCCCATACATCGCAGTTCTTACCCAACATCATAGCGGTCCCAGTTTTTTTAGCGCCCATTCCTTTTAACATCTCCTCACCTGCCTTTGCCAGACTCTTATCCGTGTTTCCGTCCGCAATCTGTTGCAGCAGCGGATTTTTCACCTTCGTCCCAGTTTTTTTGTCGAGGTCGATATTGTATTGCCACTCGCCATCGATAAGGCTCAGTCTGTTTTCCACGGTTTTGGTGCCCATTAACTCCGTCGTCGCTTGTGTATATTCCGCTTTTCGCCAGCCATAATGATCGAAATACACTTCCTTGCGACCGCTTTGCATGCCGGAGAGCTCATATACAATTATCGCCGACTCGATATTATTTATCTTGTAGCCTTCTTTGACGAAGTGTTCGGCATTTTTTTCTTTGTCGCCGTTTACACTGGTATGTATCAGGCAAAAGGCTGCTGTTAACAGACCCGCTTTCAATAACATTCTTTGCATCATAGACTCCGCTATTAATTGAGGGTACGGCGTAAGATACGCCGGGGGAACTTACTCTTCCGTTATCGAAATATCCGAGGGCAGCGCGAATATATCGGGTGGCAGGCTTGCCTCGGTATCAATTGAAAGTGCTGTCGTATTCATTATGAGGTCCCACTTTTCGACCTCGGTTTTTAATGTAATATGCTGCCACAGCCAGGATCGGCCGCCCAGCGCCTTTAGCTCCCAGACATCGCAGGGGTAGCCCAGGATATTTTCCTTTCGGAGAACCTGGCCGCCCATCTGGCGCATCAAATCCAGGCCGAGCCGCCCCATATGCTTGTTGTCGGCACTTTGCATCATCTGGTCGAAGACGGGATTGGCTCTCCTTTTGGCACTGCGATCGATCAGATTGACCGTCGTCAGCCAGCGGCCCTCCAGGATTTCGATATTCCTTACCGTCAGGTCAGCGCCTTCGGTTTCAATGAACTTGGCTTCGCGCCAGCCCCAATGATCGAAATACAGTTTTTGCGTGCCGCGCTGTGTTCCGGTCACCTGGTATTCAATAATACCGGACTCGACATCATAGCGCCGGTAGCCGGCGCGTACAAGCTCGGCCGGCAAACCGGGAATGGCCTGCTGGGCCCACAACATAGCCTGTTGCTGTCCATCGACATCCGACAAAGGTACGCTGAACGACCCAAATATGACAGCAATCGCGGCCGCCAATTTTCCGATTTGTGACAATTTGCGCTTCAATCCGGCAAACACGAGCTCCGCTCCATCGATAAGAATAGCCTTGCAATCGCCAATCTGTTCGCGATCGCTTCATTCCCGCTATGATTCTGGTATTTTACAAAAGGCATAAGGCGAAATATACCAAAATTTGCCATAGGGCATTCAATGCGCCGAGCTTGCCCGCTCAGGCGCTGATGCAGGTATTCAATGCGAAACAATTATTTTGCCGCCGTCGTAATGAGCCGCTTTCATTCCTCAAACATTTTGGAGCAAGAGCATGGAACTGCGAATCCAGGGCATCAGCAAGACCTATCCTGGCGGTGTGCAAGCCTTGAACGGCATTTCGCTGACACTGGGCAAAGGAATGTTTGGTCTGCTGGGCCCCAATGGCGCGGGCAAATCCACGCTCATGCGCACCATCGCCACCCTGCAGGACCCGGACGAGGGCAGTATTCACTTCAACGGCATCGATGTATTGCGCGAAAAACGCGAACTGCGCAAACGCCTTGGTTATCTGCCGCAGGAATTCGGCTTTTATCCTAATCTGAATGCCGAACTTATCCTTGACCATTTCGCGACGCTGAAAGGTATCGTCAAGGCCGGCGAACGCAAAGAGACCGTTCGATCACTGCTGCAGCAGACGAACCTGTATGAAGTACGGGGCAAAAGAGTCGGCGGATTCTCCGGCGGCATGAAGCAGCGACTGGGGATCGCGGTGGCACTGCTCGGCAACCCCGAGCTTATTATAGTCGATGAGCCGACGGCCGGGCTCGACCCTATCGAGCGTAATCGCTTTCTGAATCTGCTCAGCGAAATCGGTGAAAACGTGGTTGTGATCCTTTCAACGCACATCGTAGCCGATGTACGCGAGCTTTGCCCGCAAATGGCCATCATCGCCGCCGGCAGGCTGGTGTTTACCGGCAGTCCGCAAGAGGCGATCGATGCCATCCAGGGCAAGATCTGGAAGACCGTCGTCGCGAAGACCGAGCTCGCCCGGTTTCAGAGTGATTTCGACATCATATCAACGCGTCTGGTGGCGGGGCGACCCGTCATTCATGTTTTCAGCGAGCAACAGCCCGGAGAACAGTTCAGCCCGGTGGAAAGCGAACTGGAAGACGTGTATTTTCACCAGATTCACCAAGGTAGTGAAGCGGCCTAGACCAGCATTCCCGCAAGCGTCCTTTGTTACATTCAGCACTCAAGCAGAGGCCACGATGTTACTTAATCTACTGCGTTTCGAGCTCCGTTTTCTGTTTAAGCGTCCTGTCAGCCACATCTATTTTGGTCTCGCGATCCTCATGGCCTTCATCTTTTTGTACAGCGACGTACCCGAAATCGTCGGCGGCGTCGGTAAAGTGTATAAAAATTCGCCCTATGTTCTCAGTCAGGCGGCGATTCGGCTCTGCCTGGCGCTCTCCCTGATAGCCACCGTCATAGCGGGCACGGCGATTATCCGCGACTTTCGTTATCGGGTCCACGAATTATACTTCACAACGCCGATCAGCAAACTGTCATATTTCGGCAGCCGCCTGGGCGGCGCGCTCGTTATGATGCTTTTTGTCTTTGCCGGCATCCTGCTGGGCTACGCGGCCTCAGCGCATCTGCCCTGGTGGTGGCTGGAAGCGGAAAAATATACCGGCTTCGATCCCGGCGCTTATGCGGCCATTCTGATCTTTATCATTATTCCCAATGTGATATTCATCACAGCGGTCTTTTTTGCGGTGGGCACCTTAACACGCCGCATCTTTCTCGTCTATGTTCAGGGCATCGCCTTCCTGGTGTTGTACAACATCGCCGTCAGCATCGTCAGCGGCCTCGAACACGAACTCTTGTCCGCCCTGCTCGACCCCTTCGGACGCGCCGCCTATCAGCTCGATACCCGTTACTGGACCGTAGCAGAAAAGAACCTGATGGCGGTGCCCCTCGATGGCTATTTTATCCTGAATCGACTGGTGTGGCTTGCGGTATCAGTTCTGGTCGTCATCGGCACATATTTCGGCTTCAGCTTCCGCGCGCCCGCTACCTCCGGCCGGAGCAAGCGCGCCGCAATCGCCGAAGCGCCCCGGAAGACCACGCAGAGTGATACCCTCCTGCTGCCCCGGGTTCAGCTACACAGCGGTGGTATAGCGCTCTGGCAGCAGATTTTCAGCGAAACCCGTTTTACCCTGAACGGCATTCTGCGCTCAATTCCCTTCCTCGCCATCGTCGTCATCGGCCTGGTATTCTACAGTATTACCGCCCTGAATGCCGATCGGATCTTCGGCGCAACGGTCTTTCCGGTTACCTACATCATGAACGAGGCCTCCGATGCTTTTAACATCTTCCTCCTGATATTGATTACGTTTTACGCCGGCGAGCTCGTCTGGCGCGAGCGTCAGCTCGGCATCGACCAGGCAGTCGATGCCCTGCCCACTTCCACCTTCGTTGGGCTGATGGGCAAGCTGATTGCTCTTTGTATCGCCGTCGCCGTGTTGCTGGGAGCCTTGATCCTGGGCGGAATGTTTATTCAGAGTGTCAAAGGCTACTTCAATTTTGAGATCGGCCAGTATCTCGTCAGTACCTACCTGTTTAAGTTCCCGGCGATCGTCCAGTTAACCGTGCTGGCTTTTTTGCTGCACGTACTGGTCAATCGCAAGCTGTTCGGTCATATTGTTGTCGTAGTGTTTTTCCTGGTCGGCCTGGTGTTGCTGCCGAACCTGGACCTGGGCCACAACCTTTATAATTATGCCGGCAGCCCGACGGGCCGCTATTCCGATATGAACGGCTTCGGCCATTACCTGGAGCCGCAGGCCTGGTTCACTTTCTACTGGAGCGCGGCAGCCCTCATCCTGCTGCTGCTGACCTACCTGTTCTGGATACGAGGCAAAGTAGCAGGCCTGAAACCGCGCCTTGCGCTGGCCCGCCAGCGTAGCAATCGAAGCGTCGCAATACTTGCAGGACTGGCCCTGGCGGCTTTTGCGGGCAGCGGAGCCTTTATCTATTACAACACAAACGTGTTAAACAATTACCGCAGCAACGACGAGCTCAGCCAGGAAAGAGTCGACTACGAGCGGCGCTACAAACAGTATGAAGGACGGGCACAGCCCAAAATTACCGAGGTTAGCGTTAATGTCGATATCTTCCCCGCCGAGCGCAACTACACTATCCGGGGTCGCTACCAACTAGTGAACAAACAAGACAGCAGCATCGACTCGCTTTTTGTGCTTCTCACTACCGACCTCGATAGTTGCAATCTACATTTCGGCAGGTCGTATGAACTGACACACGATGATGCGGAAGTCGGCTTTCGTATCTATCGCCTGAAGCAGGCGCTGCTGCCGGGCGACAGCCTTAGCTGCGATTTCAGCATCGTCTACTTCACGCAGGGTTTCCGCAACAGCAACTTCAACAACAGCATCGTCGCCAACGGCACGTTTATCAACAGCGTTCAGTTTCCGCACTTCGGCTATGACGAGCGCTTCGAGTTGGGTGATGAAAATGAACGCAAAGAGTTCGACTTACCCCCGAAGAAACGAATGCCGTCGATTGACGATGAAACAGCGCGGCAGACGACTTATATCACGAAAGATGCCGACTGGGTACGATTCGAGGCGACGCTCAGCACGAGCCCGGATCAGATTGCCGTCGCTCCCGGATATCTGCAACGTGAATGGCTGGACGAAGGGCGCCGCTTCTTTCACTATCGGATGGATGCGCCGATCCTGCATTTCTACTCGTTTCTGTCGGCCCGCTATGATGTGGCGCGTGACAAATGGCGCGATGTTGCGATCGAAATATTTCACCATCCCTCGCATACTTATAACGTGGAGCGGATGATCGATGCGACACAAAAATCGCTAGACTATTTTTCCGCCAATTTCAGCCCCTATCAACACCGGCAGGTTCGAATTCTGGAGTTTCCGCGTTATGCCACCTTTGCACAATCCTTTCCCAACACGATTCCGTTTTCCGAGCGAATTGGTTTCATCACGCGCGTTGAAGACGAAGAGGAAGATCTGGATACGCCGTTTTATGTGACGGCGCATGAAGTGGCCCATCAGTGGTGGGCGCATCAGGTGATCGGCGCCAACGTGCAGGGCGCTACCCTACTCTCCGAGACACTGGCGCAATATTCGGCTTTAATGGTAATGAAGCGGGAATACGGCAGTGACCTGATGCAGCGATTCCTGCGTTTCGAGCTGGATTCCTACCTCCGCGGCCGCAGCGGCGAACGGCAAAAAGAGCTGCCTTTGATGTTGGTGGAAAACCAGGACTACATCCACTATCGCAAAGGCTCCCTGATAATGTATGCCCTGCAGGATTATATCGGCGAGGACTCCGTTAACGCCGCCCTGCAGCGCTATGTAGCGGCGACGGCATTTCAGGAGCCGCCCTTTACCACCTCGCGCGAGTTTATGCATTATATCCGCGGTGTAACGCCGGACTCATTGCAGTACCTGCTTCACGATTTTTTTGAAACGATTACGCTCTATGAAAACAAAACCACGAAAGCGGAATACAAGCAGATGGATGACGGTCGGTATCGCGTTTTGATCGACCTCCAGAGCAAGAAGCTGCGGGCCGACAGCCTCGGCAATGAATCACCGATAGCGATCAACGATCTGATCGACATCGGCATTTTCGGTGACGACGATGAGCAGTCAGAGCTGGGACGCCCCTTATATCTGGCCAAACATCGATTTCAGCAGGAACAGAATCAAATCGAGATCGTCGTCGATGAAGAGCCGCAGCGGGCGGGAATCGATCCCTATAATAAGCTTATCGACCGGACACCCGACGATAACGTAAAGACGCTGGATGAACAATGAGAATCAGTCAAGATATTCGCCGTGAAAGATGCCCTGCTTGCTGCCACTCTGCATGACGCCCTGGACGAATGTCCCTTCGATCGTGCCGCGATAGACTACTTCCCGGTCGTCATAGTTCCATTCAAGACGATTTTTATACAGGGTCCATGCGCCCTCGATCGACTCATGGGAGACAACGCCGCCGCCCCATTCGGTGCGCTGTCGCCCATCGGCGCTAAAAGTCACCACGCATTTGTTAAACTCTTCCGAATCATTCCATTTCAGGGTGAGCAGCCACCGCCCCTGCACAGTCGCTTCATCGTCCTGCCGCTCGTCCTCGTCTCGCGCAAGACGTTCTAGTTGCAGCCGAACGACGCCGGCATCGTTATCCGGGGGTCGGAGCGGTTGCAGCGCCGGCGCAGATAGAAGGAGGATGATCTCGTGACGGTCGACAATTGTAATCGTGCCGGCTATCCATTTTGTGCTCGAGCCGTCGACCTTCCCCGCTGTGTTTCCGAGCGAATCCGCAGCGGGCTTTCCGGGCCGGATATCAACTTTAATCGGCAGATCCTTGGCGTCGATCTGATAGAAATAGGGCCGGTCGGTAGCGAGGCCTGCCGGCAGCTGCGCCGCGCTGTCGCTACGCTTGACCAGGAGCCGGCCGTCTTTGCTGAACCCTAAGATTATTTTGTGCTCGCCCTGCAGCGCCTGCCAGGTGCCGGGCAGGCTGAAGTCCTCGATTGCATGTCCCCGGCCAGGGAGTGCCAGAACCAGCAAAAGCATGGCGAGACAAAAGCCTGTGCGGCGATTCGACAGAAAGAGTAAGGATAAAATCTTCAGGACAGGCGATTTGCCGGATACGATTCCGACCTTACTCATCGCGTTGGCCGCTGAATGTACCAGTCTCGCCATCATTTTCGATCGTTCCACGCATGCTTTCGTCATCGAAGCTGCCGCTATAGAACACTTCATGATCATCGAAAGTCCATTCGATGCGATCATCGACTCTGGACCAGGTGCCGGGGATGGCGTATTCGTCGTCGCCATTTAAGACGTACTCGGTCAGCTGGGTGCCGTCGGCATTGAAGGTGATGACAAAATCGACGGTTTCAACTTTGCTGTCCCATTTCATGTAACAGTTCCATTTGCCCACGATATCACGGCTTTTCTCCACCTTCTTCACCGGCGTCGCCCGCTTGGTTCGCGCCAGCTTCAACAGGTTGCTGCCTGTTTTGAAATCGACGGGACGCTCCGGGTCCACTGAAGCGTCGGAGTAGTTAAGCACAATTTCATGGATGTTGTCGACGCGAATAATCCCGACGATGCGCTCGCTCGTGACAACGGCTGCCGTCTTGTCGCTATTGTCCGCAGCTGATCCGATAATGATGTCGAATTGCAGGGGACGGCTGCTTGTATCCACTGTATAACGGGCGGGATGCGCGCTACCGCCAATGACCGGTTCTTCCTGCCCCTCGCGGTGCAGGGTTACTTCGCCATTTGACTTAAAGTCAAAAGTCATGGTCTCACCGCTTCGATATCCTTTCCAGGTTCCGGCCAGCTCAAAGGCTTCGCTGCTTTGCAGGGGCAACGCAAACAAACCAAAATACAGACAGCACATAATAACAGGCGATACGGACGGTATCACGCTACACTTGCTAAACGAGCACATAGAGTTTTCTCCTGGAGCCATGAAACAAAGACGTGGAACTTCAGGTTGGCGATCGTCCGTCGTCCCACGAAGGTTTATATGCTCTCTCTGATCGCCGTTGCAGGCAGGGTAGGCGGCAAATTACTTGCCGAAGCCAAATTTTGCAAATTCAGGCTCCCTGCAGCTGTGCACCAAACAGGAATGCCCGACAATCATACCTTAATAATCACTCGGATTTATTACTCGCGACAAGGCGACCAGGCCATCGCCATCGCCTTCAAAGTCGCGCGGGCGTTTGCCGATCATAGGGTTGCTGTTAATGTGGACAACGATGGTGTTCTGATCGACAATCTTGATGATGCCTTTGAGCCGCATTACGGGACTGTGACCATTATCTTTGAGCATTTGCGCCTTGCGTTTGTCTTTCATCCTGATCACAATGTCGAACCAGGCGGGAGATTTGCTGGTGTCGATACGGTACTTGACAGACTGCTCGTCGTTGGAAACAAAGACCGGCTCCTTGTTTTGGTATTTGCGCAACTTGAACGAGCCGTCTTTGTAGAAATAGAGCCAGGTATAATCATTGCCTTCCCAGCCTTCCCACTTGCCGATAATGGAAAAGTCTTTCCAGTCAACGTCCGACTCATTGGCGATCCCGGAAGTAATAACGCAGCACAATGCCGCTACGACCGTCAGTTTAGAGAGAAAAACGCGCATGTGGTCCTCAGATTAACATTGCTTTGATTGCTTTTCCGATGCCCCGTTTTACAGTCCGATTTGTACAAAGTTCAGACAAAATTAGTCATACGAACAAGGGAACACAAATGTTGTTCGCCTGCTTCGCGGCTACCACCCTGCACAGACAGCACAAGAACTTGCCCGCCCCCGCGCTATTTCTGTTCGACGGCAGCTTGCTCAAAAGTCTGAGGTGTAATGAAACTCAATTTTGGGGAAATCTTCCTTGGCCAACTGAATTGAATAGGCAGATTCAGCCAGGAAACACAATCGCCCTTCCTTATCGACAGCCAACGCCCGATGTTTCTTATCGCTGAAGCGCGCCAGTTCCCGGTCGTCCTCGCAAGCAATCCAGCAGGCCTTATACAGGTTGGCAGGCTCGTAGCGGCAGGAAGCGCCATACTCGTGCAGCAGGCGATGCTGAATAACATCGAACTGCAGCGGACCGACGGTGCCGATTATCTGGCGCCCGCTCATCCGGCTCGTAAACACCTGAGCGACACCTTCGGCCATGAGCTGGTCGATGCCCTTGCTCAACTGTTTGGACTTCATGGGGTCGGCATTGACGACATAACGAAACTGTTCGGGCGAGAAGCTCGGGATGCCCTTGAAATTCAGGCTCTCGCCCGCCGTCAGAGTGTCGCCGATACGAAAATTGCCGGTGTCGTACAGGCCCACGATGTCACCCGGATACGCCTTGTCGATCAGTTCCTTCTTTTGTGCCATAAAGCCGGTGGCATTGGCGAATTTCAACTTACGACTCTGGCGCACGTGGAAATAGTTTTTGTTGCGTTCGAAGACGCCCGAGCAGACTTTGACGAAAGCGATGCGATTGCGATGTTTAGGATCCATATTGGCGTGAATCTTAAACACAAAACCGGAGAAGCTCTCTTCGTCGGCCTCGACCAGGCGTTCCGCGGCGGAGCGCGCCAGCGGCGGCGGAGCTATTTCGACAAAACAATCCAGCAGTTCCTTGACGCCGAAGTTGTTAATCGCGCTGCCGAAGAAGACAGGGGACACCGCACCCTGCAGAAAATCCTCGTGACTAAAAGGCGGATAGATGCCGCCCAACAGCTCCAGATCGTCGCGCAGAGTTTGGGCCTGCGTATCGAGATATCGATCCAGCTCCGGGCTGCTGAGCTCGCTGATACTGATGGTCTCTTCTTCCTGCTGCCGCCCATGGGCGCTGAAAAGATTGAGGCGCTTTTCGTAGATATTGTAGACTCCTTTGAGGTAGGGTCCCATGCCGATCGGCCAGGAGAGCGGCGTCAGGTTCAGGCCCAGCTTTTGTTCGATCTCATCCAGCAGCTCGATCGCTTCTTTGCCGATGCGGTCCAGCTTGTTGATGAAAACGATTATCGGCGTATTGCGCATACGGCATACCTTCACCAGTTTCTCCGTCTGCATCTCCACGCCTTTGGCGACGTCAATCACTACGATGGCGCTGTCTACGGCCGTCAGAGTTCGAAAGGTATCTTCGGCGAAATCCTGGTGACCGGGCGTATCGAGGATGTTAATCTTATGATCGCGGTAATCGAAGCCCATTACGGAGGTCGCGACCGAGATACCCCGCTGCCGCTCGATCTCCATAAAATCCGAGGTGGTGGAGCGTTTGATTTTGTTCGACTTGACCGCGCCGGCCACCTGAATGGCGCCTCCGAACAACAGTAATTTCTCTGTGAGCGTGGTTTTACCAGCATCAGGGTGTGAAATCACTGCAAACGTTCGTCGGCGCTGTATCTCTTCCTGCATTCCCATAAGAATTCAATCCGGCTTGTTCAAAGCGGGCAGGTTGTCTGCCGCGGGCATCAATGCTTCAAAATTACGACCGCCGGCCGCAAATCTCCAATTCGACAATTAACCGCGCCAGAGACGAAGAAGGAGCTTCTAAAGTGATTGACTGCTCCACCAGTGCCACAAGGAGAGCGCCTGCTGCCAAACTAGCGGTCCGCCATTCCTGCTCATGGCTTCGGTCAGCCGAACTCGCTCCGCCGTGTCGGACGCGACGCGCCAGGATCGATGAAAGTCTGGCAGCGGCCCTCCTGCGCCCCAACGCAATCCGGATCGCGTGTCGCAGATCCTAAAGCTGCCGGCATCGCTTCTGACGACATAATAGCGGTCCATCCGGCGCAGCGAGCGCAGCAGATCAGGCTTTTGATACAGATCGGCCAGCAATTCATGCTGTTTGGGACGTCGGTAAATAACGACATCTTCTGCCGCGGCGAGGGGCGTGAAGTAGGCGCAGCAATAGTCTTCACGTGTTTCGGCGGTCAGGTACCAGATCAGGCAGCCGCCAACTCCGGGGATGGTCTGAAAACGAAAATATTCAATATCCTTGTGCAGAAGCACCTGCTCCGCCGTCTCGGCCGCAAGGATCTTGCAAAACAGGCAGATTGCCAGATAGCCGCCGCTCATGAACAATCCGGCAAGGGCGAATCGACGTCGAAGCCGCGGGCCGAGGAATAGACCGGGAAGGATCAGCAGCAGCGGCAGCAGCAGAAAAAGATCGAAAGCGGCAATGACTCGGAAAGTAATGCGCAGGTTGACGAAGGGCGCGAACAAAGCCGCACCATCGGTGCCGCAGCAGGCCAGCAGCAAGCGGGTAGCCGCAACCCACACAACAAGCCGCAGCCAGGGCTGAACCGCCGGTCCTGATTTACCGGAGCGACGGCCTAAGAGCCGCAGAAAAAGTATGCCGAGTAAAAACCAGAAGCCAAGCGAATCGCTCAGCCCGGCAAGATGAGCCGTACCGACCAACGCGGCAAAGCCATTAACTGCATCCGGTACAAGCGCCAAGCAAGCTCCCGCCAGGGCTGCCGATCGGCCCTTGCTTGCTCCGGCACTCCACTCGCCGACAAGGGCGCCGAGCGCCGTATGGACAAAAATTTCCATAGTAGGTCAGAAATTTCACGAAAAAGATAAGAAAGCGGTCGGCTGTGGTGTGAGGTCTTAAGCAGATTCGCCCAGCCTGTCTGGTTCGGCGTGCAGACGCTGTTCACTCGCTGAGCAGCATACGTAGGCTGTGAAACAGTATTTGTGCCACGAGCAGGCCCAGGCCTGCCCAGGTCGCTCGCTTCACCACCACAAGGTTGTGCCTGAAAGCTATCCAGATACCGACAACGAGTCCGATGACTGCGCCCCACATCGCGCCGCCTAAAAAAGAGGCCAGGGCATCGAAGCCCATCTTGCCATCCTGGTGGGCCATCAGCGAGCCGATCGAACCGCCCAGAGGCAAAATTGCCAGCAGGTAGACGAGAATACAGATAATTTTGCGTCCCGTTCCGGGCACGTTCTCATCAGTCATTGAAATGCATGGTCGGCTTCGTAAAACACCATTTGTTCAGGACAGGTCAAAACTAGGGAGAATTCGGGAATTACGAAAAAAATTCAGGCGCTGAGAGAGGCGATCATCATAAGAATCCAGGGCAGGCTGTAGAGCGTTTTTATGGGGATGTCCGTAATTTTTTCGCGATAAGGAGGCTGCCGCATACTGGCGGCAAATTCGCTCAGGACGCTGCGATTATAGGCCTTTATCGGCAGCAAATCGGCCGGCGCCGCAGCGTGGACAGCCGGTCGTTGCATCATGTCTGAATGAGTAGGAGCGGAGAATACCGACACCATCGTTCCCTCGCATTCGTTGCGGTCCTGCCGGGCTGCAACAGCGGATTATGCGCAGACGCCTTCCGTTGCGTTGGCGACAATACTACGAGCGCCAATTGTTTACCGCAAGCTTCACTTCACTCGCGGCCAGCGGGGATCGATGGTTAACGCGGTCTGCTTTATGGATGACCGCAAACTACTTGATTTTCTCGGCCGGTACGGAACGTCCACCCTGGAACAGCGTCAGGCCGCTCACACTCCCCTCCTGGTCGCTTTCGAACTCGATCTCCGCCTCCACGACTTTATAGAAAAAACGGCTGGTGGACTTGGGATAGATACGAAATGGCTCTTGTCCCGTGGCCTGCGCCGTCAAGGCATCTTCTTCCAGCCGGATCGTGATCAGAAAGGTCGGCATGAGCTGATAGACGCCCACATAAGATTCCAGGATCGCTCTCTCGACCGCGATAGTTTTGGGCAGAGCCGCGATCTTTTGCTCCGGCCACAGAGCATGCACCCCGATATCGTCGATGGAGAACTTCGAATTGCAGAGAACGACGACAGCTGTTTGCTCGATGGGGTCGAAGCCAACAAAAGAATGAAAGCCGCCGGTAGCGCCGTTGTGCCAGTACATGCGTCTTGCGCCCGTCTCATTCACTGTGACGTGCCAGCCGAGGCCCACCTTCAGGCGCTCGTTGACCTCGAACCTGAGATCATGCGTCGTCTTCATTGCCGCGTAGAGATCAGACTCCCACAGACCGAGCTGCGCCGCGAGAAAGCGCAATTGATCGCCGGCCGTCGAACGCAGTGCGCCCGCGCCGGCAATGACATCAAAATGCCAGTCGTTCAGGCGGCGACTGGCCGCATGACCGATAGCTTTATTGTTGTCGGGCAGACGACTCTCGTCAATGAGCGTGCGCTTCATTCCCAGCGGTACGCAGATAAGTTCGCGAATCAATGCCGCGAATTGCTTGCCGATCTTGCGGCTCAAGGCAAAGCCCAGCAGCCCCGATCCAAGGTTGGAGTATTCATAGGCGGCGCCCGGCGCACGCGCCAGCGAATGCCCGCCGAGAAAAGTATAGAGCCTGTCGGCATCGTAGTCGGCATAGGGGTCGTTGGGATCGGCGGGCGCAAGGTTCGTCGGCAGACGCGGCAGACCCGAACTGTGCTCGGCCAGATGATGCAGCAGTATCTGCTGTCCGTCCAACGTCGGTACCGTCACACCGGCCGGCAGCAAAGCGGCGACCGGTTCATCGAGGGATACTGTTCCCTGCGCGGCCATCAAAGCCAGGGCAAGCGTCGTGTAAACTTTAGTCACCGAGCCGATTTCAAACACCGTGTTACTATCTATTTGCTGTTTGCGGCCGGCGTCGCTGTGGCCATAGGCAAAATATTCGCGACCCTGAGGATTCAGCATTCCGACAACAATGCCGACACAGTAACCTTCGTCGACTCGTTCCCGGACAGCCTCGCTGACTGTGGCGGGTATCAGATCGGCGGCGGCTTTGAGGCAGCAGGGCAAGAGCAGCAACACCAGGCTGCAGATAAGTATTTGCCGGAAGATCTTCATTGTTCCCTCTCATCGTTCTCCGATTCACCACAAAATTCCTCCATCATGGCCTTTGCAACAGGATTGCCCATATCGACCGCTCGTATGATTTTAGGGCATCCCTCATCCGCCCGATCCAGATTGACAAGACAATAACCCAACTTCATAAACGCTTCGCTGTTCTGCGGATTAAGCAGGGTGGCACTCTCAAAATCCGCCCGCGCCGCCTCGAAGTTTTCCTGAAATGCCAGGCAATCGCCGCGGCGAAGATAGGCCCAGAAAAAGTCCGGATCGAGACGGATAGAGTTTGACAAATAAGTGAGCGCCTCGTCGAAGCGCTGCAGCGAGGCCAGCAGCCGTCCCATATTGTAGTAAGTGCCGGCAGCGGTCGAATCCAATTGCAAAAGGCGATTGTAATCCTGCATGGCGCCGTTAGTGTCGCCGAGCTTTTCGCGAATCTGTCCGCGATTATTAAGAGCATCGGTATAGGAGCTGTCATGCACAAGGGCCAGCGAATAATCGCTGTTCGCTTCGTGGAGCTTGCCAAGATTTGAATAGGCGAATGCCCGATAGAAATACACCCGGTGCCGGCGATTCTTCGTGTGCTGCAAAGCATAGCTCAGCGTTTGAATCGCCGGCTCCAATTCCCCGATCGACAGCTGGGCAAGGCCGAGTTTGTACATTGCGTTAAAATCGCTGCTGTCGCGCTGCAGCAGCTCCATGAAGGCCGCGGCCGCCTGCCTGTATTCTTTCTGCTGGAACAAGGTCTCTGCCCGCAGCGAATCGGCGGAGGCAGTCTGCAAGGCTGCGGTATTCAAATCCCGGCTGTCTGCAAAGAATGACAGCAGCCAGCAGGCCGCCAGCCAGAGCATTGATCGTTTTGTCTTCATCATAGAGAGTATATCGCTTGTTGAAACCGGGTGCCAGACGCTTCGACACCCTAAAATACTCCCTTGATCGATCCCTGCCAAAATGAACTACGGCAACCGCACTTTTCAGCGGACAATAAAAACAATCTTATCGGACATCGTAAGAAATATCTTGGCGACGGTATCTGGGAAAGCAGCAATCGCGGTGAATTCTACGATCCGTCGGAAGACCAATGGATCGAAGCCAGCCCGATCGACGGCAAAGAGCGCAACAGCCACGCGATGGCGCTACTGCCGAACGGCCTGTTGCTGCTGCTCAACGGCTTCAGCTATCGTGGCGGCCAGAGCAGGGTTAGGAGGTAGCTTTTAACGCCTTCGATACTCATAGCAATGGCACACTTCGGGAACGACAGCAATTGTCAAAAACGGGTTTTCGCCAGGGATTGCAAAACGGAACATCACTATTGCCAGGGATGCGTTCACGCTAAGTTCACTCAATCACGATACTGCACCAAAGTACCGAGATCGAAGTAATCGGAGAAGCAGCGGGCAGGTAGCAGGGAGTGCCGTCGACGCAAGGGCAGTCAGTAGCTGTACTCTTTTCGTGCACTTCAAATATGCATGAACCGCGCGGCGCCTTGACTGGCACCGGATGGCCGCCGGTTGAATCAGGTATCTCTACGCAAAACACATCCCCGTCGCAAGTTCTGATCTCTAACTCTACCGGAACCGGACTGTTGTTTGTGACCGCAAACTCCTCACATTCGCAGTCAAGATCGTCACAGCAGGAGGAATACGTAGTGGGAGACATCGCCACAAATAATGAACCGATCGCCATTGCCACGATGTAAAATGATTTAAAGTATGTCATGATGGATACCCTTAAGATTTTTATTAAGATTTTTGTTGTTGTCAATTACCCGCGACCGAAGGAACATGGCTATATTAACAACTGAAACATCGGCAGTTGAATACAGACGCCGAGCGGCGATTAGCCGGGCCGGTATTTGAATGAAGATTTGTTTTTAACGATCGATTTGTCTGAAGGCAGTGGATGCAAATATGAAAAATTCGTGGATAAAAGTCAATACTTATTCATTTCGAAGATTATTACGATCAGCTGTACTTACGAGAGCAGTACTACTGCCCTCTCCTTCAGTTGATCGGACCAAACAGAATCGGCCGCCACTCGCAGAGAGGCCATCGGCTATCCGCCATCAATCAAATACTCTTCTCCTCTGCTTGATATCAAATCGATCGCCCGGAGCAAGGAAGAAATAACGTTCGGGGAAGGTGCACCAGCGCTTGAAGTCATAGACGGCAACCAGCGATTCGCCGATGACTTCACAAAGGTCGCCTCGTACCAGCAGCGCCGTCCGCTCGTCGATGCCGATTCCGAGCAGCTGCGGATAGGAATGGATGACGGGGATCATATCGTCAAGCCGGCCGCGCGCCAATACATGCTGGTCAATGGCTGTGTTGGCCAGGAAGCCGAAACCCTCCTCATGATCGCCCATCATGAAACGGTTGCTGCGGGAGTCGCCGCGCACGAGGTAGGACCCCAGAATTGTCGCGCCGGCCGATGTGCCTGCAATCACACCGCCGCGGCGCAGCAGGTTGCGCAGCTCTTCCTGAACCAGCGTGCCGAGGTAGGCATCGGCCAGCCGCCATTGCCGCCCGCCGGTGATAAAGACACCGCGAGCCGAACGCAAGGGCGCGGTGAAGTCCGCCCGGTTGGCCAATTCGCGATCGCGGGTATGCAGCACGGTCAGGTTCGCGGCACCGATCGCCGTAAACATTCGCAGCTCCGGCCATCCTTCTCTGAAGAATTCGCCTTCGAGCGCGGTCGGGATTATGACAATCGCTTGGTCTTTGCCACCGGCCAGCTCGATGAAGCGCCGCATGATACTGTCGTCACCCAGGGCGCCGCCGCCAATCAGCAGCATTGCGCCACCATCCGCAGCGTCCGTGGGGGCAGGGGTCGCTTTGCCCGGCAGCCCCCATTCGCGATGTTCCGGCGGCTCAACCCTGCTGTTTAACCAGAGCTCCTCAAAAACATGCCAGTCGGCGCTATCCCTGTGCCAGTGCGCGTCAAGAGCCACGCCGACATCACACAACTGGCGCGCATCAGACGAGCCGATGCCCTGTCCCAGCCCCTCCAGACCGATGCGGATTGCATCTGTTGAAGACCGCATACCTATCCGCGTCGTATCCTCAGGTACAAAGCCGACAAAGACTTTTGATCCGTGCGCGCTCAGCGACAGAAGCAGTTCGCTTTGTCGTTTAACATAACTGCGATACAAGCTATTGGGCCGGCCGGTCCCGCTCCTGATTGCGACAACAAGCTGGTCGACGCATTTCGCAGCGCGCTGCAAATCCGAATACGTCCAGTACAAGGGCGGGCAACCGAATGTTCTCAGTGTCCAATCGGCTCCCGGCAGTGGCTCCGGCTCCATCGCGCCAAGCGAGAGGATTGCTCCGCGCGAGGCTGCCATCGAGCGGATGCGACGCAGCAACGCGAGAAACCGCCGATCAACCGGCTTGACACCACCAGCTTCAAGGTGAATCCCCGCGAATCCCGCCTGTAGGTAACTGCGGCAGTCGGCCAGTAGTTGTTCATCCAGCTGTGCTGGGGCAGTCTCATCCATTGAAGTGCTGCGCTTCATATCTCGCCAGGCATACATGCGCAGCAGTGGAAGTCGTCGGTCCATACCCTGAAGAAACGCGATCGTTGTGGAATCGGAATCGGGCCGGCCTGTAGCTTCGTCCGGGTCCGAGACCCTGATAAACACATCGCTGATCGCATAGCGTTCGATATGCCGGGCCAGGGTTGTGTACTCTCCGCCGCGAACAATGTCCTCTAACCACGGCCGATGGATCCACATGGCGTGTTTGCCCAGCTGCCTCTCCGGCAGCAGCGTCGGATCGGCCTGCTGCAGTATGTTCGACAGCGCATAATAGACAAGCGGAAGCAAGAGCGGCAAACACAAGGCCAGCACCAGGAGCCGGTTCTTTGCCATTCCAATATTCGACCCAGTTCGCATTCTTGATTCCGACCAGGCAAGGTAAGTGCACAGTGTTAACTTGATTTTCGGATTCTTAAGTTAAGACAATGTGATCGCGCAGCCAAAGCTGCCCGGACCACAGCGATTGCTCACAGCGAAAAGGCTTAATCTGACAGGAACATCTGCCGAAGAACTGCTGCAAATTGAATTTTTATTTCAATTATTTCTGAAAATACAATTATTACCTTTTGCGAGGTTTTCCTTTTGCATATATTGCCGCCCGATTGGCGAACAATTCAACAGTGATGCTCTATGACTCTCGATCGCGCCCCCGGCCCTGCTTCCTTCCCTTCAAAACGTCCCGCAATATTCAAAGATCGGCGCTTGCGTCATGTTAAATGGCGCGACCTGCTAACTCTCAGCCCCTGGGAACGTCTGCATGAACTGAGTCTGTCGTTGCCCTGGCTAACCGCTTCGCTCTACTGTTACGACCTGGCCCTGCGTACGGACGCCGCATGGATGATCGCCGGCGGCATTTGCGCATTCTACTTCTTCCTGACCGGCCTACGCCAGTCGCACAATGCACAGCATTACAACATGGGAATTTCGCGGCGCTCCCAGGACTGGCTGCTTTTCAGCTTGAGTATTCTGATGCAGAGCTCGATGCATGCCGTGCAGGTCACGCACATGCATCATCACCGGCACTGTCTGGCGGAACACGACGTGGAAGCCTTTAGCGCCCGAATGCCCTGGTACCGAGCGCTGCTGCTCGGTCCCTTGTTTACGCTGCGCCTTCACTATCACGCGCTGCGATTGTGTCGATCGGCAAATAAACGGCGCTGGATTCTTTGTGAACTTGGCGCGATCCTCGTCTGGCTGATCATGGTCTTCGGCCTGCTTGGCATTGAAACGCTGCAAGTGCACGCGCTCTTGATGCTAATCGGTCAATGCGGCACCGGCTTCTTTGCCGTCTGGACCGTCCATCATGACTGCGATGCCGAACATTTTATCGGACGGACGCAACGCGGTCGCTGGAAAAACTTCATTTCATATAATATGTTTTATCACATCGAACATCATCTCTTCCCTGCTGTGCCTACATGTCATCTGCCCGAGTTGGCTCGCCGCCTGGACCAGGCAGCGCCTGAGCTGCGGCAGAAGAACGTTTATTGATTCGACATGCTTCTCTCCCATGTGAAATCTTAAACAAGCCTCGGCGCTACTGAGCAGCCGCCAGAACTGTTCTGCATTGTCGACAATTGTTGTCGTCCGCGGCACTTTCAATTCGGACTCGCGCCGGGCAGTCATATTGCGATTGTTGCCGTTAAGCCACAATAATCGAATACGATTGCAGCCCTAAATCCATCACAGCAACAAAATCAGTCAGAGTAGCCCTGAATTATAAGGTTCAGCCCGACTTGCTTGAATCTCTGCGTATATTTGCTCCCGGCATTCGGGAGTGAGTTTCAGGAATTCTGTTGGAATCGGATCGATGAATACAGCGCAAGATCTGGAGGCTATTTTTGGCATTTTTCATGACGGTGTTATCGACGGAGCAACAATTCAGGCCGATCTAGTTGAGTTAAAGATCGAAATACTATACCTGGCCGAACTCATAGACGAAAAGTATGAATTTCTGCACCTGACCCTCAAGGGCGTGGAGTCGATTCAGTTTGATGCCTGGACGGATGAAACAACCATTATCTCGGATTGGCGCGCCGTTTTCGATCTGGAAATTGAAATAAACAGCAGCGAAGTCGATCAGGCCGGCAACATTGTCGTTTACTCGTATTGTGACAACGCGCCTGAAGGGAAATTCAGCGGCGGCAAGTTAATCATCAGCTGTTCGGACTATCAGTTGCATGATCAAGGCGGAAATCCAATGACGCTGGATGAGCTGAAAAAGCTGTCCGATCATTACTGGAATGATGTTTTTGGTAAAGAGTAGGCATTGGAGGAGCCAGGCTTTGTATCCCCGCGTCCTATAGTTCAATACTTGTTTTGGCGACAAACTCGGGAATCAGGCGCCAGGATCGCAACAAGTTCGCTTGATGCAGTTGATCTGCTTTGTGAATTTCATCCTAAATTCGCTGTTGCCGAGCACAGAGTTTAAGTGTGTATATCGCCAAATGCTAATTGCCAATACCTTTTAGCTGAGTATTAATCACGGGAATCACCGACTCATCCAACAATCAAAGGTGCCGTCTCGCCCGAGGGCGATTTAGTAGTGCTTCCATGACTCGATTAACTCCCGTATTCTGGCCGTATCCAGGAAGAGACTTTTTTCGGACCGTTTATCTCGGAAACGATATCGCTGTTGAAAGCTCAGCACAGAATCCGACTCAAAGACAGCCGAGAGGCTATCACCCAACTCGGCATTGTACAGAGTTCGGGCTGAAAGCAATTGTTCGACGCTGAGGTTTCTGGCGTCCTCCAGATCGGCTTCTGCGAGGTCGGCGCCGTCGAGTCTGGCGCCGCGAAGATTGGCATAGCTAAGGTCGGCGCCGCGAAGTACGGCGCGGGACAGATTGGCGCTGTCGAGATCGGCAAATCGGAGATTGGCGCTGTCGAGTCTGGCATAGCTGAGTTTGGCAGCGATCAGGACGGCGCTCATGAAGCTGGCATGGCGAAGATCGGATTTAAACAAATTGGCGTGGCGAAGCGTAGCTCCCTGCCTGTCATTACGGATACTCGCGCTCTTGCGAATTTTGGCGTAGAGTGAAGCAGCAAAATCGGAGTGGCGGAGGCTGGCGCCGACAAGATATGCGCTGTCAAGATTGGCGTGGCGGAGATCGGCATTGTCCAGCTCGACGCCAAAGAGGTCCGTATCGAAGAGATTGGCGCCGAAGAAAATTGCCTGCTTAAGCCGGGCGTTTCGAAAATCGGATCCAGCAAAATCAGCAAATGAAGCATCGACATTCTGCAGTTCCGCCGATACGAGGTTTGCTCTGCGAAGGAAGGAATATCTCAAGTCGGCGCCATTCAGGTTCACGCCGTCCAGTATGGCCCAGCGCCGGGTGTCGTCGGCAATATCGGGCTTCCGGCTGAGATTGGCGGAGTAGAGATCTAGTGCGATTATGCCACCGCTGTTAACTGCCGGAATGATCAGACCAAAAAGAATTCCCGACCATAGCGTTAGCGCGGCGATTCCGCGCCCGACCTTCTGCCGCCGGCTCAACTTGCCCTTACTATCGTGGCTGCCCTTTGTATTAGCTGACTGCCCGGCCCCAAAGCGGAAATACAGCGTACAAGCGACACCGACAATAAAAATGTTAATGACGACTGCCGTGTCCAGCGTATCATGCTTCTTCATCGTCCAGTAGCTACAAAGCGCCAGTGAAGCGGGCAGGAGCCACCAAAGGGCGATACGTACAAAGTATTGTTGTAGTTTGGACGTTAAAGCGGGATCTTCTTTCTCCGGCAGCGTTACGGTCCATGGAAATATATAAACAAGCTGCTCTGAGCAGGAACTGCGCAGTTGCCGGATCATCGTTCTGAGGTTTTGCAAGTGCATGTGAAAGTACACAAAGATCACGATTGCCAGCGTCGGCGCCAGATAGAAAAAGGCATCCGTCGCTACCGGTACCTGAAAGAAGGGCAGCGTGACCGTGGACTTTTGCAGCAGCTCGATGTCCTGTATAGAAAAAATCGACAATCCGAAATAGAGCAAATAGGAAATGTAGATTATAAACAGGTTGCGCGTCGACCTGGTCTGCTCGGCGATGTTGTCGAGTAGTTTTTCACTGTCGACCCCGCCGGAATGAGAACCGCTGACGTTGCGTCGCGACGCCCCCATAGCATCGCCCCGACTGTAGTAGTCAAGTGAAGGCTTCATGAATAAAGCTGGCTCCGATAAAACAAAGCGACGAATCGGGAATGCTCCGACAAATGCCGTGATTTGAATTCCAAGGGAATCGTTTAGTTAATCAAAATGCGAAACCGCCCCTGATGTGCAGCCCCAGCTGCTCCCTGGATTGCATCAGCGAAGCGCTGGCTGTCAGGCGGCGCCGAACAAAAGAGAGATAGATGCCGCCGCCGACCGCCGAATGCCAGACATCCGAGCTTTCGCCGTCAACAAATACCCGTCCGCTTTCTGCCGCTGCGGTCAAACCGATCGCAACGGGTACGACAATTTGCGGTTCACCGAGCTCGACCCTCATTTCTACTGCCGCCGAGACTGCCGCGTTGCCGGCGAAGCGTTCCCGCGTAAAACCGCGCAAGGATTGACTTCCCCCAAGAAAGACAGCCTCAAAGAATGGAGCGTCGCCCCAAACACGCTCGCCAAGCACTCGCGTGGCAAGAGTGATGTCCGTCCCGGGCCGCAGCCTCAGATACGAACGCCATTCCGCGCTTAGTCGGGTGAAGGTCTCGCGGCTATCAAAAATCGCAGGCACCAGGGAAGCGGCAATATTAAACAAAATGCCCTTTTTCGATGCCGAGCCCTTATTACGTGTTTCATAACGCAATCCCGCTTCCAGCGCGCCAAGACGCACTTTGTCGATTCCATAGGGACGGCTGTCGCCGATCAGATGATCGCGCGCCGTGCTGATATTGGAAAGACTCCAACGTCCGCCGCCATACACATAGGCATGGTCGAACAGCGGCACCTGTACATGCGCCCGCAGCATCAACAATTCCTGCTGCACTTCATAGTAGCCGGCATTGTGGAGGCTGTCGTCCAGTACACTTTCATTGCCCATGCCGTAGTATTGGCGAATCTGAAGCTCGGTCAGGCGCAGGCTGCTCAGCACAGTCGCTCCCCTGATCAGGGAATTGAAGCGGCCGTTGAAATCATAGCGTGTTTTGCCTCCGCCTGAAGCCCAGGCGCCGCGGAGCTGTATGCGCGAGTCGTAGGGCGCCGCCGCAAAATCGTAATTATACAGGACAGGCCCCCCGCCGATTGTCAGTCCGTCGTCCGAACCATAGTGAAGCCAGGGTCTGAATTTCCACTCGACGCCCCAGTCGCGCTCATCCGGTTCATGGCGGTCTTTCTTACCTTCCGGCGGAGGTGGCAGGTCGCGAATCCATTTACTGCCGGGTCCGGGCACAAAGCCGCTGCCGCTGTCGGCGTCGTAGAAATAGGTCTGTGTTTCGGCAGAGGGAATAAAGGGAATGAGGCTCAAAAAGTGGCCGCGAACGAGGGCCTCATCGCGCAATTCGTCATCACCCTCGCCGCCGACGATTTTGATTTCGATGCTGCTGTTAACAGAACCCTTAATGATGGTCAGGTCGTCGCCGCCAAGCAGATACAAGCGGATTTCGCTGGTTTCCGCGGCATCGAACACACGATGATAAAATCGTCGTCCCTTGCTGCGGCGCATGCTGTCAGCCATCTGAAAAAGCGAGACTTCTACGCGCCGATCGTCCAGCCGCCTGATGTCGGCAATTTCGGGCCGATTACTAGCATAGATGCCCACATAGGCCGCGCGACGACGATAGTAAGAAGCAGCAAATTCCGGCAGACGGTCGCGGCGCTCCTTCAGTTCCCGTACCAGGCGGTCGCCTTCGAGCTCGAACCAGGGGTGAGGCATCGCGGCGACGGCGTCTTCAATAACCTCATCGCTCAGGCATGCGGCAAGGGCACGCGCTACGGAATCCCAGGTCTGCCTGCCCAGTTCCGAAAGCAGACGCCGATCGATAAAGCGCGCGCTGCGGTTGGGATCCAGGATATCCGGATAGCCGAGTTTCACGCCGTCAAGTCGGCTGACGCAATGCGTCGCAAGCCAGGGAAACAGTCCGTCAAAGCGCCAGAGAGCGTGATCGCGGTCCAGTGGAATTACATGCCAGAGCCGGTCATCGCTCGCCGCAAAGCGCGCCCAACGCCATTGGCTGTAATGCCGGTCCCAGTCACCCAGGACAAAATCCAGCAGCCGGGCTTTCAGATATTCGCCCTGGTCGATCCGGTTGTCGCTGTCCTCTTCCATCCGGTCGAGCAGTTTGAATGAGCCCACAATCTTGCTGGCGCCGGCAAAGCCGGGCAGCGCACCATAGCCCTCATCGGGATGCTCTTCGAAGACGCCGAAGGTTCCGGCAAATTCGTCGTTAAAGTCGTCCAGCGCCTGGCTCGCCGGCATGACAAAGAGCGAAGGGCGGCTGTGTAAGATACCGGCGGCATCGAGCAGCGGCGCCGCAATGACGGCACCCATCGGGTGCGCTGAACTCGTCTGATCGCTTAACACACGCGCCACTACGGTCTGGCGCAGCTTGCGCGGCAGGGCGGAACGCGGATCCTTGTTGATCACCCGATACTTATAGCGCCGCCCGTCATTGCCCTGCAAATGCAATACCAGCGCCTCATGCCGACCGCCGCTTTTGATCGGCTGCAGGCCGCCCGCAAAGCTGTCCAGATTCAGAACGGGAACGAAGATCGGCGTAGTCCAGAGATTGCGCCAGTGCGTGCCGAACAAAAAGCGGTGCATGCGGTTCGCTTCGAATTCAGCGCCCGGAACCACCTCGATACTGTCGTGCAGGGGCAGTGATAAATAGTCTTGTCGGTTTTCGATCGTGTCCTGGGCAGCAAGCGATTGAATGGCGAACACTGCAAGCGCCCAAAGCGGAATTCCCTTGTGCTGCATACGCAAAGCTAAAGAAAATTCGGCGAATCGGATGCTCCGTAATCAAGGCCGGGGATAGATTGTTCTGCGTGCTGCCCGGCGAATTGGCAGATACGCGCCTCGATGATTACTGTACGCTCAATGTGGCGGTGCTCGTGATTGTCAATCCACAGCTATTGGTGAATATCGCGCGAAAACGATAGAGATCCATCGCGAGCGTGACATTATTAACAACCAGAGTTGCACTTGTCCTGCCCGGTATATCCTGCCAGCCGTTACTGTCATTGGCATCGCGCTGCCACGTAACCGACATGGGAATCGCGCTGAGGGCCTGTGCCTGGAATGTCGCGCTCGAGCTTTGAGTGACCAGCCGGTCCTCAGGATGATCCAGAATGGACGGACTGCTGAAGACCGTCAGGCTAACCTCGACCGTCGTCGTCTCGCCGTTGTCGTTGCGATAGACCGCCCGGTAGCGATTGCCGTCCATCGGCTTCGTAACCGCACTAAGGCTCAGTGTCGTCGTCTGCCTGCCTGTCATATCCGCATAGCCGGCACCGCTATCCTCCTGCCACTGAACTGTCGGCGCGGGCTCACCGACGGCATCTGAACGAAAAGTGACGTCGTCGCCAACGCAGACGGACATTGACTCGGGCTGCTTCGAAATCGATGGCTGTGCGGTGGATTCCCCTGGCCCCGGCTCATTTCCGCCGTTGATAGTGCTGTCGCTGCAAGCGCTCGTCAGGCTCAGTATGAAAGCGGCGAACAACATGACAAGACTTAAATTCATCTTAGTTCCTCGCATGAAATTCCTGCTCGTCAATTATCAAAATCGGATGCCGACGCGATAGTTAAAGCCGAACTTACTCGTTACAAAAATGCTGCCTTCGTGCTGATAAGCCAGGCCCGTGCCTTCAACTCCCAATGCGAAGCTCACACGTGTTTCCGGCGTGTATTCCAGGCCGACCACCGAGCGCAGCATCGGCCCCGAACGCGTCGCAGCCAGCGTCGACTGCATAAAGGGGCGCAGATTAAAAGCAAGCTCGAATGCTGCCGGTCGATACAGCAGGAGCCCACCCGCCCAACGCAGTACCGGTACATCTTCATAACGATCACCATTGAGGACACGCAAAGGCAGTGTCGTCTGACCAAGCTCAATTCCAAAGGCTATTTCGTCGTTCAGGTCATAGAGTAAGGCCAGGCTGGCATTGTTTAAGGTCGTCGCTTCGCCGCCCGCAATGCTTCGATCGGGAAAGTACAGCATGTTATCAACCCCGGCGAGCTGCACCGAATGCGGCAGCCAGGATTTGTCATCCGCCGTCCCTGCTGCCACCTCCAGCGAGCCGACGGGTGTCGGCGGCAGTGGCTGAATGCCGCCGGATTGATACAGATCAGGGCTGTGCACATTGGCCAGTCTGAGACCCCTGGCCTGCGACAGATTGAATGGCTGCGGCGTGAAAAGTGCCGAAGCGGGCTCATCAATACCAGCGCTATTCGGAACGGCAGTAATGAGTTGTGTAAGGTCCGGACGATCGTCTGATGTTAAGCTGGATGCCGACGCTTCTTCTTTTACCGCCGTCAGCGCCTCGGCCATATCGCCGTCATTTCGCGCAAGGTCCGTATTGGTCGCCTCGCCCCTCGCTGTGCCGCTTTCCCCTAGGGCAATTTTCGCAGGTGGGGCCGAGACCGCCGCCGGTTCTTCCACCAGCGCAGCCGGGCTGTCCGCCGATGAGCCGAGAGCACCGGGCATCATGAACAGCGCTGTAATCAGTGCGCCGGCAGCCGCGGTCGCAATTGGTACATACCAGAGTTGCCAGTGCGGGGTAGCGCGGGCGGCCGTCGCAGAGTTGATAGGGTCAGGGCTGTCCGAGCCTCCAATCCCCAGCCTGCCAAACACAGCCTTCGAGGCCGCTTCAGGAGTCGTCAGGTCATTGCGAAGCCTTTCGCCGGCGGTGTACATTTGGAGCGCATCGCGAAATTCTTCCTGTAACTCGCTGCTGTGAGCCATTGCCGAAAACAACATTGACTGCTGGATGTCATCGGTTTCGCCGTCCAGAAAGAGGTAAAGCAGTTCGGAGGGCGCGAAGGATTCGTCGTGTTGCATAACAATAATCCAGCTTGGTTTAGACTAGCCAGGTTGTCAGATAGGGCGCCAGGATTTCACGCATCTTCTTTTTCGCCCTTACGACCCGGTTGCGCACCGTCGTTAAGGGTACATCAGTGACATCAGCGATTTCCTTGTAGCTTAAGCCATTGTGTACTTGTAGAACGAAGGCTTCGCGGTAGGGCTCGGCAAGCAAGCCCAGGGCCATATCCAGCAGCACGGCGATTTCCTTGTTTTCCAGCGTCGTATCTTCAAAGGCAAATTCAAAATCTTCGATGTTTGCGGTCCGACTGAATTCTTTACGTGCGTCGAGGCAAAGATTGCGGGCAATTTTTATCAGGTATCCGTGAACATTCGTCACACTTCGTTCGCGCATCGCCGTGTGGTAAAAGCGTACGAAAGTTTCCTGAAAGACCTCCCGCGCACTGTCTTCATTCTCGAGAATGCGAAGACAATACGCATAAACTTTGGCGGAATGCCTTTCATAGATCACAGCAAATGACCGATCTCGCTGATCGCCGCCGCGACACACAAGATCATACAATTCACTATCCGTGAATTGACTTGCATCTGTGCCCTTACTTCGCTGCGCCACCACCATCCCCGAATATGTTTTGCCGCGCTTCGATGTTCAAGAGACTTCGGAGTGTAGACTGTGTTTCAAAATTGCCGGGAAAAATTTGAGTTCGGGCTTTCGCCTGCAGACTCAAAGCATTAATCGCTGCCTGACAATTATTTTCTTGACTGGATGGATTGGCGATTCTATATTGCTACTATATCTATAGTAGATATCCTACAATTATAGTTGCAGCCGACCTTGTTCGCCTGCGCTGATGACAATCGACAGCACGAGTGCGCCCTGAAATCCAGGGCTTTTTTTCCCGAATTCAAAGGAGTGCTTCAATGCCCGAACGCTTATCGCTGCTTTCGGCCCTGGAATGGGAAGTGATGGAAATAGTCTGGCGCCTCGGCGGGGCTCCCGCCGTTCGCGACGTCCTGCAGTCAGGCTATCCGGCTGAGGAAAAGGCGTATACCACAATCCAGACCGTAATGAACACACTCGTCAAAAAGGGTTTTCTGCGCAAAAAGAAAGTCGGATTGGTGAATTTCTATCAGCCACTGGTGCAGCGCGACGATGTCGTTGGTAAGGAAACGCACTCATTCGTGCAACGTGTCTTTCGCGGTTCCGCGGGGGCATTGATCAGCCATATCGTCGCCAACGATGCGCTGAGCGCCGAAGAGCTCGAGCTGCTTCGCAGCCTCATCGATCAAATGGAGCGACGCAGCGATGATTGAAGCCTTGAATCACACGAGCGCCGCCTGGCTGGAACTGATGCTGGCGGCCAGCATTCACAATTGTCTGTTCATCGGGCTGATTCTGGCGCTGCTGTTCGTTCTTCGGGGGCACAAGGCCCGACTGTTGCGTCATATCGCCATTCTGGGTCTGGTGAAGATATTCATCCTGCCGCTTATTCCCGCCGCCGCCGTCGCCCCGACGCCCTACTCGCTGTCTGCTGTCACAGCCATCTTCGATGGGCTAGGTCTGCGGACGGCCACGGCAAGTACATCGTCGTCTCTCTCCGCGACAAGTCTGCTGTATTGCCTCTGGCTGATTGGCGCCCTTGGCGGCATAATCTTCAGTATCCGGGCTACAGGCAGGATGTATGCCATCGCCGGTCGGGCACGCGCTCTACCCTCGGCCCGGAAATTGCTGCCGACGCGCTTTCGGCACATTCCGGTGCTCATGGGACCGGCCGGAACAGCGCCCTTTGTAATCGGTTTTCGCCGCTGCCGCATCCTTGTCCCTCCGGCCTGGGAACAGTGGAGCGTGGAACACCGGCGGGCTGTGCTGCATCACGAGTGCGCGCACCTGGCTCAGGGCGATCAGTATCTCCTGCCGCTGGTAGCCCTGGCCAGCAGTCTGCACTTTTTCAATCCTCTTGTCTGGCCGCTGCTACGCAAGCTTCGCGAATTCAATGAAATGGCCTGCGACGAATCAGCGTGCCGGGCGGCGCAGATCAAGCCCTTCGACTATGCCAGAATTCTGCTTGCAACCGCGGAAAGTCGCTGCCGGCATGACTACGCAGTTCTCGAATTTTCGCGCGGCTTCCGCTCTTTGCGTAAGCGCATTCGTTACCTTAATCTTTCTCAAAAGGAGTTTCCGATGCAACGTATTCTCTTATGTTTGCTCACGGCGGCGTTGCTGCCCTTTCTCTGGAATTGCGAAGACAAAATCCAGGATGCACCGGCAGAGTCCACTTTGCCGGCCCATGCGGAACAGCTCGATCAACAGCCTGCCATCGAGGGCGGAATGCAGGCTCTTGCCGCCAGGCTCATTTTCCCCGCCGCCGCCAAGGAAGCGGGAATTGAAGGGAAAATATTCCTGAAGGCACGCGTCACGGTCGCCGGTGCGGTCGATTCGGTCGTTGCGGACATGAATCGCAGCCATCTCTTCAATGAAGTACAGAATGACGCAATGAAGAATGTCCTGAGTCAGAGCGCTATCAAAGCACTGTTGGCCACGCGCTTCGTGCCGGCCCGACGGAATGGCGAAGCTGTGCCGGCCTGGATATCACTGCCGGTCGTCTTCCGGGCGAATTGACCATCACTTCATCGCGCGTCGCTTTGCACCAGCGTTTCGCTGTCGGCGTCCCAGCGCCAGACAGCTCCCGGTCGCAAATGTACGCCGCCCAGCCAGGTATCGATTCCAGCCAGGGACAGCCAGTCAAGCTCGCCGGCGAGCACTTTCCGCCCTGCAGGACTCAGAGTTAAGGTAGTCGACAAAAAAGCTTCATTGTCCGGGTGATGAGGCGGGATGACTAATGCCTCGCCATCCGTGCGTTGCAGCAGTGCCTGGTCTCCGCTGCCGAGACGCTTCAGATACAACCAGAAGGTCCAGTCGCCCATAAAAGGGCTCTCTTCGGCATCCTGCGCAAAACGGAAGATTGCCGGCGCGGTGTCATGTCCTTGTGCCAATGCCTCCAGTGCATGGCGTTCGGTGCGCGCCAGACCTGAGCGGCGGTCGGGGAATTGCTCCAGATGGCGTCGCAGGGCCGGGCGGAGGAAAGGCAGAATTGCGAGATCCTCCTGCAAGAGCGCAAGTAGATTGTCGGGTTCGGGTGCGCGAAAGGCAGCCCAGGCGCGGGCGGCGGCCTGCAAATGCTCCGGTCGGACGTCCTCTGCACTGCCGAGCAGACTCATAAGTTTTGCCGGACTCATCATACCGAGAAATTCACCGACAACTATCTGACGCAGCGGACAGACAGTTTCGTCCTGTGAATGGAAAAAGTCAAGCAGTTGAAGCAGCTGCAACTGGTCGTAGAGATCATGCTCAAACCACAACAGAACCTCGTCAAAGTCTGCATATCTCCCCAGCAGGTCATCGCGCTTGCGGAAGTCAGCCAGAACCTCTTCTTCCTCACCCCAGGCGCAGGAGGCGATAAACGATGCGCGCCGGGCCGAAAGTTCACTCAGGCTTAGATCCGCCGGCACCGGTCCTTCATGCAAGAGATCGCGCCAGGGTAGTACCCGGCCGCCGATACCGGCCTGACGCATAAGATCGACCACGCTGTCGCCATTTGTAATATGGAGTGTCATTGCTGGAATCCCTTGCAGTAGATTAAGATTCGTCGGCTGCCGCACAAAACTAACAATTTCATTTGGTCTGCAAGCGCTGCAGGAAAAACCGATACGCATAGCCGCGCGTCGGATACGCTTCGCTTGTATTGAAGGCTCGGCCAGAGATAGCATTTCATCCGAATTGCCCAGCGATAGTTACTTAAACAAGAGGCCGGGTCCAGTGATGCGGCTTCGCCGGATGAACCGCGTCCGATCTACTTTCAGGCGGGCCGGAACTTGTCCGTAAATGAGGCCAAAATTCAAGATTCGGCAAGAGGTGACCAAATTTGCCCTTTTTGTGAAAGTAAGCGGACGTTATATTCGCGGGTGATCCGACAGTTGGTGCCCACCATTTATTCACAGGCTGATTGATTAAATCATAGTAGGAGCATAGCTTCTGTCTCTTGCAGATTCCTGAAAGTGTTAAAAAAATCCCTCAATACCCATTCGAATAAATAACCGCGCAATCGTCGTAGCTGATTGCGATTTTCAAGCGTGACACGGCAGCCACGCCCAATTGTGAATTGTGAGTTTCCATGCGAATCATCATTGTACCGGCATTGCTGCTGGCAGGGATTGTCGTGTTCACGCCGGCTGAAATTCAGGGTCAAATTCTTATTAACGAAATTATGGCTTCCAATGCCGACGGCATTAGGGACAAAAATGCGGCGGCGACGGACTGGATCGAATTGTTTAACAATAGCTCTGAAAGTGTCAACCTGCGGAACTGGAGTATTACCGATGGCGGCAACATCGAGGATCGCCGACCCCTGCCCGATACCTTGCTGGGCGCCGGACAACATCTCCTGCTGCTCGCTTCGGGTAAAACAACCGGCAATAAAGGAATCGTCCTGCTGAAGGGCGCCGGCCGGGGCATCGATCGCAACAGCGTTTCCGACGGCTTCTGCTTTGCCTATCTGCCGATACGCGGCGATGTTTCGCTCCAGGTTAATATCCGCAATCTTCAGACCGAACAGTGGCGCGCAACGGCGGGAGTTATGCTGCGCGAGGATCTCAGCCATGACAGCCGCTACGCAGCAATAATGTGCCGTTCGCCGCGACGGCGCGAGTATATTTATCAACAACGAGACACGGCCGGACACAAGCCCTTCGCCGCCGATGTGCTTTACTACAAGAAAGAGTTTCCCTACTGCTGGCTCAGGATCGACCGCCGTGACGACAGCGTCAGCTATTTCATGTCGACCGATGGCTATTACTGGCGTTTACAGACTACACGCTACTTCCCTGTCGGTGCGGACACGCTGTATGCCGGAATCTGTGTCAGCAGCAGCAAAAGCGAAGAAACGGCCGCCTGTGTCCTTGCCGACTTCAGGATCGACCGAAAGCCGGTTTCAATCAACAGCATGTCGATCCGGCAAGTGAGCGACAACCCGGCAGACCGCAGCGGCGGCTACGCTCCATGTCGCGAATTGCATCTGCCCTTTAAACTCGATAAAGAAGGCGAGCGTATTACACTCTGGAATGCCGAGGGTGGGATGGTAGATTCGCTCAGCTTTCCGCCGCAGATCACCGATGTTTCGTATGCTCGCAGTTTCGATGGCGGCCCCGGCTTTGTATTCAGCACAACGCCCTCTCCGGCTGCCGCAAACTCCGGTGGCGTCAGCGGGCGCGCCGAAGCACCTGTCTTTTCTCTTCCTGGCGGCTTCTACAGGGACGCGCAGGTACTGCGGCTCAGCAGCGCTGACCCGGGCGATTCACTGTTCATTACTCTTGACGGCAGCCCGCCGGATCGACAGGATCTGCTGTATCGCGGCGGAAGTATCAGGCTGGACTCTTCGAGCGTCATCCGCGCCATTGTTTACCGCAGAGGCTTTTTACCCAGCGAGACAGTTACGCAAACCTATCTGATCGACGAAGCCACGCATCTGCCGGTGGTCGCGCTAAACATCGATCCTGAAGAGCTTTACAACGAAGATAAGGGTCTCTTTGTCGATATATGGAGCACGCGCGAAGTGCCGGCGCAGCTGCAGTTTTGGGAACGTGACCGCAACGTGGGTTTTGCAATGGACGTCGGTGTTAAGATTCATGGTTTCGGCGGTGGACGTTCACATCCCCAGAAATCGATGCAGATCAAGGCGCGATCACGCTATGGCAGCGGTGAAATTGAGTATCCGCTCTTTCCTAACAAGAAAATCGATGCATACAGCAGTTTTCTCTTGCGCAATTCAAGCCAGGACTTTGTTTACACCTATATCCGCGATGCGCTCGCTTCGCATATCGCATTGTCAATCGGCATTGATGCCCAAGCGTATCGCCCGGCCCTGGTATATGTTAATGGCCGTTACCACGGAATCATGAATATTCGCGAACAGGGCAACACCGGCCACATCGCCGCCAACCACGATCTCGATGATGAGTCGATCGATATGCTTAAACAACAGTCAGGCCGCGTATTTCCAATGAATGGC
The DNA here is from genome assembly GCA_028284775.1 of Candidatus Kapaibacterium sp. Lineage (GTDB taxonomy): Bacteria > Bacteroidota > Ignavibacteria > Kapaibacteriales > UBA7675 > JANQRB01. Next base: position 14,563 of record JANQRB010000096.1, on the reverse strand, counting down.
TCCACCGGGGGTATTTTCGAGTTGATTGACAACGTCGTTAACAGCAAGGCCGATCTTTCAGCCAGAATGAAATATGCCCGCACTCATCTAAACTTCGAGAATGTCATCGACTATCTGGTGATTCAGTGCTGGAGCGCCAACCGGGATTGGGGCAACAACAATGTCAAGTGCTGGCGCAGCTCGGAGCTGGACGCTCGCTGGCACTTTCTCTTAAACGATCTTGACGTGACGCTTGGTCGGCGGGGCGACAATCATGTGGAATACAATATGTTTGATGGACTTGAACAAAAAATTCATACTGGCGCGATTGATCCGCCACCAGCTGCGCTCCTGCCGACACTGCTGCTGGATAAGGACTTTCGCCATCGCTTTCTCAACCGCTATGCCGACCTGCTTAACTCGGCACTCCTGCCGGCAAAGACGCTACCCTTACTGGAAGCGGCTATCACAGCGCGAGCTGCCGACATCAAGCGCCATCGGCAACGCTGGCCGACTTCGATGAAAGCCCTGGACCAGCATCGGGAACTGATCGAAGAATTCCTCACGCGACGCGCCGAAGAAACGCGTAACAACGCTGTAACGACCTTTGATCTGCCCGGGCTGGCCGAACTGAAGCTCTCGGTTAACGTACCCGGCGCGGGGGAAATCAGGCTTAACAGCCTGCAACCGGCCGACTACCCCTGGCAGGGCATCTATTTCCAGGGCATTCCCTTGGCGATCGAAGCCATTGCCGCGCCGGGCTTTCGTTTTGCGGGCTGGCAGGATGCGGCGTTATCGCAGCAGCCCACGCTCAGTCTGCAGCTCCACGGTGACAAAGAGCTGACAGCCATCTTTGCATCCGACGAAATCGGCGCAAGCAGTATCGTTATTAACGAGATTATGTACAAAGCAGCTGACGAGGCCGACAGCGACGACTGGATCGAACTATACAACAATGGCGACGAAGCCGTCGACCTGAGCTCCTGGGTACTGATGGATGAGGATAACTCACATAGCTTTGTCATCCCTCAGGGCAGCATTTTGGAAGCGGGGGCTTTTCTGCTGCTCTGCGAAGATCGCGCCAAATTTCGCGCGCTGTACCCGGACGATATTTTACTGATCGGAGATTTCGACTTCGGCCTCGGCAGCAAGCCCGGTGACATTGTCCGACTGTTAAACCCGGACCTGGAGTTAATGGACATCGTGAGTTATCGCAGCTCCGAGCCATGGCCTCCGGCAGCGAACGGCAAAGGACCCAGTCTTGAATTGATTGCGCCGGATCTCGATAATGCCTTGCCGCAGAGCTGGCGGGCATCAGGCAGCACCGGACCGACACCGGGACGACTTAACAGTACGCAGCGGCCTTCGAGCGTCCGACCGACCAACAAAACCATGGCTGCTTTGCTGCTCTGTTTTCCCACGCCCGCCACGGAGCACCTGAACGTCGACTTCAGGCTTGCGCAGTCCGGCCGGATTCGTCTGCGCCTTTGTACGGCACTGGGCTATACCCACGAGCTTCATGTGGAACAGACCCAGCTTCGCGCCGGCCGGCACCGCCGATCCTTTAGTCTGAACGGCCTGCCCGGCGGTGTTTATCACTGCGTGCTGGAAGTCGACAGCCCGGCAGGATGGCGGAACATGGCACAGAGTAAAGTGCTGATCCGCCGTTGAGCGCAGACGCAAGAGCGGATTTTTCGTAACTTGAGTGTTATGAAAAGTTCATCATTGGCATTTCGTCCCTGGGAGCACGGCGGGCTGCGCCTCCGCAACCGTATCGTGATGGCTCCGATGACGCGCAGGAAGGCTGCCGATGACGGCATCCCGACCGCGGCAATCGTGGAGTACTACCGCCGCCGCGCCGCGGGCGAGGTGGGCTTGATTATCTCGGAAGGTACGCACGTCGACGCGCTGCATGCGCCCGATACTTTCAACGTGCCCCGATTTGAAACCGAGGCGCAATGGGAAGGCTGGCGACGCGTCGTGGAGGCCGTCCACAGCGAAGGCGGCGCCTTCGCGCCGCAGCTCTGGCACACAGGCCCCTTAGCCGCCGATCCGATCGGGCCAACGGACGCCGAGCGGCCCGCCCGCAAAGACGGACGTCCCCGCTCCCCGGTCCGCGCCATGGGTCAGGAAGACTTCGAACAGGTAGTGAAGGCATTTGAAAAAGCGGCCCGCGCGGCACAGGCCATCGGCTGCGACGCGCTCGAGATACACGGCGCGCACGGTTATCTGCTGGATTCCTTTGTCGGCGAAGCCAACAGGCGCAATGACGAATATGGCGGCAGCCTGAGCAATCGCCTCCGTTTCCCTCTTCAGGTGGTCCGCAAGGTACGAGAGGCCGTCGGACCGGACTTTCCGATCATTTACCGCTTCAGTCAGTGGTCTATCGGCAACTACACGGAACAAAAAGTACGCTCGCCCGAAGAGCTGCAGACAATGGTCTGCGCCCTGCGCGATGCGGGCGTCACAATCTTGCACGTCAGTACCCGTCGCGCCGTCGACGCCGGCTTTCCGGACCGGGATGAACGCAGTCTTGCGGGCTGGACACGGCTCGTGGCGGAAATTCCCGTTATCGCCGTGGGCTCGGTGTCGGTGACCCTGCCGCTGGATCAGGCCTACGGCAAGCAGAGCGATCGGGTTAGCGACCCCACCGCGGCCTTGCGTCTGCTCGACGAAGGTGAAGCGGATCTGCTGGCGGTCGGACGCGCCCTGATTGCCAATCCCGAGTGGGTCAAGACCGTACGCGACGGCGATTGGCGCAGTCTGAAGACCTTTAACAAAGAGATGCTCGCAAGCCTGGACTAAAGCGACGCAGACTTCGATCAAAAAGCAATGGAGCTAGTACCGGTCTATGGCAGTCCTTTCCAGCAGGCTTCGTGCGCAGTTTAATGGCTTAGGAATTGCAATTTCCAACAGGTCTCGGATTCGTGTCGGACTCTTATATTTATTCCTGTGCTTGCTCGCTCAGCCGCCTTTTGCCGCCGAGGAACAGCAGAAAGACAATATCAGCACTGAGTTAAAACCTCTGAGTAACGAGCTGCTGGCCGAAGTCAATTTCGAGCACACAGAGCTGGTAGACTGGCTGAGAGCCTACAGCGCAGAGTCGAAAAAGCTGCTGGCCACCGACACGAGGTCGCGCGACGTTCAGCTGATCGTATCGCTTAAAAGACAAGGGCCCCCGGAATTCAGTCTGGCTGCGCGACCTGCATTCGACTCGTTGCGACAAGGGGAATTGAGAGCTGCTATCGGGCGTCTGTCGACGCCCCGGCCGAGTTTCACGGATTTTCACATGCAGTTTAACTTCAGCATAGCCGGCGGCTGTGGCTGTGACTCGCAGCCCTTTCTGCCGCCTGTTCTGCCGCCCGAGGCGCGTATCCAGCAGGAATTCGTACGGGCACCGCTAGAAAAAAAACGGGCTGCCATCATACAGCTTGCACGTGAAGAAGTACTGCCGACGCTTGTCGCCCTTGCCGAACGCTCCGACTCGCTGCATTTTGCCACGGTCCGTCAGTTTGCTTCCACAGCCGGGCAATGGAAAGCGCAGGCAGGCACGAGTGCGGCCTCGATAACGGATTCGAGCTCCGCCTACTGGCGGGCAATGATGGAGCTGAGCAGCGGCAACACCCTGCTCTCGACAATAAAGGTGGGAATGCTGCTAGCCGAGGGCAAATTCGACCTTGCGAATCGCTACGTTTTTCTGCTTAACATATTTACCAAGCGGCAGTCGATGGCTGCCGTGTTCCTCAATCAGCTTTCCTGGCGGCTGCATGAGTTTTACAACGACTTAAACACTTCCATTCAGCGCGGCATCGCTCTGCACGACACGGGTCGCTTCGCCGAGGCCGCAGGCCTGTATAAGAAAATTCTGGCCATTCACCCCCAATCGGCCTGGGCCAATCTGGAATTGTATTATTCGCAGACGGCCTTGCGGCAAAGTCGAGATTCGCTGGCTTTGTATGAGGGCCCCGCCTGGGAAAAGGCTCGCAGCCGCGTCTTTGCCTGCGACCCTCTCTACCCGCTCACGGCCAAAGCCACGAGCGGTCGTGAAGCGTATTTACTCACGCGCCGGCACGAGATCAATTCATTCTTCCGATCCAAGGAGACCTTTGCCGTCGACTATGTGTCCTACGCCGACATCGCGCTCGATGTAGGCGCTTACGGCCTTGCCGCCGAAATCTACTGGCTTGGCAATTCCTTCGTGCCTCGCGAACAATCCTCCAACCGTAATCTGCTCAGTTACTTCGTCTATTGCGTCTTCCAGCTGGGCGATACCGATATCATCAAACTGTTTAACTCCGACTTCGGATCAATCTTTGCGTCGATTGAAAAAGATCGGCGCGATCGGATGCAGCGTAGCGCGATATACCAGCGATTCGAAACCAGGGATTGACTGGCAATGGCAGCCTACCGCAGCTAGAAGCGCTGTACGTATTCTTCAATTTTGGCGGCTAGTATTTCCGGATTTATCGGCTTGGCGACATAATCGTTCATTCCGGCTGCGCGGACTTTCTCTTCAATGCCTCTGACAACGGCTGCCGTCAACGCCACGATCGGCAGATGTTGAAATCTGGGATCCGGCAGCGCCCTGATGCTGCGCGCCGCCGTATAGCCATCCATGGTCGGCATTTGCAGATCCATTAGTACAAGTTCGAAATCTTCTTCCTGGACTTTGGCAAGGGCCTGCTCGCCGTTGATGGCACAAGCTACGTCAATCTTCAGACGCTCGAGTAAATGTTTGGCAAGGACGCGGTTGGCGTCATTGTCCTCTACAAGCAGTACCCTAATGCCATTGAATTGACGAGGCGCGCTGCCGGTCTGTACCGCCTGGCGCAATGTTTTGTGAGTTTTGGTCTGATGCTCCAGACGCAGTGTGAAGTAGAAGCGGCTCCCCTGTCCCAGGCGGCTTTCCAGTTGAATCGAGCTATCAAGAAGCTCGAGCAGCTTTTTGGTGATGGCCAATCCCAGTCCGCTGCCCCCGAAGCGACGCGTCGTGTCGGAACTCGCCTGACTGAAGCGATCAAAGATAACATCGCGCTTGTCATCCGGAATTCCGATTCCGGTATCGACAACCTGAAATCTGATCTCACTGCCGGCGTCGTCAACAGTCGTGACATCGATTTCAATCGATACGCTGCCATCATCGGTAAACTTAACGGCATTACTGGCCAGATTATTCAAAATCTGTGAAATACGCACCGGATCGCCTACGTAGATTTCACGCAGTGCTTTGTCAAATTGCGCGTCAAGACCGATGCTTTTCTGTTGAGCGCGGGGCGCAAGCGCATTCTTGATGTCGACGACCAGCTCCCGCAGGTTAAACTCCGTCTTTTCAATTTCGATTTTTCCTTCCTGAATTTTGTTGAAGTTAAGAAGGTTATCAACCAATTGAAGCAGACTGTTCGCTGAAAACTGAAGGGTAGCCAGATAGCTGTTTTGATCTTCGCGCGGCTCGCTTTCCAGCAAGAGATGCGTCATCCCCATCACGCCGTTGAGCGGGGTGCGCAGTTCGTGCGTAATGTTTGCTAAGAATTCGTCTTTTGCCTGCGCAGCCTGTTCCGCTTTCTCCTTGGCAAGCTCAAGCTTCTGCTGAACCTGTTTTTGGGCACTGATATCGAATGCGGATCCATGGGACTGAATGACCCGGCCTTCGGCATTGCGTTTAAAGACCTTTTCGATTACTGACAGCCAGATGTAACGAGCCGTTTTATGTCGAACGCGGAATTCGCAGCTGATTAACTCGTTGTCATTCGCTTCCAGCAGCTTTTGGATGGACGACATAGCGCGATGCAGGTCATCGGCGTGGACCAGCGCGAGCATTCCACCCGGCAGCAATTGCATCTCTTCCGCCGTATAGCCCAGCATGTCGGCAACCCGTTCATTGGCGAAAATGATGCTGCGGCGCTCCATATCGTAAACATAATAGACATTGGAAGCCGTTTGCATAATACTGCTGATAAAAGTCTGCTTGGCCTGCCGGTCCGACTCGCTCAGCCGCAGACGTTCTTCAGCGCGTTTGCGCTCGCTGATATCCTGTATCATTCCGCTTACTTTTTGCACGTCCGTATCGGCATCACGCAAACACTTCCCCACGATGTACACATGCCGAATCTCTCCCCCCGCTGTCTTGAGCGATGCATCGAGTTCAATGGGCACGTCACCGGCGAGCGCCGCCGCAAAAGAATCGTCAACCTGGCGGCGGTGGTCGGGCTGCACAAGGGCCAGAAAGTTTGCGTAGCTCGGCGCCGGATCCGTCGGCTCGAAGCCCATAATCCGCGCACTCTGTTCAGACCATTGTATCGTACGCGTTGCGGCGTCCACCTCCCAGGTACCGATACGCGCCATTCGTTGCGTGGCCTCCAGTTGACTGCCTTTCGCCAGCAGCTCCTGTTCCGTTTTCTTGGCATGCGTGATGTCGCGACCAACCGACTGGAATTCCACCGTATTACCTTCGTCATTGCGTATCGCAATATCCAGCCATTCCAGCCAAAGCGACGCACCGTCGGGCGCGATCAATTCAAGCTGCTTTTTCTTTGGGGTAGTTTCGATTGAAGCAAGGTGTTGCCGTATGTCTTCGTGCAGGCGTTCGGGCACCAGCTCCAGAAACTTCCGTCCCAAAAGCTCCTCAGCCGATTTGCCGACAAAACGACAATAGGCCTCGTTAACAAAAGTCAGGCTGGTGTCGGGGCGAAAGCGGCAGACAAGGTCTTCCTGCGCCAAGACGATCGCCCGGAAACGCGCATCATCCGGCGTTGCATCTATATCGCTGTCTGCATTCCGCGTGTCTTCACGCTGGCTGATGACAATCTGCGGCCGGGGCGATTCAAGCCGGCACAAGCTGACGCGGAAGAAACGCTGTTTGTCGGCAAGGCGGTAGACACATTCGAGTTCCCGTTCGACATGTGCAGTGGAGAAAAGCTGTTTTGCAGCCGCAGCGATTCGCAGGACCGATTTGACGTTAAGATCGTCCTCGCCACGATTGCCGATAATATCAAGCGTCTCACCTACCGCCGGATCCTGGCCGAATCCGAGCCGGATACACTGCGACCAGGCCCGGTTGAAGGAGGCGATTCTTCCGTCGGCGTCGACAATGACGACTTGAATTGCTTGGAAATCCGTTTCACCCGGCGGAGTGGAATCTTGGCTCATAACGTTTTTGCGAATGATCTACAACAAATCAGCCCGTGTTGTTCGGCGGCGCCTTCCCCGGGCATCCACCATGATCTACTATAATTGCACGCTGGAGTAATCTTTCGCCGCTTATTGGAAAAACCGCCTCCTGATCGTCGCCGTGAATCGTCAGGAAATCTCGACGAACAGCTTCAATCGGACGGTATCAGGAAATGCGAATCTAATTACAGTTTTTGGCCATTGCACGAGCGGAACATAGGTAATTCGCGACGTCTACGCAACAATTTATCAAGGCGGCGGGACAAAAGAATCGACTACGATAGACACCATGTAACAGTTCCTCCGGCATTCATGGGCACCACCGGTCCGTAGGCGGCTGGAATATGAAACTCCTCTTTGTGCAGTCTGACGACTTTCGGCGGCGGCGTGATGCCGTAAAGACGTTGCGCGTTGCCGGACACAAAATCCTGAAGTTTGTCCAATGCTCCATGGCGCTCGAAAAGTTCAGCCAGCATCGGGAGGGCGATCGGCGCTGTAAAAACGCCCGCCGCGCAACCCGAGCATTCTTTGCTGCTCAGCGGATGCGGCGCTGAATCGCTGCCGAACATCAGCCGCGGGTGGGCCGCCAGCGCGGCTTCCAGCAATGCCTGGCGATCTTCGGGTCGCTTGGCGATCGGCTTGCAGAAGAGATGCGGATTGAGCAGGCCGCCCGCCAGATCGTCCAGCGTTATCAGCAAATGGTGGAGCGTTACCGTCGCACGCAAATTGTCGTGGCGCTCCAGCAGTTCGACGGCCCGCCGCGTGGTGATATGTTCCATGGTGATCTGCAGGCGCGGAAAGCGCTGCGCCAGACGATCATAGACCGACAGGAAGGCTTCTTCACGATCCATCACAAAATCGTTCGTCTCGCCGTGCACCAGCAGCGGAATGCCTAAGTCCTCCATCCGACCGATCGTCGATTCGGCTGCTTCCAGGGCGGCGACGCCGGCATCACTGTTCGTTGTCACGCCGGCCGGATACAGCTTGATGCCGATGATATGTTCACGCAGCGTCAGCAGCTCGCCTTCGCTGTAGTCACGAAAAAAGAGCGTCATATACGGTTCAAATGTCAGATCGCCGACTGCCGCGTCAATGGCCCTGCGATAGTTTGCCAGGCGCTCGGCGCTGTCGACCGGCGGAAGTAGATTCGGCATTATGACCGCGCCGGCGAAGCTGGCCGCACTCAAGGGCGCAACAATCTTCAGCATGTCGTCCTGACGCAAATGCAAGTGCATGTCTAGTGGTGATTCCAATTGAAGTTGCATACCTGAACCGCTATAGTTGAGTGAAACAATTTTCTGAAATGCGCTATTGATGCCTTGCCAAATCCCCACCGGTTGAAACGGATATGCATGACCTCAAGACGGCTCGGGCGCTGTCACCGCGGCTTCAATCAAAGCGACGCTCCTGCCTTCGCAGTCTACGCGCGCGTGAACGCCATAGGGTAAGGTCAGCATCGGATCGGTATGGCCGAAATCCATCCCCGTCACGATCGGCAAATCCTGTAGACCTTCTTCGTCATTGACGACCTTCAGAAGCGCCTGATCGTAAAGGGCGAATTCAGCCGTCGGCGTCTGACCGCCCGGACGGCCGAGCAGAATGGCCGAAATGCGCCGCAGAATGCCCTGTGCCGCCAGGCAGCGCAGCATGCGATGCACATGCAAGGGCGGCGGTTTTTCTTCCGATGTTTCGAGAAACAGGACCGCACCCTCCCATTGCTCCGGCTCCGGCCAGACCGAGCTTCCGCGCAGCCAATCCAGCACCTCCAGGCAACCGCCGATCAGGGGGCCTTCGCTGACACCGCTGCCTTGCAGAAAGTTCCAGCCGCCAGGCTTTTGCAGGCGACGCGCCTGCTGCTGAAGCGAAGAGTCGGCCCAATCGAGGCGCTCCACCGTCCAGCCCTCGCCGTTTGGCGGCAGCTCTCCCGCCGGCGTCGCCTGAAAGAGCAGGGAACGCAAGGCTCTGCTCATATAGGGAAAGATTCCGCCATTCTCCGCGAAGTTTGCCATGATCGATGGACCGTAGAAGCTGCCCAGGCCCGCCTTCAGACAGGCGAAGTGCGTCACGGTGCTATCGGAATAGCCGAGAAAAATCTTGGGATTGGCGCGAATGACATCGAAATCGAGGTAAGGCAGGATGCGAATGGAATCTTCGCCTCCGATCGTGGAGACGATGGCGTTGACGGCAGGATCGGCGAAGGCGGACATAAGATCTTCCGCGCGCGCCTGCGGATTACGCGCCAGCCATTCCGGCGGATGTAAAGCGTGGGCCGTCTCGACGACTCGCAGGTCAAACTCCTCCATCAACTGGCGCTTCCCGGCAGCATAGCGATGCGGGTACGCGCCGGGACCGCCCCAGGACAGCGAAATGGCCGCAACAGTATCACCGGGACTGAGCTTTGGCGGCTTTTGGAGTTTTAGCATCTTCAATGTTCCCTGGAATCCAGCCCGTCCGGAAATCCGTGCCGGACTTCGTTAACCGGAGCAATTCCGGCGGAAAACGCCCTTCTCCGACAGCAATGACAAAAACTGTCGGCGCTATTACTTGCAACAAATTACAAACCAGCGGCAGGATCGCCTGAAGACAGCAAAGTCCTTCCCGAATTCGATCGGAAAGGACCTGCATCTGTCGGACACAAAATTCTAGGGTCGAAGGCCGTCAAAGCTTTTCGGCTTTCTTGAGCTTCGGAAACTTGCGATCCAGAACGGCATTGAACTTGTCGATGCGATTCTGCACGGCTTTCATTTCCGGTGTCGCTTCGCCGGTGATGATAATTGTCGTAATCTTGTCACCCTGACGGATCGCGTCCACGACATCCTGCGAGGTCTGGCCGTCCTTGTTTCTGTCGTTGATCACCTTGCCGAAGACACTGTGCATACTGTCCAGATGCGGCGTCGGTACGTGCGTAATGAAAAACTGGCTGCCATTGGTGCCGGGCCCGGCATTAGCCATCGAAAGGATGCCAGGACTGTCATGCTTGAGCGTAGGCGAGAACTCATCTTCAAAGCGATAGCCCGGGCTTCCGGATCCTGTGCCGGTGGGATCGCCGCCCTGAATCATAAAACCGGAAATTACACGGTGAAACTTAATGCCGTCGAAATAGCCGCGACGCGACAGATTGACGAAGTTTGCAACCGTCAGCGGCGTCTGGCTTCCGAATAGCTCGACTTTGATTTCTCCCTTGTCGGTTTTGATCGTGGCTGTCAACTTGTCGTTCTCCTTGGATTTGTTAGATGATTTCTGGCAATTGACAACAGGCGCCGTCATAAGCAGCGCGATAATTACCACCCAGAATGACTTCATGATGTTTCTCCCGTCAACAGGTAATTAATATACTTGTATAAACAACATTAGGCGTCTATGTCATTGGGACGCAGGCAGCTTAGAAACTTGCGATGATAGCACATTTCTTGTTCTTATCCAAGATATGAAGGACGGCCTTACCACAGTGCTTTGATTACAGTATGGACTCCGTCTGTTCGTAGCCGACCGCCTTCTCTCCTGCCTGATTCGCGGTCGGACCTGGATGACTCTGCATTTCCACGATAAATGTGGCGCCCTGTCCCTGAACGCTTTCGCACCAGACTTTTCCCTGCATTTCCTCGACCAGTTTCTTCACGATCGAAAGTCCCAGTCCGGTCGAATGTTCGCCGCCTGTCGGTCTGGCCCGCAGCCGGGTATATTTTTTGAAGAGTCGCGGAATATCTTCACTGGCAATGCCGGGGCCTTCATCGCGAACTTCCATCCGCACGGCCTCTTCGGACGCTGCGACTTTAACCCACACGCGCTTGTCGAAGGGGGAATATTTTACGGCATTGGATATGAGATTATCGGCTATTTGCTCCATCACATCTTCGTCGGCCCAGGCAATGCAGTCCGACGATTCGGACTCGTACAACAGTGTGATTCGTTTTTTGTCAGCCCGCCGCCGGTATTTAACAACCATGTTATAGGCTATCAGCCGCAGGTTAATGGCGGTCATGCGGAATGTGATCTTACCCGATTCTAGACGGTTGATGTCCAGCAGGTTGCGAATAATGGCCGTCATTGATTCAGTGCTGTTCAATATATCACGGCCATAGTCGCGCAATTCCTCAGCGCTGAGTTCATCGGCATCGTCTACCAAAAACTCCGCAATTAAGGACACGGCGGAAACCGGATTTTTGAGGTCGTGTGAGGTGATGCCCAGAAATTCATTTTTTTCCTGGATTAGCTGTTCCAGCTGCGTATTGCGCTCCTGGAGCTCCGTGTTTTTCAGCTCGATTTTGACAGCCTGCTCTTCCAGTATTTCCTGCTGGCGGCTGATTTCGGTGTTGGCGGCTTCCAGCTCGACATATTTCAGACGGTAGATTTCCTTTTCCTTGCGGGATTGTTCCACCTGGTGCAGAACTTTCAGATTAGCAATTTTTTCGGCGTTGTCTTCGGTAAGCGCATCCTCACGCACGCGGCGGCTCTCTTTGTAATATTCCAATGCTCTATTAACATCGCCGCTCTGCTCCATCACTTCAGCGATCGCAAACAAGGTAGTCTGAATCTGCTCTTTTTCATTGATTTCGCGGGCAATTGCAAGAGCTTCCTCCAGTCGCGGCAGGGCTTCGGCAGGCTGCTGGCGGGAAAGCAGGACGGCCCCCAGAGTGCGCAATGTTTCGGCGATCCCGGTCTTGTATTCCAGGTCGCGCCGAATGCCGAGCGCCTCCTGGAATAATTCGAATGCTCTGTCGTAGTCTTCGACCTTAAGATACGCCTCGCCCATTCCCTGCAGGGCGTAGGACTCAACACGACGATCTCCGATCTTGCGGCAGTTGTTGAGGCACATTCCGGCATAGTCAAGGGATCTCTCGACATCGCCGCGGTTAAGATACAGCATCGCAATGTTGATGAGCGTCGCTCCGATGCTCGCCTTGTCGCCAATATCAGTGCGAATCTCCAGACTTTGCAGGTAATGTTCCAGGGCCTGCTCGCTGTCGTCCGTGTTTTCGTACACAGCGCCGAGATTCATCAGAACATCGCCGGCAACACGTTTATCGCCGATTCCTTCGTTGTACTCAAGGCTCTGAAGGTAGTATTCCAAAGCGGGTGAAAAGTGCCCCAGGTGAAAATAGACATTGCCGACATTGAGCAGCGAACCGGCAATGTTTTCCTCGTCACCGCATTCCCTGCGCAATGACAGCGCCTTGAGAAAATACTCCAGGACCAGGGCGTATTCACCTTTATAGAGATAGACTGCGCCAAGGTTGTTATATGCCGATGCAAGCGATTTTTTTTCGTCAAGCTGTTCGAGCAGCTCGCGACTGGTGCCGTAGGCTTCGAGCGCCGCGTCGAACTCGCCCAGGCCCCAGTGAACGTTGCCGATATTCAGCAGCGCATCGGCTTCACCAAGCTTGTTGTCGTCCTCGCGGTGAAGGATGAGATTTTCCCGGTACAGGCCTATCGCAACGCCGTAATCGGCGCTTTCAAAGTGTTTTTTGGCCAGTTTCAGAATGGCGGCGTTGATCTCGGCCTTCGTGCCGCAGTCGCGAAAGAGTTTCAGGGAGCGGCGGTAGCGTTCCAGGGCTGCGAGCTCGTCACCGCTGCGTTCCAGCTCTTCGCCGATGCAGCGCTGCAATACCGCCAGCTCCGGTTTTTTGTTCAACCCTTCGTATTCCTCTTCCGCATTGGCAAAGAGTTGCAGTGCCTTCTGATGAGTCCCGCGGCGGCTGGCACACAAGGCGCGGATGCGAAAACTCTCGGCCAGACACCATCGCAGCACGGGAGTCGACTGTTCCGAGCTCAGGGCTCGCAGGGCGTCCACGCTCTCGCGCCAGGCTGATGAGGCAAGCTCCTCGGCGCGCGTGAGATCCGTATCGAGCAGGTGCTCCGCCAGTGCCGTCAGCGCAGCGATTCTGGCGTCTGCTGACCTGGCCTTCCCAAGTGTCTCTTCCAGTTGAGCTATCTCGCTGCTCATGGCTAGATGACTATTCCTTCGTGGCACTTTGGTATTCGATGCGAGCGTTGAATTCGTCTCCCGCCAATAGTAAGGGCGGCCCCGGGTACCAGTAGAATTCTCGCAAAAGACAATTTTCAGTCCGGCTGTCACAAATGCAAATTGCAATACGAACAAGCGGCGAACGAAGTGTGCTCCACCCGTTTCATTCGCCGGGAATCCGCTGCCGAGACTCCATGGGATCGCGGTCCTAAGAACTTGCCTACAGAACAGGTACTCCGCATAATCGTCGGTCCGCCGGATTGCACGCCGGGGCCTCAGCAGTGCTTGCCATCCCTTTATCCTGCACTTTTCTCAGGCAATTCCACCCTGATCGAGGTGCCGACCCCCAACTCGCTGACGACCGATATCTCGCCTCCATGAATTTCAACGCATTGCTTGACGATTGCCAGTCCCAGACCCGTACCTTGAATGACACTGACATTTTGTGCACGGTGGAAGGGTTCGAATATGCGGTCGATGTCCTCGGCGGGTATTCCGAGACCATAATCCGTCACCGTGAAAACTATCGACTGCGGTGCAAACTGAAGCAGCAGCCGCACCGGTGTGTCGACCGTCGAGTATTTCAACGCATTGTTCAACAGGTTGATCAGAATATGATGGGTCAGACTGGGATCGAGACTGGCGCGTCGCGGCGTACCTTCCAGGGCAAGCTCGATATGGCGGGACTGATCCAGCTCGGCCTGCGCCGTGCCGATTGCTTCTTTGGCCAGAGACTCCACCTGCAGTATTTCCGGCTTACAGTGTTGTCCCTCCGATTCGCTGCTGCTCATCGCCAGGACATTCTCGAGAATTGCCGTCATGTGTGCGACGGCGCTGTAGATTCGCTCAAAGATCCGCTCGCGCTCTTCCGCATCGATAGACTGTTGGTAGCGGTCCAGCAACTCGGCGCTGGAAAGAATGCCCGCCAGGGGTGTCCGAAACTCGTGTGAGACCAGGGAAACGAAGCGCGTCTTCAATTCACCCAGTTCTTTTTCCTTTTTCAGCGCGGTGTTAAGGTTCGACATCGCCTGCCGCAGATCCGAGGTGCGCTCGCTGACGCGTCGTTCCAGCTCTTCGTTGGCAGACTCCAAATCCAGCTTGGCTTGCTGCAGCGCCGCTTCGTCATGTTTGCGGGCCGAGATATCGCGGATGACGACCTGAACGGCCGCCGCGCCGTTGAAATCGATCGGTATGCCGGCGACTTCGACGTCGATCGGCATTCCATTCAGCCGCAGGAATTTTTCTTCCGCGAGGGGCGCGATGCGCTTCTGCTCCAACACGCCCGCCACGCGCTGCTTCACGAAGTCGCGATAGTCCGGATGCACCAGCCGCATTATCGGCATGCCGAGCATTTCGTCCGTACCGGCGGCACCGAACAGTCGCGCGGCAGCGGGGTTGCTGTAGACCAGTTTGCCATCGCTGTGGACAACTATGGCATCCGGCGAATGCTCT
>JANQRB010000079.1 GCA_028284775.1 Candidatus Kapaibacterium sp. | reverse complement strand
GGTGTACACGCCGCTGTAGGCGCGCAGCCGCACTTCGCTCTCCGGTGAAGGGTCGGCGGTAATCGCGTTGATGACGCCGCCCAGGGCGCTGCTGCCGTAGAGTGCCGAGCCCGCGCCTTTGACGACCTCGATGCGCTGCAGGTTGAATATCGGCAGGGCGTCGAATTTGATCTCGCCCGTATCGCCGGCCAGCAGCGGAAAGCCGTCGATCAACACCAGGACGCGTGAGCCGAGACCAAGTGAAAAACCCGAGGAACCGCGCACATTTACCTGATCGCGGCTGACATAAAGACCCGGGATGTAGCGGAGAGCATCATCGAGACGTGTGATATTGCGTTGCTCCAGGCTGCGCTGATCAACCGTGGCAATGCTGACCGGTACATCCTGAACCGCCTGGATGCGTTTACCGGCTGAAACGACCACCTCATCGGTCTGCAGCAGCTGCTCGGTCAATGCAATCGTCAGCCGAGTCGTGTCATTGGAGGCGATATCGAATTCAATTTGACGGCTTGCATAGCCGATCGAAGAGACGATCAGGCTGTGTCTGCCCACCGGCAGCGCGATTATCCGAAAGCGTCCGTCGGATCGGGTCACGGCGCCGCGCGCGCGGCGCGCCAACTGGAGGGTGACGCCGCTGAGAGGTTTTTTTGTCGCGGCATCGATCACTATCCCGCTCACGACGCCGACGGCCGGAGGCTGAGCGCCGCTGTTTGTCGCTCCACTCAGCGTCACCAGGAGAATCAAGAAGAATGCAATTGCGCCGCGTCCGGCATTCCTATGCTGCAGACAGGTATTCATTGAAAGGGCTGGGGAGGAAGGTTGGCAAAATCGACGTTTATCACGAGATTATCGATAATAGTGCCGGGCTGAATCCTGAGAGCCGACGGCTCGGAGTGGTCGCCGCTTTCCGTATAGACACCTACCGCAAGCCAGTCGCTCGTCGCGCTCGGACCATTCTGCAACGCAACAACCAGATACTCGATGCGTTCCGGCAGCGGATCGTTCAGCTCAATCAGAAATTCGCTTTCCTGTGCGAAATAGGGCAGGCTGTCAGGCGTGAAAAAAGCAGTGCCTCCCAACAATTCAACCAGGATATTTTCCGGCGGATAATTCTGAAAGGCAACGACTCTCACATCAAAAATACTGTCGGCGGGCGGCCAGGCCTCGGCTCCCCCCAGGTAGCGTACCGTGCCTGCGAGGCCGGTACGACTATCTTTGGGTGCTTCGAGGCCCCCGTCGCAAGCCGGAAACAGCAGGAACGACACGCACAAGATGGCGCAACGTTCAAAGGCCCGACAAATCGAAGATATTGTTGTCATACGATGAAAGGGGAAGGGAAGTATGTTACTTCGTTGTTGTCGACGGAAGCAGCTCACTGTCGAATCACCTTTGTCGGGCTCCCGCCACGCCGGTGCAAGTTAGCGATAGCTCTGCTAAAAAACAGCCGCGCCGATGTATTCCCATGATTAAGATCTTCCGAGTCTATTATTGTTCAGGCTCTGAACGCCCGCCGAATGCGGCCGCCGGAGAGAGTCAGGCAGGTGATCAGGCCTGGTCGTTCCTGCCGTAATTGCACAATTATTCGTACATTTGCAGCAAAGAATTGAGCATCTTTCTTTCAATTTGCTGGATATCATGGCAGGATCGGCGCTCGGAACCCGCAGAAAAATGACTAAGAGTGTTTACATTTCCGTTGTGACGAAAATCGTGGCGGCCATTGTTTTTATCGTTGCCTATTTCGTTACCAGCGAGTACCTGTTTCTTGTTGCTGCCCTGGTTCTGGTTGCCGCGGCTGTTGCACTACTCCTCCTGCTTCGCAAAATCAAAGCGAAATTTGCCGGCAAATAGTCCTTCGGCCGATCAAAGGGCTGCAGCGACCTGTCGGGATGCTTGTGCAGCGCAGAGCGAGCCTCCGGCCGCTACCCAATTACGAAAATTCAAAATCGATTCTATACTCAGGCGGTGAATTGTATGTCAAAAATTGCAGCAGTGGTCGAAAAAAACAGTGATGTACTGCGTGAAGCGGTTGCAGCCAATCAGCAGCGTGGCTTTTACGCCCATTGGCCGGAAGCACCCTCCGGCAAAATTTATGGTGAGACTGCTAACGCCGACGGCCAGGCCGCGTTCCAGGCGCGGATTAACAGCGTCTTCGAAGATATCAGCGCCGACGGTGCGGAAGACAGCTTTGGGGAAGAAGAATCGCCCTTCGGTTTTCCGCTTGAAATTTCCTATCCCGTATTTTCAGAGGATACGTTGATTACCCGGGCCAATGGCGCATGGAAAGAATGGCGCTCGTTGTCCGTAGAAGAGCGCGCGTCAATCCTGATCGAAACACTTGAACGCGCTGCCGCTCACTTTTTCGAGATTGCCTACGCGACGATGCATACGACGGGGCAGGGTTTTGTCATGGCATTTCAGGCCTCCGGCCCCCATGCCTTTGATCGCGGTCTGGAAGCAATCGCCCAGGGCTATAGCCAGATCAGCGCCTTCAGCCCGAAGGTCGATTGGACCAAACGGGTCGGCAGAGAAGAATACGTCACCGTCCACAAAACATTTAACATCGTGCCGCGCGGGATCAACCTGGTCGTCGGCTGTTCGACATTTCCCACCTGGAACTCCACTCCGGGAATATTTGCCGGCCTGGTAACGGGTAATCCTGTTCTGGTCAAGCCGCATCCGGGCGCGGTACTGCCTATCGCTATCCTTGTGGCAAGCATGCGCGGCACGCTCCGGGATCTCGGCCTTAACCCCGACATAGTTCAGTTGGCTAGCGATAGCAGCAGAGATCCGCTGGCATTGCGCCTGGCAACCAACCCTAACGTTAAAATTATCGACTACACCGGCGGAACGGAATTCGGTTCGCTGCTGGAAAAAGTGGCCGCCGAAAACGGCAAGGCGATCTTCAGCGAAAAATCAGGCGTCAACTCCGCTATCCTGGATAGTGTCGATAACCTGGACAGGGTCCTGGACAACCTGGCTTTTGGCGCGGTGCTTTATAGCGGCCAGATGTGTACGGCGCCCCAGAACTTTTTTATCAACCGCAATGGCGTGCGCGAGGGCGATGCTGTCGTACCCTATGAAGAAGTCGTTGAACGTCTTGCGGCTAAAATCAAGCAACTGGCCACCCATCCCAAAATCGGCGCGGGAACCCTGGGCGCCCTGCAGAGTGTCGCCACGCTGGAACGCCTGACGCAGCTGTCCGAACACCCTCACGATGCCAGGATCAGGTTGGAAAGCGAGATTGTCGAGCAGCCGGGATTTCCCGCCGCGCGTTCCCGGACGCCCTTGCTGCTTGAAGTAGCGGCCGACAAAGCTGACGTGTACGGCAAAGAGCTCTTCGGACCGATCTACTTCGTCATACCGACCGACAGTTTTGAACACAGCCTCGAGCTGGTGACGGCCAGTATCAAAGAGCATGGCGCATTGACATCAGCGGTCTATAGTTGTGATGCGAGTCAGCGCGCCCTGGCAGAAGAAAAAGTCGTTTTTGAGGCGGCTGCGCCGATCGCTTTTAACTATGTGGGCAACATCTGGGTTAATCAGTCCGCATCGTTCTCGGACTTTCACGGTGCGGGTGCGAATGCCGCGGGAACAGCTACTTTCACCGATGCGGCTTTTGTCAGCAATCGCTATAATGTGATCGGTACCCGCGAAATACGCTAGAGTCTCGTGATACCGTCAGATTCATTGCTTTTGTTTTTGCGCGGAGAGGCGTCCGGCGGATTCCTCTCCTTTTATGTTCCCAAGCGAGTTTCACTAGAGCGGAATGACTATGACATGGTTCTTACGGCCTAAGCAATATCCGAAAAGCGCAACGCAGAAGGAGATGCCCGACGGCCTGTGGACGAAATGTGACAATTGCGGGACCCTGATTTACAAACGGCAATTGGAAGAATCGTCGTTCACCTGTTTCAACTGCGGCCGCCACTTTCGGATTACGACCGAAGAGTATGTGCCGATTCTTTTTGATCCGGGCAGTTTTGTGGAAACCGATCAGGAGGTACGCTCGACCGACCCCCTCGGATTTGTGGACACGAAGGCCTACCGGGATCGGCTCGATGCCGCTTACGCCCAGGGATTGTCGGATGCGATTACAACCGGTTACGGGATGATTCACGGGCGGAAAGTCTCCTTCGGCTGCCGCAATTTTAATTTTATGGCCGGTACGCTCAGTTCGGCCGTCGGCGAGAAAATTGTGCGGGCCATCGACCGCTCGCTGCGGGAGCAGATGCCGCTGATACTGATATCGGCTTCCGGCGGCGCCCGCATGCAGGAAGGGGCGCTGTCGCTCATGCAAATGGCTAAGACAAGTGCCAAGCTGGGGCAACTGGCCGCGGCGCGCATCCCTTACCTCTCTATCCTGACCGATCCCACGACCGGCGGCGTCACCGCTTCCTACGCAATGCTGGGCGATGTGAATATCGCCGAGCCCGGCGCCCTGATCGGCTTTGCCGGCCCTCGCGTCATCGAACAAACCATCCGTAAAAAACTGCCGGCGGGCTTTCAGCGGTCGGAGTTCCTGCTGGAACATGGCTTTCTCGATATGATTGTCAACCGCGGTGAGATGCGCGATTGCATCGCTCGCATTCTGAGTCTGCTCTGCGACTGATGTCGCCGCCGGCCGGGCCGCGATGAACAATTTTCAATACCTTTAAGCTGGGATACCGATTTTATGCCGCAGATAGACAAAAGCATTCGACTCATTGGCTTTCCCATGGATCTGGGGGCAGGCAGGCGCGGCGTTGACATGGGGCCGTCCGCCTTGCGTATCGCCGGGATGGTCCACCGTATTCAGGCCCTTGGCTACGAAGTTGTCGACGAAGGCGACATCCAGGTGCAAACGCGGGAATTGCAGGATTTTGCCGATGAACGCCTCCGCTATCTGCCCGAAATTTCGCGCGCATCGCAGCAATTGGCCGACCGTACGCTGGAGGTGCTCGAGACAGGCGATTTTCCGCTTATTTTGGGTGGCGATCACTCGATGAGTATCGGCACGCTCGGCGGCGTCGGCGCCTATTGCCGGAAAGCAGGCAAAAGACTCGGCGTAATCTGGATCGATGCCCACGCCGATATGAATGTGCCTGCCACAACACCGTCCGGCAATATTCACGGCATGCCGCTGGCTGTTTCGCTCGGCCATGGCGACGAGGGCTTGTGTTCTATCGGAGGCGCCTTTCCTAAGGTGAAGCCTGAAAACGTCGCTGTTATCGCGGCCCGCAGCGTCGACCCCGGCGAGCGGGAACTTATCAAGAAGCTTGCTTTGCCGACCTATACGATGTTCGAAATCGATCGCGATGGTATCTACAAAATCATTACATTGGTTCTGGATCGCATGCGCAGTCAGGTGGATCATATTCACGTCAGCTTCGATCTGGACAGCGTCGACCCTTCGGTGGCCAAAGGCGTCGGCACACCGGTTTCAGGCGGACTCACCTTTCGGGAAACGCACTTGATTATGGAAGCGATCGCCGAAACCGGCATGCTGGGATCGCTGGAAATCGCTGAAGTCAATCCGATACTTGACGATATGAACAACAGTGCGCAGTTTGCCGTTGGCTGCGTGACGTCTTGCCTGGGCAAACGGATTATCTAGCGGTCAACAGCGCCTGTTCGGACTGCGTCGGGCTACGACAAAGACCGGGGGCCAATGCTTCTGGGCGGCCCAAACGATGAGCCTGGCCGGTTTCGTGCTGTCTGCGACGCGGCGGTTGAGGATTGCCGCCGGCCGGAACCAGTCGTTCCCGTGATGGAGCGAAGACGAGATTCTTGTGAATCAGCACTACCACTCAAAATGGGTGACGCGTTCCAATGAGCATACAACGGATAACGATGCCACAGGCTATGAGTGATCTGGCGGAAGAGCTTCGTCTGGATCGCAGGCGAATTGCTTTCGTGCCGACCATGGGCTATTTGCATGAAGGGCATGCCAGTCTGATTCGGCTCGCCCGGGAAGAGGCCGACGTCGTCGTCACTTCGATTTTTGTCAATCCGATGCAATTCGGGCCGCAGGAAGATTACGAACAATATCCCCGTGATCTCGAACGCGATGCAGCTATAGCGGCCGAAGCCGGCTCTGACTATCTTTTTTGTCCGGCCGCCGCGGCGATGTATCCGGAAGGATTCGGCACCCGCCTGCGCCTGGAGTCGGAAATCACGGCCGTTTTGGAGGGAGCTGCCCGACCGGGACATTTCGACGGCGTAGCGACTGTCGTCGCAAAGCTCTTTGCTATAGTCAGACCGCATATCGCCGTATTCGGACAGAAAGACTATCAGCAATGTCTGGTCGTGCAGCAGGTGGTGAGGGATATGAATATCCCCATTCGCATCCTGATTGCGCCGACGCAGCGTGAAGAAGGCGGGCTGGCTCTCAGCTCGCGCAATAAGTATCTGGCCGAGCGTGATCGGCAGGCGGCGCTGCAAATCAATGCCGCTCTTCGGGCCGCAGCGACAGCTGTTGAGGCGGGCGCTAGCAAGCGCGCCGAATTGGAGAAGATTATGACCGAGACCTTGCGACAAAGCCCTGATCTTGCCCTTGAGTATGCCGCCGCCGCCGCCGCCGAAACCTTAGAACGGCCGCCGCAGTTTGCATCGGGCAGCCGGATAGCCCTTTTAATCGCCGCCCGCCTTGGCTCTACGCGCCTGATAGACAATCTGCTCGTCGATGTTCCTTCCGGGCCAGGCACACAGGTATGACAGCGGTCTTTACCTGGCTACGCTCCCGCCTGACTTCATTCGATCTGCTCATGCTCCTGTGCCTGCTCGTGGCGCGCATACTGCTCATTGCCATTCTGGCGCCGGATCAGAGCAGGATGTTCAACGGAGACTCGCCGCAGTATGATTGTCTGGCGCAAAGCTTTCTAACAAGCGGTGTTTATCACTGTCCCGAGCTGGGAGAATTCAGCGATATGCTGCGTCCGCCTGGCTATCCGGCCCTGCTGATACTCACGTATTGGCTCTTTGGCAGCACGTCCTTTGTCCTTGCCATTTTGTGGAATATCCCGGCGGTGCTCGTGCTGTATCTTGGCATCCGCCGCCTGCTCGAATTGCTCGGCTGCCCCCGTCACCGTCCGGTGCTTTTGTTGTTTGTCGCCGACCTCGGATGGCTGCTGTATTCGAAGGAACTGGTTACCGAGCCTGTTTTCACAGCCGTCCTTGTCTGGGCGGTCGTCCTGCTGTTGCGCGCTTTACAGAGGCCCGGCCTGTCTCTCTTCGCGGCTGCAGGCCTTCTTTTGGCGCTGGCGGCCCTCATCAAGCCGATCGTTCTTTACCTGCCCTTGCTGCTTGCTGTTCTCTTGCTGCTGCGATTCCGCAGAATCAAGGGCGCTGCGCTCCTGCTGATGGTTTTTCTGCTTGGAGTTGCGCCCTGGCTGGCCAGGAACTATGCGCATCACGGCCGCCTCAGTTTCACGTCGGTGCAAAACAAAAACCTCGGCGTTGGGCATACTTCGTACATTCGGGCGGAAGTCGAACAACGCTCGTACTATGGTGCCCACATCGCCGTCCAGGAAGAAATTGCCGCGCGGGCCGCGACCCTGAAAGCGCCGGGCTATGCCCAAATGGACAGCTTATGGCTGGCCTATGCCAGGGAAATGATCGGCCGCCATCCCTTTGTCTATGCCAAAACAATCCTGAAGGGTATGGCGATAACCTTGTTTGATCCGGGGCGTCTGGTGCTGCATCGCACCTTGTATGGCGGCGACAACAGTAAAATCGGCCTGACCAATATCATCGCAACCGAAGGCTTGTGGGGCGCTGTCCTGCGTGTTGTGTCGGAACGACCGCTGATGGCGGGATTGCTCATGCCCTACCTGCTTTTTCTCCTGGCTGTCGCGATGCTTGCACTGTGGGGTATCCCGGCCTTTTGGCGCGCCAGGCCGGACTATCTGCTGCTCATCGGGCTGATTCTGCTCTACCTCTGGGGCCTCGGCGGTCCGAACGGCTACGCGCGGTTTCGGCTGTACCTCTGGCCTTTTTTGCTTGTGTTCGCAAGTTTCGGCTGCCATAGCCTTACGCTGCTCTGGCACCGCCTGCGGGGGAAATCGTCGCAGTCGGGCTGAGCGCCACTTTTCTATTGTCGTCTCCTGCCGGTCGTGCTATTTTCGAACTTTTGTTTGCACAGATCCGAGGTTCCGACATTGACGCGGCCGGCTGTAATTCTGATGACGGATTTTGGTGTCCGCGATGCCTATGTTGGAACGATGAAGGGCGTGATTCACTCTATTGCGCCGCAGGCGACCGTCATTGATCTCTCGCACGACATCGCCCGGCACGATATCATGGCCGCTGCTTTCCATTTGTTGACATCCGAAGCTTTTTTCGCATCCGGCAGTATTTTCTGCACGGTTGTCGATCCCGGTGTCGGCAGCGCGCGACGGGCGATTGCGGTTGAGTGCGCGGGCAAGTGGCATGTTTGTCCGGATAATGGCATCCTGGCCGGTCTGCTGATGCGACACAGACCGCGCCGGGCAGTGGAACTGAGCAATGCCGACTTTCACTTGCCGGGAAATGCCGCAACCTTTCACGGTCGCGACATTTTTGCTCCGGCGGCGGCGCGACTTGCAATTGGTCTGCCGCCAGAGAAGCTTGGTCAGACGATCGACCCGGATTCGCTGCGGAGCGATGCCTGCTTTGTGGCGCAGCGTCGTAGCGGGGGCTGGCTGGCGCAGGTACTTCATATCGACATTTTTGGCAACATCATTTCCAACCTTCCGACCGAGCAACTGCCGGCCGGTCGCGGCGGAGTCGTGTTTCGTATCGCCGACCGGACGATCAGCGGATTGCGGCGAAGCTATGCGGACGTTGCGCCGGGTGCCGCCCTGGCTTACCCCGGCAGCAGCGGATTCATCGAATTTGCCGTTCGCGAAGGCAATGCCGCCCGGGAATGGGGCGTTAGCGCGGGAATGAAAATCGACGTGATTCTGGACAACAACTGACACAGCTGAGTACTCTCGTATGCAAAATCTACGCGCAGCAATCCGATCGCCCCGAAGCCTGATTGCCATTGCTGTCTTCATCCTTTTCAGCATCATCTACAGTCTGACAATGTACCCCGAAGTCGGGCCGGGCGACAGCGGTGAAGTAATGACGGCCGCTCATACGCTCAGCGTTCCGCATGCGCCCGGATTTCCCTTGTATGTGCTGCTGGGCTGGCTCTGGTCCCATTTAGTGCCGATCGGGATGGTCGCATGGCGACTGAATCTGTTTTCCGCCTTTTTAGCGGCCGGCAGCGCCGCTATCACGGCATGGGCCTGTGTCGGGGTGTTGGAAACATTGGGCCTGTCGCGACGAGATGCTGTCGTGGCTGCGCTCATCGCAGGCGTGGCGCTGGGAGCCGGCCACACATTGTGGCACTGGTCGGGGATCGGCGAGGTATATAGCCTCAATACTCTGCTTGTTGCGATTTTGGCGGCATTTATCTTTCCGCTCCGGCCGCCGCGGACATCGCATTTCATCCTGGGCGGCCTGCTCTTTGGACTCGGCTTGTCGGTACATTATGCGAATACACTCTTTGTGGCGCCGCTGCTGCTGATGGGACTCTGGACGAGCAGCGCTTCCGCGGAGCCGACAGTGGCCGAGACAGCGCGGCAAAGCAAAGGACAGAAACGTCGGCGGCAGGCCCGCCCGGCGGCGAACAGGGCTCGCAGGTGGCGGATCATGCTGCGCGGCGCCCTCATGGGACTGAGCGCTACCCTGCTGGTAGTCATCATTATGTTCGGCACACTGATAGTCCTGGCTGACCGGGACAAGGAGCCGAACTGGGGCCATACCGATTCCATCGAACGTCTCTGGCTGCATATGTCGGGCAAACAGTATTCCGTCAACCTGAATATGCCGGACAGCAGCGAAGAATTTCGGCAGCGTGTCGGCAGCGCTTTCGGTCTGTGGTTCTTTGAATTCACCCCTTTGGGATGGCTGCTGGCGGTCCTGGGCTGGATCGTGCTGCTGCGGCGCCGGCGAGCCTGGGCGCTCGGTATCGCCGGTACGGTGTTTCTGACCTTTCTGTATCATACGATCTATTTTATCGATGTCCAGGACCGCGAATCCTACAACCTGCCGCTCTATGTCCTGACGGCTTTGCTGATCGGCGTCGGCTTGTGGCAGGCGGTCAGCTTCATCGCGCGCCGGCAGCCGAAGCTGAAGATCGGCCGGCAATTGACGGCGATCGCGGTGGTGACGCTGCTGCTTATTCCCTGGCAGTGGAGCGATGCCGATCATTCACGCCATACTTTTCATCGCGACTATGTCTTTAACTCCCTTGAAGGGCTGCCGCAGCGGTCAATCGTCTTCACGGAAGAATTCGAGCTCTATTCGCCCGCGATGTATTATCAGGTAGTCGAAGGGCGCTGGCCCAATGTGATCCTGCTGGATATGCTGCTCTGGAAAGACCGGCCCTGGTATGTAGAGAATCTCCTGCACCGCCATCCCGAACTTGAAAAGCGCCTGCGCGCGCAGGCCGATCGATTCCTGGTTGAACTGTATAAATTCGAGCGCGACGAGCTGAAAGACAGTCGCGACATCGCGCAGCATTACAAGGATCTGTTGCAACGGATGCGGAACATTGACGGGTTCGATCTCTTTCTGGATACCCGCGCCATGCGTCATTTTGTGTCCTACGGCGGCGAAATGCGCACGGCTGATGTGCCGGAAGGAATGCTGTTCCGGCAGTATGGCGAGATTGCGCCCGGCGACCTCGACGAGCTCGATTGGCAGCTTGATGCTCTGCTGGACGGTGATCTGCGGGCCGAGCCGACCGAGATCATCATTGCGCAAAACCATGTGGCTATGCTGCGGAATCGCGCACAATTCCTGAGGAATTATCAGCGAACGGAGAAAGTAGAGGCGGCGCTCGATCTGGCACGCCGAATTGAAGAAGCGCATCTGCGGGATATTCCGGACGCCGCTAGGGGCTCGCGGTCGGGCTCACAGCACTGATCCCGATCGACAGCATCCCGCCGGCGCTCGGCCGGGCTTGAATTTCGGCATCATGCAGGTACTCGTAGCTGAGACCGATGCGAAAGTGCGAGCTGCGTTCCACTGTAATGCCGCCGCCGATCGAGGCGTTGACGCCGCTGCGGTGCAGGCGGTCGAATCGATCCAGCATACCCTCGTTTTTTCCGTAGAGCGTGAGAGACAGTCGCGAATCAAGCCAAAGACCAAATCCCGTCTGCGGCAGCGAATGGCGCAGGTTCAGGCTGCCGGCAAGGCTTAGCAAGAGCTGCTTGTAGTTCGGTTCGTCCGCAGAAAACTCCTCGGGCTCGCGATCATCCTGGCGCAGCGTGAAGGCATCCAGACGCAGTTTCCACCAGGCTTTGCTGCTGTCGCCAAACAAAGCTATGGGTCCGAACAGACTGCCGGTCAGCGAACCGTAGATCAGGGCGCGCTGCTGCCCGAGCTCAAGATTGTCGACGTCGTGTTTGCAGCGGTGAAAATAGGCCAGCTGCCAGAAGAATCCATCGGCGCGGCGCGTAAAGGCGATGCCCTCCTCCCACATGACCGCGCGTGGGTTGAAATTGATATCGTTGTTGGGATCGGCGATAAATTCGATGTTGCTCGCAAAGGTCAGGCTGCCTGTAGTGCCAAAACGCAGGAGCTCAAGCGTCAGGCCCAGCTTTTGCTGCCAGGCATGGTCCTCGTTATTGGCTGCAAGATAGCCGGCGAAGCCGCCCCAAGCCGTCAGCGTCGGAAAAAGCTGTAGTCCGCTGCCGCTGTCCGCTCCCAGCAGAGGCGTTATTATCAGGCCCCGTTCCACCAGCCGCTGTGCAGCCAGATTGGCGCCGCCCAGGAAAAGAATAACACAGGCCCACAAAAGAATGCGCATACAAATGTTCTGTTTTGCTTTGGGAAGTTAGATGCCTAGCAGAGTTGCGTGGTGCGCTAATATACGGCAATTCGACGGAAGGAAAAATAATCGCGGTCGGACTGGAATATTGGCCTTTGCTGCGTAAATTCGTTGATCGTCTTCAACGAAAGGAGTTTCTCAGCGCGCAGCTCTTGCCACTATGATTACCAGACCTCTTTACGCTGCCATCGACGTCGGCACCAATTCTCTTCACATTGTCATTGCTTCGGTCAATTCCCGCGGCATTATTCAGATTCACAGTCATGACCGGGAAAGCGTACGGCTGGGTGAAACCAGCAGTGATATGAAATATCTGACGCCGGCGGCGGCGGAGCGCGGCGTGCTGGCATTGAAGCGCTTTACGCTGATGGCGGAAAATCTTAACGCCCGCATTCGCGCCGTCGGCACCAGCGCTCTGCGTGAAGCCCACAACCGCGAATTGTTTCTCGACTCGGTCTACAACGAAACCGGCATTCGGGTAGAAGTGATCTCGGGTAGGGAAGAGGCGCGTCTGATCTACCTGGGCGTCCTGCAGGCCCTGCCCGTGTACGATAGCTGCGCACTTGTGGTCGATATCGGCGGCGGCAGCACCGAAACCGCGATCGGCTGCCGCGGCGAGATGCAAAAGATGTACAGCCACAAGCTGGGCGCCATCCGTCTCAGCCGGCGCTTTTTTATCAGGGAGCGATTCAGTAAGGGCGATCTCAAACGCTGCCGGGAGCATATCCGCGGCGAGTTGGCGCCGACATTCCGCGCCCTGCGAAAAAATGGCTTCGACACTGTCATCGGCAGCTCGGGCACCATCGAGACCATTGCTTCGATGATTGCGGTTCGCAAGGCCGGCGCTCTTCCCGCCAGTCTGAATGGTTTCAAGCTCACACGCAACGAAGTGCTGGAATGCGTCGACAGCCTGGTGGCTAAACAATCATACAAGAAGCGGGCCGCCATTCCCGGCATGGATCCCAAACGCGCGGATATTATCCTGGGCGGTGCCCTGATATTAGAGCAGTTCATCCGTGAAATGGGCATTAAGTCGATGATGTTTTCGGACTATGCCTTGCGCGAAGGTATCCTGCTCGATACGATACAGAAGCAGCGCGATATCGCCAAGTATCACCACCTGAATCGCTTGCGCTATGAATCGGTGCGGCAGCTCGGCGAACACTGTCGCGTAGACTTTCGCCATGCCAATCATGTACGGAAACTGGCGCTGCGCCTGTTTGATGAGCTGCAGTCGCTCCACAGGCTGAGCGAAGTGGAACGGGAGCTGCTGGAAGCCGCCGCCTATCTGCATGACGTCGGTTATCACATCGCGTCGAACCAGCACCACCACCATTCCTACTACATCATTCGCAATGCCAGCCTGCTCGGCTTTACGAATGATGAAACGGAAATTGTCGCCAATATCGCCCGTTATCACCGCAAGAGCCACCCAAAGCCCAAACATCAAACCTTTCAGAAGCTGCCCGTCGAACAACGGCCGAATGTCAAAATCCTGGCCGGCATTCTGCGGATCGCGGAGGGTCTCGACCGCCGGCACATGCAGAATGTCACGGGAATTGCGGTAACGGTCAAGGCGCGCAAGATCGTGCTGACACTGACGCCCAAGAAGCACACCCTACCGCCGGATATTGAAATCTGGGGCGCCGAGCGTAAGCAGACATTGTTGGAAGAAGCGCTGAATCGGCGTGTGGTCTTTGTGTTAGCCTCCTAAAGCAGTCGCCGCTTCCGCGCCGCGCGGGCCATCGCGGCGATATGTGGTTTATATGTAGCAAACTTGACATTGCGCCTGAGTATATTAGAACGTGCAAAAAGGCGGAACAATAATACAACAGTCTTTGTTTGTACTTCGTCTGTTGCCTCG
>JANQRB010000061.1 GCA_028284775.1 Candidatus Kapaibacterium sp. | reverse complement strand
GGCGCGTGAGGGAATGATACTGTTGTTGGCCAGCTTCACTTCCACGGGGATCTTCTGCGCCTGCGAGGCGGGCGTCAGGGTGTAGGGCCAGACGGCTTCAACGAGCGCGACTTCCAGGTCGGGTGTTTCCGTCGGGAAGAGAATTCGGATGTTGTCGACATACATCGGGTCGAAGTCATCTTGCGGATTCGGCGGGCCGCTGTTAATGGCCGCTCTTACATTTAACTTAAAGCGGAATGTGCGAGCGCCTTCGTTCGGAGCATCCAGCAGATAATTCGGAATCGGAACAAATACTTTGTTGAATTCCCAATCCAGACCATCGTCAAAGATGTCGACAGTTAAGCCGTCGTCCTTGGACAATGCCGAATCAAGGTTGTCAGGACTGAAGCCGCGGTTATACCCGCCGCCGCCGAAGACCGTCCAGGCCGGGTTGTCCGTAAAGAACTTGCCTGGATCATCGAGACGCGGATGCATGCTCCAGCCGCGATCTTCAACGTTGGTAATATTCTCGTAATTGTCTGGGCTTGCATTTTTGAAATGCACTTCCAGGCGATCCGGTTCCAATACAGCCCGGTTGGGATTACCGTCTTGAATAACGCGCGGCTCCGGACCGATGAGTGTCTGATCGGACCAGCCGCGAGGCCAGTCGCCGGATTGCGGCCGGCCGGCGCGCTGATACGAGAAGGACAGGATCGCCGACTGTTTACCGCGCAGGTCAACCGGGAAGGAGCGCATTTCATCGCCATCCGGCGCAAAATCCGTGCCGTCGATGTCAACCCGGTCCATTCGAATCACGGGCGAATTCAGCGTCACGAACTGGTTGTTCGACGAGGTGAACTCACCGCGCGGCGGCGGCGGGTTGTAGGTATTGGCGTCGCCGTCAACGGCTTCGGCGCCAATCGACACCCACTTGTTAACCGACGGCAGCGTACCTTCGCGGCGCGAGAAGCTGAAGTCGCCGACATGATCGCTGAAGTTGTTCAGGATCTTGATACCGAACAAACGGATGCGCGAGGTATCGTCAAAGGGCCATTCATCGCCGTAGCCGCCGCGACCGCGACAGCGGAAGGGCTCGGCAATCACGAGCGAAGTCAGACGACCGATCTGATTCGGCAGAAACTGATTTGTTTCATAGGCCGGAAATTTAACTTCTACGAAGCCGTAGGGCGGTACGCCGTTGCCATCGAAGTCCAATGTCTCGCCCTCGGCGTTAACCAGTCGAACACCTGAGCTGTTGGGGTTCGCCAGCGCGAAGCTGTCAACACAAACCTGGCGGTTGTAGACCACCGTATCATCCAGGATGTCGTTCTGGATCTTAAAACGGGTGCGGAAACTCAGGTCCTGGCGCTGAAAATTCACGCCCTGCGGACCCTGAATATCGTTTGTCAGATTCTGGAAGACCGCTATCGGTTGCAGCGCGCCAAGCAGCCGATCGCCGACAAGGAGTTCGTAGTTGTCCGGTTCTTCGACCTCAACGGTGAATTTGACGTCAGCCGGATCGCGTACCAGGTATTTTATGTCGACGACGCGCAGAACATTTTTGTACTGCTTGAATTTGATGGCAACATCGTTCGCCGGGGTCAGGTTTTCCGATCCCGGAGGACCGGCGACGAATACATTGCGGTTGCGCAGATACTCGGTGTACTGCGTGTAACGGCGTTCGACAAAATCATCGCCGACATAGCGCGCCTGACCGCGTACGCCGATCGTCGAGTTAAAACGAACGACCTGGCCAGGGGCAACGGGACGGTTGACCGGCACGATGAGCGGCGGCTGAAACAGCTTGTACAAGAACGAGACCGTACTGTCGGCGCGGTTGAGCGTTACCTGCGCATTTAACTCATAGGACATACGGTCGACGCCGATTCGGTTATTTTCCCTGAAGTTGATAATTCCGCCAAGCGGGTTGGTCTTAATGCCGATCGGCTGGATGCGAACGAAGTAGACCGTCAGCTTGCTATTGCTGACATCACGTTTGTACCACACCTGACCATAATCTTCTTTCAGATTAAGCTGTTCGTTGAACTGCGACAGGTGCCAATCGTCCCAGGCCGGAGCGATGATCGGCGCATCACTATCAAACTCCGGCAAGCCGAAGTTGTTGAAAAACTCACGAATGCCGCCACGCGGGTCGTCAGGGTCGCCGCCGCATGCCACAAATTGATATCCCCAATCGTCGGGAACGGGATCCGCCAGACCGTTGGCGGCATCGCTTTCGTCCGTCCGCGCGCGCATATCGTCGCTGTTGTTATCCCAGGCCACCGGCTGGCCGTCTGGTACGGTGCGCTGATTGGTCGCATTGTCATAAAAATAGCGGCGGTTGCTGAGCGCAATCAGCATGTTCGTCGACACATAGAAGCTGTCGTAGCGCACGCCGTTGAAATAGAAGGGAAATCCGATGCGGATCGGACCAGCGAATGCATTGTCGGTCGAGTCATCGAAATCACCGGGATTGCGGAAATACATGTGACCTTCTTTAAAAGTCTGCCAGTATTCCGGCGGAAACTGGTTCGGACCCGATACGATCCGGTTCCAGGTGCCGCGTTCCTGGGTCGTATCAACAAACAGCTCCGAGGGGTCGGGTATCCAGGGCTTGCCGACAGCGTCTTCGCTGTCAACTATATAGTAGCCGGTCGATATAGCGGGCGATTCGCGCGGCCAGTCTTCGTTTCCGCCGAAAGGCTGCGGATACGAGGGCCCGAAACTCTTGCGTTGAATTTCATCACCGCCATTTTTTCCACCGGCAAAGACAACGCTGCTTGCAAGCACAAAAGCAAAGAGCGTAAACATTGCACGACACATAAAATACTCCACTAGTTCCACAATATGATGCGAAGAAATCTACCTTGAGCTAGCAAGGTGCGTTTAGTTAAGGACTCGCGGCGAACTGTTGTGTCCGTCCGCTAACAATAGATCAGTAGTTAATATGTGTGTGTGTAGTAGCCAAACTCGGCGACATAACACAGCTTGCTGATCCGGGTTACAGTCATGTTGAAATTTTTTTTTCATTTAATTCGATATGCGCGGAATTGCGCGGACTTGCTGTTCTTGATGCCGAAATTGCCTTGGACTGAAAAGAGGGGTGTTCCTGTAATTTCATGTAAATCATGATGTTGTAGCTATTTGACTTTGCTAAAAAGACGACTCCGCACCGCCGTGCAGATCGTGAGGTGAATCCCGAACTGCGGTCGGAAGAGGAGAATGTTAACAAGGTAAAAGCCGTTGACTCCATGTTGTCTGATGAAGTCTTGAAAATATTTTGTGATCGAAATATGCGGTATGTTGTAAGTGTATACGTATTGTTGGTGATTTTCCAGGCATTAACTATCCATGCGTATTCCGGGCTGGGAATACGCATCGGTAAATGTTCATCAAAGACGCAGGGAGCCGAGTCCGCCAGCGTCACTGACAGAAAGCCGAATTGAGCGGTCAGGGTGAAATCGCTATAATGTACCTGATTAGCGGCTGTCGGTTTGCATATCCGCAATCAGATCGTTCACGGCGATCACCTCTACTCGCTTCGCCGCTGTTGCGCCGCAATTCGAGAGGAGCATTGAAAAGAGAGAATTCAGGAAAAAATCATACGACTGCCATTGACACTATAACAAATGTGCACTGTCCGAAAGTGCGATGATTGTATCCGCCAGCGCCGACCAGCTCTCCTGGTTCGTTCTGGCAACCCGGACATACAGCATAGATCTGCTGCTATCAGAATGCACGTTTGTAGTACTATAGATTCAGCGGGAGCAAAATTCCTCGAAATTGATCTAAGGAATATTCTAGTTGAACGCTGATTGCGGCAGCAAACACGGTTTAGCGCTCTGTCCTGTCCTGCTGCGCCGATTAAGCCCAACAGGAAGGCTGGTGATCCGAGCAGCACGCTCCCTCCGACCGTTTCACTACATTCCAGGCAAAGAGCTTGTTACTTTCAATAGCCGGGGATCGTCGAGTATGGACATGAAGATGCCGGGCCGTACATAATCTCCTCTCCGTCCGGGAATCCCGCATTGGTCTGTATGTCTAGCTCACATTTATGCAGGCAGGTAGCCCTGTGGTCGCTGCGCGGGAGCGCAGAGCAGCGCCATTGACAACTCTTTCCGAAACAGTCGCTTAAGAGTCGACCGCCGCACCGGGTACGATGAACAGCGCATTCAAGCGTGGCCGGTGACGAAATCAAAGCGCCCGGCAGAAGCAATGCGGGTGAGTCATTGCCTTTGCCGGGCGCGTGCCGATTCTGTCTCTTCAGACAATCTTCGCGAGCAGGTCGTTATTTCACATAGTTTACCCTTGTCGAGATGGTCTGCTCCCCAAGCAGTAATCGTCCGATATAGATGCCCGGAGCGACCACCTGACCCGCGTTGTTTCGTCCGTCCCAACCGATCCGCTGCTCGTCGGCCGGCAGCATCTGTGCGTCGTAGAGTGTGCGCACCGGACGACCCATAAGATCGACGATCATCAGCTTTACCTTTACTTTGGCCGGTACAGTGAAAATGAAGTCTGTAGAGCTGCGGAAGGGGTTGGGCGAATTACTGAGGCGCAGCTCGTCGGCAAAGTCGTAGCGCAGCGTTATGGCCCGCGAATATTCCAGGCTACCGTCATAGTCGACCTGGCGCAGACGGTACTCGTATAGCGCGCCGCGTTCTACTTCCTCGTCCAGAAAGTCGTAGGACAGAGGTACCGTTGACGTGCCGGCTCCCTTGACAAAGCCCAGCTCAAGAAACTCATCTTGACTGTCGGCGCGGCGCCGTTCGACATAGAAGCCGGCGTTGTTCGTTTCCGACGCCGTGCCCCAATAGAGCTCGATGCCGAGGGGCGGCAGGGCGGCGCCGGTGAAACGGGCGAGTTCGACACCCGGAGCTTCGCAACCGTAGCCTCCGGCGTACACGGGAGGATCGCTGTAGGTGCGGTGACCGAAATGCGGGCGAATCAGCGGAATCCAGGAGCCGCGCGAATAGCTGTTGTAAGCGCCGACCCTGCCCGCATGATTGAGGTGAGCATAAGCCGGGTTGCCGACCGTAGGCGTAAAACTATGCCAGCGGCGTCCGGCAAAAGCGTCCTCATAGGCGAATACACTGCTGTTAACCCTCTCGCCTTCCCGGTTGAACTCGCGCAATTGTTTGTCTATCAGAATACTTGACCCGCTGCTGCCGAGCGTTGGCGAATCGCTGTAATTGGTCGTCACCAGGCCCATGCGTGTGCCTGAGGCGCCAAGTTCGATGCCCTGGCTGCCTAACTGGATCACGGACATCCAGTATGTTCCGGGATCGAGAATGACATTGTTCGGCAGGGAATATATCGCGTATTCATCAAATTTCGGATCGGCGCCGGGAATCCACGGCTTGCCCTGTGCGTCGAAATCATAGATGCCGCGCTGCTTGAAGATGCGCGAGCCGCCTACCAGCGAACCCGGACGATTGTCAATATCCTGGTAGAGCGCAAAGGAGATTTCGATACGCTCCGACGAGAGTCCGCCGAAATAGGCCTGATAGCCGCGCAGCGTATCGCGGACGGTCGTCGTGAATTTCATTGCGATCTGCCCCGACGCATTGCCGCCATCCGGACCGTAGGGTATGTTGCCGCCGGATTCGCCGCTGCTGAAGCCCGTCAGGTTCAGGCCCTTGCCCGCAAACCCTGCAAAGCCGGGCACATTGTTGAGTCCCTGCGCCGTCGGCGGGTCGTAGGCGAAGGCATTGCCGAAGATCAGATCAAAATGGCCGAACGACGAGTCATTCAAGGGTTGGGGATCGCCGCCGGGAATATTCATGCGCGCCGAGAGGACATAACGCCCCGGCCTGGTTTCGCGGCCGTTCCAAGTTGGAAAGGGCACACGCGTCTCGGTCATGGCACGCAGGAAGGGCAGGGTCTGCGCCCGGCAGTACAACAGAAGTGACTCATCTTTCTCCCCCTCTTCGCGAATGAGAATCTGAACGGCGAAAGCGCGCGAAGGAATAATGCTGTTGTTCGATAGTTTAACTTCCAGCGGGATCTTCTGCGCCTGACTGGCCGGCGCCATCGTATATGGCCATATGCCGCGCACCAGCTCGATTTCCAGATCCGGCGTTTCGGTCGGCTTCAAAAGCTGGATGTTATCGATGAAGAAAGGATCATCGTCATCCACCGGCGCCGACTTCTGATGATTATTCAGCGCCCTAAGTGAGAGTTTAAAGCGGAAGGTACGCGCGGCTTCGACGGGTCCTTCAAGCAGATAGGCCGGAATCGGAACATAGACCTTGCTGAATTCCCAGTCTTTGCCGTCATCGAAGAGATCGGCTGTAAGCCCCTCTGAGCGCGCGAGAGCCGAGTCGGGATTTTCACGGCTGAAGCCGCGCCGGTGGCCGCCCCCGCCGAAAATTGTCCATGCCGGGTTATCGTTGAAGAATTCGCCCGGCTTGTCCAGTCGCGGGTGTTTAGTCCAACCTTCATCGGCCACATTCACGATATTGCTGTAGTTGTCCGGGCTGGGGTTCTTAAAATGGACCTCCAATTGATCGGGATTCTGCATGCTCGTCAGTGGATCGCCATTCCTCAGCACCCGCGGCTCGGGCCCCTGGAGCACTTCGTCGGACCATCCGCGCGGCCGGTCGCCGCTTAGGGGTCTGCCGGCGCGTTGATAGGAAAAGGAAAGGACCGCCGATTCCACGCCGCGAAGATCGATGGGAAAGGAGCGAAGCTCGTCGCCGCCGGGCGTCAGATCCCGCCCCTGCTCGTCACGGCGATCGAGACGGATAACGGGTGAATTCAGAATGACATTTTCATCGTTAACTGCTTTTGTCGCACCGCGCGGTGGCGGCGGATTGTAGGTGTTATCATCGCCGTCGACAACCGAGGCCCCCAATGAGACCCATTTGTTAAGCGATGGCAGCATTCCTTCGCGTGCTGAAGAACTGAAGTCCGTTCCAAAATCCTCAAAGGATTGTAACAATCCGACGCCATACAGTCGGAAGTTAAGACTATCGTCAAATGGCCAGTCGTCTTCTGGAGCTTCCTCGTCACGGCAAGATGTCGGCGAGACAGAGCATGTGGCGGTCAGTCGCCCGAATTGTTCCGGTGTGGGAGTCGCTCTTTCGTAGCTCGGAAATTCGACTTCCACAAAGCCGTAAGGCGGGACTCCGTTGCCGTCGAAGGGCAGTGGATTGCGATCGATATCGACCAGTCGCA
The DNA here is from genome assembly GCA_028284775.1 of Candidatus Kapaibacterium sp. Classification (GTDB taxonomy): domain Bacteria; phylum Bacteroidota; class Ignavibacteria; order Kapaibacteriales; family UBA7675; genus JANQRB01. Next base: position 16,298 of record JANQRB010000061.1, on the reverse strand, counting down.
CTCCGGAACTGTTGGGATGGGCAAGCGCAAAGCTGTCCACGCAGACTTTGCGCCCGTAAGTGACCTTATTGACATCTACAAATTTGTTTTCAATCCGAAACTGTGCCTGAAAGCCTAAATCCTGCTGTCGGTAGTTAACACCGCCTATACCCTGAATGTCATTACTGAGATTCTGGAACAGGGCTACCGGCTTGATCGCGCCGAGCAGCCTGTGAAGGACCCAGTATTCGAAATTGTCGATGTCCTTGACCTCGATCGTAAATTCTGCGTTCTCGGGATCGCGAACCAGATAATGAACATCCACCAGGCGCAGCGTGTTTTTATACTGTTTAAACTGTAGGGCGAGATCATTGTGGGGCGCTGCCGCTTCCCTGCCCGTGGAGCCGACGAAGACCTGACCGTCGCGCAGGTATTCCGTGTACTGGGTGTATCGCTGTTCCTTGTTTTCTTTGTCACGATAGCGCGCCTGACCGCGGAGGCCGATCGTGGCGTTCTGCTTAACGAATGCGCCCGGCGTGACAGGGCGATTGTTCACGCTAAGCAGGGCCGGACGGAACAAACTGTACAGGAAGGATACACTGCTGTCGGCGGCGTTCAAGGTCACCTGGGCATGCATTTGATAGGACAGAATGTCCTCGCCGACACGATTGTTTTCTTTGAATAGCAGGCTTTCGGCAGGATTGAGCGGATTGTCCTTGCTGCCGATCGGTTGAATGCGCAGGAAGTATATCGTCAGCTTAGTGTTGTCGGCATAGCGGCGGTACCAGACCTGACCGTGATCCTCCTTCTTCTTCTCCTGTTCGTTGTACTGCGAGAGCTGCCAGTCATCCCAGGCGGGCGCGATGATCGGCGCATTGTTGCTGAAATCCTCCAGCGCCGTATTGCGTGGATTGCGAATGCCCAGCAGCGGGTTGTCGGGATCGCCGCCGCAGGCCACGAAACGATAACCCCAATCATCGGCAACGGGATCGCGCAGACCTTTTTCATTGAAGGGATCCAGCCGTTCGCGCGTGTCGTCGCTCTGCGGGTCCCAGGCTTCGGCTTTATCGCCCGCAAGACGACGCTTGCCGTTGCCGTTCTCATAGAAATAGCGGCGGTTGCTGAGCGCAATCAGCATGTTTGTGGACACATAGAAGCTGTCGTAGCGGACGCCGTTAAAATAAAAGGGAAAGCCGATGCGGATCGGCCCGGCAAAGGCATTGTCGGTCGAGTCATTGCTGTCGCCGGGATTGCGGAAGTACATATGCCCTTCCGCGAAGCTGTCCCAGTGACTGAGGGGAAACTGCCGCGGACCGGAGACGATGCGCTGCCAGGAATCAGGCTCTTCGGTAGTATCGACAAAGAGGGCTTTCGGATCAGGCCTCCACTGCGCGCCGACTTCGCTGTCGCTATCCACGACATAGTAACCGGTCGAAATGGCGGGTTTATCCCTCGACCAGTCCTGATCGACGGCAAAGGGCTGCGGGTAGGACGGGCCGGCACTCAGTCTTTGAACCTGATCGCCGGCGCCTTTGCCGCCTGCGAGCATCTTACATGTGTACAACACAACTAAGATCAGAAAAAGAAGCAATCGTTTCATAGCACCGTCCTTCACGTACGAAATGCGGAATTGCATTTATGTTGAAAATCCTGGGCCGACTTGCCAAGAGAGTACACTTTACTGTAACAAATTCAAAATGCTGATGGTAGTCTGCTCCCCCGCCTGAAGAAGGCACACATAACTACCGGCTGCAGGCCGCCTGCCCCGATCATCGCGTCGGATCGGGATGCCATTGCTTGCCGACCTCACTTTCGCTATCCTCGACACGGTAACCGGTCGACACGGCGGGTTTATCGCTGGGCCAGTCCTGATCGACGGCGTCAAAAACCTGATCTTAGTTCAGCAGATTCAAAGAGCGAACAATTGTCCTCTCCCCCACCTGCAGGCGACAAAAATAGGTGCCTGCGGCGAGCTGTCGCCCTTGGGCATCCCGGCCATTCCAGGCAATGCGTTGTTCGGCGGCAGGCAGCATTTCGCCATCAAAAAGCGAGCGCAGGGGCCGCCCCATTATGTCGACAATCGTCAATTTGACATGCGCCTTAAAGGGCAGGTTAAAGACAATGTCGGTCGAGGTCTGGAAGGGATTCGGCGAATTGCTTATGAACAGTTCATCCGCAAATTCATAGCGAAGCGTAATTGAGCGCGAGTAATCGAGCGTACCGTCGTAGTCGACTTGGCGCAGGCGATACTCATAACTTTTTCCGTGCTTAACATCCTGATCCAGAAAGTCGTAAGCAAGGGGCGACGTGGAAGTGCCGGCGCCTTGCACGAAGCCGAGGGAGCGGAATTCCTCGTCGCCGTCGACCGTTCTACGTTCCACATGGAAGCCGGCGTTATTCGTTTCCGAAACCGTACCCCAGTAAAGCTCGATGCCGAGCGGCGGCAGGGCTGCGCCGTCGAAACGCGACAGCTCGACAGGCAGATATCGCGGCGGATCGCTGTAGCTGCGTTCGCCGAAGTGAGGACGTATCAGCGGAATCCAGCTGCCGCGCGAATAGCTGTCGTGGCTGCCGATGCGGCCGGCGTGATTCAGGTGGGCGTAGGCCGGGTTACCGATATTTGGCGTAAACTGATGCCAGGATGGTGTCGCGAACAGATCTTTATACGCGAAGAGGCTGCTGTTAACTAATTGTCCGCCGCCGTTGCGTTCGCGCAACTGTTTATCGATGACAAGACTCGTGCCGTTGACACCCAGCCGCGGCTTATCGCTGTAATTGGTGGTTACCATCCCCATGCGCGCGCTCGAAGCGCCGAGTTCGATCCCTTCGCTGCCAAGCTGAGCGACCGACATCCAGTAGGTGCCGGGCGCGAGAATCAACGAGTCCGGCAGCAAATATACAGCATACTCATTAAATTTCGGATCGTCGCCTGGCGTCGCCCGCTTACCGTTCGCGTCGATGTCGAAGACGCCGCGTTGTTTAATAATGCGCGAGCCCGGCACAAGCGGATCGGGGCGACCGCTATTCTCACGGTAGAGCGCAAAGGCAATCCCAATTGTCTCACGGGATAGGTCGCCAAAATAGGCCTGATAGCCATAGAGCGTGTCGCTAACGCTCAGGGAAAACTTCATGGCCAACTCGCCTGTGGCATTACCGCCATCAGGACCGTACGGTATGTCGCCCCCGGCCTCACCGCTATTGAAGCCCGTTAAGTTCAGACCCTTGCCTGTATGGCCGGCGAAATTGGGTACATCGTTGCGTCCACGCAAGGTCGGCGGGTCGTAGGCCATGGCATTGCCGAAATTGAGGGTGAAATCACCTTCGCTAAGGTCGTTGACTTCCACCGGATCGCCGCCGGGAATGCGCAAAAAGGCGGCAAGCGTATAGCGACCCGGCCTCGTCTGACGGGCATTCCAGGTTGGAAATGCGACGCGTGTTTCTGTCAGGGCGCGAATGAACGGAAGGGTCATAGTTCGCTCATAGAGCAGGTATGAACCGAGATCTCGTCCATGATCGCGAATCTGCAGACGCACCGCAAAAGCGCGTGAAGGGATATTGCTGTTATTGGCAAGTTTCACTTCGAGTGGAATCTTTTGCGCCTGACTGGCCGGAACCATAGAATAGGGCCAGACGGCGCGCACCAGCTCCACTTCGAGATCCGGCGTTTCGGTCGGCTTCAGTATCTGAACGTTGTCGATGTAAAACGGATCGAAGTCATCTATTGGCAAATTGCTGCTGCCGTTTGCACGAGCCTTAACTGCGAACTTAAAGCGGAAGCTGCCTGCGCCGTCGTTGGCTGCATCGAGCAGATAGTTCGGGATCGGGAGAAATACTTTGTTAAACTCCCAGTCCTTGCCGTCATCGAAAATGTCGGAGACAAGGCCCTCGTCGCGTGTGATTGCCGAATCGGGATTGTTGTGCGCGAAAGCCCTCCGATAGCCGCCGCCGCCGAAGACGGTCCAGGCCGGATTGTCAGTAATAAATTTGTCCGGATCGTTAAGCAGCGGGTGTGCGCTCCAGCCGTCATCCGGGACGTTGACGATGTTCTTAAATCGGTCCGGGCTTGGATTCTTGAAATGCACTTCCAACAGATCGGGATTCTGCATTGTGACCAGCGGGTTGGCATCGCGAATGACGCGCGGCTCGGGACCATAGAGCGATTGATCCGACCAGCCGCGCGGCCAGTCGCCGGAGGGCGGACGTCCGGCGCGCTGATACGAAAAGGAAAGAACCGCCGATTCCGTACCGCGCAGATCGATCGGAAAAGATCGAAGCTCGTCGCCATTTGCTTCGCCCTCCCTGCCCTCTTCATCGACGCGGTCGAGGCGCAAAACCGGTGCTCGCAGCGTAATCGATCCTTCCCCTTCCGGGCTGACTTCGTCATGCGGCGGCGGCGGATTGTAGGTATTTGCGATGCCGTCGACTACTTCTGCGCCCCGAGACACCCATTTATTGACCGAGGGCAACAACCCTTCGCGCCGCGAATAACTAAAGTCCGAAACGAAGTCGCTGAAGGACTTCAAAACTTTAAGGCCAAAAAATCGGCAGGCAAGCGTGTCGTCATACGGCCACTGATCGCCATAATTTTCGGCTTTATCGCAGGAGACGGTTTCCGCGAAAGCGGCGGCCGTCAGCCTGCCAATCATTTTTTCGAGAAAGACCGAGGTCTCGTAGGCCGGAAAACTGACTTCAACAAAGGCATAAGGCGGAATGCCCTTGCCCTTGAAGGCTACGCTGTTCCGATCGATGTCAACGAGGCGTACACCGGAGACAGAGGAATTGGCCAGCGCAAAACTGTCGATGCAGACATCTTTGTTGTAAACGGTTCCACTTTCATGAATCTCATTGATGATCTGAAATCGCGCGCGAAAGTTAATGTCCTGCGCCTGGTAGTTTATGCCGACAGCACCCTGAATATCATTGCTGAGATTCTGGTAAAGCACGACCGGCCTGATGGCACCCAGGAGCGGATTGCCCGCGAGCAGCTCGTAGTTATCAGGCTCATCGATCCTGACAGTGTACTCATTGCTGGCGGGGTCCTTGACCATGAAATCAATATCCGCCACGCGCAGTAGATTCTTGTACTGTTTAAAGCGAATCGCAAAATCGGAATGAAGCAAGCTTGTATTGGCCGCGCCGCGCCGGTTAACAAATCGCAGGCCGTTTCGAAGATACTCCGTGGATTGAGTATAAGATCGTACTTCGCCTTCCTTGTCGCGATAGCGAGCCTGTCCGCGGACGCCGATTGTGGCATTGTGCTCCACAAAACTGCCGGTCGCGACGGGACGGTTGTTGACAACCATCAGCGCGGGCCGAACGACTTTATAAAGGAAGCTAAGCGAGCTATCGGCGGCATCCAGAGTCACCTGGGCCGCAAGCTCATAGGAGAGTTGATCGACGCCGACCCGGTTGTTGGCTCTGAAGGCTAACTTTTCGTCGGTGTTGAGCGGGTTGGTCTTGCTGCCGATCGGCTGGATGTGCAGGAAGTAAATCGTCAATTTGCTATTGTCGGCATGGCGGCGATACCAGACCTGCCCGCGATCCTCTTTTTGCTTGAGCTCATCGTTATACTGCGATAGCTGCCAGTCGTCCCAGGCGGGCGCGATGATCGGCGCGTCATTGCTGAATTCGTCCAGTGCGCCATTGGCGGGATTGCGGATTCCCAGCAGCGGTTTCGAAGGGTCACCGCCGCAGGCGACCATACGATAGCCCCAATCGTCGGCAACCGGGTCCCGCAGACCTTTTTCATTGAATGGGTCCTGACGCTCGCGCGTGTCGTCGCTCTGCCGATCCCAGGCATCGCCATTGTCGCCGCCGATACGGCGTATACCCGTGCCGTTTTCGTAAAAGTAGCGGCGATTGCTGAGGGCGATCAACATATTGCTGGAGACATAAAAGCTGTCATAGCGCACGCCGTTGAAATAGAAGGGAAAGCCGATCCGGATCGGACCGGCAAATGCGTTGTCGGTGGAATCATCGATGTCGCCCGGATTGCGAAAGTACTTGTGGCCTTCGCTGAAGCTGTCCCAGTGAGTGAGGGGAAATTGCCGCGGACCGGAGACGATCCGATGCCAGGAAGAACGATCCACGGTGGTATCGACAAACAGAGTTGCCGGATTCGGTCCGAGCGTCGTCGCCGCTTTCGATTCGCTGTCCACCAGATAATAACCGGTTGATATGGCGGGTTTATCCGTCGGCCAATCCTGATCAAATCCAAAAGGCTGCGGAGTAGAAGGTCCGGCACTGACTCCATAAGTCGCCGACTCGGAAGCGTAAGCCGGAAGCTTGAAGGCAGTAGCGCAGAGAAAATAGCAAAGAGCAGGTAGTAGGAGTGTTTTCATAGATCATTCCCGCAATTAGGTGTTGCTTGTGCAAAGTCGACAAACAGATAACCGCCAGATACGAAGCTGGGTATCTGCTGTGGCGCGTATCGGCGTGACTGCAAAAGGAGGGTATGGAGTATCTTAGCAGCCGCGACCAGTTCGAAACACCCGGCTCATGTTCTGGTTACAGACATTCGTGCCCGCACATGGTATTCTTTCAGTTGTGGTCTTCGGCTTCGCTCAGCCCACGGGTCGGGAGATTCGGTGATTGTGGTCTTCGGCTTCGCTCAGCCCACGGGTCGGGAGTTACGGTGATTGTGGTCTTCGGCTCCGCTCAGTCCACGGGTCGGGAGTTACGGTGATTGTGGTCTTCGGCTTCGCTCAGCCCACGGGTCGGGAGTTACGGTGGTTGTGGTCTTCGGCTTCGCTCAGCCCACTTGTTAAAGCATTTGAGCCTGATCCATTAAGCCTTGGCATTCAAATCTCAACTCCCCACTCGACAATTGGCGGGCTGAGCGCAGCCGAAGCCCACTAGTTGGAGCATTTGAGCCTGATCCATTAAGTCTTGGCATTCAAATCTCAACTCCCCACTCGACAATTGGCGGGCTGAGCGGAGCCGAAGCCCACTTGTTAAAGCATTTGAGCCTGATCCATTACGCTTTGGCATGCAACTCCCCACTCGACAATCCGCGGGCTGAGCGCAGCCGAAGCCCGACACTGTCAACCGTCGTAATTTTGTCGTAATCGCTTTCGCCGAATTCATCCCTATCTTGGCACTGCTCTGCACAACGGCCCCTGCAATGTCCGTGAATTCGATTGACTGAATTCCTTATTCTGCCTCACTGCGGATATTGCAACAGTTAAGTAAGGCCGTCCGGCCTCTACTTGCCGGCAGCCGGACGTCTGCAATTAATATTGATAGCCACGAGAATCCGCCTCTTTGATCAGGACGGCGGTCGGTATTTGATCACGATTCCGTGTGGATCCGCACGGTAGCCCACAACAACTGCCTGCCTGTGATCACTAGGCAGTTTTGAGACCGAATCGCAAACTACTCTACCTGAGGACCGGTCGTAACTGAAGTTCGGCCGGCCCAAAAGCAAAGCCTGCTTACTGGCAGGTTCAGATGCAAATCATTAACATTGAAAGGAATTAAACAGATGAGTATTCGCATAATAGAATCCGGCAGGACAATTGTTTCCGGATTGCTATTCTATGTAGTCGGCTGTTTGGCCTTGGTAGCGCAGCCGGTGCAGTTCCAGAAAACTTACGGCGGCAGTGCGGTTGACGAATCGTATGGAATGTGCCACACCAGCGATGGCGGCTATGCGCTCGTCGGCAAAACCAACAGCTTCGGCGCCGGAAATTTTGATGTCTATCTCGTGAAAGTCGATGCCCTGGGCAATGAAGAATGGTCGCGTACCATTGGCGACGCGAATCAAAACAACGGACGGGCTATCTGGCAGTGCAGCGACGGCGGCTATATTATTGCCGGCGATACCTGGGATCCGGCGGTGCCGGGGGCTTTTCTCGAAATCTGGATCGTTCGAACGGACGCGCTTGGCAACGTGGAGTGGAGCCGTACCATGCAGAGCAGCCAGGGCAACAGCGGCTTTGATTTCGCCCAGGATGTCAAACAAACATCTTCCGGCGACTATGTCGTTACGGGTTATACTTCGTCGGTCGGCGCGGGCGGCAACGACGTCTTTTTCCTGCGCATCAACGCTACTGGCACGATGAGCTGGTTTACCAGCTACGGCGGCAGCGGCGACGACCGGGGATATGAAATCGAAGAGGGGCTTAACGGTGAGTTCCTGATTGCCGGCTACACGACCAGCTACGGCGCGGGCGGCAAGGACGTTTTATTGATCGGAACTCTCGCCTTTGGTGGATTGAGCTTCGCCAAAACTTATGGCGGATTCATCAGCCCCTCTCGACAAGATGATGCCGCTTTTACTCTGGAACCGATATTTACCAACGGCGGTGGAATACGGAGCTTCATGTTGGCGGGGTACACAGACGTATTTTCCTTCTCCAACAGGGATGTGTTTGTTTTGGATGTACACCCCCAGACGGGAGGAGTAATCAGCGCAGCAGTCGTCGACTTCAATAACTACATTGTCGACGAGGCCTACGATCTTAAGCAGGATGGCACTCTTGATTTTGTCGTGACAGGAAAAGTAACGGCGGCGGCATCAAGCAATGATGCCTTTTTCCTGCGTTTGTCGGTGAACCATGCAACACTGTCTGCCGCTCGGGTCTATGGCACAGTCTCAGGTTCCAATGCAGAAGCGGGCGAGGCGATTGCGGTCACCGACGGCGGTTTTGCAATCGCTGGTCATGCTAATGCCTTCACGGGATCGGGAACGAAAGAGATGTACTTGATTCGTACCGATAACGTTGGTCTCAGCGGCTGCCATGAGTTAAATCCTGCGCGTGATTTTAAACGAGTTACAGTCACGGCGGTCGACTGCCAGCCCGATCTCAGCACCCTCGCCCATCATACCGACGGCCCGGCCCAACAAAGCTGCGCAGCCACCGTCACCGCCGTGGAATGTTACAGCGCCGACCCCGCGCAACAGGCCGGTAGTATCTTCGACCGCTCGATCGGCCATTGCAATGTGGATGACGCCTACGCGGCCGATCAGATCGACGGCGGTGATTTCGTGCTGGCCGGTATCAGCAACAACCAGGCCACTATTACACGCCTCGATGCCGCCGGCACGGTGGTCTCCCACAACCAGTATCAATTTCAATGGCAGGGACTTAACTCCTTCGCCGGCGGTTTTTACGGCATCAATCGCACGGTCGACGGCGGCTATGTCGTATGCGGATTTGCGAACTTCGACTTCTTCAACCCCAATGTGCAGATGGTCATGCTGAAGTGCTTCGCCAATGGCAGCATTGACTGGGTGCGCGTGTTCGGCAGCAGCAACGCCAGCGAAGTTGCGATGGCGGTTAAACAAACCGTCGACGGCGGCTATGTCGTTACCGGTTACTACAACAACATTCTGTTTAACCCCGGCCTCGGCGAAGAATACCTGCAGGTGGTCAAGCTCAGCAGCAGCGCCGCCTTGCAGTGGGCCTACAGCTATGATTATGCGCAGGAAATCAACATGCAGCGCGGATTTGACATCATCGAGACTTCCGACTGCGGCTATGCCGTCGCGGGCCGCCTGGAACGCGACGAAGACAACGTGCATACGCTTGCTTTGCTGCTCGACAATACCGGCGGTATCAGCAGCTCGAATACATATCTCATTACGACCGACATTGCGAAATACGATAATCTGCGTCCGGCAATCTGTCAAAGCATCGATAACGAATTTCGACTGGTGGATTTCAGCGACAATCCGTCGTCGGCCGATAATATCCTGCTGGTTGCGCTCTCGCAGGCCGGTGTCACTCAGTGGCAGCGTGAAATAGGAGCGGGCGTGATTCAGGACGATGAATACCCGACGGCGATCGAGCAGATTGCCAGCGGCGAATTTCTGGTTACCTACAACAGTGCGATCAACGGCGGCGGTTTGTTTACAGTCGACAACGCCTTTGGAACGAGCCAGATGCGATACTACGATCAGCGTAATTTTGTGGTTCAGGATGCATTTGAATCGTCCAATGGCGGTTTTCTCGCTGTCGGGCAGACGAGCAATCGCGGTGTTAACGGTGATATCCTGGCGGTACATACGGATGTCAACCGGCAGGTAAATGTCTGTGACGGCTCGGTGAGTATGTTCAACCTGGCACACGAGAGCGAGCTTGAAACAGCGCTCGTGAAGTTCCCGGCTGCCGAACTTTCAGAAGCGACTGCCGATGCAACGCCTTTGACCTATGTTCAACTGGCTTGCCAGGAAACGAACTATCAATGTAAACAAGGCAGTGAGGGATCGACCGGCGAGGCGGCGCATTTGTTAAGGCCTTCAGCGAACGCGCTCTTCAAGCTGTTTCCCAATCCCATCAGCGCCGGTGAATCGTTTCAATTGTTCGTCGATCCGGCCATCCAGGGTGAGTGCGCGATCACTGTTCGGACTGTACTTGGCAGTCTGATCTGGCAAGGGTCCCTTGCTTCTGAGCGAAACATCGTTATCGACACTGAGGGCTGGGCTTCCGGCAGTTATGCCCTCAGCGTCACGGCGGGCAGTCGTACGGAATCGCAGCTGATCACAGTCACGCGTTAAGCCCTGTGTTTGTGAGGAGCCGGGAAGGCATTCCCCCTTTGCAGCCCTTCGGCGGCTGCTACCGGTTGCTCTTTCATCTTTGAGCAGCCGTTTAAGCGGCGTGCATTGCGACCTGCCGTCGCGCAACGGATTCTCCCTGTTGGCCTCTGGGGGGAGAATCCGTTTGTTTTGTTTCAACTTGGGTGAAATTATCAGGGCGATTGCGGGTTTGGAATTGATTTTTAAACATTTTCATAAACGCCTGTCAACCCTTTGTTTAACAGGAGCCCGACAGTCTTTTTACTCCGGCTTGTAAGGTATCTCCAGTGCGTCGCTCTGTCGCCAGCGCTTATCGCGCGCTTTAATAATGTAGACATATTCTTCGTTCGCCTGGGCCTGTCGATCGGTGAATTCGCGCTGCCCGGCCTCCGGCTGCGCGACGGTAACAAGCTTGCCGTCGGCGACGCTGCGGCGTGCCAGAACGTAACCGGCAGTGTTGGCGGAAGGCGATGCTTCCCAGGTGATGCGCAATCCGCCTTCGCCTCGTTCTACCCCACCGCCGGCAGGGGGCGCGGGGATATCGTCAAGGCTGACGCTGATCGAATAGGGACGGCTGCGCGGCGAAGCGTTGCCGGATCGGTCACGCGCCTGAACCGCATAATAAAAGAAGCCGGAGTCAGGCGCGGTTTCGCCAAAACTGGTATCGGGAGTCCCCCCCGCCGCTACAAAATTGCTTGTGTCGCCGCGAGAGCGAAAAACCCGATACTGGGCCAGATCATCGGCAGGCACTGCTGTCCAGCTCAAACGCACTCTGGGGCCCTGCGCCTCGAGGCCCACCACGAAAGGCGCCTGGGGCGCTACGATGTCGGGCATACGCGCCTTAACCATTTCCGATTGCTCCGATCGGTTATAGCTTCTGTCTATAGCGCAGACTACATAGCCGTAAGTCGTCTGTGATTGCGGCGGCAGGCTGTCGATGTAGAGAGTATCGGTGATCGGACGGGAAGTCAGCAGAAAACGCGTAAAAAAGTCGTCGTCGCTGGCGCGTTCCACCATATAGCCCAGCAGGTCCGGCTCCGGTGCGGGTTGCCACATAATTCTGATCGTTCCGGTATCGGCGACGGCGCGAACACCGCGCGGCCTGGCCGGTGGCGTCATATCGGGCACGAAGAATGAAATTGTGTCGGAAGGATTGCTGCGCTGATCCGCTTCGCCGACCGTTCGCAGGAAGTAAAAGTACTCGCGCCCCTCGGCAATGTCGATGTCGATCCACTCATTCTGCGGCGCCAACAGCACATCCGATAAGGGAAAGACACGCTCGAAGACTGAGTCGCGAGCCTGACTTTTGTATATCTCGTATCCTTTCGGCTGCGATCGCAGGCGCGGCTCCCAGCGCAGGATGGCTCCGACGCCAAAGCGCTCGACGCGTATATTTCGCGGCGGCAGCACCGCGCGGTCGTCGCGCGGAGTAACTTCCATAAGCGGGCTTGGCGCACTTTCAAAGCCGAAGGCATTGACGGAACGCAGCAGGTAAAAATAAGGGCTGCCGTTCGTGAGGAATTTGTCCTGGAACTCCTGCCGGGCGGCGTCCGTTGTGCGATCGCCCGAGCTGACGTTCACCGGCAGGATGCCGCTCGTGTTAACCCGCTCGAAGGGACCGTCCGCACTCGCCGAACGATAGACGTTGTAGGTCACAACGTCGCCGCGTTTCATCGCTTCCAGATGCCGCTCCCAGCGCAGGCGGACGGATTCATTACCGCCGAAGACTTCTACAACATCGACGGGTGGAATTTCCTGCACCGTTCCCGAAATGAGGATGTCGCTCGTGCCTACCTCTACTTCGCCGCCCTCTTCCAGCGCCGTCACCCGGTACTGCCAGCGGCTGCCGGCCGCAAGCGCCGAGTCGATGTAGATTTCGGCATGCACAAAACCGAAGTCCCAGTTGATCAGGCTGACGACCTGCAGGAAGCTCACCGCATCGCTATTGCTGAATAATGTACGCCAAACCGAATCATCGATGTCACGCAGCGGATTGACGGCACCGTACAGAGTCAGCAGCAGCTCACTGCGTAACTGCAGCAGCGAACGGATTTCATCCAGACGTCGGAGACGTTGCAGCGGCGTTGCGGTCAGGAGCTCCCAGGGGCCGCTGCCGTCGGCGCGACGGTAGAGATGAAAGCCTTCGGTCTCGACCGAGCGTAAACCCTTCCAGCGCAGATAGTTAGCTTCGGCCCTCTGAAAGACGATGATGTCGGGGGGCGTCTGCGCCCTCCCGCTACTGCCGGGCGCGAAAAGCATGGCCAGGACAAGGATGACCGGCAGCATGCGGCAGCGGCGAATGATGATAGCCTTAAGAAGTTGATACCGGTGAGTAATACGTTTCATATAAGTTCGCAATATGATGCACCGCGCGCTTGAGATTCGATATTGTTTCCCGGCTTGGGCCATGGCGCCACAAGCTGCAGCCGGGGATATTCAGGATTTCCGTTTACTGCCTTGCCGAGGTCCGTGCCAGTTACAAACTGGTCTCGAAACCGACATCCAGCTCGGCCGAGTCGCTGTAGATCCAAACGCTCCACGAAACACGGGCGCTGCCGCTCAGCTTGAGATAACTGGGCGAGGCCGAGAGATTGGCGGCCAGATAAATTGAGCCGTCAATCAGGTTCGCGCTGCCCAGCGGCGTATCGATATCGACGTCCCAATAGCCGTTGAAACTGGCCGAGGCATTGAGGCTGCTGCTGGCCGTCAGATACTCGAAGCTGCCCTCCACGCTGGCGCCCAGCGACACGATTATGTCGACGACGCCGAAGCCGAAAGTGCTGTTGAAATCATAATACAGTTTGCCCCGAAGTTTTACGTGCCGGCTGCTGATGTCGATATCGCCTTCGGCCTTGAGTGCATCCAGGACAGCACCGGCAATCTCTTCACTTTTGATGTAAAAATCCGCGGCTGAATAGAGGAAATTGACCTTGGAGCGAAAACGGACAATTTTGCCTTCGGCATCGGGAATTCCGACGAACATCTGTACGAAGCCGTCCACCTGGGCGACGGGATCCCAGCGAATGTTAAGCTGACCTTCGCCGAACATGTTTTCTTCCTGCTGCAGGAGCCACAATTTGCCGTTGATCGAAAACATCCCGGGCACCAGCGCCATTGTCAGGCGTCCCGCAAAGACTTCGCCGCCCGGCGTGTTACCGACGCCGATGACGGCCTTAAAGGAAAAGGCGTCCGTGTTGCGCGGCGAGCCGGGCTGCGTTCCGATCGGCGGATCGAAATTGTAGCCGACGCCTCCGCCCAGCTCCAGCAGCGACAGGCCGGTTTGCCCCAGCGGAATCGAGACGCCCAGCGTCATCTCGACATACCAGTAGGTAAAGTTGCGCAGGCTGTCGATCGGCTGGCTGCCGACGATAAAGAGTCCACTGATGCCGCCGGGTTTGTTGGCCAGATTTTTGATCCCGATGTCAAACTCGCCGCGGAACATTTCGCCCGTGAATTCAAAGCCGCCCTGAAACTCGACCGGCCCGCTTTCGAAGGAGAATTCGGCCTTTTCCAAGGTCACGCTGAGTGTCGGTCCGGGTTCGACCGCCGCCGTGCCGCTGACTTCGTCGATGCCGATCAGGGGCATCGCGAATCCGCCTTTCATCCGAAGGGCATACTCTTCTTCCGTCAGCGCGAAGGAAAGCGATTCGACGTGCAGGTCGAAGCCGCTGCCGAAGCTGATCGATTTGTTGATATCGATATTCTCGGCTTCGACTTCGCCAAGCGAGTTTATCCGAAAGCCATCGATGCTCATTTCGCCGTAGTTCTCGGAAGCGATCACGGCGTTGATCGTCAGGGTGCCGACCTCCGACTGCTCGTCCCAGCTGATGCCGGTGCCCGAACGCAGCATAAAGGCCGTCTTGAGGCGCGGAATAGAAATCGGATCGTCCGTGCTGACCCTGGCGGCCCACTCATTGCCCGCTTTACTGACGAGGATGCGCAGCGTTCCTTCAAAAGGCGCCGGCAGGCCGATCGCGCCGCCAAAGGCCCCGCCGCTCAGCTCGTCGTCCGCAAAGCTGAGGCTGAGGCTGTCGACCTCGAAGTGATAGCCGGCATAGCCCAGCTCCAGGAGTGTGCCGCTGAGCGCAATGGTACCGCTGAGACCGGAAGAGCCGATCGCAAAGTCGCTGACGCTCAAGGTACTCGGCTGCCCGCTTGCGGCAGTGTTGAAAACGGGCGGCAGTTCAAGGGCTGCGCTGTGTATCACGACGCCCTGAAAATCTTCGCGGAAGCCCGGCAGGCTGCGCATGAGGTGCATATCCACTGAGAAGCTGCTGCCTTCCCGCAGGGTAAATCCCGCCATTGACAATTCCGGCAGATCGGCGACCGTACCCAGAAAATCGCCTGTCGTGTCCATTTCAGCGTAGAATGAAACCGGATTCGGCAGCGAGGCATGCCCCAGCTTACCGCCGATCCCCGCCCCCATTGCGGCGCGAATGACGACAGAGTCGAGTGTCACTTCGAAGCCGAAGATCGAGGTCGTCAGGCCGGAGGGCGCCTGCCAGGAGACCGCCCCGGCGGTGGCGACATAATCGTCGTCGCCTGCCTCTTCCAGCTCGACGTCGCTGATGTTGAAGCTCAGGTCGCTGAGAAGCCCCACCAGCTGGCCGTCTTTGTTGGCGAGCTTGCCGCCGCCGTTGACGACTTCACCGCGCGAAATGGGCTCGTCCAGGACGATCGTAAAGAGCTGCTCTTTGGCGCCGATCCGGAAGCGGTCAAGTTTGGATGTATTGTAGCTCGCACTGTCCTCGGGGGGGAAGCAGACCGGCTCATAGCGCTTTTCGCACTGCGCGACAAGCTGAATATCTTCATCTTCCTCAGCGCCGAGCACTTCGCAGCGGGCCATGCCGAAGAGTTCCGTCGTGTCACGTTCGGGATCCAGGCGCAGGCCGTCACCTGAAGTGCTGAAGCTGATTTCGACATCGTTGACAAAGTCGCGGCGTTCGTCGTAATAGCCGGCGACGCCGTGGATAGCGCCCGCATAGGCGCTGTCGCTGCCCTCCTCGATCGAGGAAGGAAAGGAGGCCACCGCGTCGCTGACGGAACCGCCGCCCTGCCAGAGCTTTTTGGCAGCTTCCCAGGCAAAGGTCGGCGGACCGGTGCTGAAGCGCAGGAATTGCAGGTAGAGCGGTGATAAACCCTCGAATTGCTCTACCTTGCAAATATTTGAGCCGCGTTTCCAGCTTGCCGTAAACCTAAAGCGCGCAAAACCCTTGCCGAAGTTAAAGGGCGCCTCCGCGTAACCATCGCCATTGGTCGTTTTACTGATGAGCGTGTCGCCGCCGCCGTTAAACCCATAGTCTTCCGCAAAACCCTCGACGAGTGTCACGGCAAATTCCACCGTTTCGCCGGCGATGCCGCTGTGATCACCCCGCACGATACGCGCCCGCGCCGTGTCCACGGAATCCGGCGCGCCGAGTAGGGAATCGGGAATCTCGATCATGACGCCCGCGTGTACCGGCAGTTTGGCCCTGGCCTCGATCTCTTTATCGCCCGCCAGCTCGGCGGCGAGATACTTATTGCGCAGTTCCTGCGGCTTGATGCAATAGGGCTGCGGAACATTCTCGGGTTCCCACAGGACCGTCTCGTAGAGCGCCTGCGGGCGGATAAAGCGGCCATCGCCGAGCCATTGATAACTACCCAGGTCGCGGATGCTGAATTTGACGGGCGGCGGCGCTTTACAGTTCGGCGGCGGCGCGCAGCTATGAATGATGACATCCTGATCCTTGCCCAGGGTCGCTACCGGGACAACATCTTTCGCGAGTGTTTCAGTGACGCTGGCGGGTATGACGGGCCACTC